>JBBSGK010000007.1:0-48198 GCA_038254115.1 Candidatus Levyibacteriota bacterium | reverse complement strand
TGACCTTCTCTTTGTGTCATTTGATTGCTGGAATTGTCTTGCCGGATTGATAGCAATAAGAGTAATTGCAAGAAGAATTGCGAGGATACCGATAACTACGAGTAACTCGATAAGGGTAAATCCTTTGTTTAGTTTTTTGATGTTTAGGGCAGTCATGTTTTATTTATATATCAATTATTTTTGATCTGTAATCATTATTGAACAAATAATTAGCACCTGTCAATAGAGTAAAAATGGAAAAGAATACGAAAATCTAGCCTCGTCTATGGATTTTGGCGCAGACTTCCCACGTAAACTAAAATTAATATGATTATTAAGATTACAAAAATACCTATCATCACAAATAATCTTTTCTTATTTGTTCCGGTTTTTGGTGTATCATTTATTTCATAGCTTTCCTCTGTATTTTTAATTTTCTTTGATTCTTCTTTTGAATCAGTTACTGCAGCTTGAGGTTCAACCGGCTTTTGAGAGAGTAAGCTGTGCTGCTTAACAGAATCAAAGGTTTGCAAAATAATCCCCGCCATTGCAGGATCCATAGTAGCTTTGGAGCTTATATTTCCCTCAAATACCAATCCCGGTAAAACTGCTTCGACTTCAAATCTTTGTTTTTTAAAAGCATCCGCGATAGCAGTAAAAAGTTCTCTGTTGGTAGCCCATATCTTTGTTCCGCTACTCAACGGGTATGTGTCACTAGCCACATCATCAAAGGGCACATGCTCTATGAAAGATTTTATTTCTTCATTGGTATTTTCCTTCGCGGCAGCGGGTATAGAAACATCGGCCGATACATTATTTGCAGTATTGGTTTTCAAAGTATTTGGTGGATTATTTGTAGTGATAAAATCTTTTATAAAGCTTGCATTGTCAGCAATAACAATCACTATGCTTCCAAAAGTTATTTTATTATTGGCAACAAACAGTTTGATGAGACTCTCAAATAACTCTGGATTGATAACGTCCAAATCGTTTACTATTTCCGGAACAAACCTGAATTCAATAGCGCTACCATTGACAGGGGAATAGAATTCAAATTTATCTTTCAGCAGATATATAATGTATGTTTTTTCTGTCATATTAAAATATCTCTTTTTGTGAAATTACGCTCATTTGAGAATTCACAAGTTGTGCTGTTACCTGAATTTGCTTTACAAAATAACCATTCATTCCTTTTGACAATATTATATAGGGATCCCCAACCGTTCCGGTTCCCGTGACACTAACAATAGCACTTCCCGATCCAACGCTCAATGTTTCCCCCGTGTATGCTGGATTGCGAAGTAGTCTAACCAACGCATTATCTGCCCCGCTTTGGGCAATTTCATAAGCTATTGACCCTTCCTGAAATTTCGCCCCGCTTATAGAATTGGTTGCGATCACAAATACGGCAGCCGTTGTAACGGTTGTTGCAAAAACCATAAAAAATATTAGTGTGACTAATGCTTGTCCTTTCATTGTATCCCAATTGTTGTTTGAAACGATTTTGTCTCCTGTCCCTTTGATTCTTTAATTCTACTTGTTAACGTGAATTTTACCTGAACCGTATCAGTTGTATCCCCTATTCCGAGTCGTTGAAATGTTAAATTACTTACCTGAGTAGTATTGCTGTTAAGACTGTTTGATCCAATATTGTCTGTAAGCTGCACATTACCCGATCCGTCTAAACTATATGTATAATCTATGGAATTAATTTTTATTGTCAATGTATTACTCGTTATTGACCCAGGTGTCGCAGGAGTGACAATCTGCGTTGCGCGCTGCATATCATACCCCAATCTTGCAATTATAAATCTCCCGTCCTGATCTACTCCGGATGTGGCATTTGAATCAAGACTTGTGTCAACAATTGAGCCAAAAATACCTGTAAAAACCCCAATCAGCAACGCCATAATTCCCATAGACATTATCAACTCAATCAGAGTAAAGCCCCGCCGCGAATTTCTACTTACTAATTCCTGCCTGCCGGCAGGCAAGGTCCTATTTCTAATATTCAACAGATTTTTATTTGAAATTTTATATTTGCTCATATTATTCAATATTAAATGTAAGCGAATTCAACATATAATAGTACACGTAGGCAAACGTGGCATCGCTTTTACTTGCCCCCAATCCAAAATAATTGCTTGAGTATGAAAGCGTAGATGCGATGTAGCTTGCGCCTAAAGAACCATTTGTATACAAAGAACCATGTATTCCATCAACAGTAAGCGGAGTAACGTATGCTCCAGCTATATTACTCGCTGCTGGAAGAAGAAAAGATGCGGACATCCCAAAACCAATAAAGGGAGAGTTTGCGTCATTTGGGTCAACTCCCGGCGGATATAGCGCAACCCCCTCAAATCCGTTTGAGTCAGTAGAATATAAAAATTGCCAATTGCTTGGGTAATTAATCGCATACTTGGATTTGGTATTTGAGTATCTTCCCCATCTGACCTCCCCCGGTGGTGTGCTGGGCGGAATATAAGTAAATGTCGTCCCGTCAGGATTTTGGAAAATAATCCGGATATCGTCAGCCTTAACATTACTATCAACCCCTGTCTGAAGATTGCTATTTTGCTGTATGGTTCCTTGGGCTGTCTGAGTTGTTCCGGTACTATTTATAGATTGCTTAATTCTGGTACCATTGGGTTGAACTTTTACGATTGTGGACGGAATTTGAACCGTCGTATTTCCATTTGGAATATTTTTTAAAGGGGAACTTGCTTCATTGGCCAACTTGCCTTTTTTTACATTATTATCAAACAAAAATCCAAAAGGATTAAACGGTTGTTTTTTTGATTCTGGTTTATTTGTTGAATTATTATTTTCCCGGCCGAGGGTATTTCCAGTTGGATTACTCAGACTATTCCGGGCTTTATTTGGAATAAGTAGAGTAATAAATAAACTTAACAAAATTATTCCACCAAGCGTAACAGGTTTCCACTGCGCTCTTAAAAAGATTATAATTCCTTCTTTTGTTAAATTATCTATCTTCATGGTGAATAATTTATTGTTACATCATTAAGTATAGGCGTTTCGGAAGTATCCCAAGTTGAAAACCAAGTTTTATAACGAAAACATCTCGCGGGGTTTTCATAACTTGGATCATAGTTACCAAATGGTATTTGACCGGTAACTGCAGTACCATTGGGTGTAAAAAAGGATGTCGCGCTTCCGTCCGGACCGACGTAGGAATAGGCTGCTCCGCTGCAACTCCCACTTACCGGGAGAGCTGATGCCACCTGCAATCTTATAGTTGTTTTAGCCGGTTTGGCAACAGTCGACACAAGTCTATTAAAAGCAGCGCTATTACTTACTGTAAATATACTAGACTCAAATGTAGCATCTTCCTTGTAATTTCCTCCTCCGCTTCCGCCCTGAATTATTTTAAACTGATTACTCGCCTCAGTAGACATAACATATGAATATGCGCGGCTGTACGAATCCTGAATACTTGCTACCCCTTTTACTCCTGAAGCTATAGCTAGTCCGCCGCACAATAAGGGCTGCCCTTCAGCTGAAATATCTATCACGTTATATTGATATGTGCCTCCATTTCCAACAAGCAACGCCCGGTTGGTTGTACCGCTTGCAAGAGCCATACCCGTCGGGTCTGTGCTACCGGAATTGTATATGCCTGCTATTGTATAAAAATTGGGTATCGGCCACCAGGCAGGCGGGTCCGCCACCGATGTATCAACTATAAAAAAACCTTTAGGAATAGAACCTGTACCGCTATTGAACGAAACATATCCTCTTGTACCAGCAGAATTTACAGATAATCCTTGTGCGGACTGAGAGAAATCCAGGTCGGATACTCCCGCAAGTCTTAATGAAGATCCACCCGAGCCGATTATGAATACCTGTAGTCCGTATGTTGTACCTGCTGCTGAAACAAAGGCTTTACTGCCAACAACTGTAACTTGTTTTGCAGTAGGTGTTACTCCTGATTCTGCATACATATCTACCTGAGAAAGCGCTGTGCTGTGGGAGCCTGATTTTGTAGTGACATCAAATGCATACAGCTTATTTCCGCTTGTGACATAGGCTATATTGTTTGAAACAAAAACACCATTGGCATTCGTACCGCCCGGTACGTTAATTGTTCCTATTTGACTAAATGTGGATGAGGCGGTATTGAGTATAACAACTTGAGACGTGGAACCGTTTACTGCAAGATATGCATAAGTTCCATCACTATAAACTCCATTGGTTTGATAGGAACCTGAATAATTTGCATTGACTGAGCTCACCGGATTGGAAGGAGGAGCGGGACTGGAAATATTAAGATTTGTAAAATTGATTCCTGAACCATCGCCTGTTCCGATGAAAGCCTTTCCAAGTTGGCCGGTCAAAACATTTCCCTGTTTTGGCAAAGTAAACGTGTTTACAATAGAGTTTTGCGGGCTGCACCAATTCGGCTGCACGCTAGTTCCTCCTGAGCCTCCTTCAATAATTTTAAGCTCAGATGAAGCGTCCCCTGTAACAATATACGAATATGTGTCCCCGTCAGCTTCCTGAACCGATGAAATTCCCTGGACTCCGGTATCGATATTCAAACCTCCGCATCGCGAGGGGGATCCTTCAGTACTGATGTCGATCACTTGATATTCCTCCCCGCTGGTTCCAACAAGAATTAGCTTATTGTTTGTCACTACGGTAATTCCCGTAGGACTCATTCCATTTGCCTCATAACTACTAACTTGAAGCAGATTTGATTTATTAGATACATTTATAATAAACATTTCCTTCTGCGAAGCGGATACAGCGGTAGCGACGTAGGCACGTGTTCCCGATGCGTCAACGAAAACGTCCTGAGCCGCTTGCCCGGCGACTGAAATGGATGCAGTTTTGGTCAGGGTAGCTCCGCTATTTGAAACTTGTACTACTTCAAGCTGATTAGTTGTTGAGCCAATTGCCACATATACATAACTCCCAACGACGTATATTTTATTTCCTGTTCCATCCAAAGTTAAACTCCCCAACTGGGAACGGGAACCGGCTTTACTTGAGAGATCAAAGGTATACAACTTATTGCCTGATGTCATATATCCGATATTCCCCAAAACGAATATGCTATTGCCGCTTCCGTTACCGGGGGCATTAAAATATCCTGATTCAACATATTTCCCATTTTGGTTCTGATTGAGATCAAGTATTATAATTTCTTTTGAATTGTTATCAGTTGCTAAATATCCATAGTTTGTTTCTCCAAAGACAGAATTTGTTTTATAGCCATCGGCTGTACCGTCAATCGAAGATGTGGGAGGACGTGTATTAGTGACCGTAACATTTGCAAATGAAACTCCCGATGAATTGTTTCCTGTGCCTGCAAACACTTTACCTGGAATTGCTGAAATTGCATTTGCAACTCCGCTCTTTGGAAGATCAAGAGCAGTTATGCTAAGATTTGGCACGCACCAATCACTAGAAGGGCCGCCACTTCCAATTCCTCCGCCTGAGCCTACTGATGCAGCCAATTGGACCTGACCGTCAGTCAAACTTCCCCCGCTAGACACAACCGCCGAATTTGAAGCCGTTCCGGCATTAAAATCTGCCTGCGTTGTATGAGTAAAGGTTTGATTTTTGGTCCGGGTCAGATACAGCGTAGAGTTAATTGAAGATACATAAGGCATAGTCCAGGAAATTATAATATTTAGTTTTTTTGTTGAAGGATCAATTGTTCCCCCTGCCTCCACAATTGCTCCACTAGCATCACGCATTACATCGCCAATTACTATTTCCTGCTTGATTCCTTGAGAATTTGTAAACGGATTTATAGCCAAGCTCCACTGCGATCCCGAAATTTGAGTATGATAAGTTCCATTTGTCGACAACGCATTCCAATTTGAATTTTTTATATTTTTTACGGCCGTTTCTGTTTCTTTAAGAACTGATACCGCCTGCAAACGCTGCTGCTGTTGAGGCTTGCCATTTCTGGATGCAACAAATCCTGTCAAAAGAGCGGGAAGTATAATTGCCGCAATTCCCATTACAAGAATGAGCTCAATCAATGTCTGCCCTGCCCGCAACGCTCTCGCTTGCGAAGCGGGCGGGCCCTTCCTTTTTTTAAAAATTGAAAATTGAAAATTCATTGAAAATTTTAAATTGTCCCGATGATAGTTTTCATTCGGGATCCCGATCGAATCGGGAAAAATTAATTTACTCCTGTCACAACTCCATACTTATTAATAGTTATTGCTTTTTGACTATTGTCTTTTGTGTCTTTAATGGTGACCGTGGCGCTTGCCGAAATTTCCCCGCTTCCTTTTTCAAAAATTATTGAGGTATTAGGAGTTGTAAATTGTGTATTTGGAGAAAGCGAGACTGAAAAATTATTTGCATCCCCAGCAGAATAGCTGGATCCTCTAAACATTACATAACTACCTGCTAAAAGATAGATTCCATACTGATAAGTAGCCGTTGTGCCATCCCCCTCGGCTGTCATTGCTTTTATTTGCTGTTGTCTCAAATCGGCAGTAAAAGTATTTACATTTGCCATTAGAGAAGTTTTGTGCTGAATATTAAAAAGGCTGATTGTTGATATGCTTACCAGCAGTGAAAAAATTCCCATTACAAGAATGAGCTCAATCAACGTAAATCCATTGGAAATTTGAAATTTGAAATTTGACATTTAAAATCCTAGTGTCCCCCAATCTGTCCGACCAAACCGTAAATCGGACTGATAATGGCCATCATCATTCCTCCAACCATCACTCCAACAATAACTAGAAGCAGCGGCTCAATTAGAGCAGTCAAAGTTTTGAGTGAATTGGACACCTCATAGTCAAGATATTCAGCAACGTCCTGCATTGACTTATCAAGGGTACCTGTCCGTTCCCCCGCTTCGATAATCTTTATCATGATCTGTGGAATCATCTGCTTATTGTCCTTTAGCCCCTGAGATAATTTTTTTCCGGCGAAAACGGTCTCTTTTGCATGCATTATAGCTTTCTGCATGTTTTTCTTCGCAACAACCTGTTGAGTCAATTCCAGAGCTGATGTAATTGGGATACCTGCGCTTAATAGTAGATAAAGACTTCTCGTAAAGCGGGTTAAATCCACTTTTTGAGCCAGACTGGAAATAACCGGCAATGAAATGAGTGATGAAATGAACACGCTCCTATTTTTTTTATAAAAATATACAATAGCTATTATCAAAAATCCCAATCCTGTAATTACCGGAATAGTATTATTCAAAAGAGCGTTGGACATAAATATCATTATTTTTGTCGGGAGAGGCAAGGGAACATTCATTCGTAAAAAGACAGTTGAAATTTTTGGAACCACAACAACAAGGATCATAATCAGCACTGAAAAAAATACACCCATAATAAACACCGGATATATAAGCGCGCCTTTTATTTTGTCATTAAATTCTATATCCCGTTTTATGTTATCTTTAATATCTTTAAGTGTTACATCCAGTGTTCCTGCTTCCTCAGATGCTTTTATAATATTCACAGTAACCTTATCAAAGATCCTGGGAAATTTTGCAAAAGTCACCGCAACGTGTTGCCCCTCAACCAAATCTGCCCGCATGACCTCAAGAAGCTTTTTCATGTTGCCTTTCGCATCTTCCAGAAGTGAATCAACGGTTTCAAGAATTGGAATACCCGCTGATAGCATAGTGTTCAAGTTGCTAATCAGCCCTATTTTATCTTTAGTGGAAAGTGTCAAATTTTTTACGTTCATAATTTGATTATCACATTGTTTCGACCTTGGTAACACGCAAAACTTCCTCGATACTCGTTAGGCCTTTTATAACTTTTATCAGCCCGTCTTCAAGCATCGTAACCATCCCGTCTTTAACGGCTTGAGCCAGAATTACATCAGAATCATTTTTTTTGTTAATAAGCTTCTTGATCTCAGGACTTACCTCAAGCACCTCAAAAATACCAATTCTTCCTGAATAACCTGTCAGATGGCACACTTCACAACCTTGTCCTTTGTATGCCCTAAAACTATCCCCTTGCCCAAAGTGCTTCCTAACTACATCTTCGGGTAAATTTTGTAATAGCTGCTCAGCTTTTATATCAACTGAGCCTTTGCACATTTCACAAATTTTGCGGATCAGCCTTTGCGCGATAATCACATTTACGGTGGAGGAAACAAGGAATGGTTCAATGTTCATATCTGTGAGTCTTGGCAGCGTTCCTGCAGCGTCATTTGTGTGTAGAGTCGAAAGAACTAAATGTCCGGTCAACGCAGCATTAACTGCAATACCTGCTGTTTCAGAATCCCGGATCTCCCCAACAAAAATGATGTTCGGATCCTGTCTCAGAATAGATCTAAGTCCTGATGCAAATGTAAGCTCTGCTCTGGCGTTTGTTTGAATCTGATTAACTCCTTTTAGACGGTATTCAACTGGATCTTCAATAGTTGTAATATTTTTGTCGCGTGAATTAATAATTTTGAGTACCGAGTAAATTGAAGTTGTCTTACCTGACCCCGTAGGACCGGTTGATAAGATCATTCCAAATGATTTGGTGAATGCATTTGTGACTTTTTTCAAATCCGTCTCGTTCATACCCAAGTCAACAAGCGAGAATTGCCTGAAATGTGATGCCAAAAGCCTCATAACTACCTTTTCGCCGTAAACAATCGGGAGAAGAGATACCCTGATATCAAGGTTTTCCTCTTCCAACTCCACCCTCATTTTTCCATCCTGAGGCGACATATGTTCATCTGTACGGAGGTTTGATAAAACTTTAATTCTGGTTACGATCTGATCGTGAAGATTACCAGGAAGAGAAAGAACGTCGTGCAAAATTCCGTCTACGCGGAACCTGACCAACGTACCTTTTTCTTCCGGTTCAATGTGGATATCAGATGTCAAATCCTGGTAGGCGTATTTGATGATAAGGTCAACGATTTTTGCAATTGGGATCGGAGCAGATGTTTTACTGCCAACAGATTTTAATTGTTCGTTAACCAATGCGTCAAAAGTCTTTTGCAGGTCTTTGCGGAAAATCCAGAGCTTGCCGAAAAGATCACGCTCGGTTGCAAGGTATGGAATAATTTTTTGAGAAGTCTTTTTTTGTAACATCTCCTGAATTAATTTATTGTCAGGATCCGTCATTGCCAATTTTATCCCATTCTTGTCTCTCACAAATGGAACTACTTTGTACTTTCGCGCAATTCTCTCAGGAATTATTTTATATACTTCCTCGGGGATTGAGATTTTCGAAAGTACAATAAAAGGAATTTTTAATGAATCTGCAATAAGAATTCCTAAGTTTTCATCAGTTACCACATCTTTCTCTATTAATGCGTCACTTAGGCTGATTTCAGAGATTTTGGAGTATTCAGTTATCGTCTGAAGTTTTTTTTCATCAAGAAGATTTACTTTGAGTACGAGCTTTTTAAGTTGTTCATCCGTTATTAACATGGGCAGGACAATAATTTATTAACTAGACGGGATTATCGGTTTTTGCGCGAGTTCCATAATTTTATTATATAAGGTGTCAAAATCAAAAAAGCTTTTATTCACATATCCCCGGGCGCCCAGACTTATTGCTTTCTGGATATCTTTGTCTTGTCCCAGAGTCGAGAAAACAAGAACCGGGATGCTTTTTATCAAACCGTTTTTTGATAATTCTTCCAGAACCGAAAATCCATCCTTAACAGGCATAATAAGATCCAATAGGATAACGTCAGGATTACTTTCACTTACTTTTTTTATGCCCTCTTCTCCATCTCCTGCTTGAAAGACTTCCATGCTTTTTTCACGTAACTTTTGGGCATAGAATTCTCTAAAAAATTTATCGTCTTCAACTAGTAATATTTTCATATTATTTATAGTTTGTAATTACTGCTTATTTACTGTTGTCGCTTCCAATTTTTTTATTTCATCAGACATATCCATCTCTTTCCCGCTATCTGAAATCTGCAAAAGAGAAGTTTGTATCTTTTTTAGACCTGAAAGTATAATATCCATGGTAGTATTATCGGGAACTGTCAGCTTCTCCTTGCAATCATTAAATATTTTTTCCATTTCCCCTTGCATTGTTCCAATTTGAACGTAACCCATCAAAAGGCTCTGACTTTTCAGGGAATGAGCCGCAAGATGGGCTGATTCTACAGCCTCTTTTGTTTGTTCACCTTTGAGTAAAAACGCAATACTTTTATTAAGCATATTCAAATATCCCCAAGCAGTTTGCAAATACAAACTCTTGAACTTTGTAACATCGTCCGGATTCATTGGCATATGCTTATATATAATAATACTTGGCCTTACTTGAGTTGTCAATAAAACTTATGCATAATGTAAGGTGTGATCGGTAAGCAGCAATCAGTTGTACCTTTTTCGGAAATAAACCCCAGACAATTGGATTTAATTAGTAAAATCAGGGCAGATTTTCTCGGACTTCCCCATGCCGGATTTGATGTTTCTCCGGGTTTTTTTATTACCCAAGATGCGTTTTTGGCTTTTGTAAAAGCCAATAAACTTCAGAAAAAAATAGATGATCTAATTTCCACAATTCATTTTGAACGAGTAGACTCCCTGATTCAGGTATCAAATCACATACAAAAATTAATCGTTGATTCACGTATTTCACCTGAGCTAACCTTGGAAATTAAATCTGAATATAAAAAGCTGGGTGGGATATTTAAAAAACCTTTAGTATATATCGGAGAAAATAAAGCGGTTGATAATCTTGAAAGCTTGTTGAAGGTAATCAAACAGACTTGGGCAAATGAGTTCAGACCCAAACAACTATTATTAGCTCATGAGCACAAAAGAAGTAATTTTCATAAAGATTTTTCAATTGTCATTCAAAAGGTAATTGGCGTAAACATGAAAGGCAAGATTTCAACCAAAAATCTAATTATTGAAACAAATTCCCGGCTATCTAACAAACAAAGAAAAAATTTAGAAGAGCTTGGCAAAAGACTGAAAAAGCATTTTTATTTTCCGCATGTAGTGACATGGGCGCTTGAGAAGAATAAAATATATATAATGAATGTAAAACCAATGACAAACGCCCAGAGATCTTACCTCGTACTAATCCGCCACGGCGAGTCTGTTTGGAATGCTAAAGGATTATGGACCGGATGGACTGATGTTGAGCTTAGCAAAAAAGGCCATAACCAGGCAAGAGACGCTGGACTAAGGCTTCAAGATATTAATTTTGATAACGCTTTCACGTCGGGTTTGAAAAGAGCCCAGCAAACGCTTGAGGAAATCAAGCAAGTAAAAAATCAAACCAACCTTCCTACAGTTGAATCAAAATTATTAAATGAACGTGATTATGGTGACCTAACAGGCAAAAACAAATGGGAAGTAGAAAAAGAATTTGGGAAAGAGCAGTTTATGAAATGGAGACGGGGATGGGATGATTCTGTTCCCAATGGAGAATCATTGAAAGACGTTTATAAAAGAGTAGTTCCCTATTATGAAGAACATATTTTGCCCAGACTTAAATCAGGAAAAAATGTAATTGTTGCAGCCCATGGGAACAGTCTCCGCGCACTCGTCAAGCATTTGGAAAATATGTCTGATTCAGAAGTTACAAAACTGGAAATACCTGTAGGCCAAATTCTGATTTATCAAATTGACGAGGATGGAAATGTGGCGGGAAAAGAAATCAGAAATCAAGCTTAAGATTATTTTGGAAGAGTTCTTGAAACCTTTAAAATATTCCACGCTCTTGCCGGTCCACGGTAAGTAACCGCTACGACCTCTTTGCCCTTTTTAACCATTTCTGAAGCATATTGAACGCCCTCATACTTTCCTTTTCCACTCAGAAAAGCGGCAACCCTATCCAGTATCATTTCATTACTAGGTGAGTTTTGGATTGCATAAGCAATCTTGACTCCCGATCTTACAGCCCTATATCTCTTAAAAATCTTTTTGTTATGTCTTCTTTTTTTTGCAAGGCTTTCAAACCTTCGACCAAAATCCGTCTCAGCGTTTTTCATGTCTTGAGATCTTATCGCGATTTAGCCTTGAATACAACTATGCACGATCCATTCTTATTTACTTGGTGAAATTTGCTATAAGCAGACATTCAGCTATAAAGTAGGTCAATCTTTGACGACAGACTAGCTTCTCAGATTTTCAGGAGCTTCATAAACTGGTCGATTTTCATAGCTATAAGTAGTAACTCGTCTGCGTCTTGTTTTTCGTAGGCTAAGCTTGGGATTATTGACTTCATCTTTTACTAAGCGTTCTGTGAATGTCCATTTCACGTGTGAATCCCAGACCAATTTGTCACCTTTTTTACTTATTTTTTTTAGGCGTCTTTCTGTTGTAAGACTTAAACTATCTTCATAATCCTGTTTAAGCCACCTTTTTTCCTTAACCAATTCCAATCCCTTAGGGATATCCGGCAGTACGCGATCAGGAACAGGATCAACTCGCCATCTATATAGAGATGAATGCTTAACCACCTTAGTCTGTCGCTCAACCCTCACTGTCTCTTTAATGATTGCCATATTTAATTGGATTATACTCTTTTACCTCAGAAATGCAACAAAATAACGAATTCCCCTTTCGGTGCTTTCTTTTTAAAATGACTTAAACTCTCGGAGATTTTTTCGTGGCGTACCTCATCATGTGTTTTTGTCAATTCACGGGCTATGACGATTTCAATGTCACCAAAAACCTCTTCCATTTCTCCCAGAGTTTTCAAGATTTTATGTGGCGCTTCAAACAGAATAACTGTTGTCTTGAGAAATTCCTGTGACTTTTTGATGTTTTCAAAAAATGTTTTTCTATGTCCCGGTTTTCGGGGAGGATATCCTGCGAATACAAATTTATCTGTCGGCAGGCCTGATGCTGTAAGAGCGGTAAGAACTGCAGATGCGCCTGGAAGTGATTCAACTTTTATCTTCTGCTTTATTGCTTCTCTTATCAATTTAAATCCGGGATCTGAAATGGCAGGAGTTCCAGCATCAGAAATAAGAGCGACATTTTGCCCGTTTTGAAGAATATTTATTATTTCAGGAATACGCTGCAATTCATTTTGTTCATAATATGAAATTAAAGGTGGATGCGTTATTTTTTCTTCTGCTTCGGGAGATGATGCATCAATCATTTCTCTAAGTTTTTGAAGAAGCAAGCCTGTCCTTCTGGTATCTTCACACGCAATTACATCAGCATCAAATAAAACTTGCAGAGCGCGGAATGTAATGTCTTTGATATTTCCAATTGGAGTCGGAACTACGTAAAGAATTCCCATGAGTGGATTTTACCACAGAATTGAATTAATATCGCCTAACTAGCCCTACTACCCTTCCCTGAATTTTGAGGCTTTTAGGATAAATCGGCTCCATTTGAGAGTTGGCCGGCCGCAGAACCACTACGTCGCCTTCTTTATGAAACCGTTTGAGTGTCGCTAGATTATCATCAACAAGCGCAACAACAATCTCTCCATTTTTTGCTTCCTGCACTTTCTCGACAACCACAAAATCACCATCCAAAATCCCATCCTCAATCATTGACTCTCCCTTTACTTCCAGAGCATAGGAAGTCTTGGTACCGCTTAACATAGATGCAGAAACCTGAAAAGTTGCGTTTGGATCGGTGTGGGGTTCAAGCGGTTTACCAGCTGCGATGTAGCCCATCAATGGAAGCTCGATCGATGGATCAGTCCCCATAAATTTTGAAACTATACTATCATCCAATACCTTCAAAACTCGGGAATTTCCATCAACTTTTTGGACGTATCCCTTGTCAACCAAGCTTCGTATCAAAACATAAATCGTTGAAACACTTTTGTGACCTGTGGCGTTTGCAATTTCGCGAAGTGTCGGGGCGTAGCCGTGTTTTGCCTGAAACTGGACAAGAAATTCTAGAACAACTCTCTCTTTACTGTAAAGTACACCCGGCATGTATAATTTATACGACTTTTCGTATATTTTTGTCAATCGTACAAAGAGATACTAAAGGGGTCAAAATTATTCCACGGTTAAACCGATATGTTCTTTTATCTTATCAATCTCTTTCCTAACTTTTACGTCTCGGTTATCGAAATGATCAATTGCTAAGTCAAGAGTTTTTCTCAAATATTTGATATCTTTTCTTTGTTTTTTAAATTCATTTCTCAACTCTTCTAAATTAGTGTTAATTGGCCCAGTTTCCCCCTTTAATAATTCACCAATTTTTTGCAGATCATCATTTGTTAGCATAATAAATCCAATGTAGCAGATTTTTTTATTATTGTAAATCTGCTAAAATAGATTGCCTTATGGATTTCAAACTCCAATCAAAATTCAAACCAACCGGGGATCAACCAACTGCAATAGAGCAGCTCACAAAAAACCTCAAAAGTAATGTAAAAAATCAGGTGCTTCTTGGTGTAACCGGCAGTGGAAAAACCTACACAATGGCAAATGTGATCCAGAATGTTAAACGTCCGACACTTATTATCTCTCACAACAAAACACTTGCCGGACAGCTTTATCAGGAGTTCCGTGATTTTTTTCCGGAGAATGCAGTGAGCTATTTCGTATCCTACTATGACTACTACCAACCCGAAGCATATGTTCCTCAAACCGATACTTATATAGAAAAAGAGGCAGAGATAAATGAAGAAATTGACAAACTGCGTCTTGCTGCAACTGCCAACCTTCTTACCCGCAAAGACGTAATAGTAGTTGCCTCTGTATCATGCATTTATAATCTTGGCTCACCGGTTGAGTATGGAAAGTTTGTCCTCGAGATGGCAAAAGGTATGAAGATCAGGCAGCAAGATATTATGCTCAGACTTTCAGACCTTCAATATTCAAGAAATGATTACGAGTTCAAACGCGGGACTTACAGAATTAGGGGAAATTCAATTGACTTGTTCCCGGCTTATGTAGATCATGGAATCCGAATCGAAGTTGATGATTTTATAACAAATATGTATGAATTCAGTCCTCTGACAGGTGAGATCATAAAGCAGCTGGACGCAAGCGTTATATATCCGGCCAAGCACTACATGACTGACCCCAGAACGTACGAGGATGCTTTTTCCAAGATACAGCGTGATTTGGACGCACAAGTCAAGAAATTAACTGATGAGGGAAAATTGTTGGAGGCTCAGCGTATTAAGCAACGAACTAAATACGATATGGAGATGATAAAAGAAGTCGGATACGTAAATGGTATTGAGAATTACTCGACATATTTTGACGGACGCCTGCCCGGTCAACCGCCTTATACACTTATAGATTATTTTGATCATGCTTCTGATGACTGGCTGTTACTAGTTGATGAATCCCACATCACCCTCCCGCAACTCCGCGGAATGTACAACGGAGATCAGGCGAGGAAAAAAACTCTAATTGATTATGGATTCCGTCTTCCCTCGGCCCTTGATAACAGACCTCTTCAATTTTCAGAATTTATGAGAAAAACAAATCAAATTGTTTATGTTTCGGCGACCCCAAATGAATATGAAGTATCCCTTGCCAAAACTTCTTTCCCGGACAATAAAGAGTCTGTTACTTTTGACTCATCAAACACTCTTGATACGCCGGGTATTGTCCAGCAGCTGATCCGCCCTACAGGACTTGTTGATCCAAAAGTAGTAGTTAGACCAACCAAGGGACAAATTGATGATTTGATGACGGAGATTAAAAAAAGAGTCGAGAAAAAACAAAGAGTACTTGTCACAACGCTTACCAAACGCATGTCCGAGGAATTATCCAGTTATCTGGACGAGCGTAAAATAAAAGTTGCATATCTTCACTCGGATATTGAAACCCTTAACCGCCAGGACGTACTGGATAGTTTGCGCTCAGGCGAAGTAGACGTTCTTATCGGGATCAATTTGCTCCGTGAGGGTCTGGATCTACCCGAAGTCGCACTTGTTGCTATTTTGGATGCAGACAAAGAAGGATTTCTTCGAAGTAAAACTTCCCTGATTCAGACAATGGGACGTGCTGCCCGCAACGTAGATTCTGAGGCTATTATGTATGCTGACCGGATGACGGGATCGATGCAGGGTGCGATTGAGGAGGTAGAGAGGAGACGTGAAATTCAGATGGCGTACAACAAAAAACACGGCATAACTCCCGCATCAATTGAAAAAGAGATCAGAGCCAAACTAACCGACCGTGAAAAAGAAGAAGCCCAGATTCACACAATTGACTCGCTAATAGAATTCGGTAAAAAGGATGTTTTACTGCCGGATGAGAGAGAGGACTTACTTAAAAACTTAAGACGGGAAATGAAATCGGCAGCTGAAAGATTGGATTTTGAAACAGCAATACGGCTAAGAGAAGAAGTAAAAAAAATTAAAAAATAAATCCTTCTTGACATTTGTATTATAGGATGTTATAATCTTAAAAAGAGGTAAGAATTATGAGTTTGAATGAAGGCACACGCCCTGAAATAAAAGATATTGATGCTCAAATACCCTACAGTGCAGTAATGGGAAAACATCTGTTTAGCGATACTCTGAAAAGTGTAGCTGGAACGGGGATAATAGTAGTAGGAACGACAATAGCTGAAAACGCTAAAAGTCCTGCTGTTAAAGCTGTTGGAATCGCAATTACCGCTGCCGCAGCAGGTACTGTTGGTTATGCGGGAGTTAAATCTGACGTAGCGAGATATTACCTAAAAAATGTTAGAGCCAAGCTAAGAAACGCTAAATAAAATTAATCTAACTCTTTACAAGCATAAGTGCTTTACCAACAATTTTTTTCATTATCACAAGTTTCAACGAGAATTGTCCAAGCTGTTTCAACAAATTATCAAACCTTATCTACATAAATAAAATTCGTATTTCCTGATTTACCATAGGGAACGCCAGCTGCTATAACATACTTATCTCCTTTGGATAATGGCAAAACTCTGTTATTTTGCGCTATTTCCTTGGCTTTTACCAATACATTTTCAAAACCATTTATTTCACCGATTAGGTGAGGATAAACCCCCCACGCAAAATTCAGCTTGTGAACTGTCGCATTATTTGATGACAAAGCGACAATCGAATGATTATGTCTATGCCTTGAAATTTTCCTCGCAGTTACTCCTTTTTCGGTATAAACAATAATTAATTTGGCATCAATTTGCCTTGCTATCTGACCGGCAGCAGCGCTTACAGCGTCCCCAATTGTGTCGTCATCAGGAAAATCCATTGGTTTTAAATGCTTTAAGGCTTCATGTATGATTTTGACCATCATTTCGACTGTTTCGAGAGGGAACATACCGGTTGCGGTTTCGGCAGAAAGCATAAGACATCCTGTCCCGTCAAGGATTGCATTTGATACATCAGTTACTTCAGCCCGGGTTGGAATGGTCCGTGATACCATCGACTCAAGCATCTGCGTTGCTGTGACAATTGGTTTGGATTTTTTAAGAGAAAGCTTAATCAGCGTCTTTTGTACATGCGGGACTTTGGCCAGAGGGATGGAAAGCCCCATATCGCCTCTTGCAATTATTATACCGTCTGATGCGTCTACGATTTCCTCCGCATTCTCAACAGCGGAGGCAGTCTCTATCTTGGAAATTATCATGATTGCCGAGTCTTTAGGAAGAAGCTTTTTTACTTCCAGGACGTCTTCTGCATTTTGAACAAATGATATCGCCAACGCGTCCACTCCCATCTTAACCATCAGTTTTATAGATTTTCTATCTTTTTCGGATATCCCGACTTTCCCCAACGCAATTCCTTCGGCTAGAAATCCTTTTTTCGGAAGAAGGGGCCCGCCTACTAAAACTTTTGCAATTATTTCCTTTTCATTTTTTTTAATAGCCTTAAGTTTTATAGCACCATCATCTATGTGTATAGTTACTCCAGGCTCAATGTAATCAATTATTGAATGAAAGTTTAGAGAAATTTTTTCACTATTTCCTTTAATTGTTTCCCTCAGTATTCTTAATTCTTTTCCTTTCTGTAATACAACGTTTTGTTCAATATCACCGACTCTTATCTTTAATCCAGCCAAGTCCCCCAAAATAGTAAGGGGCTTACCTAATTCCAGTTCGGCTTTTCTTATCCATTTAAAACGGTTTTCGATTTCTTCTGGACTCGCATGGGAAAGATTGATACGGAAAATATCCACCCCGGCTTTTGCCAAGCCCAGAATAATCTCGTAACTATCAGACGAGGGGCCGAGTGTTGCAACTATCTTTACTTGTTGTGCTTTCATAAGATTAATAGATTGTCATACTGAATTTAGTCAGCGTCTTTTAGTAAGATCCCCGGATCAAGTCCCGGATGACAGCCTAATTATAACTCTAGCTGATGTTTTTTACAAGCTCAACTGAATCTGTTTCATTGAATTTATTAAGCATCACGACTACAGCATCGATTCTCATTGCCTCAGGCAAATTACTATGCGTAGCTTTATAGATCTGAGCAGTTTTGATAAGCGCCTTAAGTTTCCGATAACCTATTGCCTCAAGTCCTGTCCCAAATTGATTTGAAGTCCTTGTCTTCACCTCTATAAATGCCAATACATCCGAATCAACTGCAATAATATCTATCTCCCCGCCCCGTATCCGGAAATTTCTGGCAATAATTTTGTAACCTTGGTCTTTAAGATACCGGGCAGCAATATCCTCTCCCCTATTTCCGAAATCTTGGTTTCTGGCAAACATAGATTATTTTTAATCTTATCAAATTATGGAAATAAATTTTACGAGGAAAGAAAAGGTTAAGGCCTGACTTTGGCAAGTTTGAGGTAATTTAGTTTTGCGCGTCTTATTTTTTTCTTCGAATGCTCTGCAATTTCAACTTTTATAATGTTCGGGGAATTTACAGGCCAGATCCGCTCAACTGCTATTTGCCCGACCTTTTTTATAACAGTAAACATTTTATTGATTCCCCGTCCCCGGATTTGGATTACTGTACCTTTAAAAATCTGCACACGGGTCTTTTCACCCTCCTGAATTTTCTGATGAACTTTTACGATGTCTCCCGGAACAAATTCAATTACTTGCAACATAGTAGATGTATTATAGCTTAAATTTCAAAAATGCTCAACACGCATTTTAATATGGGGATCTATTTTGTACGAAATTGCAATTGCCTTGGCTTTGGTGTTCTGTTTGGGGCTGCCCTAACAATATCCCGAAGTGTATCTGCTCCTGAGCTATATATCCCACCCACACTACTATATACATTCTCTACTCTAAGAACACGGAGCATTGCGGGCATTGCGTGTTGCTCAATAAATACAATGGTGTCTCTATATCCACTTCCTAAATCTATACTTCTTTGCTCAATTCTTTCCCCTATTGGGTTTATGCTGGCTCGTGCATTATCTTGGTGTACACCAAGATCAAAACCGCTAGTCAAACTAAATGCTCTCGAAAAATCACTTAATCTAGCTGCATTAGCTCTCACTAGATCAATATAATCAGTTGCTGCCTGGATCTCAGGTGAGTCAGGTTGTTTACCTGCGAGCAATAATTCCAGCTCCTCAACTATTGCCCCCTCATTATGTCTCAGCTGTCTTTGAAATTTCCTCTTTTCCCTCTCCCAATTTCTATCACTACGTGCTTGGTCATCAGCCTCTCTTCTTAATCTCCTTGTTTCAAAATATCCCATAATATCGCGATATTACCACACTATGAGTCATATGTCAATAGCTGATACAATTCTTTCTATTTTATATCCCTTTTTTTAAATACCTGAGCATGGGTCTTTTCACCTTCCTGGACTTTCTAATGGACTTTATCGATGTCTCCGGGAACAAATTCAGTTGCTTGTAACATATAATTTGTAATATAGAGGAAATTTAGCCAATGCTAAATACGCGTTTTAATATGGGGTTCTATTTATATCATTTCCATCTGCTTTGGTGTTGGTTTTGTATTTGGGGCTGCGTCAACCATACACTGAAGTCTTTCTGCTCCATATCTTAGAAACCCTTGCTCACTACTAATTCCATGTGTGGCTCGATAAACTCGGCCCAGTGCCGGCAAAACCTTTTGCTCAATAAATTCGATGGTGTCTTCATATTCCGGTCCTAAATTCGCACTCCTTTCACCTATTTCTTCACTTAGAGGTTTTATTGTAGCTTGCGCACGCTCTTGGTGTACACCAAGGTTGAAATGGCTAGTCAGACGATATGCTCTAGCGAAATCTATTACTCTTTTTTCATCAACTTTTATTAGGCCTATATAATCAGTCGCTGCCTGAATCTCAGGTGATTCAGGTTGTTTACCTGCAAGCAAAGATTCCAGCTCCTCAACTATTGCTTCCTCATTACCATCCAGATTTTCTTTATGTTTATTCTTTTGTTTCTCCAGCGCTCTTTGGAAAAATTCTCTTTCTTCAGTTTTTATCCTTGCTCTTCTTTCTTTTAAAAATCCCATAGTCGCAATTCTATAATAATATAGGTCTTTTTGTCAAGTGTTATGTAGTTAAACCCATTTTGTACATTATGCTGTCTTTCTAAAAACTTAGAGCATACTAGGCTGGTGACCTGAAGTAAAAATATGAATAAGTATTTTACTAGCCAAACTCCTACCTTATCTCTCTAAGCCATTTCCAGTAATCATTCTTAATTTCCTCAGTTAGATCTTTTCTCTCAAGATATGATGCAAACTCCTTATGGCTCATGTGCAACATTACTTCATCCATCATGATTGTTTCACTTAAGACTTGATGTATTTCACGGGATGACCTGGGAGATTGAAAATCTGCGTAATCATCCGGCAGTAATCCTACTAAGAGAGCAGTATTGACCAATCCTGCTCTACCCGCCACCGCGGCATAAAACTCATTCTTATTTTGTGCGCCCCCTAATGCAAATTTTTGCATTAATTCACCTAAACTAAATCCTTTAAGATCTTCTATAGTTCCAATCACTCTATATATATCAGCATAAGCTGACTTAGATTTATATCCTGAATATTTTTCTGCACGATATTCTTCCAGCATAATGCCAAGATAGCTGTCTACAGTTGTATCTGCTTGATCCACAAGCTGAATATTTCCCTGTGTGTGGACTAAGTCATGTCGCATCAAATCTATCATAAAATCTCTTGTGCCCTCCCCTGTATCTTTATATCCGACTGATTCCGGTTCTAAAACAATCCTCGCTATTGGCTCGGATACACAAAGATAATTTGTGCCATCTAATCTACTTACCCATGCATATGGAAGCGCGTCATCTTCACTTGATTGTTGTTCGTTCATAAATGTTTTACCACGTTCATGCAGCTCTTTGACATATTCGTTAATGCCATATGGAGCATCAGGTGATTTACCCAATCCTTCTGTGTGCAAAGGCTGACCAACTGATAAAACCATCATCTCAAAATTATCTTCCCTTCCATCGGTTATTTGCAGCTCCTCACGTATTTTTCTCATCTCATCGCTCGTCATGATCCATTCATGAAGCCGGTTGCTTAATTCAAGATTTTGATATTTTTTTAAAAACTTTACTCTCTCTTTTGGCTCATGCACTGTAGCTCTTTTAACTCCTTCATGCGGATGAGTTTCAGAATAGGGACCAAATAGAGTTCTTGCGAAATTTTTTGCAAGATGCGTTTCTTTCTCAATCCTTTTCGAAGATTTACCACTTGTATTTAACGCATCATCATGTAGCGCAGCAGCAAATAATAATCCGATTGCATTGTCTGGGGCGGCAAAGAAATCTGGAGAAACGTTATGCGATGCGACAAGCTCCCGTCCAGCATTCATGATCCCATCTTTTTTTTCACCAATCTCAGGACACGTTCCTTCAAGTGATGTAAGAAAATCAGCAAATGCTATATCGCCAAATCGTAACTCATGAGCTAACCCTGTTGGTTGAGATTCTCTGTAAGTGGAATGCCCTATAATCGATACTAAACTATCAGGCGAATCATTTGTGGATGAATCCAAAATCTTACCTGGAGCAGTTCTCCCAACATTCCTATTCAACTCTTCTTTTCGTAATGCCATTGTGCATATTATAGACCTATAGCCTTAATTGGTCAAGAGGAAGAATATATTTGCTATAGATTCGTTTTTCCTAAAGATTGAATGAAACCCAAAAATATCGGATGAGGATTCAAAGGCCTGCTTTTATATTCAGGATGACCCTGTGCCCCCCCGCCCATTGAGCGTATGCCATCTCCTGGCCAGAACCAGATTACAACTTATTTCATACTAAGTTTTCTTGATTCCATAGATACCCTCCTGTGGTATCCAAGCAGATTTGAAAATATCTGTAGGTAAGCAATGAAAGTCATAACCTTTACTACTAGGGGGTGTAAAAATTCTCAAATTTACATCACCATTATCGGACTGAGCATTAAATACCATTACACGATGATTTTCTATATCACCTCCAATACCAAAAACTACCCAAACCAAATAATCGTTTTTCAGCAAAGTATAAATATCATCTATGTCTGGTGTTTTTCTCACCTCTTTATAAGTAGCTCTTTCCGACATCATTTGTCTATAACTATTGTCTCTATTCACAAGGTCTGCTATCCATTCCTCTGTTGCTGTCGCATAAAAATCATCTGGTTCCCACATGCAGTGCTCCGGATCATTTACTTCATACATTTTCGCGAGGTAATTTACACCATCCCTTTCCAGCAAGCTTGAATCAAAACTGTCAATCGATACTATATCGTAGCCCCTGTCACAAAGAAATGGTATTATTTTCTCTGTTGGAGCATCTTCTCCTGGAGCCCTACCGATCAATCTGTCGAGTTCTTCTGGATCAACTGTACCCCTTCCTTCAAATGTTTGTATTGTGCTAGCCAAACCAGTTATATTGCATGCATTTCTTTCATGCTGCAAAACAGAGACAATTGCATCTCGAGAAAAGCCAACTAAAGTATTATCTGGAATAGCACTGACGACATATGGGGATCTTTTTTCAGGCCAAACGGGCCATGAGGCAGGCTGCTTATTAACAGTAGGCGTGTCACCTTTAACTTCACAAATTTTGCTAAGCCAGCTGAACTAAGTCGAAGCTTTCTACCTCTCGGTGCTTCTGTTAAACTCATGGATTAATTATATCATATTATAGGCTTTTGTCAAATACTATAGGAGTTATGAGGTTAATTATTCAAGTTATTTATTTTTTCGCTAAGGCTTTCTTTCTAAATACCTGAAATACAAAGCCCGTTGAAAATTTTTTCCCCGATGGATCCTGATAAGTAGCAAGATCCTCATATTTGCGCAGGCTTGCAGGAATCGTCACTTTCACAAGTCCCAATCCTACAACACTCCCCTCCTTTACCATCGAAGTATTACTATATGCTGATCCGAACCTGTTTGTGTCATATGATGAAGAAGCATTTAGAGGTCTGGATCGGTCTTCTGTACTTATTACAATAAATCCTCCTGGTTTTATCACTCTAGTCATTTCCTCCATAAACGGCTTTGGATGCGGTTGACCTAAAATTAGTGCAATATCAACAGCGTTTTCAACAAGAGGGAGTCTTGTACCATCAGCTACTAGGGGACGAAAATTGGGTAGACAAACCCTCACCATTGAAAGCTTTTCCTTTTTTGCTTGACTATCTCCTTCTCTGAGCCTCTCCAAAGATTTATTTCTGCCGAGTATTTCAAATGCTTCTCTCGGTAATGAATTATTTGTATTACTCTTAAAGTGATCTATATCATGATCAACTGAGTACACGATTGTTTCAGGGAACGCTAGCGGTGCTTGCGTTGTACCTGCGCTGCAAATTTCAACTAAAGATTTGGGTGGTTCTCCTTTATACAGCCAATCTGCTAAATTACGCAAAACATAAACTCTTGATCTTGTTTGTTCAGTTTCGTATCGTTCACGATCATCGCTAGGAAAATCAATACCTGGATACCACAAACAGCTCAGCGTAGACTCTGCCAGCTCATTATCACTTTTAATTCCATTTGAATCAACTACAGCCCTCACGGCTTCGCTTTGTTGTCTTCGAACAAGTGTTTCGACCATGCAGATGATTGTACCAATATTATAGGTTTTTGTCAAATACTATAGGAGTTATGATGTTAAATATTCAATTTATCTATTTTTCCCTAAGGCATTTTTCTAAATACCTGAAATACCAGACCGGCTGAAAAAACCCTATTTTCCGCTGATGTATAAGTACCAAGATCTTCATAACTCCGATACATTTTCGGAATTTCTATTTTTTCAAAACCTGCGTTTGCTGCTTCTTTTCCGTCTATCATAGAGATCTCACTACGCGAGGAAACGTATACATTGGTATCATAAGAAGATACTGAGCCTAGTGGTCTTTCATCTTCTTCCATACTTATCACAACGTATCCGCCTGGCTTAAGTACCCGAGACATTTCTTGCAAAAATTGCTTGGGATGAACACACCCCTGAATCAAGGCTGCGTCCATAATGCTATCGGAAAAAGGAAGTCTTTCACCTCTGGCTACTACAGGATGAAAGTTGGGAAGAGCTTCTCTTATAAAAGCAAATTTTTCTCTTTTAACTTCATTGCTACCCTGTCTCCATAGATCTAGCGTTTTACTCCTGCCTACGGCTGAAAAATATTTTGCCGGCAAAGAATTATTCGTATTACTCATAAAAAGATCATGATCACAATCAATAGAATAAATGTCTGTGTCAGGCAAAGCCAATGCTGCATCAGTACACCCTGCACTGCCAAGGTCAACAATCTTTTTTTCAACTCCAAAACCCAGCCAATCTGCAAACTGTCTAAGTACATAGACTCTGGATCTAGCCGTTTCAGTAAAATCCGTCTCCCTATCCTCTTCAGTAACCCTGGGTGAAAAAGAGAGTTTCATAAAGGATTTTGCAAGGTCTTCGTCGGTTGTTATCCTGTCCCTATCTACAGCTCTTCTAAGAACTGAAGCTCTATTGTTAGCAGAAATTGCATTTTCCTTCATCTTAACGAAAGAGCTTAGCACTATTATAGGATTCTGTCAACTATAAGACTACTTTGGGACTTTTATTTCTTTGCAGCGGCTTCTATAAATCCGAGGAATATCGGATGTGGATTCAGGGGTCTGCTTTTGTATTCAGGATGACCCTGCGTTCCCAGATAAAAAGGATGGTCAGGAACTTCTATTATCTCAACCAATCCTTCTTTTACAGAGCGGGCGCTAATTACCAAGCCATTTTTCTCAAACTCCTCTACATATTTATTATTAAACTCATAGCGGTGTCTGTGACGCTCACTCGTTGTGCCCTTTTCTTTATTTATAAATTGATCGTATTTTTCATACAGATCCCAGGCCCTTGTTCCCTTCTTAACAACTGCATCCCATGTCCCCAGCCTCATTGTCCCACCATATGCGCGGGCTTCCATGAGAGCTTTTTGGGAGGGAATCAGATAAATTACGGGTTTTGAAGATTTGGGATTGTTTTCCGTAGTGTTTGCATCAGTAAATCCAAGTACAGATCTTGCGAATGCAACTACAGCAAGCTGCATTCCATAACAAAGACCAAGATATGGAATCTTATTTATTCTTGCATAATCAGCCGCCTGAATCATCCCTTCGGCCCCTCTTTCTCCCCAGCCGATTGGAACTATTATTCCGTCAGGTGTCCCGATTGTTTTCAATGCTCCTTCCTGCTCAACCTTTTCCGAATCAATCCAATTCACCTTTGTCTCAACTCCCAGCTGCCAGCTCGCATGATCAATTGCATCAAGAAGAGCTGCATATGAGTCGCGGAGCTGATAATCTCCGGTACTGAAATATTTACCAACTATTGCAATTTCGATTTTTTTAGATTTTTTAGCTTTTATTTTTTCGACCATTTTTGTCCAATCCTTGAGACTTGATTGTTTTATAGGCAAACCGAGCTTTTGAAGTATTCTTTTGTCAAGATCCTGCTTCTGAAGCATCAGAGGAATTTCATATACTGATTCGAGGTCCGGATTTGAGATTATGTCCTCAGGCAGCATATTGCAAAAAAGCGCAAACCTATCACGTCTTCTTTTGTCCAAATAGTTGTTTGACCTAGCAACTATGAAATCGGGCTGAATTCCCAGAGAATTAAGAGTCCTGACTGATAACTGCGTTGGCTTTGTTTTGGGCTCTCCAAGATGTGCTGGGGTTGGTACGTAACTAACGTGAATATGTACGACGTCTCCGGGATTTCTAAGAGTGAGAATCCTGGATGCTTCGTAATAGAATACATTTTGATATTCCCCCGCCGTTCCGCCAAGCTCTATGAGAATAATGTCGGGATTTGTTTTATTCTCAACGTCTTTAATACGCCTCGCGATTTCGTCAGTTATATGAGGAATCGCTTCTACATCCTCTCCGTTATATTCAAATCTTCTCTCGCGTTCTATTACAGTCTGATAGATCCTTCCCATCGTAATGAAGTTTTCCTGGCCCATATCTACGTCAAGAAATTTTTCATACGTTCCTATGTCCATATCTCCCTCAGTTCCGTCTTCACATAAAAAGGGATCCCCATGTTCAATCGGATTGATAGTTCCGGCGTCAATATTTAGATAATTTTCAAATTTTAACGGGGCTACTTTATAACCTGCAGATTTTAGAAGATAAGCAATTGATGCAGCAGTGGTGCCTTTACCGATGCCTGATATGACACCTCCTGAAACGAAAATATATTTAGTTTTAGTATTTTTAATTTTTGTTACGGGCACGATTTATGTTATCAAAATCTTATGAGTTAGTCAACTGGGGAAAATTGATGAAACTTTGGTTACGTGGTAATATGAGACTTGCACAGCGGGGTTAGTACACTGGGGCGGACGACTGAAAGGAGGAGCCCGCCTGCGATCCCGATGGTCATCGGGAGAGACAGGGGTGGAAGTATGCCCCTTCCCCCGCCGAAATTAATGCGATGGTAGTTCAGTGGTAGAATGTCTCCTTCCCAAGGAGAAGGTCGAGGGTCCGATTCCCTTCCATCGCTCAAGTTATGGCGGGCAAGCAAGGTAGACCTGCCTGCCGGCAGGCAGGGAAGCGAGTCCGATTCTCGTACCCCGCTCAGTGATCTACTATTTCCGAGGAAGCTTTAAAGAAGTTCCGGGGTAAATTAAGTTGGGATTAGACAGATTATTAGCTTTAGCAACTTCTACCCATTTGTAACCGTCCCCATACGCGCGGATAGAAATATTCCAAAGATTATCTCCCTTTTGAATTGTATATACGTCTCCTACAATTTTACCTGCTTGTATATTACTTGTACTGCCACTTGGGGTGGATCCTTTCCAATCTGCTTCAGATGTAGCATTTTTTTGCTCAACTGCCGGTAGAACTAATTTATCTCCCGAATTAACAGAATCAGGATTGGACAAATTATTTGCTCGGGCAATGTCTACCCAGTTATATCCGCTTTTATATGTTGCAATTGCAATGTTCCATAGATTGTCTCCGTTTCTAACTACATATGTCCTTCCTTGCTCAACTTTGGCACCATTTACACTTGAAATCGGTGATTGAGTAATTTTTATAGTCGGAATTGGTGTAGATGTTGGTTTGGCTACAACAACTACTTTCCTAGTAGGAATCGGTGTTGACGTAGGCTTTGGAGTTTTGGTGGCAACCGGTTTAATAGTAGGAACAGCTGTCGGCTTTACTGTTGGAATTGGTGTAGAAGTTGCCGTTGGCTCCTTCGTTGCCGTAGTCATAACTGTTTCCGTATCGCTTTGGGAAATAGTTGTTAAATTTTGAGAAACTTGAGGTTGTGATATATTTTTATTTACTGAATTTCTATTATGTACAAAACCCAGCAAAAGTCCTGTTGCGATAATAACTACAAGTATTCCAAGAATCAAGCTGGTATATGACTCTCCAAATCTAAAATAATCAAATATGCCGGAGCTTTCCTGCTTGTGTTCCACAGCAGTATCATCGGCATTCACATTTTTTGTAGATTTTGTTTTTGATTCTATTTTCTTAGCCATTTTAATCTTGGGGGCAGATTAATAATTAGGCAGAGGTTTAATTGACTTTTGGTATTATATCACGAATTCTGAAAAAAGCAACTTATAATAATTTAATATGATTTAGTAATCATTGACGCGTATGGAAGTTTAAAGTAAAATACATATCACACGTTGGGGTCGTAGCTCAGTTTGGTTAGAGCGTCTCCCTGTCACGGAGAAGGTCGCGGGTTCGAGCCCCGTCGATCCCGCAACATGTATATAGCTATCCTCGTATGTAATACATATGACAAATGCAGAAATCGCAAAGCTCCTAAAGAATGTCGCCTCGGCTTATGCAATTGAAGACGAAAAAAAATACCGCTTCCAAATCCTTGCATATAACAAAGCTGCTGATGCAATCGGTAGTACGAATACTGAAATTAAGGAATTGGCAAAAGAAGGAAAGCTTGAAAATTTACCCGGGGTTGGGCCTTCAATAAAATCACATTTGGAAGAGCTTTTTAAAACAGGAAAGGTAAAACATTTTGACGAAGTCCTTGGAAAAATTCCCGAGGCTGTATTTCCCCTCATGGATGTTAATGGATTTGGAGCCAAGAAGGCATATAGATTAGTTAGCGAATTTGGGCTTAAGAATCCAAAAACTGTAATAGATGATCTTATAAAAATTGCCGATCAAGGAAAAATTGCATCTCTTCCGGGATTTGGTGAAAAATCAGAAAAGGATATACTCCGCGGCTTTGAAGAATTTAAGCTCGGTAAAGGAAAAACAACTAGGATGGTTTTGCCCTACGCAAATGAATTGGCTCAAAAAATGATTGATTATCTGTTGAAATCAAAAGATGTTTCCGAAGCTCACACATTGGGAAGTCTGAGACGGAAAAAATCAACAGTTGGAGATATAGATATCGCAGCATCAAGTAAAAATCCGCAGGCTGTTCTGGACTACTTTGCCTCCTATCCTCATACTGAACGCGTTATAGAAAAAGGCACAAGAACTGCCGCAATTTTGACATCGGGCGGGCGACAAATTGATCTTATGGTAGAGTCTCCGCAAGGGTTTGGCTCACTGCTTCAGCATTTTACAGGAAGCAAAGAGCACAATGTCCATCTTCGCGAAATCGCTCTTAAAAAAGGGTATTCATTGTCAGACTACGGTATTAAGAAGAAGGATGATAAAAATCCAAAACTTATTCAGTACAAAAATGAAGCAGATCTATACAAATACTTGGGTATGTCTTGGGTCCCGCCTGAAATAAGAGAAAATACCGGAGAGGTAGAATTGGCAATTAAAAACAATCTTCCAAAATTGGTTAAGCTAACGGATATAAAAGGAGATTTCCATATTCACTCAAACTATCCGATTGAGCCAAGTCACGACATGGGTCAGAACTCTATGGAGGAAATGTTAAAGGTGGCAATTAAAATGAAATATCACTACCTCGGATTTTCGGAACATAATCCTAGTATTTCCAAACATACGCCTGATCAAGCATATAAGCTACTAGAGAGAAGGAATAAATTTATTGAACAGCTGAGGCTAAAGTATAATAAAAGTATACGTATATTTTCGTTGATGGAAACTGATATCCTCCCAAGCGGAAAATTGGCTCTTGATGACAAATCGCTTTCTCTTCTTGATGGATCTATCGTATCAGTTCACAGTTCGTTTGATATGGACAGGTCCAAAATGACAGAGCGCGTCCTGAAAGGACTATCCCATCCCAAAGCAAAAATTCTCGCGCATCCGACAGGAAGACTATTAAATCAAAGGGCAGGTTATGAGCTGGAGTGGGATAAAGTCTTTGACTTCGCAGTAAAAAATAATAAAGCAATTGAAATTAATTCGTGGCCACTACGGCTTGATCTTCCAGACAATCTGGTGCGAGTTGCAATAGGCAAAGGGGTAAAATTGGTAATTGATACAGACAGTCATGCTTCTTCCCACATGGATTTGATGGAATATGGAGTATCTGTGGCAAGACGCGGATGGGCGTCACCTAGTGACATTTTAAATACATTTGACTATAATAAAATTCAGGAGTGGTTTGACAAATAATAACCATTGAGGGGAGGTGAATATATGAATATTACACTTATAGCAATAATAATTGTATCCGTAATAATTTTATATTTTTTGGTTGTTTACAATGGACTTGTAACTGCAAAGAACAGAATTGCCGAAGCGTTGTCTCAAATTGACGTTCAGCTAAAGCGCAGAACTGATCTTATTCCAAATTTGGTAGAGACCGTAAAGGGCTATGCAAAACACGAAAAAGAAGTTCTGGAAAACGTCACAAAAGCCCGGACAAGTCTTATGACAGCAGGTACGACAGAGGCGAAAGCAGAAGCAAATAACCAACTTTCCCAAACACTAAAATCATTATTTGCGGTCGCCGAGAATTATCCCGACCTTAAAGCAAGCTCAAATTTTACTGAACTTCAGCAAGAACTATCTGATACTGAAAATAAAATCGCCTATTCACGACAGTTTTATAACAGCAATGTGCTGGACTTCAATAACAAACTGGCTATTTTCCCAAGCAACATTGTAGGAAATATGTTCGGATTCAAACCGGCAGATTTTTTCCAGGCAAGTGAGGAAGATAAGAAAGAGGTGAAGGTTAAATTTTAATAAATTCGAAATTCGAATATCGAAACTCGAAACAATATCAAAATTAGAATTTGCTAAACTCAAAACGTTTCGGTTATTTGTATTTTTGATATCTGAATTTGTTTCGGATTACTGCCTGCAGGCAAGGTCGGATTTCGTGCTTCGGATTTTTAGTAATGAATATCTACAAGAATATTTCAACTAATATCTGGAAAAGCTGGGTCATAATGTTTTTGTTCGTTGTTTTTGCAACTACAGTTGCGTTTGTCATTGGAAAAGCAACAGGATATGGACCTTCTTATTCATTCATCGTATTTCCAATCGCGATTTTATCAAGTGTCGGGAGTTATTTTTATTCTGACAAAGTTGTTCTCGCAACCAGTGGCGCCAAACAAATTCAAAAAAATGATTCACCGGAGCTTTTCAGAATTGTGGAAAATCTTGCTCTGGGAGACGGTATTCAAATGCCTAAGGTCTACATAATTGATGACGCATCCCCAAATGCCTTTGCGACAGGACGTTCACCGCAGCATGCATCAATCGCAGTCACCACTGGAATTTTACAAAAGCTTAACAAGCCGGAGCTTGAGGGAGTAATTGCACATGAACTCTCCCACGTCAAAAACTTTGACACTCGGCTTATGGCTATAACTGCTGTATTAGTTGGCTTTATAGCGCTTATCGCTGATATATTTTTGAGAAATCTATTCTGGGGCGGTATGAGCCGTGATAATGATGATGACAGTCGGGGCCAGATAGTATTTCTCGTGATAGGAATAGTACTAGCAATAATCGCGCCCATCATAGCAAGCCTTATCCAACTTGCCGTTTCAAGAAAACGGGAATTTTTGGCTGACGCGTCAGGAGCTTTACTGACTAGATACCCTGAAGGCCTGGCATCTGCTCTTGATAAAATTTCAAAAGACCAGAGACCGCTTCATACAGCAAGCAACGCAACAGCTCACTTATTTATAGTTAATCCATTCAAAGGAAGAACTGTAACAAATTTTCTCTCAGGCCTCTTCAGCACTCACCCACCCATTGAGGAACGCATAAAAATCCTCCGGGAAATGTAATATTCCCTTCGTGATACAATAAAATTGTGGCAAATATATTTCTAATCTACTTCGGAAAGTTAATGTCCAAAATTTTTAGACTGCTCAATCTTGGTAACGGATCGACATGGCCCGGACATATTGCTTTAAATTTAAATAAAAACTTTATAAAGCAGGTTTTGATAAATTCCAAAACCCAAATTATAATAGTTGCAGGAACCAATGGTAAAACAACAACAGCTGCCCTTATCAAAACAGCGCTTAAAAATAACGGTAAAAAAGTCTTTCAAAACAAATCAGGAGCAAATCTTCTGAATGGAATCGCATCCAGTTTGATTGTAAATTATAATTTAAAAGGCAAATTGGATTTTGATTTTGCGGTATTTGAAATAGATGAAAATGCCCTACCTCAAGTTCTCAAAGAATGCTCCCCCGACTATTTAATATTGCTTAATCTCTTCCGCGACCAGTTAGACCGTTATGGCGAAATAAATATCGTTGCTGATAAATGGAAGACTGCAATTAATGGACTAACAAAAAAAACAACACTTATCCTAAATGCTGATGATCCTCAGATTGCATATCTTTCAAAGAATACTGAGACAAAGAATTTATATTTCGGTGTAGGGGCAGCAGAGAATATAAACAAATCTACGGATCAAGCAGCCGATTCTGATTATTGCCCTAACTGCGGCAACAAATTGACTTACAAATACATAACTTTCTCACATCTTGGAGATTGGTTTTGCAATAAATGTCACGCAAGCAGACCCAAATTGAGCTTAAATAATTTTTCCATATATCCTCTGCCGGGAATTTATAATAAATATAATACTCTCGCATCTGTCCTGCTCCTTCGGCAAACAGGAATGAAGGATCAAGATATTGAAGAATCTTTTTCAAACTTCAAACCGGCATTTGGTAGACAGGAAATTGTAAAATACAAAGGTAAAAATGTTCAAATTTTTCTTTCCAAAAATCCAACTAGTTTTAATCAGTCATACAAGACAATTTCGGACTTAAAAGCAGGAGTTTTATTAATTGTTTTAAACGACCGTATTCCTGACGGGCGGGATATTTCATGGATTTGGGATGTTGATTTGCCGGGAATAGAAAATTTCAAACATATACTGATTTCCGGGGATCGGGTTTATGACATGGCGCTAAGACTGGAATATGAGGAATATAAAAGTTTTAAAACCTTTGAAAATCTTAGCGAAGCGATTGAGACAGGCATTAATTTGGTAGAGGGTAAGGAAAAACTATATATACTACCCACCTATTCGGCAATGCTGGACACAAGGAAAATCTTAACTGGTAAAAAAATACTATGAAGAAAACTTACTCACTACCAACTACTAACTACCGACTAACCATAGGCTGGCTTTATCCTGATTTAATGAGTACTTATGGAGACCGCGGAAATATAACAGTGCTTCAGAAACGCTGCGAGTGGCGGGGAATCAAAACAAAAATCTTACAAATTAATCACGAAACTACCGACCAAGAACTAAATACTATTAACTTACTGTTTGGGGGCGGAGCACAGGATAAAGAGCAAGGGATTGTCATTGAAAGTTTACGAAAAAAAGAAAGAGCTCTCAAAAACCTAGTTGAAAACAACATTCCGTGTCTTTTCGTTTGCGGATCGCCGCAATTATTTGGAAAATATTATGAACCGTCTGAAGGAAAAAGGATTGAGGGCCTTGGTATTTTTGATATGAAATCAATTCATCCCGGACCTAAAAAAGATAGATTAACCGGCAACATAGCTGCCAGATTAGAAATACCGGGATTTACAAATACTCTGATTGTGGGATTTGAAAATCACGGGGGCAGAACACGTCTGGGACATAGTGTAAAACCGCTTGCGAAAGTTTTGAAAGGCTATGGAAATAACGGTGAGGACGGAACTGAGGGAGTAATATACAAAAACGCGCTGGGCTCATATCTTCATGGCCCTCTTCTTCCCAAAAATCCTGAAATTGCTGACTGGCTGATCCAAAAAGCCCTTGAAGTAAAATATAAAAAAGAAATAATACTTTCACCGCTTGATGACACGCTCGCGAAAAAAGCAAAAGAAATGATTGCGAAAAAGCTCGGAGTTAAGCTATAATAGCTTCAAATGAAAATAGATGCAGTACATATCGCCAAACTTGCAAATTTACATCTGAACGATAAAGAGATCAAAAAACTAGAATCCCAGTTGGAATCAACTCTTAAGTACATTGATCAACTAAACGAAGTTGAAACTAAAAATGTAGAACCTACATCACAAGTGACAGGTCTTGAAAATGTCACACGTGAGGATATTGCATCAACTTCCCTCACTCAGGAACAAGCTACATCAAACGCAAAAAACATACACAACGGACTCTTCAAAGTTAAAGGAATTTTGGATACTGGAGGAGGTGAGTAAATTATGTCAACTAAATTTGAAATTGCGCAACAAAGAGCGGAGGATGGTTATTATCCAGTTGTAAGAGGCTCTACGGGAAATGTTATCGCACTTGGACCAGATAGACCCGATGGACAATTTGATGATACAAAAGATATATCTCCCAAAATTAGCCTTAAAGTAAGAATATTGCATTCAATTTTTCCGAACCCTATTGAATGGCAAAATACCGAAATGTCAGATTGGCTTGCTACCAATAATAGACGTGTGGGCAGAAAGAGAGGGCGCCGAACATTCAAGCCCAAAGCTTAATATATAAAATTATTTAAAATTTATGGATATTCACAATTTAACCCTTGCGAAAGCATTATCGGATCTAAAAGAAAAAAAGTATTCATCAGTTGAGCTTACAAAGGCTTATTTGGAGAGAATTAAAAAGGTTGAGCCCAAAATAAATGCATTTGTTACCGTGACGGAAGATGAAGCATTAAAAAGTGCAAAAGACGCGGACGGAAAACGCGCTTTGGGATCTGATCTACCGCTACTAGGTATTCCCATATCAATTAAAGATAATTTTTCAACGATTGGCGTAACGACTACTGCATCGAGTAAGTTACTGGAAAATTATATTCCTCCGTTTGATGCAACGGTTGTAAAAAAATTAAAAGAGGCAGGAGCTGTAATTCTTGGGAAAACAAATATGGACGCCTGGGCCCATGGATCTTCAACCGAAACTTCAGATTTTGGAGCAACCAAAAACCCGTGGAACACTGACCACTTACCGGGTGGATCATCAGGAGGCGCAGCAGCAAGCGTGGCGGCTGATGAAGCAATAGCAGCAATAGGCTCAGAAACAGCAGGTTCCATAAGACAACCTGCCAGCTGGTGCGGCGTAGTAGGCCTAAAACCAACATATGGGCGCGTTAGCCGCTATGGAGTAATTGCCATGGGCTCATCCCTTGATAGTCCGGGGCCTATTACAAAAACAGTTGAGGACAGTGCGCGGCTTTTGCAAATTCTTGCCGGAAAAGATCCTCTGGATGCAACAACCTCACCGTCAAAAGTTCCTGATTATTTAAAAAACCTAGGTCAGGATATAACAGGAGTCAAGATCGGCGTATCTGATGATTATTTTGAAGGTGTTGACTCTGAAGTAAAAATAAAAATAGAGGACGCAATAAAAGTTTTGGAAAAACTCGGAGCAAAAGTTAAAAAAGTTAAGTTATTTCCACCGAAATATTCAATTGCTACCTACTCAATTATAATGCGCTCCGAAGTTTCATCAAACCTCGCTAGATATGACGGTATCAGGTTTGGACATGACAGATCATATTTTGGTGAGGAAGCAAAACGAAGAATTATGCTTGGTACTTATGCGCTTTCAGCAGGCTATTATGATGAATATTTCAACAAAGCTCAGAAGGTCAGAACTGTTATTATTGATGACTTTAAAAAAGCTTTTAAAGACGTAGACGTAATCGTGGGGCCTACGAATCCAAGCACTGCAATAAAAATTGGCTCACCAGAATTAAAAGATCCGATGTTTGGAGAGCTGGCTGATGTATTGGTTGAGCCATCTTCTCTCGCAGGATTATCCGGAATAAACGTACCCGTTGGATTTTCAAAATCTGGACTTCCAGTCGGAATGGATATAATTGGTCCACAATTTGGTGAAGAAATAATTCTCAACATCGCTAAAAAGTACGAAGAGCATACAGAGTATCATAAAATAAAACCTAACCTATGAATAAATATACACCAATAATCGGACTGGAAGTCCACGTAGAGCTGAGAACCAAATCAAAAATGTTCTGCTCATGTGATGCAGATTATTTCGGAAAAGAACCAAACACACATACATGTCCGGTATGCCTGGGCTTACCGGGAGCATTACCTGTGCCTAACAAGCTTGCAATTGAGTGGTGTATAAAAATTTCCCTCGCTTTGAATTGTCAAATAAATCTGTTCTCAAAATTTGATCGGAAAAATTATTTCTATCCTGATCTTGCAAAAGGTTATCAGATAAGCCAATATGATTTGCCTTTTGGATATGAAGGACACATTGAGCTCTTGAACAAAAAACATATACGTATACGCCGCGTGCACATGGAAGAAGACACAGGAAAATTAATTCATCAAAATTTAGATGGAAAGAAAACAAGTCTTATAGATTTTAACAGGTCAGGACTTCCGCTTGTTGAAATAGTGACAGAACCGGATTTCCGCAGTGCCATAGAAGTCAGAGAATATCTTCAAAAACTTCAGCAAATAATCCGTTATCTTGATGTCTCAGATGCCGACATGGAAAAAGGAGAAATGCGACTTGAACCAAATATTTCATTAAGTATTCTTCCAAATGCAACCGACACAGTTGCTGAGAAAGATTTACCAAAATATAAAGTGGAGGTAAAAAATATTAACTCATTTAAATTTGTTGAAAAAGCTGTAAATTATGAAATTAAAAGACAGACAGAAATACTTTTGGATAAGAAAATACCAGCACAGGAAACAAGAGGATGGGACGAAGCAAGACAGAAGACATTTTCTCAAAGAATCAAAGAAGAAGCACATGATTACCGGTATTTTCCGGAACCCGATATACCACCAATTTTACACACAAAAGATCAAATTAGCACTTTAAAATCACTAGTGCCAGAGCTACAGGTTGAAAAAATTATACGAATCACCCTTGAATATGATGTTTCTAAGTATGATGCAGAGATTTTGACCCGAGATATGAAAACAGCAAATTTTTTTGAAGAAGCTGTGAAAAGTGGAAAAATGTACGAAATATCTGCGAAAAAAATTGCTAAAATAATTATTAATCAAAAACCTGATATTGATAAACTTTTACCATCATCTTTAATCAAGTCAATTATCGAGTCGGGTCAGGTTTCAAAAATTGATGATGCAGAACTGGATAAAATAGTCAGTGAAGTTTTTGAAGAAAATGACAGAGTTGTGCAAGATTTTAAAAACGGAAAAGAACCGGTGCTGATGTTCCTCCTCGGACAAGTTCTCAAAAAGATTGGACGGAAAGTTGACACAGTTGTAATAAAGGATTTTATTATCGAAAAGCTAAAAATATAATCTCTGAAAAACTATTTTTTTTTGGTAAAAAAACTGTATTATAAATTTAAATTGTTAAACTACTGTCATATATCGCATTCTTGATCAGCAATATCTCATGTATCCTCTAGTATTTTGTTTGCAAATTTTTGAATAAATCTATACAACAATTCAAAATACGTCAATATTTTATGAGTAAATAATTATATCAGCTAACTATTATTAATTAATAATTTTTATTCAGTACTCGAATTACAGATTGGTTACTTTTTGTGCCTGCGACTGCTCAACTTCACCATGTAGTTTTCCCCTTTACCCTTTACTCTTTCCCCTCTATAATAGATTTATGGCAGACTTCGTTCATCTTCACAACCACACTGAGTACTCACTTTTAGACGGACTTTCCAAAATTCAAAACATGGTTGACTACGTAATGGAACTAGGAATGAAATCCATTGCAATAACTGACCATGGAAATATGTATGGGACAGTAAAGTTTTACAAAGCATGCATTGATGCCGGAATTAAACCAATCATAGGATGTGAAATATATGTTGCAAAAAGATCCCTGAAAGATAAAACAGCAGAGCACGATAAAGATTACAATCATTTGATTTTGCTTGCCGAAAATGAGATAGGTTACAAAAATCTTATGAAAATTGTAACTATTTCAAATCTGGAAGGATTTTACTACAAACCAAGAACGGATCTTGAATTACTTCAGAAATATCACGAGGGCATAATTTGCCTAAGCGCATGCGTCAATGGCTATGTTTCAGAACCGATTATGAAAAACGATGATGACGCTGTCGCTGAGAAAAGAGCTATTAAGCTTTCTGAAATTTTTGGAGAGGATCATTTTTATCTTGAACTTCAACGGCATCTCAATGTGCCTCCTCAGGAAAATGTTAACAAAAAGCTTCTTGCTCTTTCAAGAAAACTTGGACTACCTGTCGTTGCCACCAATGATAACCACTACACCCGGAAAGAGGATGCTGAGGCGCAGGAAATTCTCCTGTGTGTTCAGACACAAAGCACAATAAACGATCCTAACCGAAAGCTATCAATGATCGGAAGTCCTGATTTCTATATTAAATCAGCAAAAGAAATGGAAAAGTTATTCGCAGATATCCCTGAAGCCTTGGAGAATACTGTCAAAATTGCAGAAAGATGCAATCTTGAAATAAAGCTTGGAAAGTGGATAATGCCTATCTTTGAAGTGCCAGCAGAAATAACTACTGCGCAATACCTAAGAAACCTTGTGGATGAGGGGCTCAAGACCCGTTACCCGCAAATTACCCCCGAGATAAGAGAAAGAGTTGACTATGAATTGTCTATCATTACGGGTAAAAAGTATGAAACCTATTTCCTGGTTGTTTCGGATGTTGTAAATTGGGCTGCCTCTCAAGGAATTATGGTTGGCCCCGGCCGGGGTTCAGCTGCAGGATCCGTTGTGTCTTACGCGCTACGCATTACAGACGTGGATCCATTCTTCTTTAAATTACCATTTGAGCGTTTTTTAAATCCCGATAGACCCAGCGCGCCTGATATTGATCTTGATTTTGCAGACACAAGAAGGGACGAGGTCATAGCTTACGTAACGCAAAAATATGGAAAAGAAAAAGTTGCGCAAATAATTACATTTGGAACTATGGAAGCCCGGGGATCAGTACGGGATGCAGGACGAGCGTTGGGAATGCCATACGCTGGACCAGATAGAATTTCCAAAATGATTCCCCCCGGCTGGCAGGGACACGCAATGACATTAGATGGCGCGCTTTCGCAAAGCCCGGATCTTAAGAGAGCATATGATTCGGAACCCGAGACAAAAAAACTCTTGGATATATCAAAAAAGCTTGAGGGAGTCTCGCGCCATGCGTCCGTCCACGCAGCAGGAGTTGTGATAGCAGACCGTGAACTTACAGAGTATGTTCCGCTTCAGAGAGAAAGCAATGGTGACAAAGTGGTAACGCAGTATGACATGTATAATGTCGGCGAAGATGGCGTCGGACTTTTGAAAATGGATTTTTTGGGACTCCGCAACTTAACTATTATCGAAGAGACAATAAAATTTATCAAACAAAACCAGGATAAAGAGATTGATCTGACCAAGGTTGACCTGTCTGACAAAAAGACGTATGAATTGCTATCTCTTGGAGAAACAACGGGTATCTTCCAGCTTGAATCTCCTGGAATGAGACGGTATATAAAAGAGTTAAAACCGACTAGTATTTTTGATCTTCAGGCAATGGTGGCTTTGTACCGGCCGGGGCCAATGGCAATTATTCCTGAGTTTATAAAACGCAAACACAACCCCGCGCTCATAACATATCCCGATCCGAGGCTTAAAGATATTCTTGCTCAGTCATACGGCATACTCACCTATCAGGATGATGTTTTACTCACAGTTATGGCGCTTGCCGGGTACTCCTGGCTTGAAGTTGATAAATTCAGAAAAGCGATGGGTAAGAAAATTCCGGCCGAAATGAAAAAACAACAGGAGTTGTTTGTAAAAGGATGTGTTGCCAATGGTTTGACTGCCAAAAAAGCTGAAGAGTTTTTTGTAACTATTGCTCCTTTTGCAGGATATGGATTTAACAAAGCCCATGCTGCATGCTACGCAATGATTGCCTTCAGAACAGCGTATCTAAAAGCTAACTTCCCGGTTGAATTCATGACAGCTCTGATGACAGCTGAATCAAGATCTGGAACCGGACCAATTAAAAACGAAAAAATTGCGCAGGCTGTTCTTGAATGTAAAAGACTTGGGATAATTGTGCTTCCACCGGACATAAACGAATCGGGTCAGGATTTTACAATCGAGGATAAAACAAAAATACGATTTGGTCTATCAGCTATTAAAAATGTAGGAGGAGCGGCAATCGAAAGCATATTTACTGCAAGATCTGAAAAACCATTTTCTGGCCTTTCGGACTTTTGTATGAGGGTTAATCTCTCGACAGTCAATAAAAAAACAATGGAAAGCATGATAAAAGCAGGAGCAATGGATCAATTCGGTAAAAGAGCGGCGCTTTTGATAGTACTTTCTGAAAACGCTAACAAGGCAAATAAAATAAAAAAACAAGCGAGTGACGGACAAAAATCTCTTTTTGGTGAGGAACCGGATAATACAGCTGATGAAGCCGGAGATATTTCTAATGCCGAAGTCGACGACTTTACAAGTGAGGAAAAGCTGGGATTTGAAAAAGAGTTTCTTGGCTTCTATCTGTCGTCTCACCCCCATCTTGAACTGTTATCAAGACTCAGGCTGGTTGTATCGCAAGACATAGATGCGCTGGGTGAGGAGAAGGAGGGAGAAAAGGTGAAGATAGGAGGAATTGTCGAAAATACAAAAAGAATTTTCACCAAGAAATCCAATAGTGAAATGGCATTTCTTACTTTAGGAGATGAAAAAGGGATAACAGTAGAGACTGTTGTCTTCCCAAAAGTGTTTGAGCTATACAAACACCTGCTGTTTAATGATAACGTAATTGTCATTGAAGGCAAACTCGACAGCAAAGAAGACCGCCCGGTAATAATAGCAGACAGCATCTACGACGCCAAAACCCAAATCGGATAGTTGCTCTTGTATTTCCCTTACAGATTTGATAATATCGCGTTTATGAGTGTTGAAACAGGCCGAAGACCAGGAAAAGCAAATAGGCGAGAGCCAGGAAGATTCAGTGAGAAAATATCTAGAATTTTATTAGGCCCACCAACCGAACCAAAATTAGATTTAGCAAGAATAGAACAAGCAAGAACGACTTTGAGTAAAGTGCTTGGTGCCTCAGAACCTATTCAAGTAGATGATAGTAACTTTTATCCATTTGCTCTTGTTGTTGGTAAAGCAATTGACGGATTGGCACAAGCAATAATGCCCGCAAATTCTAGGTCGAAAGGACTATCACGACAAAATCCTACCCCGACTGAACCATATAGACACGCTGGTATAGAGTGGGTCTATCCAGGTGATCCCAATAAGAAACCTAATCTAGTATTTACTACAAATGAATACTATACGACTGAAATACCACGCAATGGGGAAAAGCCACCCTTGTCTATCAAATTAACTTTAGAAGAATATGATAGGCAGAACCCCCCTAAAACCATAAAAGTTGATATTAACGACACAGAAGTGCCATTTAAGCTAAGCCATAGCTCGTCAGGAGATTCAGTTAAAAGTAAGCTCAACCCAGATCAATACGAAGCTTTAAAGAGTGGCTTATTACGCGTAGGCAGAATATTTAGGGATATAGCTTAATCTTTAATTTAAGACTTCTGGGCGTCAATTTTCTCCTTGACTTATATTGTGCTTGCAATTAAAATGTAAAGAATATATTATGGCGGCTTTTGCTCCTGAATTAATTACCAAACTTGGACCACTACCAATAACGAATACCTTTTTACACACTTTTGTTGTCGATGGGGTTCTGATAGGTCTAGCTTTATACGTTTCAAAAAATATATCCAAAATTCCACACGGCATACAAAATATAATAGAACTTGTGATTGATGGGATGTATTCACTTACCGAGTCCATTGCGACAAGCAAAAAAGCTGTTGAGAAGATTTTTCCCTTTGTTATGACATTTTTCCTTTTTATATTTGCCGCCAATTTCACGGGACTTTTACCCGGTGTCGGAACGATAGGATTTTTTCATGGAAAAGAAGAATTTGTACCTATTCTAAGAGGCGCAACAAGTGATATAAATGTAACTTTTGCCCTTGCATTGATTTCTGTAATTGCAACTCATGTGCTGAGCGTTCAAGTAACCGGAATAAAAGACTACTTGGGAAGATATTTCTCGATTAACCCGATTAATTTATATGTTGGGCTTTTGGAGCTTGTTGCTGAATTTACCAAAATAATCTCTCTGTCTTTCAGACTTTTTGGAAATATTTTTGCCGGAGAAATAGCTCTTCATACTATTTCCAATTTGGTTGCTTTTGTGGCCCCGCTCCCCTTTCTTCTTCTTGAATCAATAGTAAGCGTCGTCCAGGCGCTTGTTTTTTCTGTTTTGACACTTGTTTTCATGGCGGTACTTACTACACCGCACCATGCGCCCGCCGAGGAAGGCGGACATTGAAAATCATGAATTATAAATATTTAAAGGAGGTGATTATTAAAATATGACTACATTTACATTAACAGGGGGAGCTATAATCGTTTTTGGGGGCATGTTCCCAGCTCTCGCAATTCTCTGGATTGGAGGAAAAGCTATGGAGGCCATAGGACGTAATCCCGATGCAGCAGGAAAAATTCTGCCGCCTATGCTTTTATCATTGGCTTTTGCTGAGGCTATTGCTATTTATTCGCTAATTTTAGCGTTTACAAAGTAGCTACGAATGAATGCGAATTTTGCAAAAATTTTAGCAGATTCGTATTAATTCGCATGTCAGACAAAACTTAATAAGTCCATCTCGCATGCGAATATACGCGAATATTAAAAAACTAATTCGTGTATTGGAATAAATTTTTAGCCTATGGAAATATTAAAAAATTTTGGATTCGAGCCAATACTTTTTGTCGCACAGATAGTAAATTTTGTAATTATCTATCTTGTCCTAAAAAAGTATTTATATCAACCAATACTCAAACTTTTAAAAGATAGGAAACAAACGATTGCTCTTGGACTCAAACAAGCCGAAGAGTCCGCCAAGCTTTTGGAAGATACTGTCAAAAAAGAAGAGAAGGTACTAAAAGAGGCTCAGGAAAAAGCAAAAAAACTGATTGATGAAGCAAAAGCGCAAAGTACTGAAATACTAAGGCTTTCTGAGGAGGAAACAAAGAAAAAAGTTGATACCATGCTTTCGGAGGCAAGAAACCAGATCAAATATGAAACAGGCATTGCCGAAAAGCGGCTTGAATCAAATATTACAAAACTTGCTGTGAGTTTACTTGAAAAATCCCTCACAGGACTTTTTGGAGAAAAAGAACAAACTGTTATAATGAAAAACGCTATAAAGAAAATTAAGAAGGTTGATTAATATGAATAAAAAATTACTCAAGCAATTAGTGCTCATCTCCTATAAAAATGGTGATCTTGATAATGAAACAGTAAGTAGAATTGCTGATAAACTTGGCAGAGCAGAATTAAAACAATATATAAAATCGCTTAAAAACGCAGAAAAATTAAGAAACGTATACATTGAAAGTCCATTTGGAATGCAAAATGATATCATGAAAGAATTAAAAGATATTTTTCCGGACCAGAAAATAATAGACAAGAATAATCCTGCGCTTCTTGTCGGAACAAGGATTACCCATAATGATGATATTTTTGAAATGAATTTGAAAAATAGTCTTGATACCATAATTGAAAATATAGAAAATTATGATTGATTCAAACGACATAATCAAACAATTGGAAGAGCGTTTGGGAAAAATTTCCCAAAACAGCAAAACAGAGCACGTTGGTGAAGTTATAAAAAACTCCGACGGCGTGATTGTCGCATCAGGCCTTTCAAAGGTTACGATGGGTGAAATGGTAGACATCGGAAAGTCGTCACGCGGTGTTGTTTTCAACTTGACCCAAGATACAGCCTCGATCATTTTGCTTGATGCAAAAGGAGATATAAAAGAAGGCGACGTTATAAAGCGGACCAATGAACTACTTAGCATTGACGCTCATGAAGATTTATTGGGACGCGTTGTTGATCCTATCGGAAACCCGCTTGATGGTAAACCGGTTATAAAAAAAGGCAAAAAAATGCCTCTTGAGAAAATTGCAGCAGGGGTCACCGCCCGCCAACCGGTTGATACTCCTCTTAAAACCGGAATTAAGGCAATTGATGCAATGATTCCGATAGGACTAGGTCAAAGAGAGCTCATAATTGGTGACCGTGGGCTTGGAAAGACAGCAATTGCACTGGACACCATCATCAATCAACGCCAAATTGCTAAGGGCAAAAAACAGGTAATTTGTATTTATGTAGCAATCGGACAAAAGCAAAGCTCAATCTCGCAAGTTATCGATAGATTAAAACAGGAAGATGCTTTTTCATATACAATCGTTGTTTCGGCAGGTGCAGCAGACCCTGCCTCACTCCAATACTTAGCTCCTTATGCAGCATCAGCAATTGGTGAATACTTTATGGAAAAGGGAGAAGACGTGCTTATCGTCTATGACGATCTTACCAAACACGCATGGGCATACCGTCAAATTTCCTTAGTTCTTCAAAGACCCGCAGGCCGCGAAGCATATCCTGGTGACATCTTTTATCTCCACAGTAGACTTCTTGAAAGGGCTGTAAGGCTCAATAAAGAAAATGGCGGTGGATCCATCACAGCTCTTCCGATTATTGAAACTCAGGCAAGCGATATATCAGCATATATTCCAACAAACGTTATTTCGATTACAGACGGTCAGATTTATCTTCAATCAGACCTTTTCAATATCGGTGTCAGGCCTGCTATAAATCCCGGAAGTTCTGTCTCCCGTGTCGGAGGAGCTGCCCAGACAAAAGCAATAAAATCAGTTGCCGGAAAATTGCGGCTTGAGCTTGCGCAATATAACTCCCTTGCTGCATTTGCCCAATTTGGATCCGAGCTCGATGAGTCAACCATGAAACAGCTCGAGCGGGGAAAGAGAAGTGTTGAGATTCTAAAACAGCCACAATACTCGCCCCTGCCTGAAGCGCTGGAAATACTTAGTATCTGGTCTGTAACCAATGGCTATCTGGATGATATTCCGGTTGAGGAAGTCGAAAGGTTTGAGAAAGAACTGCATGAATATGCGAAAACCCATGCTAAAAAATTAATTGATACACTAAACACAGGAGACAAGATAACTGATGAGACACTTTCAGCTTTGAAAAAAATTGTCGAAGATTTTAAGAAAGGATTTAAGACTAGTGATTAGGTATTAGTGATTAGTTTTAATAACTAAACCCTAAACCCTAAACTCTAAAATACTATGGCAACTATATTGGCACTAAAAAGAAGAATTAATGCAGCGAAGAATGTTTCAAAAACAACAAAAGCGATGCAGATGATTGCTGCGTCCAAATTAAAGCGCGCTCAAAATGCAGTCGCATCGAGCAAGCCATATGTTAACAAAATTTCAGAAATATTGGATAATTTACTGGAAGAGGCGAAAAATAATTATACACATCCTTACCTATCCCCTACCAAAAAATTAGGGAAGACTTTGCTTCTCGTTTTGTCACCTGATAAAGGGCTTTGCGGGAGTTTGATTGCAAACATTTTAAAAGAATTCATGAATTATCAAAGAAATTCAGATAAATCAAATTATATACTCGTTGGAAAAAAACTTGAAGGTCAAGTTGTACATTTAAACCAAAATGTTGTGGCAGCGTTTCCTTTTGGCACTACTCTACCCGGTTTTGACAAAATATACCCGCTCGTTCAAATAATTGATGAGTATTACAATTCAGGAAAAGTTGATTCAGTAAAAATACTAACTGCAGAATACATAAACATTTTTACACAAAAACCAAAAGTTACGGATTTATTACCGGTAAAGTTTGATTTTCCGGAAAAAGAAGAGGATGGTAATGAGTTTTATTTATTTGAACCAAATAAAAAAGTATTACTTGATTCACTCCTAAATCATTATGTTGAAATGTCAGTCTACCACAAACTAATTGAGAGCTTCTTGTCGGAGCAGGCGTCCCGTATGATGTCGATGCAAAATGCGACTGACAGCGCAAATGATATAATTTCGGATCTGCAGCTTGAATATAACAAAACAAGGCAGGCAAAAATTACAAGTGAATTATTGGATATTACCGGATCATCAGCTGTAGCAAATTATGAGTAATGATAAATTAAATAAAAAAGAAGGAATTGTAATAGCGATCGCAGGCCCTGTGGTGAACGTGTATTTCGAGAATGAACTTCCTGCAATTTATGAATCCCTCACTATTGCCTTGCCTGATAAGACAGAACTTGTTCTTGAAGTTCAATTTTTGATCGGTGACCGCGAAGTCAAAGCTCTTGCTTTTGGATCAACTGACGGACTTTCGCGGGGAATGAAAGTAATTTCAACAGGCCAACCGATAAGTGTACCGGTTGGTGAAAAAACGCTAGGCCGGATATTTAATGTGCTAGGTGAGACAATTGATGGGAAAAAATTTGATTCAAAAGGCGTAAAATATGATCCGATTCACAAAGCCCCTCCACTTCTGACAGACCAGCAAACAAAGCCTCAAATGCTTGAGACGGGAATAAAAGTCATTGATCTGATTGCCCCATTTGCCAAAGGCGGAAAAACAGCAGCTTTTGGAGGAGCCGGAGTTGGAAAAACAGTTATTGTTAAGGAGCTTATCCGCAACATTGCTACCGAGCATAAAGGACATTCTGTTTTTGCAGGAGTTGGCGAGAGGACACGCGAGGGAACTGATTTGTGGCTTGAAATGCTTGAGGCAAAAGTTATGAACAAAACTGTTATGGTTTACGGACAGATGAATGAACCCCCCGGAAATAGACTCCGGGTTTCTTTAACAGCTCTGACAATGGCTGAGTATTTCCGTGATGTAAAAAAAGAAGATGTGCTTTTATTTATTGACAATGTTTTTCGTTTCGCCCAAGCCGGTTCTGAAGTTTCGGCTCTCTTAGGACGTATGCCATCGGCTGTTGGTTATCAACCTACACTTGCAAGTGAAATGGGAAGTCTTCAGGAGCGGATTACATCAACTCTTAAAGGTTCTATCACATCAGTACAAGCTGTATATGTCCCGGCAGATGATTACACAGACCCGGCACCGGCAACAATTTTTGCCCACTTGGATGCGTCAATCACACTTGAGCGATCACTTGCAGAACAGGGACTTTATCCGGCAGTTGACCCCCTGACTTCATCATCCCGCATGCTTGACCCAAATGTTGCAGGTAAAGATCATTATGAGGTTGCACGCGACGTACAGAAAGTGCTGCAGCGTTATAAAGACCTTCAGGACATTATAGCTATTTTGGGTGTTGATGAACTTTCAGATGAAGACAAAAAAATTGTTGCACGAGCAAGAAAGATTCAGAGATTTCTAACTCAGCCAATGTTTGTTGCAGAAGTATTTACCGGACAGCCAGGTAGGTATGTCAAAATTGAAGAAACGGTCAAAGGATTTAAAGAGATACTGGATGGAAAACACGACAGCCTACCTGAGCAAGCCTTTTATATGGTCGGAACAATTGAGGAAGCAGTTGAAAAAGGGAAAAAATAATCAAATAATAATTAGCTTATTCTATGCATCTCGATATAATCACCCCTGAAAATAACGTTCTGAGTGAAGAAATTGACGAAGTTCTAGTGCCGACTGAAAATGGCCAAATAGGTGTACTTCCCCACCACATAAATATTGTTACCAAGCTCATACCCGGCGAAATAATTATAAAATCAAAAGGGAAAGACAATATCATTGCAGTATCTGGGGGATTCTTGGAGGTTAAAAAAGAAAATGTTACTATACTTTCCGATTATGCAGAACATGCAAAAGATATTGATGTAGAAAAGGCAACCGCTGCGCAGAAAAGGGCTGAGGAGTTACTAAGTAATAAAAAAGACGAACTTAGTGAGGAAGATATCATAAGAATAGAGGCCGAATTAAGATTGTCACTCCTTCAGCAACATATTGCCAGACGAAACCGCCACAGATCCAATTGAGTTGCTAACTTTTTATAAATTATCTAAAATATACCTGTGCGCCGATGTAACTCAGTTGGTAGAGTAACTCTTTCGTAAAGAGTAAGTCGTGGGTTCAAATCCCACCATCGGCTCTGATACTACAAATATATTTATGAGATCAAGACTTGTAACCCACATTAAGCAGCGGAACAAAAGAACACTTTTTGGAATCATTATATTAGTAATTTTGTTAGTAGTATTTGGCATGAAATTACTGACAGGCTTAAGTATTTTGGTTGAAAAATTAAAAAATCCAAATGACGAAGCAGTTGATGCCCAAAGCGTGGATTACATTGCACCACCCGTCCTAAATCCAGTACCAAACGCTACAAAAACCGCACAAATTACAGTTTCGGGTTATTCTTCAACAAACAACAATACAATTAATCTGTATATTAATGACGAGCTGTACGGAAAAACAGATACAAACTCAGATAAAACTTTTACCTTTGACAATGTAAACCTCAGTCAAGGAGAGAATGAGATAAAAGCACAAACTGAAAATGCTAACGGTAAAAAGAGTGATTATTCTCAGGGTGTAAAAATTAGTTACATTAATAAAGATCCGGTTCTGGAAATTAATAATCCACATGACGGACAAACTTTTAAAAAAGACGAAAGCCCTATAAAGGTTGGGGGCAAAACAGATAAAGGAGTAAAGGTTACGGTAAATGAATTATGGACGATTTCTAACGATG
>JBBSGK010000006.1:0-54353 GCA_038254115.1 Candidatus Levyibacteriota bacterium | reverse complement strand
GACAGGATCAAACCTGTCGATTAGATTATTTCCATTGTTATCTTTTCCATCAGCGCAGGTGTTGCCATCCTCAGGTAGGTTTGGATCATAAGTACCGGGGTTGTTTGGATTGCCGTCTGTGTGGCATGAAGGATCCTTCTCATCGATTAGACCATTGTTATTGTTGTCTTTCTTGTCTGAGCAAGTGTTGCCGCCCTGCTTGTTTCCAAAATTTTTGTCTGTTATGGCACTGCCATTATTAATTACTATAGAATATCCATTTGAATCAGTGGGAAGAGTCTGTTTCCAGCCATTTTGCTCTACCTCTTTTAAGTTATAGGTGCCATTACAAATACCTGTTATGTTGAATCCGTCTGCGTCGCTTACGAAGTTTTGTACAGCGCCTGTTGAGGAGTTTGTTAACTTAATTGTCCATCCGGAAAGCTTGGACTCCGTAGATTCGTAAGCCTGATTACCGTTGGCGTCATTGAAAACAAAACCCGTAATAGATCCTTTTCCTGAGATTTGTGAGATTTGATCATAGATAGAACTTAGCTGATCACCAGTCGGGCTTCCATAATATTTTCCGCCCGTTGCTGCTGCAATGCCCTGAAGAAAATCCGCATTTATCTCAAGACCCAAACCAATCGTATAGAATACAGTACCTTGCGCAGCCCGCCCAGCTTTAGCAGCATCAAGGGCTTTTTGCTCAGGAATTGCAACATCTGTGTACTGTTTTGTTCCGCCTTCTATATAGTTGGCTTTTCCATCTGTTAGCAGAATAGCAACTTTTTTGTTGGATGATGTACTTTTTGCCAATTCCTGATTTGCTTTGTTTATTCCACATTCTGTACAGGTGCTGCCTGATGCAGTTAGATTATCTATCTGAGTTTTAACCCCTGCGAAATTATTGGTAAGCGGGCTTGTAACGGTAGCTGTTGTGCTGAAGGTTATTAACCCGACTTTGTTTCTTGGATCTTTGGCAAGAATGTCTACATATTTCTTTGCAGCGGCTTTTGCCTGCGTGATTTTGCTCACACCAGAAGCGGCATTCATGCTGCCTGATTTATCTATAATCAGCATTGTGTCGCTTGGAGAGTTCGCGCATGTGGTTGGGGGGGTTGCTGCTCCATTTTGAGTAATTAATAGATTCGCAGGAACTGTACTTCCAATTACATTTTCTTTTGGTGTTGATTTAGGATCAATTGAAAGCGCTTGAGTAACAGAGTTAAACGTGATTTGTGTAGGCGTAGAGTCGCCACTTACAGGAAGAGCGGTAAGTGTGAGCGTTCCTATTTTGGTAGGTTTTTGGATAGCCTTTGTCGGATCTGCCCCTGCAGAAAGTACAAATTGTATTTTGCCACTCGTATAAATCGGTTGCGTCAGAACGGTGGGAAAAGCTGCCGGGTCAAACTGAAGGGCAGAGCTTCCTACTTGGAACTTGGAAGCATCATAATTGATTTCGGATTTTAAGTAAGAAACAATACTTGTTCCAGGGTCAAGTATAATGTCCAGTGTAACTGAGCCATTTGGGGCGACATTTATTGGCGATGACGCTGAGGATGTAGGGCTGAATGAAAGAGCAACAGTTGCTGAGGCATGGGATCTATTTTCAGCCTTTTTTTGAGATAAGAAAATTGCAGCCGGTAGGCCAACCAATACTAGAGCCAAAAGCCCTAAAGTTAGAAAAGGATTCTTTTTGAATAACGACATAAATAAATCCATATTTAGCATACTTAATAAAAGATAAGCATGTCAAGCACTAAGTTTAGTCTCCTGTTTGGACGGAGAGTTCGCGGAGGAAGAGATTGTAATCAAAACTATCAACGATCCCATTATCGTCAACATCAATGTTGGCTACTGGTGTGTGAACCTGGCACACTTTCTTATTGAATTTAGAATTGGGATCATCCATCGGCAGGGGATTGAGAACACCGTATCCGCAATCCAAAAACGCGTTATAATCGAGGATATTGACCGAATTGTCGCTGTTTGTATCGCCTGCAACCACTGCCACTTCAGTTATTCTATTATCCTGAAGAGGTGTTATTTTTTGAGCGCCGGGAATTAGTTTACGGAGATACCTGTCTGTTTTAATCTTTATATTATAGTTGCCCTGTGACAGGCTTGGGCCTAAGTCAACGCTTCCTTTAAATGTTCCAGACCCTGGGTCATAATTCACAGCGCCTGAAATACTGGAGACAAGCTGATTATCTGTATTGTAAAGTAGAATGGCAAGATTTCTCTGCGGGTGAAGAGGAGTTTTATTGCTCAAGCTGCTTCCGTTGGGATTGGGATTGTCTCCACTGGACCCAACTCCATGTAATTGAAGGGTGAAGGTTGCTGTAGTTGCATTTTCGGACGGTTTGGGAGAAATTGAAGGAGTAATTGAAGGATCGTTTGTTGGTGTGACCTGAGAGATGCCACCTATTGTAATAGCTGCGGGAGTAGTTGAGGAGAGAACGCTTTCAAATGCTTTATCACCGGTGCCGAGAGATAAAGCTTGGGTGATATTGGTAAAAGTTACCGAAATGGGAGAATTATCCGTTGGGGCAATTGCCTTGAAATGAACTGTACCCACTTTTGTTTCTTTCTGAATAACTTTTGTCGGATCCGCGCCAATTGAAACGGTTTCGCCAATGCTTTCGGTATTTATAACAGGTCCCTCAACTTTGGTAGGAAAAGCTGTGGTGTTTAGTGTAAAAGGATCTGCCTCGAGGGCAATTTTTTTGGAATCAAATGCTAACTGGAATTTGATAAGTGATACCAAATTATTTCCGGGATTTATAATCAGATCAAGATCTATTGTATCCCCGACTTGCTTGGACGAAGTTGCGGGAGTAAGACTTAGGACTGTAGAGGCTGCAGCATGGGTCAGAGTCTGAGTCGGCTTTTTCAGATTGGAAATAGTAAGAGCGGAGATAAGAGTAAGTCCCAAAATGAACCCAACAAGATATAATTTTTTGCTTTTCTCCATTTACATCAATCGTAGATAAGAAACCTAGTTGTGTCAAGGGATCTGACATGCTAAACTTTCGTTATGGTTTTATCAGATCAGGACATCGAAAAAGCCCTTGCGAGCCGCAGAATTATCATTAAACCCGCCCCTGATCTCTCCACCCAACTCGGATCTTGTTCTATAGATCTCAGGCTTGGAAATAATTTCAGAATATTTGACCACAGTCACCATGCATATATCGATCCTTCAAAAAAAGATTACAGCAATGAAATCACAAAAGTGATAAAAGTTCCAAAGGATGGGGCTTTTATCATGCAGCCTGGGGAATTTGTTCTCGCCGTTACGCTTGAGTCGGTCAAAATACCTGCCGATCTGATGGGAAGATTGGAAGGCCGTTCGTCACTTGGACGCTTAGGCTTGGTCGTTCACTCAACTGCTTCTATTTTTGATCCCGGTTGGGATGGAAACCCTGTTCTTGAGCTTGGTAATCTGGGTAGAATGGCAATTAAGCTTACTATCGGGATGAGGATCTGCGCGATGACATTTGAGGAACTCTCAAGTCCGGCTGTTACTCCGTACACAAGTAAAAAAAACGCCAAATACAAATTTCAAAAAGGACCGGAGGAGTCAAGAATTCACGAAGAGAAATAGCTTCTAGCGTTTAGCATTTAGCGTCTATAAAACTAGACCCTAGACCCCCTAGACCCTAGACCCTGAAGTTATGAAGTACCACTTAGATTTTGACATTGATTTTAGAAGAAACCCCTATAATGGTCGCTACATAGTTTTGGAGGGGATTGATGGATCGGGCAAAACCACTCAGATTGAAAAACTCTACAAATATTTTGAAGAGCAGGGAAAAGAAGTGGTGAAGACACGGGAGCCAAGAAAAGATGAAGGGCTGATAGGTGAGCTGATCCAAAAAATCTTAAATGGAAAGACAAAGATTCCATCAGTTGCGATACAATATTTGTTCTCTGCGGACCGTGGAATGCATCACGCGGAATTTATAGAACCCGCACTGAAAATGGGAAAGATCGTCATTTCCGACAGGTGTTTCTGGTCAGCCGTTCCATATGGAGTTTTGGATCTTGAGGAAGATTTTACCGATAACACAGCGAAATATATTCTTGTCTCACAAAGTATACTATCTATGTATCATCAATTTATAGCGCCTGACACTACAATTTATCTTGACATTCCGGTGGAGAGGGCAATGGATCGGCTTTCCAAAAAGCCTCATGAAAAAGAGATCTATGAGGAGAAGCAAAAGATCCTTAAAGCAAAAGAAGGATATGATTGGCTCTTGAAAGAATTTCCGGAGGAATTCAATATTATCAATGGAGCGCAATCAGTTGAAAAAGTGACGGAGGAAATTGTTCAATTAATCTCAACGCGTATTAAATAGTTATACATATATATGGTACTAGGACCCAAAGCATTATTAAAGTTGGTAAAAACCAAAAAGCTGGTTGAGAATCTCTCCGAGCGGGAATTGACCAATCCTGAGGGTGCGGGATTTGATCTGCGTCTTTCTGAAGTTTATAAAATTTCAGGAAAAGCATTTTTGGGAGTTACGGAGCGACACACAGCTGATATTGATCTAGTTGAAAAGTTTGATAAAAAGGTTAACAAAGAAATAACCATTAAACCGGGGGATTTTTATTTAGTTAAAACCATAGAAACAGTAAATATGCCAGAGAATCTGACGGCAAGCATCACTCCAAGATCTACTACTTATAGATCAGGTTTGGTTATCCGTACAGGAAATGTACCGCCGGGATATTGCGGGGGACTGACATTTGGTCTCAAAAATGAGGGTCCGGTTGCAGTAACTATAGAAATGGGAGCACGGATTGTACACATACAGTTTTCAGAAGTTGCCGGAGGTGGAAATATGTACCGCGGCCAATGGCAAGGGGGAAGGGTGACTACTACGAAGAAAGAGAAGCAGGTTTAGGTTTATTCTGTATCCAGAAGTGACCTCCCCAAAATTCTTCCTTCGAGTGCATCTGCTATATATGAAATTGCCCTAACTCCATCAAGCTCTTCTTGCATGCGCTCTTGTTCTTCCCTAAGCACACTAAGGCTATTTTCTATGGCGGAATCTGCAATATCTAAAATGTATTCTCGTCTTAAGGGAATTGTTTCCAACCACAATGTACCATACTGTGTACCTGTTTTATTAGAGTACGTTAAAGAATTTTCATCATTGATCTCCAAGGTCGCTTCGCCACTTGCAACTGATTGTATTTTTCTTTCCGTAGTCCTACCATACGTATACCTTCCCCTTTCTATAACACTTCTTATACCTCCTTTGGTGATCGCAACCATATCCATTCTCTCATCCCTAGTTACTACGGAGCCGATTAAAATCAAAACCCTTCTATCTACTCCGTCTGCGCCTTTTTCGCCTACCTTCACAAAGTATGGTTCCAATATTGCTGCACTTTCTTCCATGATATCCATTAGAGCGGACATACTTGATTCCGCTTCACGCCCTGCTGCATCGACTTGATCGGGCGTGATCAATCTAGGTGCGTCATGAACAGCTCTTCCAATCCTTCTACCTAATTGTTCTGGTCTCATTGCCATAATAGTTGGAGTATAACAATTTGCATACTATAAGTCAATATGGTGTCCTGTTTGTCTAGAGTAAGTATTTTAAATATACTTACCTATAGTATTGATATTTCGGAATAAATGTTTTATAATACTACTACAGATAAGTTCGGATATGGTTATTATTGAAACTCAAAGGAAAGAAACAGCAGAATCAGTAGGAGGGGTTTTTGACCAAGCATTTGCCCGTTTTCAGCGCAAAGTTCCGGCAGGAGCAGGACCGCTTGAGATTGCAACCCACGGAGCACAACTTCAGCTTAATTTTGTACAAAGTATTTTAGGAAAAAAGCATGCATACAGTAGATTCCACGAGAAGAATTCTGTAGGCAAAGTTGGTAAATCCGTAGATGTAAATACAGCTTTATTGGATGATACATATACGCGTTGGGGTTCAGCTACTTTTTCAGAAACACCTATTGAAGATGCAACGCAAAGAATTGCAACATATGATTATTTCCGAAGTGATTTTTGGGGCAATATCTATTGTGTACTCGCAGTTCTTGAAAACAATGGAGAATTTGGAGCATCGGATACAGGAGAGAGCGGTTCATATCTGATTCCTTATGGAGAGAACGGTAATAAGGCAAGGGTTCCATATGATCTTGTTGATGAATTTGCGCCTTATCAGCCAGGAGGAGAAAGGCGTATCGAAGTTCTGGATGACCCGCGTGTTCCATGGATTTATATACTCGGCCAGACTGATAGAAAAGAAATGGAGAAGTGGACTCAAATCGGCGGAATAGATCTTTTACACCGTATTTACCAGGGAGAGTTTGGCCTGCCGCAGGACTTACTTGATGAGATGAATAATCTTGGAACAGTCTTTTTAAGTACAAAAGCCGAAAATTTTTCAGCGATGCCTATTGATGAGGAAATAGGAAAAGGTAGAATGGTAGTTGCTGTCAGTGATCAATGGACAAAGGAAGATGGTCGAATCACTCCGTTTGGGGTTTTTTTAAATGGGGTCGTCCCGTCATTTGGACATGAGATGAGACATGTTGCGGATTATAGAACTATAAAGGATAGCCCTGCAAGTGTTGCAATAATGGAGACCAGAGGATTGTTGACAGAACTGGATATCTTAACTACAAATGGTTCGCATCAAGCATTTATTGACCGAAGAAGGATGCTTTTGGCATCCTACCAATCTGTTATTTGCGGTACTGGTGATGGTAATACACATGATGAGGAGGGATCCCGCAAGGATGTTATTGATATGTTCTCAGGACTTTTACCCAAAGACCAAACACGTGTCTTGACCGCCTTGCAGAGATTGTAAATTGTCTCACGAATTATTTTTGTGGCAAGGGGGGAGAGTTACTACTACGAAGAAAGAGAAGCAGGTTTAGCTAGCAAGACTAAGTCGTCTTCGGCGATTTTCTCTCCTTTTATTTCGATTGCGTGTAATTCTATCCCTAAACCTACTTATTGTTGCACTTTCACCCATAAGTAAGACAAGTCCTCTATTTTCATTGTCCCCCATTTTTTTATCTAATCTATCGATTTTTTCCTTAAAAGGGTTTTCTGCAGCTCGGACATGGTCATATATATCACTTGGAGTGGAGTCCGGTTGTGAGGTCTCAGATATTAATTCTTCTACAGACGCAATGTCTCCGCCTGCTTTTTCAATCTTTTCTTCTGCATGTTTTAAAGCTATTATCGTAAATTCTTTATTAGGACCAAAATGAGCTTCAACCAAGGACTTACCACTTTTGGGGTCATGAAGCGTAACCGACGCACCATTTATTAATGAAGCAGCAACATCTAATTCTTTCACTATACCAGCTGGTACTTTGCGCTGATTTTTAATTTCATGGCTGGAATGCACCATCCCGACTAGACCTATTGCTTCTCCGGTCATGGCGGCTAATCCAAAGACTGTTCTTGCTGCCTCAACTCTCCTTCCCATGTGGGCATTATAACAAAATATATAAAAAAAATCATTTTTATCAGTTTTACCACTTGTAAAGTTTGCCCAAAGGATTTATAAATAGCATGTAAGATGAGTAAGAAAAAACACCCCGAACAGCAATATTTAGACCTTCTCAAAGACATCTTGAAAAATGGGGATGAGAATCACGACCGGGGGACCGGTGTCAAATCATACGGTGTTTTTGGAAGACAGATAAGATTTGATCTGTCAGATGGATTTCCTCTCCTCACCACAAAAAAAGTTTACTGGAAAGGTGTTCTGCATGAGCTTTACTGGTTCATGTCAGGGGACTCCAACATCAAATATCTGGTCGATAATAATGTGCATATCTGGGATGATTATCCTTTTAAGATATACAGAAATAAGATTAAAGATTTAAGATTAAAGAGCCCCTTAGAAAAGAATGATTTTATTGAAAAGATTGCGAGTGATGCGAGATTTGCAACTGAATGGGGGAATCTGCCCAGAATCTATGGGGAACTTTGGAGACGCTGGCCTACCAAATCAGGCAGAACAATTGACCAGCTTGCTTGGGTAATAAAAGAACTGAAAGAAGATCCTTATGCTCATAATACTATTGTAAATTCCTGGAATCCTGAATATCTTTATACAATGGCTCAGAAAGAGGATACTTCTTATTTTCCGATTTGCCACAATATGTATCAGGTCAATATCAAAAATAACAAATTAAATCTGCAGCTTTATCAGAGAAGCGCCGATGTTTTCCTGGGTGTACCATTTAATATAGCGAGCTATGCGCTTCTGACTATAATTCTTGCCAAAATTTTGGGGTACAAACCGGGAGAATTTGTCCACACTTTTGGGGATGTTCATATTTATGAAAATCATATTGATCAGGTAAATGAGCAACTTAAAAGAAAACCCCGCCTATTTCCGACTATCAAGCTTGGGAAGTTTAAAAGTTTAGATGATTTCAGGCCTGATAGGGTGACTCTTGAAAATTATGATCCCCATCCTCCCATCAAGGCAGAATTAACTGTTGCAGGGGGATTTTATGACGGTTCGGCAGTTTCTGAGCGAGGAGGAAATAAAAAGAAATGATAAGTATTATCGCGGCGGTTGATGAGAAAAATGGATTGGGGAAGAATAATGATCTTCTATTTAAAATTCCTGAAGACATGAAGCGTTTACGGGAAATTACAACGGGGCATCCTCTTGTAATGGGGCGTAAAACATTTGAATCTTTAGGGAGACTTCTTCCAAACAGAACCCATATTGTTATTACACGTGATTCACAAAAACTCGAGAAGCTTCCTTATCATCCGGATGCAATTGTCACCTCGATAGAAGATGGGATTGAAATAGCAAAAAAAAGTCACGGAGCCGAAGAGATATTTATTTTCGGAGGAGGGGAAATATTCAAACAGGCAATTGAGAAAGGTTTGGTCGATAGACTCTATCTGACTATCGCAGAAGGGGATTACGACGCTGATATATTTTTTCCAGACTATCCGGATTTTAAAAAAGTAATTTCTGAGGAGAAAAGAGAAGCGGATGGATATAAATATAAGTTTTTGACCCTTACAAGATAATCATACTTGCATTCTAACCCCTTAACTATATATACTTTTAATGGAAGGAGGTTTTTATATGTTCGGCTTAGGCTTTGAAGAACTTATCGTAATATTGGTTATAATTCTCTTGTTGTTTGGCGGCAAGAAGCTTCCTGAACTTTCACGAAGTATAGGTGAGGGAATACGGGAAATCCGAAAAGGTTTCACAGGAGAGATAGATGAAAAGGGAAAAGGAAAAAGTAAAAAATCTTCCAAATCCTGATGATCTATGAATACAGTTGCCCATTCAGAAAAAAAATTTGCAGAGCATCTTGCAGAGCTTAAAACCCGTTTGGTATATTCAGCCTTAAGCATCGGTGTGGGAGCTGGACTCGGTTATTTCATGCGTGACTCGATTATAAAATTCCTAACACTTCCTCTTCATGAATCATTGTATTACACATCTCCAACGGGAGGGTTTGATCTGGTTTTCAAAATATCCTTCCTTTTTGGCACACTTGTTTCTTTTCCAATTGTTGTTTATCAAGTCCTTAAATTTATTGAACCGGCTATTCCTCAAAATTTCAACGGTATGCTGGAGAAATTTCTCGTGGGTTCTTGGGTACTTCTCTTGATGGGGCTGGCAACAGCTTACTATCTCAGTCTCCCGTCAGCGCTTAGATTGCTCTCCGAATTTAGCACAGATCAGGTGAAAGCTTTGATATCCACAAAAGATTATATGTCTTTTGTGCTCGCGTATATGGGGGGATTTGGATTACTTTTCCAGCTTCCTATAATAATGCTTCTGATTCATAAGATTACACCTCTTAAACCAAAAAAGCTTATTAAATATTTGCGCTATGTTGTACTCATCAGCTTTATTGTGGCGGCTATTCTTACACCGACAGGTGATCCCATAAACCAGACAATCATGGCCATGCCGATAATTTTGTTATACACGATAACCATAGGCATTATTGCTCTTAACCCAAAACCTGCCTATGCGCAAAAATAACCTAAATCAGCTATTAGCAAAAAGTATGAGTAGAAAGCAATTTTTGCTTTATCTCGGCCTAGGCCTTTTGACAATTACAGGAATTTCGGAAACACTAAGAAAACTTTCTGATTCCAGCACTTTACGCATGCGATCCAATGAGACGAAAGGTTTTGGATCCGGGTCATATGGCAAGTAGAAATTATGAACAGTTTAAAATATTTTTTTAGCGCTGCCTTTTACAAACTCCGTTCTTTAGCCCCAAAATCCAGACGAGGATTATCTACTTTTCTAATATTGGTAATTATTCCAATAACTATTATTGTCCTTCAGTTCCCTCAAATATTTCGCCAGCACGCGGCAACTACAACAGGCTCATACGGCTTTGGAAATTTTGGAGAAGGAATATATGGAAGTGTCGCAGCAGCAGTTATCACCCCGACTCTTATTGTTTCGCAAGTGCCACCCCCTACGGCATTGCCCGCCTCAACTTCTGCGCCTACAGTTGCTCCTGCAACTGCTCTGACTACTCCGGTTGTTACTCCTACTCCAGCAATTGTCACTCTTACACCGACATCTATTCCTACGCCTACGACTACACCTGTCCCGAGTCCTACGGTAGTCATTCATACACCAACACCTACGTCTCCTGTTACACCAGCCGGTTTTTCAATAGTTAAAGCGCAACTTGCGCCGACTATTGATGGAAATCCCCAGGAGTTTTCATCAGCCAAAAATATAGCCTTTGGCAGTCCTACCAACAATAACATAGTCGTTAAAGCAATGTGGGATGACGCTAATTTGTATCTAGCGTATATTGTGCAAGATGACCAAGTGCAGTCTCAGATAACAACAAGGGATGGAAATGTCTGGGAAGATGACGCAGTTGAATGGTTTGTTGATACACAAAATAATGGCGGCAATGGCATGTCTCCGGGAGACTATCAAGGAATTGTAAATACATTGAACACTCAATTTGATGCAAGAGGATCAGCAAATAACGAGCCCGATATTTCCTGGAATGGAAATTGGCAGTCAGCTGTATTAAAAAGCGCAAGCAATTACACCGTCGAAGTGCGTATTCCATGGATCACAATGGGATTAAGCAGCGCTCCTGTTGCGGGAACAACGCTTGGATTGGGATTTGCCCTGGATGACAGCGATGCATCTGGTAGTAAATCCGTAATGTATCCGTCTATCACAACCGAGTTTCAAAATGCATCCAAATGGCAGAAGGTGCAACTAGCCGGCGCGCCGGTTGTCTCAACTTCTATTTCCCTGAACCTTCTTCTTCATGGTCTGGGAAAAGGCGGGGACAGCGCCAATCCAAATGGCGGAGGAACAGCAGCTCCACGCAGATCGCAAAGAAGCGTTGCGATTGAAGTACTTGATAGCCAGAATAAATTGGTTTTGACGAAAGAGGGAACTGTGAATTTTGATTCTTCAGTAGGAAACTTTAAAGGAGATGTTGATTTGGGTACTGAAGTCCCAACAGGAGCTTATACTGTCAAAGTTAAGGCCGATCAGTTTCTTAAGGCTCTTGGTCCGGGTATCCAATCATTCACCCAAGGACAAATAAATATATTGCCGCAAATGACTCTTACCTCAGGGGATATGAATAATGATAACAAAATAGATATATTGGATTACAACACATTGGCTGACTGCTATAGCGATACTTTGCCCGCTCAGAATTGTTCAGATCCGGCAAAGAAACTCTCAGCTGATATAACAGATGACGGATCGGTTAATCAATTTGACTACAATTTGTTCCTCAGAGAATTAACAAACATCCATGGGCAGTAGTTTTATATTTGAAGAAATTTCTAAATAGCTCCTCTTAAGATTTTCAATACATGTGAGTCACGGACTGTTTTTGGCGTGCTGGCATCATGTTTGACAACCAAAATATCACAGTCATCAAGCTCCATTGGGCCAAAGGTTACAGTTCCTCCTGAGAAAGAGCAGGGTATATCACCATTTCGTCCCTCAAGGCGTGTGCCGGCAAAGTCGCCGCGGATGGTGCCGGAAATAGTCACGGGCTCGGCACGCCAGTTTAGCAAGGTTACGACCGTGGAGGTCCTGGATTTTAATAACAGCCCTTCAACCAGCGGTTGGTCGATAGTGACCGGAGGGACAACTCCTGCCAGCGTTAAGGGATGGGTTAAGTATTTGCGCAGAGCTAAGCTCCAGCGGTTTGTGGGAGGGCGTTGTGGTGAATCCGCGCCAATACCGCCTTGAAAGTATGTTTGAGCCATAAAATAGGCAAAATGCACGCGCCTTCCGGATCCGACAGTTTTTGTGACAACAGCCGGATTACCGTTATCTACAAATGTTGCCTCTACGGCACCTCCATTTGCCCCTACGGTTGTTCGCCAAGTCTCAGGAGTTGGATAGGCTGTTCCATAACCACCTTGGTTGCCCCTAATTGGAAATGATATTGGTGTGGTAGCTAAGTTGCCTTGGGGCTGACGGGTATGCGCCGATTCGGTTAAGCCTCCAATAGCCGTTATGCCTGTCGTGGGGCTGTTGTAGCGGTCATAAGCGCCAGCTCCCGGAAAAGTTACCAGCGTACCCCCAGCTGAAACCCAGGCCGACAAAGTAGGTTGATATTCGGCGGGAATACAGGGCGCGGTCAGGTATATAACCTTATAGGTGGCCAGCCGGGCGGCATTGCCTAAGTTATCTTCTTCAATCCAATCACTTTCGATATTAGCATGCGTGAGGGCGGTTACCAGCGACAAAGCTTCACAAAAATAATCCATAGTACCAGTCCACCAATTGCCTTGAGTGGAGTCATTGACTTGAACTGAATTATTAAACATTTGGGTGGATCGGGGCGCCACCACCGCCACTTGGGGAGAAGGTGGCGTACCGGCTAGCAAGTCGTCTTCTGTTTCATAAAGCCATTTGGATAACCGATGATAATCTGCCACGGCGTACGGACCACTAATCAGGTCTTCGGCACCGACACCATCTTTAAAAACATTGGCCGGTCCAAAGTGGTACATCGGTATTATGCTGCCGCCACGGCCAACGTTGACCAATGTTTTTTTGAGCAATGCGCCCTTTACAGTGCCGACTTTTGCCACTGTTACTTCGTTGACAGCCATTTTGCCACTCGGGTAATCGCGCACGCTTGAAAATGTCCGCAGTGCATTGTTGGAGATCACGAATTCATAGATATAATCGTCAACCCCAATCAATCCGCCCAGCCGCCCAAGTTCGTGCCAGTCGTGGCCCATCTGGCCGTCGTCGGGTGATGTAATATGGCTGGCAGGATCAAAAGCCAGGCCTTTCCACATCATGCCGCTGTAGCTATTGAGACTTAGGGTAGGCTGGATGTCGGGAATTTTTAGTCTGAGAGCATCGGCGGCATCGGCGTACAATCTGGCCGCCAAATACGAGAACCATCTCATAGACCAGTAATAGAGGGTGCGTTCCACAAGTGTACCTTTTTCTTTGCCTCTGCCAACCGGTCCGGGTACAGCTGCAAATGACCCGTATCCCACTTGGGCCGGAGTAAGTCCCTGGGCGGCCAGGTAATCGCGAAACTTGGTCAGAAAGGTCTGACGGGTGGCCTCATCACGCATTTTATTAGAGGTAAATCCGCCGGCAGTCCAGGTTTCGTTAACCGCCCGTAAAGTATCATTTTGATATTCGCTGGGCTCATCGGCAATTTTAATATGAGTTAGCTGGCTAAGATTGGTGTAGCCGGCCGCTACAAATTTATCAACCTGAGACTGCGCCCAAGCGGCTATTCCGGCAGCATCGGGAACCTGGGGTGACGAGCCGCCAGGATTGCCTGGCGAAAAAGGAAACATGTAGCCAGGCGGATTATAAAGACCAATGGAGAATTTGTGGATATCCGAAGCCCGCGATATTTCGGCGGGCGCCCAAGGCAAGTTAGCGGCTTGAGTGGTTGTTGTGCCCAGGTGGCGGAGTATGTCGTAATATATTTTCCACGAGTTGCGGTCGTTATCACCAGGATTACCGTTTTGGAAGATCTGAATACGCCGTGGACGGGGTGGGGGATTAGGATTTACTTGGTTTATACGATCCATATAGCGCTGCAAGAATCGGGCTTGGGGCCAGACGTGAGGAATACCGTTGGGATCAGTTGCGGATGTCGGAAATTGTCCGTTAGCTAACAACCTAAAACACATAAGTCCCATAAACGTCGCGTTGGTAGGACCATATATTTGCAGAGACTTGAATAACCGAGCTGTATACGGCAGATTTTCGTTGGTTTCATCGACATGGATAGTCCCGGCAATTTCCAATGTATCTTGCCAATCCTGGGTAGGCCTGCATATCAAACCGCACATAAGGGATTGCCAAAGGTTAGTAAAAGAATTATCGAGGCTGCCCGAATATTGGGCATCAATAGTAGCGATAGTTGACGGATTAACCACAATCGGATTAGTTTCATTCCCGCCCAGCACAAATTGTACGGGAGTCTGTGCGGCGCTGGGGTCTATGTACCCAAAGTACGATATCCAAAATTTGAAACTATGTCCAAGGGTAGGTGGCGCTCCGTCAATACTGACTACGCGGGCTGTGATAGTGAAAGAAGGTTTGCCGGCAGCCATCAAGGAGTCCTCCACTTGGACTTCAGGTACGCACGGATTTGGGCCGCATCAGACGTGCTGACGTGTGACTGAAATTCATAAAGTTCAAACAAGTCAAAGGGCGACTCTCCTATGGAAATTCCCTGCTGATTGGCATCACCCATTACCGACCCTGTTGCTTTAACAACGCCATCTACGACAATGGATGAATTTGATCCATCAAAGTACATCTCATATAGATGGGTAGCTGTTGGATTTGCGTCAACAGGCGGTCCCGCAAAACCGCTATTGCTATAAACTATCATGTTTAAATTGGGTGTTCCTCCCTGACGCAGACCAACTTCAAATGGAGTATTTCCATCAAGAATGCGGTCTCCGCCATTGGGGGTTATCTTCATAACAGCAAACCATGTAACCGGCAGGTGTCTGAAAGAAGGGAGGGTTGCTTTGAGCCTGGTCGTAACATTGCTGAAGCGGATAGCAGGCAGGCCGTTCTGTTGATTGGTTTTGAAAGTCGGTCGGGCTGCTCCTGTGGCTGTCGTCGTATTTCCCGCTCCCGAGAGATCTGTGCCGGCCGATATCAGGTCACCATCGCTGTAGCCTGAGAGCGCGGAAGCATCAAGCGCATAGAAGCAGTTGGCCACCACCAAGGGGCTGAAGTTAACTGTTACAGGGTTAGATACTGAGGATTGGGGTCCGGTACCCGTTTGGTTGATTGCGGCTACTTTAAATGTCAGAGAATCATTGGTAGTATAGCCTCCGACTGTCGCACTTGTGGTATTGCCCACTTGAATTGGTGTTTGATCTGTCCCGTTTTTGGTAGGCGTTACCACATATCCTGTAATCGGGCTGCCGCCCGCGCTTGAAGGGGGACTCCACCTTGCAAATGCTCCATTGGGAATAGGGGATGCTATCCCGATGACTGGAGCACCGGGTATGGTACCTACAGAACCTAAGTTATCTCTGACAACAACAGGAAGCCAGGATGCGCCGCCATTAGTGGTTATAAAAGTTAATTGAGCGCTCAGCCGTACTCCGGTAGCCAGGTTAGGAGCGGAATTGCCAGGCCAGGACGCAGGGAACGACCAGGTAACATTCCGTCCTCCTACTCCGTCCTGATGGAGAATAACGTCAAATGATCCGACTGTGGGGGGATGAAGAAGGGAAATGCTGCAATTGGCAGTGAGAGTTATTTCAAAAATATCCCCTGCTGAGAGGTCAAGAACCTGAGCGGTGCCGGAGGATGCGACGTTAACAACAGTTGTCCCATTCCCGCTTTTGTGTGAACCGTCAGGATTATGCGCGACTGATAAATAGTCGTTTAAAATTTCTCCCCAGTTTCCAGTATCTCCTCCCGGTTGCGGTAGTCTTGCCATAGTTAAATATTAAACCGATTAAATCCGGATGATTCCCGGATACCATATATTGCCTTTGCTTGTTGTCAGAAAAGTAAATTGCGCTGAAGCATTGGCAGATTCGGGAATTGCTGGAGCAGAACTGCCGGGCCACGCAACGGGAAAGGACCAAGTAACATTGCGGTTTCCCGATCCATCCTGCCTTAGAATAAGGCCAAAGCTTGTGACCTGCGGAACATTGACAAGAGATAAATTGCAGTTGGCAGTAAGGGTGATTTCAAATACCTCGCCTGATAGCATATCAAGCGACTGAGCTGGGCCGGAGGATGCGACTTTGACAACAGCAGCGCTTCGCGGGGCATCGGCATTTTTATCTGTTCCGTCAGGATTATGGCCAGCTGATAAATAATCTACCAATAAATTGCCCCATTGACCTACATCTTGTCCCGGTTTTGGTAATCGTATCATAAGTTTAAAGCTAAATTATCTCCCATATGGGCTGTCATCATGTTTCTGAAGTTTTTCATTTGTTGATGATTTGAGCTTATCTAGATTTTTTATAAAATTTGTAACGCCTGTTAATAGCAGTAATAAAAGTCCAAGGCGGATCAAGAATTCACGCCTTGTCATCTGTTGTGAAAAAAGAATGGTATAGCTATCAGAAATCATTCTATTTAAAGTCTAGGGCGAATCGGCAAGTCTTGTCAAGCTTGGATTTACGGATTATTTTCCACCTTCCTTGATACGGAATACAGCTCTGCTCGGTGTTGCCGGGTTTAAAAGAAGATTGAGATTGGCAGTGTCTATATTTAGAGCTACCCTATAAGTAATACAACCTAGTCCTTTTTCTTTATCCTTTTTAACTTTCTTTAATGCTTCTTGGGAGTTTGTTGAAAATTTAGTACAAAGCTTATATTCAGTTGGTGAAATTTTTCTATAAACATAGTCTTTTTTTGTCTCAGGATCTATGGGGTCAGTAGTCGTATAAATATGGCTGAAGGCAGCTATGGAGACGGGTAGGATTTTGTAATCTTTATAATATTTCTCAATAGTGACTTTAAGCGTGTCTATGTCGCTTAGCCGTTTCTGATCGAAGCGCGCCGACTGGATATATTTGAAAACCAAAAATCCCGAGATTATTAATAATACAATAATTGTTACCGCAATTATTTTCTTCCGGCTTTTTCTGGGTATGGATGAGGCGGAGGGGATAGCGGTTGCTTGTCCGTTATTTTCCATATTTTAAGCATATTATTGTTCTGCGTTAAAAGTCAAGACCACCAAGATCTATCCGGTAGTATGGTATTGCGTTTTGGACATGAGTCTCCTTCAATTAAATTAGGGATTTAAAATACTATGAACGACAAAAATATCTACTCAGTTTTCAATAATAAAGTCTCAAGGAGAAAATTTATTACGCTTGAGGACTTGAAGTGCTTGCAATAATAGGAGTAACGTAAATAATCAAAATAACACAGGAGACGGATTTTCTTAAATTTAATTCTCCGAAAACCAAAGATTTTGACTCAGGAAGTTTTCGGAGGAGGAGAAATATTTAAACAGGCAATTGAGAAAGGTTTGGTCGGTAGACTCTATCTAACTATTGTAGAAGGGGATTACAACGCTGATATATTTTTTCCAGACTATCCGGATTTTAAAAAAGTAATTTCTGAGGAGAAAAGAGAAGCGGATGGATATAGATATAAGTGTTTGATTCTTGAGAGGTGATGGCCTAATTATTTAGCTTGTTCTTTGGCAATATCATGAAATGGTGGACGGCCTTTTATAAACGAAACTGGTACTCCCAAAACTGGTAGCATTCCTTTCTGAGCTACATATGCATTAGTTACATCCGGTTTAAGCGTAACAACAAATTCATATTGAGGAGTAAATCCTGGAGTTTCATTACGGCGACCCCGAACATGTATTTCTACATCTTGTACATTAGGATCTCCCTTTTTTAAATCAGTTCTCAATTCCCTACGGACAGTTTCAGCTCTCTGAAAGTCTGGAAACCTAATTAAGTGCGTTTCTATTGATCTCATAAGCTAATTTACTACTTAACTATGAGTATTATATACTACAATTTTATTTTTGCAACCCTCAATTTTGAGATACCCATTAAAGCAGGGGTTGCAAACCTGACCAAAAATTTGTATAGTAGTTTTGTCCGATGCAAAACCTCAAAAAAACAGACCCGCAGATATATCAACTAATTAAAGATGAAGAAGAAAGACAGCGCGATGTACTCGAAATGATTCCTTCGGAAAATTATACATCAAAAGCAGTGATGGAGGCGTTAGGTACGGTTCTGACAAATAAATACTCCGAAGGTTATCCAAATAAAAGATATTATCAGGGAAATCAAGTAGCCGATAAAGTCGAAATTCTAGCGCAGGAGAGAGCAAAGAAATTGTTTGACGTTCCGTATGCCAATGTTCAGCCATATTCGGGAAGTCCTGCAAATTCTGCTATATATTTTGCACTCCTGGAACCTGGAGATAAAATAATGGGATTGTCTCTGGCATTTGGAGGTCATCTTACACATGGAGCCGCTCTATCTTCATCCAGTAAATTCTTCACTTCTGTGCAATATACTCTCGGAAAAGATGGAAAACTTGATTTTGATGCGATTGAAAAACAGGCATTAAAAGAAAAGCCAAAAATTATAATATGCGGATTTACTGCATATCCGAGGTTAATTGATTTTAAAAAGTTCGCAGCTATTGCCGATAAGGTAGGTGCATATTTGATGGCTGATATATCACATATTGCGGGTCTTGTAGTTGCCGGAGCCCATCCATCGCCAGTTCCATATGCACATGTGATCATGACCACAACTCATAAGTCTCTTCGCGGCCCAAGAGGTGCGATGATAATGGTTACAGAAAAGGGACTTAAAAGAAATCCGGAATTGCCGAAAAAAATTGACATGGCGATTATCCCGGGGCTTCAGGGCGGTCCCCATGACAATCAAACTGCGGCGATCGCTGTTGCTCTTCTAGAGGCAAGTCAGACCTCCTTCAAAAAGTACGGAGAGCAAATTGTCAAAAATTCCAAAGCTCTTGCTTCAGAACTAACGAGTCTTGGTTTTGATTTGGTAAGCAATGGTTCTGACAACCATCTGATTCTTATTGACCTGCGCAATAAAAAAGTGAATGGTTCACCAGCTGCTCTAGCACTTGAGGTAGCTGGAATCGTTCTTAATAAAAACGGTGTTCCGTTTGACACCAACCCTCCATTTTACCCCTCGGGAATAAGGCTTGGAACACCGGCAATTACAACACGCGGAATGAATGAGAAGGATATGAAAAGGGTAGCAGATTTTATGGATAGGGCAGTTAATGAGGTGAAGGGATGGGAATTACCGAGTGATAAAGACGAAAGACGTATTGTTTGGAAGGATTATCAAAAAAAAATATATAAAAATAAAAAATTATTGGAAATCGCGAAAGAGGTAAGATTGTTCTGCAACAAATTCCCCGTACCCTAAAACATTGCATTATATGGGTTTAAAAAGTATAATTCGTAGACCTTATGGTAGAGACAGTTTCAGGCCAAGGTCAAACCTCAGAATATGAACAGCCAAATCGCAGAATACTTCTGCGCGAAAAGATGACAGAATTTGCGGATGCGTGGAATTATAAATACATTCCTGAAGATCTAAAAATAATAGTAATCAACGAAGCTGTCCGCGCACTCTTACTTGATCGCAAATCCTTATTGAGAGTTATTAATAGATCCGAAGCTAATGCTAGTAGTAAAAAGACATCTGTTGCCGGGTATGATTTGAGATCAAAAGGATCATTTGTAAGCCGCAGGAGGAGGGAGTTTGCAAAAAAGAAAATCAAGGAAATGAATAAATTGGAAGAAAGTAAACTACTTACCCAAATTGACCGTTCGTTAATCGCTTCACATCACGCGTCAGTAAAGCTGGCAAATGCTCCGCAGTTCGCTGGTATGATGTATCCAGAAATATTTCAACACCCTGACTTTAAAGCGGCAATAGGCCTCTGTGTAAATGGAGTACATGTAGTTTCGAAGCAGCTGCCATATGATCAACAGTGGGATCCGACAAAATTCCAGCTAAGTCGGAGGAGCAAGAGGCCTCCTCGAATAGTGAGGCCATATGTTATGGAATAATCATTTGTATAGTCTAATTTTGATTTGACAACTTATCTTCCTGGGTGGCATACTTTGAGTATGGACTCCGCTGCCCAGCAAGAACCCGCGCCAAATAAAAAATTTCTTATTTTAATCCTTGGAGGATTGGGAATTTTAGTTATAATAATTTTTATTATTCTTGTGACTTTGGGTAATTCTTCCAAAAAAGAAGAAGAAGGGCAAAGTCTACAAAAGCAGGCTTCTGAGAATTCTTTTCCCAACACAGGTAATCAATCGCCCAATAAGTCTCCCGTCAGTACAGACAAGCAAACTCCGGTTACAGAGAAAACTGCTGATGGCTCGCTGATCTACAAAAATTCGGAGTTCAGCGTTGTCTATCCGCCTGAGTGGAAAGCGGAGCAAATTGTCCTTTCGGGCGGGGGATCAGGAATCAAAATCGAACAACCTGTTAATCCCTACAATTCATCAAGTACTCTTTTGGCAGGGCTGAATATTACCTCAGGCAATATCTCCGCTTCAGCAATTGAGAAGGGAATTACAGATTATGTAGCCCGTGGATTTAAGAGGGATACTATCAAAATCGACAATATTACCGCAACCAAATTAAAAGGAAGCATACCGGAAATTATTAATGCATCGGCAAGTGCTACAGATAAAGCAGCCCAGGTCACGCATATTTTTGTCAGCAAGCCAGGGAAAAGTTATCATTTGGAGTACAGTTACTTAAGTCCTATTCCCAACCAGCAGTTGGAAAGCACATTTATGGATATGATTAATTCTTTTAAACTTACAGGCAGATAATCTACTGCTCTACAAGCAAATATCTTTGAAAACACTATCCAGTTGCGTTTTTAAATCAGCTCCGTTATCACTTGAGTAAAAATGAGCTGAAAGGGGAGTCGAGGCCACGTCTTGAAGAAGTTTTGTCAGGTACGGTTGGAGCAAGCGGTCGCTTGAATGGGGACTTGTTATTCCCAGTGAATAAATTTCAACACCCAGGCTTTTTATTTCAGCTGACACATCAGTTGGGATTCGAGGATCTTGGATCTTGGCAAAGCATCTTGGTACATTGCGTTCTGTATCCTGAACAACTACCAAACAGCTTGCGCTATCTGTACGTATTGGTTCAGCTTCAGGTACGCCGTCTGTTATCAGGATAAGCACATATTTGTAATCCGGGAACTTATTCTGAGTTATAGCTTCAGACAACTTCTGCTTAGCAAGATTTAGAGCATCTCTTGTGCTAGTCGCGCCGTCTGCGGGAAGAGATTTAATTGTGTTGGTCACCTGTGATTTTACGTCTTTATACAGACTGATTGGGATTTTTTCCCGGACTAGATCTGGTTTACTAAATGTCTGAATCCCTATAACTGAGGAGTCTAACATCCTTGCAGTAAAAGCATTTAGTGCGTTTTTTTCATTGGTTTGTTTGATTCCGCCGTCAAATGCCATTGATCCTGAAATATCAATAAGAAAATCAACCGCTATTTTTGATTCGCAGCTATTTTTGACTGTAAATGTCTGAAGCTGAAGATTTTTCTTTCCGGGATCCTGCACCTGACTGAAAACTATTTCCTGTTTACCGGTGTTAGTTGCGGGAGTTATGCTGGGGGTCATAGTTGGAAAACTACCGCCTACCATGAAAAAAGAAAGTCCCACAAGAGACGCCATAATCAGCACAATAAAAAGCATACCGGTATTTGCTCCGCCTATCAGTTTCACTTGGGCAAGATTAATTAAGCTCACTTTTTTCTTTCGGGACATAGTTAAATAATGACGAAATTCCTAAAAATTTGCAAGGTTATTTGTTGTTGTGCGCTACAAGCATTGCATTAGCTAGTTAATTTTTGTATAATACATCTATCTTTACACATCTGATTTTGTTCCCTGAATAAACACAATGTGATCAGATGGATGTCTAAGGGAAAATTATGAGAAACGTTACACTTGAGGAACTTCTAGAAGCCGGTTGCCATTTTGGGCACCAGGTCTCACGCCAAAATCCAAAGATGCGTGAATTCATCTTTGAAACCCGCGACAATATCCACATTATTGATTTAGAAAAAACAAAAGAAGGATTGGAAGAAGCAGGTAAATTCGTCCGCGACTTAGCCACAAAGGGCGGAACTATTCTGGTTCTCGGAACCAAGAGGCAGGCCGAAACAATTCTCCGTGAAGAACTCGCAAGGCTTGATCAGGAGAATTCCCAGGGATTATACTTTGTCACAAAGCGCTGGATTGGTGGAACACTCACCAATTTTTCAGAAGTAGCCAAGAATTTCAAAAAACTAACAGACGTAAGCTACCGTCTCCAGGACGAGAATGAAAAGGCAAGCTACACCAAAAAAGAAATAAGCGAATGGGAGAAAAGCCGGGTAAAACTGGAAAACTTTTACGGCGGAATTGCTGATATGGTAAATCCTCCTGATGCTCTATTTATAATAGACACTCATGAAGAGCACGCTGCAGCAAAGGAAGCCTTGAAAATGGGAACACCATCGGTTGGGATCACAGATACCAATTCAGACCCGATGATTATTGATTATCCGATTCCCGCCAATGATGATGCCGTTGGGAGTTTGAAACTTATAATCGGTTATATTTTTGATTCATGGATTGAGGGTAAAAAAGCAAAAGCGATTGAGGATGTAAAGGTGGCAGCTGAAAAGGAAAAAGAGGATGCCAAGGTAGCAGCAGCTATTGCAAAAGAAGAAGCAAATATAAAGAAAAAAGACGTAACTTGGGCCAAGGAAATGGCAACAGCAGGGGTTAAAAAAGAGACCGCGTCAAACGCGGCTGCGGCAGAGGGTACAAAAGAGCCAAAAGAGGCAAAGAAAGATACACCTAAAAAAGAAGTAAAGAAAAAAGCTCCGGCTAAAAAGACTGCTGCGAAGAAAGAGACGAAGAAGAAAGAAGCTAAATAAATTTGAAATTTTCAATTTTCACTGAGAATTTAAAAAGTTAGCTGATATGGCAAACATAGATTTAAAAACACTTAAAAAGCTCCGGGACGAAACATCGGCATCAATTGCCGATTGCCGTGTTGCGCTTGATGAGTCAGAAGGGGATTATAAAAAAGCTCTTGCCTGGCTTAAGAAACATGCGATTGAAAAAGCTGATAAAAAATCAGGACGCGCAACGGGTGAGGGAATAATCGAAGCATATATTCATCAAGGGGGGAAGGTCGGTGTGATCCTTTCACTTCATTGCGAAACAGATTTTGTTGCCAAAACAGATGAGTTTAAAAGACTGGCAAAAGAGCTTACAATGCAAGTCGCAGCTATGAATCCTGCAAACGTTAAAGAGCTTCTCAAACAGGATAATATACGAGATTCGAGCATTACAATTGAACAGCTGGTAAAATCGGCAATCGGGAAATTGGGTGAAAATATCACAGTAAATGACTTCAAGCGTTTTGAGATATAATATAAATACGCTACAATAAACATAATGGATCCTTTAATAGAAGAGACGAAGAAAAGAATTGATAAAGTTTTGGATATCCTCAAGGGGGATTTGGACACCATCCGCACAGGACGGGCAACTCCCGCACTTGTTGAAAACATAATTATCGCGGCATATGGCGGAACAGCCAAATTGAAAGTCATGGAGCTGGCAACTATCTCAAGCCTTGACACCAGCACACTGGTCGTAACGCCGTTTGACCCCTCAATTATCAGTGAGATTCAAAAAGGAATTGAAGCTGCCAATGTAGGATTTGCCCCAAATATTGACGGCAACCTGATCCGCATCAGCATCCCACCGCTTTCACGAGATAGGCGGGAAGAGCTCATAAAAGCAATGCGTCACAAGCTTGAAAATGGTAAAATAATGGTCCGTCAAGTCCGGCACGAAGCGATGGAGGACATAAAAAAAGAATACGAGGGACGCGAAGATGATATAAGCCGTCTTGAGAAAGACGTACAGAAATTGGTGGATGACACTGTGGAGACTATTGAGAGTTGGGGAAAGCAAAAAGAGACAGAGTTAATGCAAATCTAAAAATTTATTCCTCATCTTCTTCAAAGTTATTATTTCCATAATTAAACGTTTTATCATAAAAGACCTGATATACAGAAATGGCAGCATTTGCTGTTTCTAGGATATTTTGGTTTTGCCCTTTTTCTTTAAGCGCAGTTTTTTGACCGTCTTCCATTATTTCAAGTTCGTCACGTACATACTCATTTACAGTGACTGCAAGAAGATCATCTTGTGTCATTTTTTGACCAGTTATCATCTTCCCCAGTGCATCTTGGGAAGTGCGGATTATTCTGAGTCGCTCCGCAATCCATTCGGCTTGCGCTGGTTTTATTTTACCCTTGAATGTCTTTTTTTTACGCTCAATATCTTTTTCTTCAGCAGTGAGGATAGTAGTCAGATCTAAGAATCCGGCAGATTCTGGATCTTCCTTGAACCTGACTATTACTTTTGCCATAGCTTCATTTTTTTGCGGATAGTCGGTTATATTCATGACGGGGTGTTTTTGTAATTCAGCTGAAATATTGTGAATGCAAATTTCGACCCCCAGAGATCCGTTTACATTTTTTGTATGTTGCAGTTTTTGCTTATTTTTGTGTTTACGTCTAATTTTTTGCGTGCGTTGCTGATTTGTGTTTCCATCAAATGAAGGATTTCCATGAATTAGCGCTTTAAGGTCGTTGTTGGCTCTATGCACGAAATGTAATCTGTCGCTTCGTGCGATTTGCGCTTGCCTCTCTAAATTGTAAGGTATATTTTGAGGTCCTGCAATTTCAGAGGGGACAAATCTGGCGCCATGCTGACTAAGTCTAAAATTTTGACCGCCTGATTTCCTAAACTTTCCATTTATTGTACTAGCCGATGCATCACTCATATATCCAGCCTAGACAGTTTTTAACTGTTTTGCAAGCGATTTGAGTCCGTATCCATCCTATCCTAAAAGATGGTATAATCATTAGATGATGTTTGTTACTGCGCTTGTTTTTCTCCTAATTTTGTCAATTCTTGTTTTGATCCATGAAGCGGGGCATTTTTTTGTTGCAAAAAGATTGGGAATTAAAGTTGAAGAGTTTGGATTCGGATTACCTCTTACCAAAAGTTTGTTTTCCATAAAGCGGGGGGAGACAGTGTATTCATTTTACCCGGCTCTCATTGGAGGATTTGTTAAATTATACGGAGAAGATGACGCAGGAGCGGGGAGGGTTAGCGTAACTCATAACAAAGAACAAATAGCAGATAGCAAGGATGCGCACAGAGCTTTTTTCAGCCGTTCACTGGGACAGCGGGCAGCTGTGATACTTGCCGGGGTCGTGATGAACACGCTACTTGCGGTAACTATCTATTATGCATTTTTGGGTATTTCAAATTTCCGGACAGAATTGCCGCTTTTGGGGGACCACCATTTTTTCGCAGTTAACCAGCAAAATAAAACAGATATCATAATCGGATCGGTTGTAAAAAATTCACCGGCCGAAAAAGCAGGAGTAAAACCTCTTTCAAAAATTCTCTCAGTCGATGGCCGTAATGTCATAAATATAGATTTTTTCCTAAGTTACATAAAACAGCACAAAGGACAAAAAGTGACGCTTGAGCTTCAGGATGTAAAGTCAAATAAAAAAGCAACTTTCAGTATGGTTCCGAGACTAAATCCCCCAAAGAATCAGGGGGCGCTTGGCGTATCGTTCTTCCCAATTGATACAGCTGTCCTGACTTATGATACTCCTTTTCAGAAAATAACTTCAGGCATAATTCACCCTGTCAATTTGATGGTCTACAACTTTGATGTGATGGGGAGTCTGATCAAGACAGCAGTCAAGGATAAAAATGTAGAGCCCCTGAGCCAGGGTGTTTCAGGACCAGTCGGGATCTATTCTGTGGTCGGGGATATAGTCCAAATTCCAAATCTCAAAGAGCGGACTCTTCAGCTTCTAAATCTTGCAGGGCTTCTGTCAATTTCTCTTGCATTCTTCAATGTCCTTCCGATTCCAGGCCTCGACGGCGGACGCTTATTTTTTATTCTCATCGAAGCCGTAACACGCCGCAAACTTAATCCCAAATTTGAATCATACGCAAATGCCATAGGTATGGCTCTTCTGATTGGACTCGTAATTCTGGTAACCTTCAAAGACATCGGCCAGTTTTTTAAGTAAAGTTTATGTTTGATGCAATTGAAACTTTATTTAAAAAGCGAAATATTCTAACTCATAAAAACCAAGGCATAACTGTTGCAAAAGTATTGGACTCAACTGCAGGAGTCGAATTGACAAAAGAGATTCTCCATCAAATAATTGATAGAAAAACGGTGCTTTATCTTTCAGGGGGAAGCACTCCAAAATCACTTTACACAGAGATCGCCCGTGAAGAATTACTTATTCCTGGCGCCGTTGGGCAAGTTGATGAGCGTTTCGGAGAACCATTTCATCCAAACAGTAATCAGTTAATGATACGGGGAACAGGACTACTGAGATATTTGGAAATCCGGGATATTCCTTTTTATCCTATTTTACAATCTGAAAAAAGCCGCGAAGAGGCAGCGGATTTGTATGATCAAAAACTCCGCGAGCTCAATGCAGTTTTTCAAAAATCTGTAGCAATTATGGGAATTGGGATTGATGGACATACATCCGGAATGCCCGCGCTAGATTCAGAATTCAGAATTCAGAATTCAGAGTTGCTTAGGACACATAATCTTGTTGCCTCGTACAATGATACGAATGGAAAATATGACGAGAGAGTAACAATGACTTTTTTGGGTTTGGAAATGATTGACTTATTAATTGTATTAGTTTTCGGAGATGACAAAAATAAAGCGCTGGATTTGATGTTTGGTGATGGCTCAGAAGAGGAAATCCCGGCACGATTCTACAAACGGCCCGATGTTGCCAAGAAGACGCTGTTAATTACTGATCAAACGGTGTAAAATAGGGACTCATGAATTCTCCATTTGTTTTAGTCATTTTTGGTGCGACAGGGGACCTGGCTCAGCACAAATTAATCCCCGCTCTTTTTTCTCTTTACAAACAAGGACAGATTGGCCGTGAATTTTTTATAGTGGGATTTGCGAGAAGGGAATTCTCTGATGAGCAATACTCCCATATGCTTGGGGATGAGTTGGAGACACACAAAGATCCTGAGTGGGCGTCTTTTGCCAAAAATATTTATTATCAACAGGGATTTTTTGATGGAAAAAAAGGATACGAAAATTTGATACAAAAATTAAATACTTTTGACAATAATATCGGAGCGTGTATTACCCGGTTGTTTTATTTGGCAACACCACCGGATAACTATCTCTCAATTCTTAAAAATTTAAAAAAAAGTAAACTTTCAGAAGGATGCGGTCCCGCATTTATCAAGGAGTACGCTGCTGCAAAGGTAAACGCGAAAAAGCCGGAAGGCGTAAAAGTAGATATAGGAAAATGGGTAAGACTTGCCATAGAAAAACCATTTGGACGTGATCTAAAATCAGCGAGGCAGTTGGATAAAAAACTCGCAGATATCTTTGAAGAACATCAAATTTATAGAGTAGATCATTATTTGGCAAAAGAGACTGTTCAGAATATGATTGCCTTCCGGTTTGCCAACAGTATTTTTGAGCCGGTTTGGAATAAAGAACACATAGACCATGTCCAGATAACTTTGGGTCAGGATGAGGGAGTCGGAAAGCGCGGTAAATTTTTTGATGGGGTAGGGATTCTGCGTGATATAGCTCAAAACCATCTTCTGCAGGTTATGGCAACAGTTGCCATGGAACAGCCAAAAAGCTTTTCAAAAGAAGGAGTGAGGGACGCCCGGGCAAACGCGATAAAAGCGATCCGTCCTATACTGCCAAAAGATGTTTCCAAGTCCGTTGTTAGAGGACAGTATAAGGGTTACAGAAAAGAAAGTGGGGTTGCTGCAAATTCTAAAACAGAAACATTTGTTGCGATGAAATTATTTGTGGATACGCCAAGATTTAAAGATGTGCCTTTTTATCTGCGTGCCGGAAAAAAATTAAAAAAAGAAAGAATGGATATCAAGATTGTATTCAAGCAAACCTGTCATTTGCTGTTTAAAGAATACGGCTGTCCTGAAATTGGGAATGTCTTGACAATAGGTATCCAGCCGAATGAAGGAATCGGGATGCGGGTGATTGTTAAAAAACCCGGTCAAAATGTAAGTCTCGGAACTGTAGATATGAAATTTACATATGCTGAAGAATTTGCCGGGGGAGTAAGAGATGCTTACGAAAAGTTGGTTCTTGATATATTTCATGGAGATCAAATGCTATTTAACCGCTCGGACGAGCTTGAGAGTTCATGGAAACTTATTTCAAATATTTTGAAGGGGTGGTCAGCCTTTCCGAAGGCTTCAAAAATTCCCGTTTATGAATCAGATGCTTGGAGTCCAAAAGAAGCAAATACGCTTATTGAAAAAGATTTCCGGAAGTGGCTGGATGATTGAACCCCTAATTATTAAAAAGTTTGCTAAAAGCGACGAGATAGGATGCTTCCTTGAGACTGCTATTGTGTTTTACTGATTCGTTCCATACTTTTTCAAACGCTTCAGACATGGTCTTTTCCAAACGCTCCAGCACATCTTCTTTTTTATAGATTTTGTCCTGCAGGTTTTGTTCCCACTCGAAATAAGAGCAGGCAACTCCTCCGGAATTCGCAAGAATATCCGGTACTATAACTGTTCCCTTATTGGTTAGGTGCTCATAAGCTTTGGGAGTTACGGGCCCGTTGGCCATCTCAATAATAATTTTTGCTTTTATATTTGAGACATTATTCTCAGTAATTACATCCTCAAGAGCTGCAGGAACCAAAATATCCACAGGAAGTTTTAGAAGTTCATCATTGGAAATAAGCTGTCCGCCTTGGGTGTCACAGACGCCTCCTGAGCAATAACAGCCGGCTAGGCTTCCGGACTTTTTCTTGCATTCTAGGACAAGGGGGATATCAAGCGGAAGCAGCTGCCCATCAGGTCCTTTTTTAATTATGCCACCACGGGAATCAGAAACTGCGACTACCTTAAATCCTGCAAGGGATGCAAAATACGCAAAATAATAACCTACGTTCCCAAAACCCATTACAGCAATAGTTGTCTTTTTAGGATCGATATTCATTTTCTTTGCAAGATCTTTTAAGGTCACGACTCCGCCGAATCCTGTCGCCTCTGTTCTACCGGCCAATCCGTGTTTGTCCTTTCCTGTAAATGTTGCGTAAAGTTTGCTTATCGGAGTGTTGATATTTCTTTTTTTCGCAATATTGATGTACTCATCAGCCATCCAGTCGATAATTTTTGGATTGGTGTTAACATCGGGTGCCGGAATATCTTTATCAAAGCCCAAAACATCAAAAGTTTTCCTGACAAAGCATCTTGAAATTTTCTCCAGCTGATCTTCTGTCAATTCTTTGGGATCAATTGCGATTCCGCCTTTTCCGCCTCCCATGGGAATCCCGACAATCGCAGTCTTGAGACTCATCCAGAGAGAAAGCGCCATTACCTCATCTTTACTTACCATTGGGTGAAATCTTAGGCCGCCTTTATAAGGACCTAGTTTATTATTATGTTGACTGCGGTAGCCGGTGAAGGTTACAATTTCAGAATCCAGAACGAGCGGGAGTTTTACCTGAACTATGCGGTCAGGCTCCAGAAATTCTTCCAATTTGTCTTGCGGAATATTATATTTTATTCCAACGTTCAATATTTCCTCACGTGATTTTTGATAAATTCCGGAATCATTCATTGGATATAATAAGTATATACATGTTTGTTTAATTATTACAACAAGCAATATCTTTCTACTTGAAAGAATGGCTGCTATGTGGTTAGATATAGACACTTATGCAAATTGCAATTTTGGGTCTTACAAAAATGGGTAGGCTGTTCGCCGAGAAACTGTTGGACGGAGGACATGAAGTGGTTATCTGGAATAGCTCAAAAGATCAGCTTGAGGAGATCCGTACAGAAAAGGCAGAATTTATAGTTAGTCAAAAGCTAACACTTGTTCACTCCATTGAAGAAATTCAAAACATTCTTAGAAAACCAAGAATAATATGGTCTATGGTGCAAGCAGGCGAGCCTACCGAGACCTTACTTAATCAATTAAGTCAATTTGTTGAGGCAGGGGATATGGTAGTTGATTGCGGAAATTCCAATTATAAGGATACAGAAAGGCGTTTTTCCGATTTTGAGAAAAGAGGAGTAAAATTTTTGGGTATTGGAGTTACGGGGGGCGCGCATGCGCTTGAGGACGGATGTTGTCTGACAGTCGGCGGAAATGCAGACGGTTATCAATTTATTATCCCCGCGCTTGACGTACTGACCAGTCCCAATGGAGCCCACTCATATTTTGGAACCGGGGGAGCGGGACATTTTGTAAAAATGGTACACAGCGGGATAGAAGCCGGTATGACTCAGGCAATTGCCGAGGGAATTGGAGTTTTGAGAAAATCAGACTACCAATTTGATACCCCCGATGTGGTAAATACCTGGCAGGGCGGGGGAATCATCTCAAGTTTTTTATTGGATATGGCGATGGACGCTCTTATAAAAGATTCCGGTCTTTCCCAATTTGACGGAAGGATTGGCACGTCCGCATCTGCAAAATGGGCACTTGAGCAGGCAAAAGCCACCAATGTTCCGGCCCCTGCAACTGAGAAGTCGCTGGAATTTAGTGAAAAATCACAATTTGATAAAACAGTTCAGGATACTACTGTTGCAAAGATAATACAAGCTATGAAAAAAGAGATAGGCGGGTGATTTTTATGGATGATACAAATGTACAAACAGAAGAAATAGTAACGACATCAGAAACAATAGCACCGCAGGAAGTTGTGAGAACAACCAAAACAGTTGTTCCGCCGGTTGTCACACCCGATCACCCTGCCAAGGTATTCAGGAAGAAAAAAAGAATCTTCAGAGCTTATCAGATGATATGGTATGTGCTAGCAGTTATTGAAGTTTTACTTGCTTTCAGGATGGTATTAAAAGCACTGGGCGCCAATCAATTCAGTGGATTTACAACTTTGGTATATGCGCTGAGCGGTCCTTTTGCAGGACCATTTAATGGAATGTTCCAAACGTCAGTAACTCAGACAGGTTCTGTATTTGAATGGTCAACTATAATCGCGGCAGCAGTGTATGCGATCATTGCCTTCGCACTAGTTCAGCTTATTCACATGATAAAGCCTGTAAGCAAGCAAGAGGTAGAAGCAACAGTCGACGAGGGATAGGGCAAGTATGGGAGAAGAAACATCTCATGACGGATCTGTTGGAAATCCAGATAATGGAGTAGATTCTGCACGAAAAATTACCGTTGAGGAAATAGAAGGTCTTTCTCCGGAACAAGCGGCAGATAGATGGGATCAGTTATGGCCAACCTTATTACAAGGAGTAATTACGGGCACAAAAAGAGAAGTTTCAGGCAGTATCAAGGATCCAAAGGAGCTTACGCAACTAGAGGCAGATAGAGTATTGGCAACTGCTTTGTATAAAAAGGTGAGAAAAGAAATGTCTCACTTCGCTATAAATATGGGCCTGATGGATTGTTTTGACGATGGTGAGTGGGCAAATATTGTGGAAATAAGTATGATAAGTAAAAATCCAGAATACATAGCGCAAGTCGATCACTTTACGGAAAAGCGATAACGAGCCAAAGAGCCTCCACCAAAGCCTCAATAAATGTTCGGTCTATACATTATGAAGAGTGTTGACAAGCGGGGTTTTGGTTTATATAATCAAATTAATAAAGCGTTATAAGTCCGGCATCCTACCGGGCGAGCTGATTAATAACCCATCCTTCGCCAAGGCTTCGGATGGTGAAACAATCCGGGAAGTTCCCGTTACAGAACAAACTTGTGTCGCAAAGCGGAGCAAGTGAGAAAAAAGCAAGGTGGTACCGCGAGAAACCTCGCCCTTGTCTATCTAAAAGGTAGATTAGGGTGAGGTTTTTTTATTGTAAAAAATGTTATACTAAAATTATGAAATATTCAAAAATGCCATTTAGAACAAATAAACTTATCAGCCGTGACATCGTGTCAAAAAATGCGAAACTTTTGATGAGAGCGGGTTATATACACCAGGAAATTGCAGGAGTTTATACCTTCTTGCCTCTGGGTCTTCGGGTTCTCAATAAAATTGAGAATATAATTAGGGAGGAAATGGATAAAATAGGAGTGGAGCTTCTTATGACGTCCCTTGCTCCTATTGATAATTGGGTGACAACAAAACGTTTTGATACAGTTGATGTTTTGATGAAAACTACTCCTGCAAATGAAAATGCCAGGGCAAAGAATCAAACAGAGTATGTACTGAGTCCGACACACGAAGATTTGGTGACCCCTCTAGTACAGGATTTTGTAAAAAGCTACAAGGAATTTCCGGTTGCAGTTTATCAAATCCAGACAAAATATAGAAATGAACCTCGAGCTAAATCAGGATTGTTGAGATGCCGGGAATTTAGAATGAAGGACTTGTATAGCTTCCATGTCAGCGAAGAAGATTTAAATAAATTCTATGAAAATGCAAAAGAAGCATATTGGAATGTATTTGAAAAATTAGAATTAGGGCGTGACAAAAGCTTCTTAACGCTCGCATCAGGAGGTGACTTTACCGAGGACTATTCTCATGAATTTCAGACAATTTGCGACGCCGGAGAAGACATAATCTTTCATGCAAGAAAATCTGAAATAACATTTAATAGAGAAGTTGCGCCAAGTAAAGCACCACCTATTAATCAAGGTAATACGGCCATTGAAGAATACAAAGAGATAGAGGGAAAGGGAATTATCGGCGTTGAAGAACTTTCCAAGTTTCTTAAAATTCCAGTTGAGTTAACGACGAAAACTATTCTTTTCGAGGATGAAAAAGGAGATGTTATCGCAGCGGCGGTAAGAGGCGGGTATGATATCAATGAAGAAAAACTGCAAAAAATCACAGGAGCCAAACAATTGGTATTGGCGTCTGCCGGAAAAGTAAGAAAAGTGACAGATGCAGAGGTTGGGTATGCTGGACTTCTTAATTTGCCTAAAGACGTGAAAATTTATATGGATGAATCTATGAAAGGCAGAATGAATTTTGAAATGGGTTCCAACAGAACACATTATCATTCAATAAATGTCAATTTTGGCCGTGATTTGCCGGAGCCAAAAGAATTCTATGATTTCAAAACAGCAAAAGAAGGGGATTTGTACCCTGAAACAAATGAAAAATACGAGGTGTACAAAGCTGCAGAAATCGGAAATATATTTCCATTAAACACAAAATTTTCCAAAGCATTTGGGTTTTATTACACCGATAATGAAGGACAGGAGAAGCCAATCTATATGGGAAGTTATGGGCTTGGATCATCACGCGTGATGGGTGTGCTGGTTGAAAAGTTTGCCGACGACAATGGTCTTGTTTGGCCGAAAAATGTTGCGCCTTTTCAGGTTCATTTGATTTCGATTAAAGAAAATAAAAAGGCTGAGGAGATCTACAAAAAATTGCAGGATGCGGAAGTTGAGGTTTTGTTTGATGATAGGGAAGATGTGTCTGTGGGAACTCAATTTGCAGATGCTGATCTGATAGGAATCCCGGTGAGATTGGTGGTTAGTGCCAAGTCGGGGGATAAGATTGAATGGAAAGAAAGAACCAAAAAAGAAACGGAATTACTAGAATTTGGTGAAGTTTTGAAGAGGTTAGCTTAATCAGTTTATTCTTGGGGATTTCGCGGTCTTCTCCTTCCAAAAGATCCGAATGTATCATTTCTATTCTGCCTGGATCGTTTAATTATTGCTTGTCGTTCTTCAGTTGTGGGTTTTGGTGGTTGTACTCTTCTTCTCGACTCAGCGGTTGACTTGGAATCTCTTTCCATATGTAATTATAGCAGATGTACGTGGTTGGTTCAAGGATTGGAATTGAGTTTGTTTTAGAAAGGGAGTTTGATGTTGAAGATTTTGGCCCAGAAGAATATATAAATTACAAAAAATACTGTACCGCCCAAAATATAAAAAACTCTGATTAGGCCCATATGCCCGTGAGGCTTGGCTATTATATTGGAGGCAATAGGATTTTCTGCGGGTTGGGAGAGGGTCACCGTTTGTGGATGAGGCTCATCGGAGAGAGCGGATATATTTTCAGATGGGGCAAGTGAGGGATTATTGGCAGGTATCGTATTTTCCGAAGACAGGTCTTTTGACTGTGTATCTATGACGGGTTGAGAGAGAGTTGATGCGGGATCTGCTGAGGCTGCAGGATTAGCTGTAGCAGGCGAAGTAGTGCCCATAACCCGGTCATAAGTTTCCTTTAATTTTGGGTCAAGATTTGAAAGAGTATTCGGATCCATAATATTCCTCTATTAATATCTTCTGGGATTTTACAGTCTTTGTCAAGAGTTGTTCCAAATTTTAAATTTAAAATTTACAATTTTCAATGAATTTTTAAAAATTAAACATTATAGTATTTAAGTTTCAGTTTAAATTAAAAATTGAAAATTAAAAATTGTTAGCGTATACTTACCATAATGAAAGTTATAGTAACTCACATGTCTCCTGATTGGGACGCAATTAGTTCTGTCTGGCTGATAAAAAAGTTTTTGCCGGGATGGGAGAGTGCGGAAGTCAAGTTTGTGCCGGCGGGACAAAGAATAAATAATTCAGAATCAAGTGAGAGCATTGAAAAGATCGGAGACGATGAGGTTATCCATGTAGATACAGGTTTGGGACCACTGGATCACCATCAAACTCAAGACACCGCTGTTTCGGCAGCCTCTGTGACATGGGATTACGTTCTATCACAGATTGAAAAGTCAGGTGGGAGTTTGACTCCTCAGCATAAAGAAGCTGTTTCAAGAATTGTCAAAATAATTGTTGATACGGATCATTTTAAAGAAGTTTATTGGGCCGACGCAGCCGAGGATTATCACGAATTTTCCTTTCTGGGACTTTTGGAAGGATACAAATTTCAAAAACCGGGACAAGACGCAGAATACGTGAATTTTGGAATATCTTGTCTTGATGCGTTTACCCATACATTTGAAAACAGAATATGGGCTGAGAAAGAGATAAAGGAGAAGGGAATTGAGTTCAAAACTAAATATGGAAAAGGGATGGGATTTGAAACTATCAATGACACTGTATTGAAACTGGCTCAGAAAATGGGATACGCACTTGTAGTCCGTAAAGATCCCAGAAAAGGATACGTTAGGATCAAGACCTTACCCGCGACTGAAAAAAATAAAGGCCTTGATCTTACTCTGGCTTATGAGCAATTGAGAAAAATTGATCCTGATGCGACCTGGTTTCTTCATATCTCAAAAAAAATGCTTCTTAACGGAACTCCCAAAAATCCCAAGATGCGCCCGACAAAATTGAAATTGAATGATATAATTAAGGTGTTGGAAAAACTTTGATATTGGTATTATGGAAAATTGTATTTTTTGTAAAATCGCAACCGGCGCAATTAAAAAGGAATTTTTGTATGAAGATGATGACGTCATGGTTTTTCCTGATATTCAGCCTGTCAAACCGGTGCATTTATTAATCGTTCCCAAAAAGCACATTGCAGAATTTATGGCGCTTGAAGACAAAGATCTTCTGCAAAAACTGTTTACGGTGGTTCAAAATATGATTAAAAGAGAAGGATTGACGGATAAGGGGCATCGGATAGGAATAAATGGCGGTGGCGCACAAGCGATAGATCATCTTCATATCCACCTCATGGGCCCGATGGGAAAAACGGATGGGATGTAGCTATTTGTCATTGCGACGTCTATATTCACCTAAATCGGTAATAGGTGCAGGTTCACCAGTTCTTTTCTGGTAGCCTCTAATAAGCACATCACCCTTAGGGGGATGGTGCATTAAATCTTGCAGTGCACGAGGCATTTTTCGTGAAGATGCTCTACCTCTTCCTCCATTACTTTCTCTACCCTCTATTGAAGTAACACCCCGAAAACGTGTTTCATTATTTGGCATAAAATACATTATATCATTTAAAATTTACCTGACAAGGGTTTACACAAGATCGGTTTTGGGGTAGAATAGATTCATAAACAATTGACAATTCACACTTCACAATTGACCACAAGGAGTAAATTGTTAATAGTCAAATGTTAATTGTTAACCAAGGGGGTGTTTGTATATTATGGTACATGTTAAAAAAATGCCCGGTCAATCAGATGATCAGGTTATAAGAAATTTTTCAAAAAAAGTAATGGATGCCGGTATAATCCAGGAGGCCAAAAGACGCAAATTTTATCTTAAGCCCTCTCTTGCCAAAAAGCTTAAGAAGAAAATGAAGCAGGAAGAAGCCGCAAGGGTGAAGCTTTTCTAATGGAAAACATAAACGTTTTAATTTATGTTGAAAGTAGATATAAGGTAAGCAGGAAGAAAATAAAGACCGCTATATACAATGTTTGCGAGGAAAATGATCTCAAAAGTGCTATAGAGGTGTCTGTCGCGATAGTCGGTGACCGCAAAATGAAAAAGCTTAATAAAGAGTATCGTGGTAAAGATGGAACGACAAATATACTTTCATTTCCGCTGACTGAGGGAGAATCGTCAAAATTGCCATCGGATGTAGCGCGGCTTGGGGACATCGTAATTTCGTATCCTGAAGTAATAAAAGAAGCAGCAAGAGATGAGTTATTGGTTGACGAGCGGGTAGAGGAGCTTGTGAGACACGGGATGCTTCATTTACTCGGATTGCACCACGAATAGAATTCAGAATTCAGGGTTTAGAATTCAGAATTAAATTATGAATCTAAAATTACTTAATCTCTCAGAAAAATTCTGAATTATGAATTATAGATTATAAATTGTTGTTATGGTATTTTATCGCAAGTATCGTCCGCAAAAAATTGAAGCCCTTGATAGTGAGGCCGTTCGTACCACTTTAACATCAGTACTTACCAAAGATCCAGCTCACGCATTCCTTTTCACAGGTCCCAAAGGGCTTGGCAAAACCTCAGCTGCAAGAATAATAGCAAAAGTTGTGAACTGCACGGCTCCCATAAAAAAGCGCAAAAACGGATTTGAGCCTTGTGATGATTGTGAAAGCTGTAAATCCATTACTGAGGGATCCAACATGGATATTTTGGAAATAGATGCTGCGAGTAACCGAGGAATTGATGAGATCAGGGACCTTAAGGAAAAAATCCGTCTTGCCCCGATGAGCGCCAAGAAAAAAGTTTACATAATTGATGAGGTGCATATGCTTACCACCGAGGCTTTCAATGCGCTTCTCAAGACTCTTGAGGAGCCCCCGGCGCATGCGATGTTTATCCTCTGCACAACTGAACCCCAAAAAGTACCTGATACAATTGTTTCAAGGTGTTTTCATATCAACTTCAATCTTGCAACAACGGAGGAGATAGTGCATTCATTAAAACGCATTACAGATACGGAAAAGATCAAAATAGATGATGAGTCTCTTTACTCAATTGCCCAAATGGCCGATGGAGGATTTAGAGACGCTGCAAAAATTCTAGAGGAAATTGCGCTTACAACAACAAGTAAGATCACAAAAGATGTTCTTGAGAAATCATACAAAACCAAAAGTGTGCCACTCCACATCGCAAATCTTCTTGCAACTTTTCAAATGGAAGACAAAAAAGAAGGATTGAAGGAAGGGCTGGTAATAGTTGAAACAATAGTGTCTCAGGGAATAGATATCAAATCATTTGTCTCACAAATTTTATCAGAATTAAATAAAAAATTGTTACTTGGGGTAGGGGTTATAAAAAAATCAGAAAATGAAATATTGGCAGATTTACAATTTGAAATCAATGAACTTAGCACGCTTTCCCGCCTTTTTAACCAAGTTTATCAGGAAACCCGCTACTGCGTTCTCCCACAGTTGCCGCTTGAATTGGCAATAATAGAGTGGGGAAGTGCAGGCGTAAGAGCGCAAGAGGGCATTTTGGAAAATGATGACGAAGGCGTGTCGCAGTCCTCTCTCAGGAAACAGGTCGGAAATATGAAAAAAATAAAAGCAATGTATGGTCCTGCAAAACAAGAAGAACCGTCAGTAATAGCTCCAACTCATTCGAGCGGCAATTTGCTCCATACCTCGGGAAGCGGTGATATATCAAAAGAATGGCTGGATACGTTCTGGAAAAGCATAATATCCGAGATGAAGAATTATAACCATACGATTGCGGGGGTTCTCAGAGGATGCTGCATAAGCAGTTACGACAAGAAAAACCTTGTGATAGAAACAGAATATAAATTTCACAAAGAGCGACTAAATGATATGAAGACAAAAACAGAACTTGCAAGAGTCGCAAAAATGCTTACTGGAAAAGATGTTTCGGTTGAGGTACAATTGAGAAACAAGTAAATATAGAAAGGTAGGTGATTGAATTATGAATAATCCATTTAGTCAAATAGGGGAAATTAAAAAAATGCGCGATCAGGCAATGGCGATTCAAAAACAGCTCAAAATGGAGGAAGTTGAGATAAATAAGCACGGAGTATACATCCGAATTTCAGGAGACCAGGAAATCCGCGAAATAATAAGTAACGGCAAATCTGACAGCGATATAAGGGGTGCAATAAATGAGGCAGTTAAAAAATCTCAAGAAGTAGCAGCCAAAAAATTGCAAAGCATGTCAGGTGGGATGGGCGGACTTTCAGGACTGCTCGGCGGTAAATAAAAAATTTCTAATATCTAATTTCTAATATCTAAATAAATTCGAATTTCAAAACTTCAATAATAAAACATTTTTGATTTGAGTTATTTTGATTTTAATATTGTTTAGGATTTAGATATTAGAGTTTAGAACTTAATAATCTATGGTAAATCAAGCTAAAATTGAAGAATGCGTGTTGCTAACGGGACGTCCTAATTTGAAGTTAGCAAAGGATATCGCTAAGATTCTAGGAGAAGAACTGCATCAGCCAATTAGTGTCTTTTCAGACGGGGAAATAAGAGTGCGTATACCGGTTAGTATGCGTAACCGTCACGTTTTTATTATCCAACCTACAGCTCCAGCGGCCAACGACAGCATCATGGAGCTCCTTCTTATGATAGATGCTGCCAAAAGATCATCGGCGGCTGAGATATCCGCAATTATTCCGTATTACGGTTACTCCAGACAAGATAGAAAGGAAATGCCGCGTGTTCCCATCAGTTCTTCGCTTGTTGCCCATATGATAGTAAATGCTGGTGCTACACAGATTTTGACAATAGATATTCACTCACAACAACAGCAGGGATTTGTCCGTATTCCTTGGGACAATTTATATGGGTCCTATGCTCTTATGCCTCTTATTAGGGAGCAGAAACTGGACAATTTAGTCGTTGCAAGTCCTGATAAAGGAGGTATGGTGCAGGCAACAGGTTACGCAAGACTCTTGGGGGCTGAAGGAGTGGCGCTTGTTTATAAAGAGCGCGATGTTGCGGTAAATGATAAATCTGAGACTTCAGCAATGATCGGAAAAGTAAAAGGAAAAGATGTGCTGCTTGTTGATGATGTTATCAGCACAGGTGGTACCATAGTAAATGCTGCAATCTTTTTGAAAGAGCAGGGCGCAAAGAGTGTAAGGCTTGCGATAGTTCATGGAGTTTTTGCAGGCGATGCAGTTAAGATGATTAAGCATCCGGCGATTGATGAAATATACGTAACCGATACAATTGCGCAAAGAGAAGAGATTAGAAAAATATCAAAAGTTAAGATTGCATCTGTCGCGCCTCTTCTCGCTGAAGCGATAAGACGCATCCAGACAGGTGGATCAATTAGTAAGGATTTAATTTTGTAGAAATTACTATTGAGTCTCTGCTGTGGCAGGAGTTGGGGTAGAGTCTGGAGTAGGTTGATTTACATTCGATTTCTCAAAGAACTTACCTTTTAAAAACTCAGTAAATTCCCGCATTTCCCCTTGATATTCAGTAAGTTTTTGTTGTCTTTCTTCCTCGGTTAAACTCATCTGAAAATCAGCACCCTGGCTTTGCAAGTTCATATGGTACCCGTTTAAATCAATCAGTATAAGCCTTCTGTCTAAGGGAACCTCCCTTCCTTTGTAAAACTCGCCCATATGCATCATTACTTTTTTTCCTTCTTCAGCCGTTAAATTCTTACGTTCACCCCGTTTTTTCTCGTATTGATCATATGAGCTTAAATATTCATCCTTAAGAGCAGGATCTTTTTCGGCCTGCAATGTTTTATCGAGTAAACGCTGCATTTCGGATTCCAATTCCTCTGCTTCCACAGTCTTGGGGGAACCAATCGATATAGTTGGTGCGCCTAGCCCTTGGTCTATATGGCCCTCACATGAGCCTACAGTGTTGATGTCAAGCAAATTAAGCGCTACAATTGTGTCTTTAACTCCCTCATCAATTCCAGTGCCAGTCCCATCAATGATTTGATCTATGTCTGCTCTTTTTGCAGTCCATTGCTGGTCTTTAGCTGCTCTTTCCGAATTAAAAGATTGGGCTTCTCCCGTCCCTAATTGATCACCCGATACTTCATCGCTCATAGAAAAACTATCTCATGTGCAATTAATTGTGTCAACAGAGAACTATTTGTTGCTTCAATCTCTTCGCAATAGTACAATAGGGTAGATGAAAATATTTAGCGGGAGTTCCAATAAGCCACTTGCTGAGAAGTTGGCAAATCATTTAAACCTTCAACTTTCCCCAATTGAAATATTTGTTTTTCCGGATGGGGAGAGGCGGATCAGGATCGAAACATCTGTTATTGAAGAAGATACAGTTCTCGTCCAGCCGACCGCAAGCCCCGTTGATCAAAATTATATGGAGCTCTTTTTTATTGCCGACGGTCTGAAAAGATCAGGCGCGAAGTCAATAACTGTGGTTATTCCTTATCTTGGTTATCAAAGGCAAGATCATGTTTTCCGGGATGGAGAAGCGGTGTCACTTGAGGTTATTGTCAACGCCCTTCAATCTGTCAAGATTGACAAAGTTATTGCATTTGATTTCCACACTGTCAAAACTCCTGAAATTTTTTCTATTCCTGTTACACATTTATCCGCGCTTCCTTTGTTTGCAAAGTCCATTCGGGAAATTGGGATAGAAAACTCTGTTCTGGTCTCACCGGATATGGGAGGATTGCGAAGAATTAAAATAATATCGGAAATTCTTGGTAACATTCCATGGATTGCGACAGTTAAAGATCGGGATCTGGCAACAGGCGCTATTGAAATAAAAAATATTGAAGGTGAATTACCAGCTAATACCAAAAGAGCTTTTATTGTGGATGATATGGCTTCAAGCGGAGGTACTCTCATAGAATCAGCCAAGCTTTTAAACAAGAATGGAGTAGACGAAGTTTATGCTTTTGTGACTCACGCAATATTTTCAGAAAACGCGCCGAAGCTACTTGAGGAATCAAGTATCAAAAAAGTATTTGTGACAGATACTGTTTTTATTCCAAAAGAAAAAGTGTTTTCAAAGTTGGAAGTTTTATCAGTTGCCGAAATGACAGCAAATGAATTGAGCGAAAAATGAAGATACCTAAAGCAATTACCAATTTAGTTGAGAGTTTTGAGCGTTTGCCGGGAGTTGGGCCAAAGACTGCTCAGCGTCTGGCATTTTATCTTTTGCACGTTCCTCAGGGTGAGCTTGACCGTTTTGCTCAGTCAGTCCAAACTCTTAGAAAAGACACTATTATTTGCTCAGTTTGTTTTTCAGTAGATGAGATTGATCCATGCAGTATCTGTGGTGATACACGACGTAATCAGGAGCAGATTTGTGTTGTAGAACAACCGTTGGATATTTTGGCATTTGAAAAGAGCGGAAAATATAATGGAGTCTATCATGTGCTTCATGGAAAGATAGATCCTTTAAATAATATCGGCCCGGACGAGATACATATTGGAGAATTATTGGCCCGTATTAGAAAGGGGACAGAGGAGACAAAAGAGCCAGATGGGACAAGAATCCAAGAGGTTATTTTGGCAACTAATCCCACGATGGAAGGGGAGGCGACCGCAATGTACATCTCAAAACAGTTAAAAGTTCAAAATGGAAAATTCCTGCCTGCCGGCAGGCAGGTAACAGTTACCAGGATAGGCCGCGGATTGCCGACCGGTGCAGATATTGAGTATGCGGATTCGACTACACTTGTTCAAGCAATGACAGGACGGCAGGAATATTGATATAATTAAATCATGCCCAATAATCCTTTTAAAAATAATGTTGAGAGTAGTTTTGAAGAAGATGTTTCCATCGCCAAGCCTGCAGCAAAACCTTTAAGTGATCAGGCAAAACAGCAAGCGCAAAATGCAGCCAAGGCAGTCACCAATGATATTGTTGCTCAACTATATGGGGTGACAGATAAATCTACAGGAGATCCCCAAGATCCTAAAGATCCAAATATTGCAAAAGCCCAAAAGTCCGTCGCTCCGCCGCTGGCTAAATCCAAAGCGCACATACTTGCCGGAACCAGTAATGTAGGAGACCATGCAAAATTTATCGCAAGGCAGCATTATTTGGATAAAGGAGATGCAAAGGGTGCTGAAAATGCGATGTTTCATTTACAGCATTATTTTGACGAAAATGTAATGACTCTTGAGGATAGGGTCAAAAAATTCAGACGGGAACAGGAACAGCAAAGAGAGGAGCGAAAAAAACAGCAGGAGGAAGAGGAGGAGGAGAAAAAACAAGCAGAAGCGAAAGAAAAGGAGGAACCTCCTCAGGCTACAGGAAAGGGCCGCAACAAAATGGGAACACCTCCCGGTAAAAAACGCAAAGCAGATATGGGTCTTAAGATGGGACAGATGAAAACAGAAACTTTCCGGGGATCAAGTGGGTAAATTGGAATCTTTTTGAATTTTGCCTCAAGTAAGCTATAATGCATATACAAATTCAAAGTTCAAAATGCAAAGCTTAAAGTTAATTTTTAATTTTGAACTGCAACTTTTAAATTTTACCCGCCTGCCGGCAGGCAGGACTTTGGACTTTTAACTTATGTTAAAGCTATATAATTCCCTCACAAGAAAGGTTGAAACATTTAAGCCAATTTCTCCCAAACAAGCTGGTGTTTACACTTGCGGACCTACTGTTTATGACTTTGTGACTATCGGGAATTTACGGACATTTATGACCTCAGATTTACTTGTCAGAGTCCTGAAATATAACGGTTACAAAGTTAAATACATAATGAATCTTACAGATGTCGGGCATCTGACTGGGGATAATCTGGGAGATGCTGATACAGGCGAGGACAGGATGGAGAAGACAGCAAAAAAAGAGGGCAAAACCGCTTGGGATGTTGCCAAGTTCTACACCGATGCATTTCTAAAAGATTACGAAGAGTTAAATCTCGAGCAGCCTGAAAAATTTGTAAAAGCAACCGACCACATCAAAGAGCAGATTGAGTTGATTCAAAGATTGGAAGATAAAGGCTTTACCTACAGAATATCTGATGGAATTTATTTTGATACATCAAAGTTCAAAAATTACGGAGAACTTTCGGATCTTGATCAGATAAAAGAAGGAGCGCGTGTTGAAATCAATGAGGAGAAGAAAAATCCGCGCGATTTCGCGCTCTGGAAATTCAGCAAAGAGGACGAAAAGAGACATATGCAATGGAAGAGTCCATGGGGAGTGGGTTTTCCGGGATGGCACATAGAGTGCTCTGCCATGAGTATGAAATATCTAGGGGAGAGTTTTGACATCCATACCGGGGGAGTGGATCTCAAGCAAACTCATCACCCAAATGAAATTGCGCAGGCGGAAGCTGCAACCGGCAAAAAATTTGTAAATTACTGGATACACAGCGCGTTTATTTTGATCCAAGGTGAGAGAATGAGCAAAAGTCTTGGAAATAATTACAGACTTTATGATTTGGACAAATCAGGTTATCATCCGATAAGTCTTCGCTATCTTTACCTACAAACGCATTACCGTAAGGAGCTTAATTTCACTTTTCCCTCCCTTGACGCATCCGAAAATGCTTTGAGAAAACTTCTTCAGGATATAGCGCTTTGGGATGAGCCCGCCGGTATCTTGCCTGAGTATGACAAGCGTTTTCTAGAAGCAATTAACGATGATCTAAATATGCCCCAAGCCTTGGCTGTAATGTGGGAGATGGTTAAATCAGACCATCCAACCGGGGCCAAGGCAAAAACGCTTTTTAAGATGGATCAAGTCTTGGGCTTGAATCTCTATCAAAACAGGGAAGTAGTCAAAAAAGATCAGGGCATAGTGCCGGATACGATCAAGGAAATGCTTGCCGAGCGTGAGGTTTTGAGAAAAGCAAAGCACTATAATCTCGCAGATCAAATGAGAGCCAAGATTGAAAAATTGGGATATGTAATCGAAGATTCAGGAAAAGGAGTAAAGGTAAGGAAGAAATAAATGAGTTTCAAGTAAGATATGTTATAATCTGGTTTAGTATGAGCCCCGAAAGAACTCACCCCATTCTTTATAGAACTAGAGCTCGTAATGTATTTGATCATATAAAGAATAGGCACTATATTGCTGCAAGGTATAACCATGCAGATGTGAATGAAGAGCCCCGCATATTGAGAGATACTAATAGATTTTTTCTAATTGGTTTATATCATTTTACAGCTAATGGAGACTCAAAGATCAGGGAAATAGGTCAAGAGGTAAGAGAAGCTATGTTCAACGAACAATTAAAGGTGACCTACAAGTCGGTAAGTCCAGAGAACGAAAATTCTGGCAAAGGCTTATTTTTTAGGCCTGGATCTGGACCCGATGATCAGGCGGAGCTTACAGTTACCCCGGATATTATTAAAACTGCTGAGGATAGGCCGGTAGAATTACTCGCAGCTATGGCTGGAATTTTTTCTGTTATCCGTGATTTGGTTAACAGGCAGCCATCCTTAGATATAACCGATGAGGCCATTGAACTGAGGTCGGAGGAAACAGTTGTTCATTTTCTTAAGACCGTACCTCGTGAAGATAGAGGCAACACTGATAGAGGAAATAGTAGTCCCAAAACTCCATTAGATATTTTTGGAAAGCCCCTGCATCGAAATTCTAACAATTAATATTAAAATGTTCTTATGGCCCTGTAATTTGTACTGTAGGTACTGGGATTGAGGTAGGGGATTGGGTTACAGCCGGTGCTTGGGTTGGAGCTGTTGTAGGAGTTGGTGTAGGTGTTCCGGTTGGAGATTGAGTTGGAGTCGGAGAACCTGATGGATTAGATGTCGGAGTCAATTCAAGAGTAGGAGTTGGCAGCTCACATGAGCTTGGTTGTGTCCCTGCGATAAAGTATTCTGTGTAAGTTGGCAATCCCGAAACACATACAGGCTGCGCCACAACAAATGTCGGCTTTTGAAAAGTTTCAAGGGGTGTATTCAGTAGGAAATTATCCATAAGAGATCTCCAGATAGGGGCTGCTCCCAAGGATCCTGCGACATTGTCCATAGGTGTATTATCATTGTTGCCCACCCACACACCAACGACTAGACTTGGTGTGTATCCGACAGTAAGCGCGTCACGGAAATCGCTCGTAGTTCCTGTTTTGACAGCAGCAGTCCGTGAAATAGTAAGCAGTCCTCCAAATTCCTCCGAGCGCGCTTTATTGTCTGAAAGAATTGAAGAAATTAGATAGGATGCTTCTTCCGATAGGACTTTTTGCGAGCCGGGGTTGAAAATATTAAATATGTTTAAGAATGAAAATATGCCGCCATTATTGTCAACGTTTTTTCCATATTTATCTTTTATTTCAATAATAGATTTGGGCTCGTTGTGCGTTCCTTTATTTGCAAATACAGCATATGCATTTGTCAGCTCCAGAAGTTTGACCTCACCTGCTCCGAGAACAAGAGACAATCCATAATTTGACGGGTCTCTATTTAGAGTTGTAATCCCCATGCTTTTTGCGCGGTCCAGCCCTTTGGGGACGCCGACTTTTTCCATGACTTCAACTGCCGGAATGTTCAATGAATTTGAAAGAGCCCTCCGCACCGTAACAGGTCCTCTAAATCTTTTGTCATAATCAAGAGGTTTGTAATTTCCATCAAACGTCTTGGCACTATCATCCAGAATCGTAGCAGGTGTGATCAGTTTTTCCTCCAAAGCTTCTGAATAAATTAGCGGTTTGAACGATGATCCCGGCTGCCTAGGTGATGTCGTCATATTTGTCTTTCCAAACTTCTCATCAGTCCAATCATAACTCCCAACCATTACCAAAATCTCCCCATTTTTCGGATCAATGGCAACTGCTGCTCCGTTACTAGCGTCGTTGTATTTGAGCCTTAGTACCTGATTTTTTACAATTTTTTGTGCATATTCCTGCTTGTCTGCATCTAGAGTTGTTTTTACCTGAAACCCATCCCGTATTACACGTTCTTCCCCATATTTTTTAATAAGCTGGTTTTTTATATAGATTGCAAAATGGGGAGCGAGTGTATTTCCTGTATCTTTTTTGGCTGGGTTGTAGGTAAGTTTTTTCTCGGCAGCATTATTTCTTTCATCAGTTGTTATATATTTATCTTTTACCATTTCCGATAAAACAATTTTTTGCCGCCGTATTGCATTTGTATCATCATTGGACAGGGGAGAATAAGCTGAGGGAGCAGGAAGTATGCCGACCAGAAGAGCCGATTCTGAAAGCGTCAGATTTTTAGCCGGTTTTCCAAAGTACGCCTCTGATGCATTCTCGATTCCAAAGGCTCCCTCACCAAAATAAACGGAGTTAAGATACATTTCCAAAATATCCTGCTTGCTGAACCGTCTGTTCAACTCAGCGGCCAATACGACTTCCTGATATTTTCTCAAAAAACTCTTTTTGGAATTGAGGAATGCATTCTTGGCAAGCTCCTGAGTGATAGTTGATCCGCCCTCAACAATCCGGTGGGCAAAAAAATTGGCCAAAAAAGCCCTGGCAATACCCCGCAGAGAAAACCCTGGATTGGTATAAAAGTTTTTGTCCTCTGAGGCAATTACAGCTTTTTGGACGGAATCGGGAATTTCCGTTATAGGCACATAATGTATCACTTTTGGCTGATAAAACGTGAAGAAAGGATTCCCATCCCTCGTCTGAAGAGTAAGCCCTGTCTTGCCCCGGTTCATGATGCTTTCCTTGTCTTTCAAATCACTTGCGAAGTAGAGATAGGTGAGCGGGGGAACTAGAAGGATTAAAATGAGAAGGGTAATTCCTGCATAAAAAACCGCGCGTCTATGTTTCTTGAAAAAGCTTTTCAGAAAAGGCTTTAGCTTAAATTCAGTCCAGCGGACCCCAATGCGTTTTGACATAAATGTCTTTATATTTTAGCACAAAATGTGCTACAATCAGAGCATGAGTGATATGAAAAATAAACCTGAGGAGTATTGGAAAGAGAAATTGACTCCTGAGCAATACCATTCTTTACGCGAGAAGGGGACTGAGGCGCCTGGCAGTGGCAAATTGCTGCAAAATGAGGAGACAGGTGATTATACATGTGCAGCATGCGGGAGCGTGCTATTTAAAAGCGATACCAAATACGAATCAACAATCCCAGGTCTGATTGGCTGGCCGAGTTTTTCGGACGTTGCAAGTAGCGATGCTGTTGAGCAAATAGATGATGATACGTTGGGCATGAGAAGAGTTGAAGTTGTATGTAAGACTTGTGGTGGTCATCTAGGTCATCTTTTTCCTGATTCAACATCGCCAACAAATCAGCATTACTGCATAAATTCCTCGTCCCTAAATTTTGAACCAAAGAAATAGTTAAGTTTTTTCATGCTACAATAATATAAATGGATCCGATCTGCTCAAAATGTAATCTTCCAGTTCTTCCCGTATTTTATTTTTGTCCCAATTGCGGGAAAAGTCTGCGGACCAAACCATTGTCCACATCTGCGGGCAACCAAATCGGCGTTTATCTTTTGAGCTTACTGCTTCCACCTTTAGGTTTGGTTCCGGGGATAAAATACCTGCTTCAGAAAAATGGTAAAGCAAAGATTATCGGGGGAGTAGCCATCTTTTTGACTGTAGTTTCTATGATTGTAACCGTCTATTTTGCGCTTGGTTTGATGCATCAGTTAAATAGCCAACTGCAAATAAACCCTCTACCCTAAGAATAATATTCAATAATTATTTTTGTACACGGACGGTAGCTTTTTTGATTTTCATTATTTTTTTAACTTGGACGGACACGAATGTTGTAACCATTACTAAAAGAATTAAACTTAACGTAAGACATCAACTCCTTTCTCTTTGGGGATTCTAGCGTAGATTGTATTAATGAGTAGATACATAGGGCAGATTTGTAAGATCTATGTAATAAATTATCATAGTTTGATACATTTGTCAAACATCTGAAGCGGGTATAAACTTACATAATCCTTACGCAAAACAGTATGGGTTATTGCACAGTTAAGGTGTAATGAACCCCATGCGGACTGTATATATTGCCAATAGATTCCCACTTCGTGTTTCTCTGGACGAGAAGGGATATTCATTCACGCCTAATCATGGTGGAGTTGCCTCAGGTTTGCGGTCTCATGTAAAAAAACTTTCCCATGAAAATCTGTGGATTGGATGGCCGGGGATCTATGTGTCTCCATCGGAACAGGAAAAGATGCGGAATAATACCCTCAAGGAACATAATGCATTTCCTGTTTTTCTCACCCCAAAAATAACTGAGGGATACTATAATGGATTTTGTAACAAAGTAATCTGGCCGTTGTTTCATTATTTTACCAATTTCGTACAGCCTGATCCTGAGTATTGGGATAGCTATGTCAGCGCAAATGAAAGTTTTGTCAAACAAATTGCTCCGCTTTTGAGAGAGAGTGACAATATACATATTCAAGATTATCAGCTTATGCTACTGCCAAAGCTTCTGAGAGAATTCAATCCAAAACTGTCAATTAGTTTTTTTCTTCATATTCCATTTCCTGCGCTTGATGTATTCCGGATACTTCCCCAAAAATGGAGAGTAGGCCTCCTGGAAGGAATGCTGGGGGCAGATCTGGTAGGATTTCATACCCATGAATATAGACAGCATTTTCTGTTAAGCGCCCAGCGTATACTTGAAGCTGAGAATACCATGGGGACTATTACCTGGAACGACAGGATAGTAAAAGCAGACGTATTTCCTATGGGAATTGACGTTGAAAAATATATAAAGGAGAGTAAGTCACAGAGGGTTGCAAAAGAAGTAATCCGTCTGAAAAAGACTCTGGGGAAAAGAAAGCTAATTTTTTCGGTTGATAGACTTGATTATACAAAAGGTATAGAAAACCGCTTATTGGGATTTGAAGAATTTTTAATTATGCACCCCGAGTGGCATAACAAAGTCTCCCTAATTGTCAGTTCTGAGCCGTCCCGTAGCGATATTGAGCAATATCAAGCAATGAAAAGGAGGGTTGATGAACTGGTTGGAAAAATAAACGGCGCCTATGGAAGCGTTAACTGGCAGCCTATTATTTATCAATTCACGTCACTAAAATTCGAAGAAATGGTTGCCTTCTATAAGGCAAGTGATGTTGCGCTTATTACACCTCTTCGTGATGGGATGAATTTGGTGGCGAAAGAATATATCGCCAGTCAGGAGGGAGGAGCAGGTGTTTTAATTTTAAGCGAGATGGCAGGATCTGCCCAGGAATTGAGTGAGGCGGTTCTGATTAACCCTTTTGATATTCATGAGATCGCGGATGCAATATTTAAAGCTCTCACAATTTCTGATAGTAAACAGATTGTGAGGAATAAGAGGATACTAAGTCATCTTGAAAATTATGATATACATCATTGGGCAGCGGACATAAATGAATCGCTAATTCAGGTGAAAAAAGAACAGAAAATGCGCAAAGTTACCTTTATGACGCGAAACGTGAAGAATGAGATAATTGACGCATACAGAAAATCTTCAAACAGGCTTATTTTCCTGGACTATGATGGAACTCTGGTGCCATATCAAGACAAACCAGAGCTTGCAAAGCCGTCAAAGCATGTAAGGGAGCGGTTATCGGCACTGGCAGGAGACTATAAAAACGAAGTTGTTATTGTCAGCGGACGTGACAAAGAAACTCTTAGTAAATGGCTTGATATAGATCATCTTTCTCTTGTTGCAGAGCATGGCACTTGGAAGAAAAGCGGGGAGGGGCGCTATTGGGAGATGTTTGGTCAGTTTTCCAATTCCTGGAAAGATTCTGTCATAACACTTCTGCAAAAGTGGGTGAACCGTGTCCCGAAGTCTTTTATTGAAGAGAAGGAGTATTCAGTTGCGTGGCATTACAGAAAAGTTGAACAGGAAGTAGCAGGCATTGTCACCAAAGAAATTATGTATGAATTGACAACTTTTCTATCAAGCATCGATGCAGAGGCAATCCATGACAATAAAGTTATTGAGATAAAAAATATAGGCGCCAACAAAGGCGCAGCTGCTCAATATTGGCTTAAAAAAAAGAAGCATGATTTCATTTTGGCCATAGGGGATGCACGGACTGATGAAGATCTATTTGGAGGGTTGCCGGACAGCGCCTACAGTATCAAGGTAGGACAGTCTCCATCCCTTGCTCAGCACAGGGTAGATGATAATGTCTGGGTCGCTCATCTTCTGGATGAACTTTTGGAAAAAAAACCGCTGAAGGTTGTTTCACAGCATAATTTTCCAAGAGTTTCTCCTCAAGTCCAACTCCTGGAAAAGCCTATCGATTTTTAGAAAATTTTTCTTTCATCAAATTCCACAAATCGGGGTAATCTTTGTCATATCCTAGGACCCAGATTGCGATTCCTCCCAAATCCTTTTTGTTGGCAAAATCATATTTGATACCAATTGATTTGGCGTTTTCAAACCAAACCTGATGATCGATTTTGGTTTTCGGGTCCGTGTACCAGCACCAGGGTTCCATCGCATAATCATCAAAGTAGCACTGGGATTTCTTGAAATTCTTTTCTTCTTTTGCCCGCGCGTAGGACATGACAGCTGCGTAACTATCAGGATTTGTTTGTAGAAGGGTGGTGCTTAGAATTTTCTTTCCATCCTCAACCGTCCAATCCCAGCCGTAGTGGGGAACACCCATAATTGTTTTTTCTTTTGGTATGTATTTGCCGAGGTCCTCATACATAGTTGTTACGTCGAAGAAATATTTATTCTCCGAAAAACCCGTCATAGGGGCGATGGGGCCAGCGTTGGTTGCGGAGCCCCCGCTGAAATCATATGACATCCCGATGAAATTATTATAATAAGGAACCAACTTCGTAAAATCAAAAATATCCTTAGTTCTTATGGAGCGGGGCATGACACTGAGTTCAAGTTTGGCATTTGGAGATTGCCTGCTCAATTCCTCTTTTAAATTTTTGCTGAAAACAGTGAATTTGGGCTGAAATTTTTTATCAACATCCCCAAGATATTCAAAGTCGATATTTATCCCATCCAAGTCACGGGATTTGACCTCATCTGTTATGTTTGTGATAAGTTTTTTCTGGATTGTTTCATCACTTAGAATTGATTCGATATCATCGTTATCTTGACAGATAATTGAGAGCGTGAACTTTGATCCAAATATGTGTGTCTTGGTAATAAGATCTTTGATTTTTTCACTTTCCCACTCACGCCGACCGGGATTGGTCTCACCATTGACAACCTTTACAAATTCACCGTCGCCATTCACAAAAAGCCCAAAATAATTCACTTCAGTTACAAGGTCAAGTCTTGTGTACTTGCTGTCATCAATCCGCCAATAGGGCAAAAATCCGATCGTCTCTTTCTTCATTTTTGCATGAGGACGGAATAAATGCTCAAGGAAATATCCTGAGGATTTGCTGGGAGATGATATCTGATAAGTGTTGGCAAAATAAAACCAACTCCCGACAAGAAAAATTGTTATCAGTATTACCAAAAGCGTCAAGATCTTTTTCATGTCTAACCATTATAAATTTTTATTGGTTAATTTACAATTTTCGCAGCATTATTATTAGATTCCTGCTTGCGTCCCATTAATAAAATGCTGTAATCTTGATGTATGCCCAGAATTTATGATGTCATTACAATAGGGGAAGCAACGATTGATGCTTTCATGACTATTCATGACAGCTCGGAAAAAGTAAGCCTTGATTCTGAAACCGGAAAACTATGCTTCAAACACGGTGAAAAAATAAATGTTGAGAAATATGACTTCCAGATGGGTGGAAACGCTGCCAACGTAGCAGTCGGATTGACTAGGCTGGGTCTCAACGCGACTCTTGCGTGTGAGATAGGGGATGATGAATTTTCAATTAAGATGCGTAATTATCTGGCCCGTGAGAATGTGGAGCGGGTTCTGGTAACACAGGGAAAAGGCAGGCAATCAAATTTTTCAGTAATTATAAATTTCAAAGGAGACAGGACTATTTTTAACGAAGATCTCAAAAGAGAGCATAATTTTGATTTTGATGATGTAGCGGCAAAGTATATTTATCTCACAAGCATGGGAGAGGAGTGGATAACTCCATACGAGCATGCATTGGCATTTGGCATGAAACATGGCAGTAAAATAGTTTTTAATCCGGGAAACAGGCAGCTTAAAGAAGGCAAGGAAATAATTCATAAGGTTCTTCAGGTAACAGATATATTGTTCATAAATAAAGAGGAGGGGGAGCTTATTCTTCATAATCATTACAGCAAAAAAATAGATAATTCAGAGCATTATATAAACAATTTATGTATTGAGCTTCAAAAATTGGGACCAAAACTTGTAGTTATTACAAATGGTAAGCACGGATCTTACTTGCTTGATTCAGCCGGGGAATTTTATGAAAGAGATATTTATCCCGGAAAAAATGTCGAGCGGACCGGGGCGGGGGATGCCTACGCAACAGGGTTTTTGGCAGCGGTAATTCAGAATGAGAGTCCGGAAAATGCAATGAAGTGGGGAGCTATTAACGCAGCATCAGTAATTGGTGAGATCGGTGCAGAAGCAGGACTTTTGAAGAAAGAAGAAATGGAAAGTAAACTTTCTTAATAAACAAATAACCCAATAAACCAATACTACCAATCAATAACCCAATGCAAAATGAAGAAAAGATAAAAGATATTCATGAAAGAATTTATCAGTTCGTAATTCGTGTTCTAAATCTGGTTAAACAGCTTCCAAGAAATCCGGAAAATATTATCCTAATAACCCAAATTACAAAATCAGCTACCTCAATGGGTGCAAATGATCAGGAAGCTGATGGAACTGACAGTAGAAAAGATTTTATTGCTAAATACGCAATTGTCCGCAAAGAAGGCAAGGAAACTAGTTATTGGTTAAGAATAATTTCAGATACCAATCCTTTATTTAAAATTAGAATGCAGCCTTTGATGCAGGAGGGGAAAGAAATCGTGAAAATTGTGAGCACTATTATTTTGAATTCAAAAAGATAATAAGTATTTCTTGAAGATTGGAAATCGATTTGCTTATTGGGTTATTGGTAGTATTTGTTTATTCTTTAGAGGTCTTGGGATTTGGTGACAAAGCTGTCATTACTTAATTGTGCTTCATCCAATTCTCCAAGACTTGCCGCGCTAACGAGCTCCAATTGATGATGAAAAAGATCCTGGATTTCTTTTTTGGCTGTCCTATCCTTGGCCCACAATTTCAGAACCGGGTCCTGTAGAGCGCGTGAGTAGGAGAAAGTCACTCCCCATGGGTGAGGACCTTTTTTGGCAATCCTATTGAGATTTATAAAAGCATCGTTACTTGTCTGACCACCACTTAGGAATACTACACCACCTAGATCTTGAGGAACATGTTCATGCAGCGCTTTTACGGTTCTGCCTGCAACGTTATCGTGATCCATGGTCACACCTGATCCTTTACCCGGCAAGACCATACTTGTTTTGAGAATCGCCCCGGGCATAAATACTCTTAACTCCTGAAGGGATTTGAAAAGAACATCATAAGTGCGCGTTATCACCTCTTCACTTTTTTCTATACTGTGTGTTCCGTCATACAATACTTCAGGCTCGACAATCGGTACGATTCCTGCATCCTGGCAGACTCTAGCGTAGCGGGCGAGTACAAAAGAATTGGCTTTTATGCACTCATCAGTTGGAATACCGTCACCAATTGTTATGACAGATCTCCATTTGGCAAATTTGGCACCGCTCTCTGCGTATTTGGTCATCAGTTCGGGTAGTCCATCCAATCCCTGTGTCAATTTTTCAGCGGGAAATCCAGGTAAATCAATTAACCCTTTGTCTACTTTGATTCCGGGGACGATGCCGTTTGTCTTGAGATATTCGGGAAAAGTTGCTTCTCCGCTTGACTGCCAAAAAGTTTCATCATAAAAGATGACACCGCTCATGAAATCCGAGGCACCGGGGGATGTAAAAAGTAATTCCCGGTATTCATGGCGTGTTTCCTCGGTGCACTCAACTCCTACACTGTCAAAGCGTTTCTTGCAGGTCGGCGCGCTTTCATCGGCCGCTAGTATACCTTTGCCATGAGCAACTAAGCTCTTTGCG
>JBBSGK010000005.1:0-63136 GCA_038254115.1 Candidatus Levyibacteriota bacterium | reverse complement strand
TTATCTACCTCTTCCTGTTTGTTATCGAGTCTTTCCTGCCTCTCAATAAGCTTTTTTTCAAGCTCAATTAAGTCTTTTGGTGTTGCTGTATCTGACATATAGTTTTTGCGGCAAGAAGAGATTGGGAGCGCTTACTGCTTCCTTATACTGTCTTAGTGAAGATAATAAATTTCTCTGTTGCCATTATCATCTGCATTATACCTCATCATCCAAAGCATCGTCAATGCTTTTCTTGATAGTATCCCAGTTAAATCCGCGTCTCGCAAGAAAAGCTCCAAGTTTTTGATAAATAATTTGTTTCTCCATATCTTTATAACGGGGCAATTTTTTCTCAACCAGCTTTTTCGCTGAATCCAAATCATTATTTACAGGGTTACTTTCATCGTCTATTGATGCTTTGCTAATCGCTTCATCAATTATTTCCTGATCTATTCCTTTTTGTTTCAGTTCCATTTTGATAATCCGCATTCCTTTGGGACGAAAGCGTAATCGCTGCTCTATAAAGAGTTTTGCAAAATCTTCATCATTTAAGAACCTATTCTCCTTAAGGGAGTTGATAACTCTTTCAATTATTTCCTCAGGTGCTTTCTTTTTCAGCAAATTATCCCGGACTTCTTTTTCAGAACGGGCCCTGAAAGAAAGGAAATGAAATGCTTTATTAAGATACTTATCAAATAAATCCGGAGAATCAAGCATGAGGACATTATATCATCAAATCTTTCTATGCAATTTGAGCCTTCAGATCTAAAATATCTTGTTGTATTCTTTGATTTACAGCGGAATACTTTAATCCTCCTGTAGTAAAAGGAGTTCCCACAACAACTTTTGATTTTTCACCAGGATGCCATGTACGGGCACCATCAATGTATATAGGAAGAATTGGTACGCCAAAACGTCTGGCTAAAAATGCTGCACCCTTTTTCACTTTGCCTACTAATTCTTCATCTTCATGCCAAGTTCCCTATGGATATATAAAAATAGAATCTCCACTAGCAAGAATTTGCTCAGCTTCTTTAACAAAATCTGTAGGGAGTACACCAGGTGCCGTATCAACAGAAAGCATGTCAGAACCTCTAATAATCCCTTTATGCGTTCTTTTCCAGCGATTTTGCCACTTATCGGGGAAATTTTTAATAAATGGAGCTGGTTCTTCTCCATAATGACTAAGAAAATGAACATTTTCTCCTGTTGCTTTCCTTATTACATAAAACAACACCGCTGAGTCAGGACTTATGCCACTTATGAGTGATATTTTATCTTGAGGATAAGGATGATTTGCAACTACAATATGCGATTGTTCCTGTAGTGCCTCCAAATTTTGTTCGTTTTGTACTTGTATATCAAATCTTCTAACCCTACGCTCTACACCTCTTTCAAAAGCAGGTATAAATCTTCTACTTATTCTTTCGCCAGTGACTTCCCAATTTTTGTCATCATTGAATTTAGCCTGAATCATTCCTGCTCTTTGCACTACAGCTTCTACTGAAGGCTTCAGTCTGGCACTTAATTTTGCAGCCCTAGCTTTCCATTTACCATCTTCTCTACCTGGAGGTCGTTCTCCCATTACTGGATATTACTATAAAACACGGGGCAAATCAACTATAGGACTATATTGGGGCTATTTTGTATCTTGTTCCTTGTCGCCTCCGACCATGATTGGGGCTGGTCGGCCATCTTTATTCTGAGCCATGATCTTGGCAACAATTTCTTTGGAAAGCGCTTTATCTTCCTTAATAGTATCTATTGTTGCAACTTTTCCCTGACCAAGCATCCGCTCGCCATATCTATAAAACGCGCCTGATTTTTGAATAATTTCCATCTCAACAGCAACGTCCACAATTCCACCTTCTCTTGAGATGCCAGTTCCTGAAACATCAAACTCAGCGAGTCTAAATGGTGATGCAATTTTATTCTTTACAATTTTTACGCGGTGTCGGGACCCGATTACTTTATCACCGTCTTTAAGCGTCTCAATCTTCCTTATATCCATCCTTATTGATGAATAAAATTTAAGCGCCATTCCACCGGTTGTTGTTTCAGGATTTCCAAACATCACACCGATTTTTTGACGGAGTTGATTGGTAAAAATAACGACCGTTTTTGATTTTGAAATAACACCGGTTAATTTTCTCAAGGCTTGAGACATAAGACGCGCTTGCAAACCCATAACTGAATCTCCCATATCTCCTTCTATTTCAGCACGCGGCACCAATGCTGCGACAGAATCAATAACCAAAACGTCAATTCCGCCTGAGCGGACCAAGCTCTCAGTAATCTCAAGCGCCTGCTCACCCGTGTCAGGTTGGGATATGAGAAGCTCATCGAGCTTTACTCCGAGTTTCTCAGCCCAGATAGGGTCAAGCGCATGCTCTGCATCTATAAAAGCAGCGACTCCACCGTGTTTTTGGGCTTGTGCAATAGTTGAGAGACAGACTGTAGTTTTTCCTGATGCTTCAGGCCCGTAAATTTCAATAATTCTTCCTCTTGGAAGACCTCCTGCGCCAAGCGCAAGATCCAGCGGAAGACAGCCTGTTGAGATAACTGAGATATCAAATTTCTGACCCGCGTCGCCAAAGCGCATAATTGCTCCACGGCCATATTGTTTCTCGATCTGATCCATGGCGACTTGGATCGATTCCATTTTTTGTTTGTTGTCTGTTTGCTCAAGAACCGGGGTTGATGTTTTTGAATTAGCTGATGCCTTCGCCATAATTTATGTTCTTATATTAACAATGTTGTGTGCTAAAATACAATAGGCAATTTCGGGGTGTAGTTTAATGGTAGAATGTGCGGCTGGGGGCCGTATGGCTGGAGTTCGATTCTCCGCACCCCGACAATACTTAAACTCTAACAGAAATAAAACGACGAGATTTAATTATTGCCCTGCGGAGTTGGAAGATTGCTGTGGGGGAATAGCCGCTCCTGTTCCTGAGCCAACAACTACTACTGTACCTGAACTGCTCTTAAGAACTGATGTTGCTACTCCTCTTGCTGTGACCAGTGTTGTTGGTAAAAGCGTCAATTGAGATGGTTGGATGGAAGCATTGGCTGAAAAAGTAATTGTTGCTACGACTCCTGTGCCTTGTACCGGTGTTTGGGCAGGTGTTCTGCCAAAAGCATATGTATATTTTCCGGTCACCGGGTTATCCTTATTTATAAGAACTACCGGATTCTGAAAAAGTGGTCCGGGAACAACCTTGACATTGCTGAGAACCTTGGGGTCATAGGAGATTTCAAGCTGGACAGCAGTTACAGGATTATCAGATGTATTAATCTCGACACTTGCCGTTCCCAAACCACCAGGAATAACTCTTACAGGATTAGGTAATAAACTCAAAACGGAGTGTGCTACTGAAACAGTAGGAGATGGTTTCATAACTGTACCTGAAGGTGTAACTGGATTCTGAGTAGCGTTTTGACTTGATTTTAACGCAATTACAAAAAGTACAACTGTAACGAGTACCAAAGCAGAAATAAGGGCAAGAGTTTTTTTGGACATAACTTTATCTCTTTGTCTATCATAGAACAAACTTTTTAGGTTTTGCAAGTGGCAAAATAAAAAGTAATAATAAGAGTATGTTAAATGTAATTATCTTTCTTTCCGAACTTTTTATTTTATTTCTCCTATCAAGATCTTTAACCAATCTTCTTTTTACATTCTTCTACAGAACGACAAAAAGTAAAAAAATTAGCGTGTACTTGATGAGTATTATTTTCTTACCCGGAACAGTAATTCATGAACTTGCTCATGCGCTTATGGCTGTTCTACTCCGGGTTCACGTTGGAAAAATGGAATTTATACCCAAACTTATGGATAACAATTTGAAATTGGGCAGCGTTGAAATCGGCAAGACTGACCCAATCAGGAGAATACTGATAGGTATGGCGCCTTTTATATTTGGGACATCAATTCTTCTTGGCATATTTTTTTTCGCTGTCAGCTATAATCTTTTCGCAAATCTATTATTTGTTATTGTTATCGGTTATTGTGTTTTCGAGATCGGCAACACCATGTTTTCAAGCAAAAAAGACATGGAGGGAGCGCTTGAAGTAATAGCAGCTTTAATCTTTATAACACTGGTTCTATATTTTATTGGCCTTAGAATTCCCCAAATTAATCCTGACACTATTTTTGCAAAGGTACTTTTGCAGCAAACATTCCAAAAAGCAGATCTTTATCTGGTCGCACCGGTTGGAATTGATATAGCGCTAATAGCAATTTTTAGAATATTAAGATTTTAATTTTTTATGCTCTTTACAGGTTGTGGGGTTGGAGTAGTTATTCCGTTTTTACTAACAACACAATTCCCATATTGAACTTCACAACTTATGTACTCCTGAATTTCCGCATATTTCCCATTTCCCAAAGTAGGCACAAGAACATATTGACCGTCATAATCTCCACTATCCGGATGCTCCAAAAGCCCAAGACGTGGTATCTGCTCATCTCCAATATCCAAAATCGCACTATCAATCTTTGACCCTTTTAATTTCTGCGCCAGCTTTACAAAATCATCGTATTCATCCTCTTCAATATCAGTATCTATGCTTCCTGACAAAACAGAAACAAGACTCACCACCTTAACCGGATTTAGAAGAGTGCCCGCTGAAAAAACTTTATCTTTAAATGCTGATATGACTTTTTCCTGTCTTTTGGATCTGGCAAAATCAGATCCTTCACCATCCTGTGCATGTCGTGATCTCACAAATTTCAATGCATTTATCCCGTTCATTTTTTGAGATCCCTTGTCAAAATGTACATGTTCATACCTGCACGGGAATGCTTCATTCTCAGTTGCTGATCCTGTTGCGAGCTCTGCAGAAAGCGATGCTATTTTGTTATCGCTCAGTCCACAACTGTCACTTTCTTTCCCCTCAAGCGGATACTGATAATCATCAAGTGTATTATCAACTGTGACATCAAGACCTCCGACCATATCCACAGCTTTTACGAAGCCGTCAAAATCAATTCTTACTCCATAATCTATTTGCTGATTTAGGAGATGTGAGACGCTGGCTTTTGCCAATTTCAGCCCTCCTCCTTTTTCTTTTGCTTCACCTACTGCATAAGCAGTATTAATTTTTGCTTTCAGCTCCGGCATCCATAAGTCTCTTGGAATTGATGTGAGAGTTACTTTTTTGTTATTTGGATCAATGCTAGCGTAAATCATAGTGTCCGTCAGATTGGGACCATCATGATTTCCGCCGCCAACTCCCAAGATAAGAATGTTTATCTTATTTTGTTCAGACGTTTTGAGGTTAACTTCTTTTTGAAATATCAGCTGAAAAAGCGCAGGAATATATTTACCACCCTTTACCAAAAATATGCCAAAAAGCACCAGAAAAAAAATAACTATAGCAAAAATTACTCTTTTTCTGGTTGGTTCCCGTCTCTTGTGAAGCATAATAGTTAAATAAGGACTATCTCAAGCATTTTCTATGATCTGTAAGAATTTATCTGCATCAAGACTTGCTCCACCTACCAATACACCATCAACAGATGGCATTTGAGTAAAACTCTTGACATCTTCAGGCTTAACACTTCCTCCATACAAAACACATTGAGCCCCGTGTTTTTCTTTAATTGTTTTTGCTACCATCTCTGCGTCTTCAGGAGTATCCGGATTACCAGTGCCTATAGCAAAAAGTGGCTCATAAGCAACAACCGAGATACCTTGAGGAATAGGAGTATCAACTCCTGGAACACAAAATATAGGAATCAGATCATACTTAAGTGCCATCTGAACTTTTTTAGTTAACATTTCATCATTTTCCCCAAATTCCTTTCTTCTTTCAGAGTGTCCAATAATTACGTGATCTGCGACTTCTTTAATTTGTTTTGCGCTGACTTCTCCTGTAAATGCGCCTTCCTCAAAAGGCGAAACATTTTGGGCACCCATCTTAAACGGTAAGTTTTTTTGTATTATGTATGCTTTCATGCTTGGCAAAGATGTGAAAGATGGACAAACGATTACTTCCCGCTCTGCATTTGCGATGAATTGATAACCTCTTTCTGCTTTTAAAAGCCACTCGTGGGCTTCACTTGTTGTCTTGTTTGATTTCCAATTGGCAACTATAAAAAGTTTTTTCATATGCTACAATAAATACTACCCCAACAAGCATTTACGGATTAACTAAATAATTATACTCTATGAAAGACATACTACTCAAGGATTTAAATGCAGCGCAGATTGAACCGGTACTGCAGACTGATGGACCCGTTATTATACTTGCCGGTGCGGGCTCTGGCAAAACACGCGTCCTAACCTATAAAGTAATCTACCTTATGCTTGAGAAGAAAATAGAGCCTGAGTCAATTTTGATGATTACTTTTACCAACAAAGCCGCGCAGGAAATGAAGGAAAGAATGCGAAAATATTTGTCTGCTAATAAATTCCCAATCAATTCGTCTGCAATGCCTTGGATCTCGACTTTCCATTCCATGTGTGCAAAGATTCTGAGAATTGAGGGAAAACATCTCGGCTTTTCCCAAAAGTTTTTAATTTATGACTCACAAGATCAACTGGATGTCCTCAAAGAAGCAATGGTAAGGCTTGGGATCTCAATCAAAGATATTAAACCCAGCTCTGTCTTGGCAACTATCTCCTCAGCCAAGAATGAGCTGATTACCGCTAACGAATATTTGAATTATGCCAGAGGATATTTCCAGGAAACGGTGTCAAGAATATATCCGATGTATCAAGCCATCCTCAAGGAAAACGACGCTCTGGACTTTGATGATCTGATTCTTTACACAATAAAGCTTTTTCAAGATCAGGAGCCTATTCTTAAGAAATATCAAATGCGGTTTGAATATATTTTGGTTGATGAATATCAGGATACCAACCGCGCCCAATACATGTTAACCAAAATGCTTTCCGGAAAATGGAAAAATATATGTGTAGTTGGCGATTTCTCACAAAGCATTTATAGTTGGCGGGGGGCTGATTACCGCAACCTTATGAAGTTCAAGGATGATTTTCCGGGCACGTTGACATTCGCCCTCTCACAGAATTACCGTTCTACCCAAAAGATTCTTGATGGCGCCTCAGCTGTTATCTCCAAGAATACAAGCCATCCTGTACTCAAGCTTTGGACTGAGAATCCGGAGGGCTCAGAAATAGTGATTTATGAAGCGCAAAGCGAGCAGGATGAGGCGGATTACATAATCCAAAATCTTTTGGAAATGAAACTTTCAAATTTGAGTGATGTTGCTGTTTTATACAGAACCAATGCCCAATCCCGTGTGATCGAGGAGGCATTTCTTCATCATGGAATTCCTTATGTTCTGATCGGAGGTACCCGCTTTTACGCCAGGAAAGAAGTAAAAGATGTCCTGTCTTATCTTCGGGTGCAGTCCAATCCAAAAGACATGGTCTCATACAAACGCATTGAAAAACTCGGAAAAGGCCGCTTACAAAAATTTCTGGAATTCCAAAACACATTGGATGAAAAAGAGGGCCTCAATACAATTGATATTTTAGATGGAGTGATAAAAGTAACCGGTTATCTTGAATTGTACGATGAGAAGATTGAAGAAGACCGGATGAGACTTGAGAATATAAAAGAGCTCAGATCAGTTGCAATCGCCTTTCCTGATCTTACAGACTTTTTGGAAAACGTCTCCCTTGTGGAGCAGGAATATAATTCTGAGAAGCAAGCTGATGGAGAAAAGAAAAATGCGATTACGCTCATGACTCTTCACGCTGCCAAAGGTTTGGAATTCTCGGTAATTTTTATGATCGGGATGGAAGAGGGATTATTTCCGCACTCCCGTTCTCTTATGGATAGATCGGAGCTGGAAGAAGAAAGACGTCTTTGCTATGTCGGGATGACACGTGCAAAAGAAAAGCTTTTCCTAACTTACGCAAGACGCCGTCTTTTCTTTGGTCAAAGAACTGCCAATACCGTTTCAAGATTTGTCCTGGAACTCCCTGAACACGTCGTATCCCAAAACTTCGGATCATTAAAAGTAGAACTTGATAGCAAAGAAGATTTATTCTAAAAATTGTCATTTGGTTGATTTAATAGGATCCCAGGAAGGATTATTCGGATCCCTATTGAACTCACGTTTACCCATTACAGCTGCATACTCATGCATTAAATATTTCAGAAACATAAAGGGACTTCTAGTAGGATTATGTGCCATCATCGCAAGATTAAGCTTAGTCCTTTCTAAAAAGCTACCAGTAAGATGAGGGAAATCTTTTCTAACCATATACTCAGCTTCAGCACTCATTGCCATAATCTGCATTCTTCCCCGAACACCTCTTTTATATTGATTCACCCGGTCAGACAGTGTATTTGGTTCATAGCCCCAAACGGCTGCTTCTTCATCCTTCTTCACCCGTCTTCCATTCAAACGCGCCAATACTCCGGTACCGTAATCCACTAAAGCTAATTTAGGAATACCTCCGACCTCATGAAAAAACTCTGAATCCCAAGCCATTAAGCAACCTGCTACTCGAATTTCTGGTTTTTTTTCTTGATCTGCAGCGCCTTTTTTGATTGTCTCAACAATTGACAACATCCTTCTTGGCAACATTTCAGACTTATGAACACCCGTTATAAGTACGGTTCCATCATCCTCTTCTTCCATCATGCGATGCGCTGTGCCATAAAGCTGCGCAATTGTGTGTGACTCTAAAAAATTATTTGCATCAACACTAATAGTAATTTTGTGACCCTTTGAGAGGGCCAAAATACTGCCTATGTTGAAAGCATTGGATTGAGAACGGGTCGAAGTATCTACGTGAGTAAAAGTTAATTTTCCGCATTTAACATATTTGTACCCTACACTCAATCCTGTATCCCTAAGATCATCAAGCTCATCGAGTTCAAACGTATCCGATTGAACTTCACCCAAACCACCCAAAAAATTATCTACAATTTGAGGACTTGAATCAGTACAGTCATTGGTGACAAAGACAAAGTTTACGTGCGCAGAGCTTGGAATATCCGACCGGGCTATGGCGCCTAGTGCTGCTTGGAGATACCTTTCTTCATTGTGAATAGGTACAATTAAAGTAAATCTACTGTCCTGAGGCTCAAGCCCTGTTACTTCTTTCCATCTGTTTCTAGTACCTTCTTTTACCTTAAAACAAGTTGGCCCATGAGGATTTACCTCCCTCATAAGACGTTTATTTTCAGTCAAAGCTACTCCCTTAAATCCTCCTGGTACTCCCATAAATACGTTTACGGGTGCTCTTTCTGATCCCATAGTGAGGGATTATATCACATTTTTTTTAAAAGTAAACCTACAAGCTATATTTCTTCAAAAATACAGACTTTATTTTTTCAACCAACAATAAATAAGTTGCTGTTAGGATAATCAGGATTATAAAGAAAAGTGGTGGCGGCTGTACAAAACCTAAAGCTTTTGCAAACGGTGTAAAAGGAAGTAGTGTCCCTATTCCGACAATTCCAAGCGATGCCAATGTCAGCCACATACTGGGGCGGGATTTATAAAAAGGTGTCTTGGCAGTCCTTATGACAAACACAACCAATATTTCTGTCGCAAGGGACTCGATGAACCAACCTGTTTGAAAAAGAGCACCCCTAGCATGAAACACAAAAATCAAAACACTAAAAGTTAAGAAATCATAAATAGAACTCAACGGTCCGAAGAAAAGCATATAACTTTTGAGAAATTCTATATTCCAATGTTTTGGTTTGACAAGTGACTCATGATCAACATTATCTGTTGGGAGACTCAATTGGGAAACATCATAAAGCGTATTAGTTAGAAGTATCTGGACGGGTGTCATTGGCAGAAACGGAAGAAAAAAAGAAGCCGTAGCAGCGCTTGCCATATTGCCAAAATTCGAGCTGGTACTCATCAAAATATATTTAATAGTGTTACTGAAGGTCTTTCTTCCCTCTCGGATCCCGTCATGAATCACTTCAAGACTTTTGTGTAAGAGCACAACCGATGCCGCATCTTTGGCAACATCCATAGCATTATTCACAGAAATACCAATATCTGCATTGTGAAGAGCCGGCAGATCATTGATCCCATCCCCCAGGTATCCAACGGTGTGCCCATTTGCCTGCAATGCTTTTATAATTTGCAATTTTTGAAAAGGAGTAACTTGCGCAAAAATATCAATATCAATAACCAATTTTTTAAATTCTTCATCAGACATTTTTTCCATTTGTGGACCGGTTATTGATTCCGTGACATTCATCCCAACGACAGAGCAAATTTTTTTTGTTACAATTTCATTATCCCCTGTTATAACCTTGGTCGTTACATTGAGATTGTGCAGTTGCGCTATCGCAATACCGGCTGTTTTCTGTGGAATGTCAAGAAAAGTTATCAACCCCTCAAACTGCAACCCTTCAACATCACTCCATGAATATTTTTCTTTTTTACCAATTGATTTTGTCGCAACTGCGACAATTCTCAATCCATCTTTGCGCAACTCGAGAAGTTTTTGATTTATTTTTTGCTTGTCTTTAATATTCCGGCAAGCCTCTATGATTGATTCAGGACTTCCTTTGGCGATAAGCGTTGTTTCATTTCCATTTTGGATCACTGCATATCCTGCCTTGCGGTTATAATCAAAATCTTCCTCATGAAGTTTTTTAGTAGTTTTTTCCGGCTCTATTTTGTGATTCATACTGTGTTCCCAAAGAGCAACGTCGATAGAATTTCCGATAACCTTATGGTGAACTACAGCAGTATTTGCAAGTAGCGCCATTTGAAGAACACGCTCATCTTTTTTCCAATCAGGATTGATATAATCGACAACCTCAATTTTCCCTTCTGTTAATGTCCCTGTTTTGTCGGTACACAAGACATCCATGTTGCCAAGATTTTCAAGAGATAGAAGTTTTTTAACAACAACGTGTTTTTTTGCAAGTTTTCCGGCCCCGTGTGAAAGACTCACTGTCACAATAACTGGCAACAGCTCAGGAGTCAGACCAACTGCGATCGCAAGAGCAAAAATAGCAGATTCAAGTATTTTGTGCCCCAAGAGTGAATTAACAGCAAAAATAACAATTGTCATAATAATAATAACTTTGACAATTAATTGCCCGAATTTCACCAATCCGTTTTGAAATTCCGTTGCAGGTTTTATAAAAGTAGCGCTTTTTGCAATTTTTCCAAACTCCGTATCTTTTCCAATCGCAATTACAACTCCCGTTGCGGATCCGCTATCAACACTTGTTCCCATAAACGCCTTGTCATCAGATTTTTTGTAAATTGTTTTCGCCTCACCGGTAAGCGCTGATTCATTTACTTCAAGGCGGTATGTTTCCAAAAGTTTAAGATCCGATGGAATTATACTACCCTGTGAGAGTAGAACAATATCTCCAATGGTTACCTGGTTTACCGGTATCTCCTGCTTTTCACTGTTTCGGATAACAAGTGCCGCAGAGCTGATTTTTTTTAAGAGATTGTCAATTGTTTTTTCAGCAGAATACTCATTCCAAAATCCGAGGAGAATACTTACAACAATAATTCCAAAAATATAATAGGAGCTTGCGCGTTCCCCAAGTATGAAAGAGAGAAATGTCGCAAAGGCTAGAATAATTGTTAAAGGATTTCCGGTTAGTTGACGGATAAGAATTGAGAAGATATTTACTTTCTTATTTTCAACAACATTTAATCCGTATTGTTTTTGATGTTCTAAAACTTGGGCAGTCGTTAAACCGGAATTAGGTTTTGAGGAATCGGAAATGTCGGGCATGAAATTATTTTAGCACAAAATTTACTTCTTCCCCTGTTGTTTGAACATTTCCATCAGCTCGTCAACTGTCGTTGCGTCTTCTGCTTTTTTATCTTTATCCCGGAAATTGACTAACCGCGGGAAGCGTAATGCGTAACCTGGTTCCTTTGTCTCCTTTGTCCCATCTGTCTCTTTTGTAACCTTTAAACCTGCTGTGTGCAGTGGACTCCTAGTTATCTCATCTGCCAGTACTTCTATGACGATTGAGGGCTCAACCCATACGCTGGGAACAATTAATGAATTAGTTCTAGCGGGTTTATTTTTACGTTCTAAGTTTTTAGTTTTTAGTTTTATGCTTCTCCACTCATCATCTGTCAGTCCTGTCCCGATTTTACTGACTGTTACAAATTCGTCTGTAGCTTTATCGTATACTCCGACCAAAAGAGCTCCTGCGCCAAATGCAGTCCTTTTTCCCTTGCCGAAAATATATCCCAGAATCACCGTATCAATTGTGTCATGCAATTCTCCTGATGAATGGCGCTTCAATTTTACCCAATTAAAATTTCGTCCTCCTGCAACATATAGTGAATCAACTTTTTTGACTACCACTCCCTCTAGTCCTTTTGAAATTGAGTCATCAAGCATAAGCTGCAGATCTTTGGGATCTGTTAGGATCTCGCCCGGAGCTTCTATCAACGTATCACCTTTTTCTACAACTTTTTTCAATATCTTAATCCTTTCGTGTAGCGGTGTGTCAATCAAAGACTTACCATCAGCGTATAAAATATCAAAAACAAATGCCCGGAGGGGCAGAGTTTTTTGCATCTCCTCAATTCCATATTTGCGTCTTCTTTTTGTTGTTTCCTGAAACGGCAGAAATTCTTCTGATTCCGGTTGATATGCAAGAGCTTCGGTATCAAGAATTGCAGTTTTGGATTTGACCTGCTGAATCGTTCCCGCGATTAATTCGGGAAACATGTGAGTCATGTCCTCAAGATTGCGGGAAAACATCGAGACTTTGTTGCCATCTTTGTGGATTTGAACTCGGAAACCATCGTACTTAGGCGTTGCATGGACTCTGTCACCCATCTTTGAGAACACTTTTTCAGGATTTGGAAGTCTTTCACAAAGCTCAGATCTGATTGGACGACCAACTGTTAACGTCAATTTTTGGACTTTTGCCAAACCTTGTGACGCAAGTGTTTTTCCGATCAGTCCGAGATCTGATGTTTCGTTATACGCTTTTTCTAAAAGTTTTCTTTTGGATCTGTCCCCAAGAATTGCAAGCGAGAGGGCATCAAGAATTGTCGGATCTCCTATCCCAAGACGGGTTTTACCAAGTGGTACTCTGACCAAATGTTTTGCAGATATAGGATCTACTTTTTTCAATAGATCCGAAAGAAGTACAATCCGCTTCTCAACAGTCCCAACACCGGAAGTTCCGGCAATCTCAGTCAAAATTTTAAATACGTCACCCACAGTCAATTTTGACCCCGATTTAATCGGAGTTGAACTTTTCACTTTAAACTTTGAACTTAACTGCTCTGCAGTTAATCCCATATCCCCTATCTTACTGTATAAATGCAAAACGTTTTCCTTTTTTTGATCAAAGGCCCGCGCGAGTGCGTCAGCAATTGTCTTGTCTGCCATTCCGATTTCAACAGGAGCAAAAAAGGGAGCAATACGTCCCTGAGTCAAATAAATTATTTTATCAATTTCATCTTTGTCAATGTGCTTAAATAAATCCGAAAGAATATCGATTAAAATCAAACGGGATGAGGTTTCCTCAAGTTTTTCAAAATATTTAGCAAGCTCTGAAAATTTCATATTATTTTGTTGCCATTATATATTTCGCGCCTTTTGTTTTTCCTGATTTTTTAATTATGCCGGCAGTTAAAAGAACTTTAATTTCATTAAGAACTGTATCTTCAGACACCATAGGAAACAGATTTCTAAATGCCTGGTTTTGCAGATATCCCGTTTTCTGGATGTACTCTATTATTTTAAGCTGTCTATCTGATAGAAGAAGCGGTGCACCTCCTAACTTTTGTTTTAGTCCTGCATCAATTGAGATTCTCTCAATCTTATCTTTTATTTTGGCGAGTTCAATCGCAAGCCCTTCTGTAAAATACTCAAGCCAAGTTGATAAATCACCATCCGTCCGACCAACGCTTTGGAGAGAATCATAATAGCGTGCAGCGTCGTGGTCAAAATATTCTTCTAGTGAGAAAAATTTCCGTATATCATATCCTTCCTGAAAAAGCACTAGTGTTGAAAGCGCGCGTCCTACTCGTCCATTCCCGTCCACAAAAGGGTGGATCCTCACAAGCTCGTAATGTACTGCCCCCGATTTGAGAACAGGATGTATATCTTCCGCCGTATTCATAAATTCCAACAATTCTTTCACTTGAATCGGCACCGCGATAGGAAGCGGCGGACGGAAGGTAACCTCTCCAGTCAAACTATTTTTTACAACAACCTGGGTACTCCGATAAACTCCTGTCCGGGAATGATCCAAAATCTTCTCAACGGTCAATTTATGCAACTCTTTTATAAAATCTTCTTCAACTTTGAACTTTTCACTTTGCACTTTGAACTCGCCGATGCGCTCCATCACCCGGCGGTAATTAATAACTTCTTGTATATCCCGGGCTCTTGCAGCAACCACCTCACCCATCATTACTTTCTCGGCTTGATTAAGATTTAGCTCATTTCCCTCAATGTGTGTCCCGTGATGAACAGATCTGGCGAGAGCGTCCTTTTGGAATTCTTTTTCATAGAAAGGAAGTAATGGAGCGTGATCTATAACTTCCCGGGCTGCTTCAATAACACCGATATTTTTTAAAATTGTATTTGTAATTGTGAATTTGGGGGTGTACATGAGTATATAATTCTCGCACATTTCCCGAATTTTGGCAATACAACGCTCAAACCTTGCTATTCAATTCAAATAGTGTTATATTCTCAACCTAAATTAATTATATATATGACAACAAGATTTGAAGCTGATGGTGAAGCGTTTCCTTTAAGGAGTTTAAAATTAAGCCGTGGCGCAAACATAGAAGAGGTAGATGGGACTACTGGAATAGTTATCGTAAGATTACCAGATAATGCTTACATTTCCTTCACTGCCGAAAGAGGTGCACCATTCTCAATTAGAGACCGGCCATCGAAAATTAGAGGTAAGGCTGTAGTTTATAAAGGAAAATCGAGCAATAATATAGTATTTTCTGTTAGTGAATCCTCCACGGATGCAGCAGACGGTCAAGCAGGAAGGATATTGAAAGGTAAGCGTGGAAAACCTCTGGGAAGAATAGTATACCTAGGCACTGACCTGTAAATTTTTGCAGCTTGATTATTCGGCCTACTTCCACCTCAATTTCTTAACAACGACTAAAAGAAAACCTGCTAATGCGATGAAACCAAAGTAAGCTATAAATGCTTCGACAAATCTCATACCAAAAGTGTAGGCAAGGCCTCCCCAAAGCAAGCTCCAGAACAATTGCATCCCAAGACTTTTTAAAATAAATTTTTTTAAATCTATTTTCAAAATTCCGGCAGCTGTTGATAGAAATGACGCGGTACTCGGCATCATATAGCAGAAAAATAAAGCTTTGTCCTGATGTTTAAGAAGTTTTTTCTCAGCATCTTTAATATTTTTATCCAGACCGAATCCTTCAATTATGCGGAACCACCCAAATCTTCCAAGAAGATAGCTTACCAGATAACCTGCAGTTAACCCAAATGTTCCAAATAGGATTACCAAAGGAAAAGAGACAACTCCCCGTCTTGCAAGGGCAGCTCCTAGTAAAACTATAAAAGACCCCGGCACATAAAACCCGACCATAAAAGTGCCTTCAAGAAGCGCCCCTAAGAATATAAGTTCATACCCATAACTTCCATATAGCATCTCAATTTTGCTGACGATGCTCGGCGCGTTAGGAATATGATTACGTAAAAAAATCAATATTGCAGTATAGATTGTAAAAACAACAACAATCTCAAGCACCAGAAGGATCTTACTCTTTTTCTTCTTGATCTGGACAGTGGGGATATCTTTTTTCATTTTGAAAGTAACGCCATTGTTTTTGGAATCTGATTTGCCAAGTCCGTTGAGTTAAAATTATATCCTACTTTTTTAAAAAGATCCTCCCCTGCCTTTTTATTTATGTATGAGCCCGCACTCGCTGCGAGAAATAAGTCATTTTTGCATGCAAGCGCAGCTACTAGTCCCGCCAGCACATCGCCTGTTCCTCCTTTGGTCATTCCTGCATTTCCACCGGGTAGTTCCAAACACTTTTCAGGCGAACAGATGATATCTTTTTCACCTTTAAGGAGAATTATTATCCCGAATTTCTTCGCCATTTTAGAAGCGTTATCTTCTGTTGGGGCAAGTCCAAACAGTGTCTCAAATTCATTTTGATGAGGAGTGATAATTGAATTTTTTGGCAACACCCCAGGATCAATTACCTGCAGACTCCCGCCATCTACTACCCATTTCTTATCAGGGAATTTGCTTAATAGTTTTTCAGTAAGCTTTTTTGTATCATCATCCCGGGCTTCCGATCCTTCGGGACGGGGAAGTCCCGGACCGATTAATATACAATCTGCCTCCTCCATATACGCTTCAATTTTGCCTCTTGGAACTACTATCCCGCTTCTGAATTCTTCCTTTGCCCTCAGAACAATCTCATTATTTTCAGGAACTGATGAGTAAAAAACCATATCAACGATCCGACTTGCAACAGTCAGTGCCCACAAAGACGCTGCATGAAAAAGATGTGATCCGCCTATCATCAGGAGCTTACCATTCTGCCCTTTATGGGAATCCGATGGCGGGATGTAAAGTTTTCTAATTTCTTCTGGATTAAATTCCTGCATAGTAAAACTCAACTGAAATTTATTTCTTTCCTAATTCTATCATTTCCATATTTTTTAAACCGTGTTTTCCTATAAACTCTTTATGTGTCGTTGTCGCGATTGTCTGATAAATATTCATAAGATTCATAACGTGTGAGATATTGCTGCTGTCCAGTTCCGAAAAAACGTCATCAAGTAGAAGAATAGGTGGATTCTCACTTCGTTCTTTAATGAGCGCTATCTGTCCGAGCTTAAACTCCAGAGCAACCAATCTTTGCTGGCCGCGGGAACCAAAATACCTCACCTCTTCGGAATTTTTTGATAGTTTGTTTTTTGCCCTTATCACAATATCATCCCTGTGTGGACCGACAAGCGTAACTCCTGCTCCAACTTCAGCCGTTTTATATTGTAATAGTCTTTCTTCTGAGATTGTACTGCTGTCATATTCTAGCTCAAAATCAAATATTTCCTTTTTTCTTTTATTTATGTACTGAATTAGCTCTCCTCTCTTTTGTGTAACTATTTGCCCGCTTTTTATAATCAGTGTGTCCCAGTATGGAAAAAGACTATCCCGTCTTATGCCGCTTTTTTGCGCTTGCTCCAACAGTGCGTTTCTTTGTCTGAGCGCTTTTACAAATTCAGTATGAGCAAGATGGTATTCATCATCAATTTGTATCAGTACACTGTCCAGGAATCTCCGTCGGTTTCCCGGCTGTCCGGCAACTATATCCAGATCTTCTGGAGTAAATAAAACCACCGGTGCCCAGCCGGCAAAATCGGCCCGTCTTTTGGAAACACCATTCACTAAATATTTTTTCTGGATAAATCCGGTCGGACTTTCGGCAAAAACCACCTCCAGTTCTTCCGCTTGCCCCACGGAGCCCTGGCGGAGTGGGGTGTCCTCTAATAAACCTTTAATTCTACTTACACCTTGCCCAAATAGAATCAATTGCTTATCTTTGTCTGTCCGGAAACTCTTGCCGGTTGAGATTATATGTATCGCTTCAATTAAATTGGACTTCCCGACTGCATTGGGACCGACGATAATTGTAGTCTTACTATTAAAATTAAACCCGGACTTTGTGTAGTTTCTAAAATTTTGGAGAGTAAGGTGCTTGAGTATCATTCACTTAATTTTCAATTTGAAATTTACAATTTTCAATCAAATCTCAATGTTTCAATCTTTTAAACATTTTGCAATTTAAAATTCAACGAAAATTAAAAATTATAAATTGAAAATTATTCAACTACCGTTCCTACAAAATCTTCGCCTTTAAAATACTTCTCAATATTGTCAAAATCCTGACCTGTCATTATTACAACTTTTATTCCCAATTCCTGTGCCTTTTTGGCAGCAATCGGATCAAAAGGAGCGTTCATCCCGGGCGTCCATTCATCCCCGACCAATTTTCTAAATTCCACCCAGCTCATTTTTTTGTACGGCTTTGCATCTTTGAATTCATTGGGATCTTTATCGTAAACTTGCGTTATGTTACTTAAATTAATTACCGTATCTACTCCATAATCCTCACAAAGTAAGATCGCGTCATAATCCGTTGACCAGCCTGGCTTCCATCCTGCAGCGACAACAACCGGCTCATCGGCTTTACGGATAATATCAAAGTTTTTGACTATATAAGGGTGTGCAATATCGCGGAAAATTGTCCTGACCAGATGCGCGTTAAGCCTGCTGCTGTGAATTCCAAGCCAGTCCAAATCATCTCTCGATAGCTGATGCTCTATGACTTGTTGTCCTGCATCGATATAATGTCTTGCTGTTGCACCACCGCCTGTAACCAAAAAAAACTGGCGGTCTTCGTCCTCTGCCAGTTTCTCCCTTATAAAGCTATTTAGTTTTTTGAGAAAGTCAATTCCAATCCCTCCATTTGGGACTATGAGGGATCCCCCGACTGAAATAATAATACGCTTGCGGTTTTTCTTACTACCCATAAATTTTCTAAGTTCTAAGTATAGATACTAACAAAAAACTGCAGAAAACACAAACAGTTCAGATCTGGCAGTTTGGACAAAAGTAGGTTCCGCGGCCAGCTAGGAAATATTTTTCAATTTTCGCTTTTCTACAACGCTGGCACAGCTTATTTTGCTGACCATAAGACCTGAAATGATTTTGATATCCGCCGTCCGTCCCTTCGGCTGTCACGAAATTAAGCTCACTCGCCCCTCCATATTTTATCCCCTCTTTGAGTACGGCAACGAGATTTTTAAATAATTCTTTTTGTTCCGTTTTAGTCAAACTGTTCGCAGGACGCTGTGGATGGATCTTACTCATCCAGAGAGAATCATTTGCGTAGATGTTGCCGACTCCTCCAATTCTAGCCTGATCCATCAAAATAACTTTTATTGGTGATTTGGAGCGGGAAATAATCTCTCTGAAGTTTTCTAGAGTAAGATCTTTCAGTGGCTCAGGACCAAGCTTCCCGATAAACTCCGATGTTTCAACGTCCTTGGTGTCTACAATCTTTATCCAGCCAAATCTACGGAAGTCATTGTAAAAAAGGGTTCCATTCCGATCCAGCTTAAATATCACATGGGTGGACTTTCCCGGAAGTCCGGCTACTTTCTTGGACAGTTCAATATCTTCCTTGAGATTTGGTCCGCGGTAAATAAGCTGCCCCGTAAGCTTGATATGTACTATGAATGATTTTCCGTTTGACAAGTCAAAAGACAAAACTTTGGCGAACCGCCTGATGTCTACTATTTTGCCGCCGATAATCTGATTCTCATCATCCCGGAATATCCGTCTTGACTGAACATCAACATCTAAAATTTTATGTCCTACAAGATATTTATGTAAACCTAATTTTAATGTTTCTACTTCAGGAAGTTCCGGCATATTATTTTATTTTATCATTTACAAAATCTTTAATATCTCTTTCAAATCGCTCTTTTGAAAATTTTTCTGCTTGTTTTATGCAATCTTTTGGATCGATATTTATTTTCTTCAACTTATCAACTGCTTTATTCAATTCTTCCGGTGAGTTTTCGTCAAAAAATAATCCTGTCTTTCCCTCAACAATTGTTTCTTTTACTCCTCCGCTTCTAAATGCTATTACCGGTGTCCCGACACTCATTGACTCGACAGGTGTTATCCCAAAATCTTCATCATATGATGCAAATACAAATGCTTTTGCATTTCTCATTAACTCAAACTTTTTATCGTCAGTAACCTCTCCCAGAAACTCAATTATTGATTCCTGATTCTTACTTCTTACTTCTTGTTTTAGTTCTTCTTCATATCCCGCAAATCCTTTACCAAATATTTTAAGCGGCAAACCGTTTTTGTTGAATGCCTTAACGATTACATCAATCCCTTTTGCCCGCGCCAAACGCCCCCCGGTTAAGTAATAGGTTTTAGGTTGTAGGTCGTAGTTCTTTGTTTTTGACTTTCCTAACCCCGACACCCTACCCCCTACAACCCCGACCGGAGGGTAAATCACCACCGAATCTCGGCGGTAAAACTTCTTAATCCGTGATTTTACTTCCTCAGAATTGGCGATAAAAAAATCAACATTTTTTGATGAATTAAAATCAGTCATCCTCAAGAAGTGATTTGCGATTTCAGCAAAAAAAGCAAAAATCTTATTTTTTTTCCAATCCCGGGCAGTTGCGTACCCATACAAATATCTCGGCGGCGTATGGGTGTAACAAATCAAAACCTGAGCTTCCTTGCCATTCTTAACGCTTACTAGATTCGGAAAATACGCCCCTGTTTGGGATACGATGACAACGTCAAAGCCTGATAAATCCATTGACCTAAATGCCATTGGCGCAATAAGTCTCAGGGGAGAGATAAGTTTGTGGCGGAAAGGAATTTCATTAAGAAATGTTGTCTTAATCTTGAATTTCTCAAACCGCTCCCGGTGCGGACCCAGAAATTCCGGCGCATAAATCGATGCAAAAACAGCAGCATCAGGATAAATTTCAAGAAGCGTTTCAAGAACCCTCTCCGCCCCTCCGTATTCCTTAATATAATCATGAACAATCGCAACTTTCATAGGAGTTCCAACTGATCGCTTTTCTTTTTTTTCTTTGCATCTTTTTTTGTCTCCTCTGGCTCCTCTGTCCCATTTGTCCCTGCGCCAAAAACCGTATCAAGTCTTTTTGTCAGTGTATTAAATCCCTGTTCCAGAAATGCAGCGCGAAGGCTATTGATATCAAAATCTATATATGCGCATTTCAAAATATCAAACTGAATTGGAGCATCTGTCACAATTGTTGCAAGCTTTTTGGCAAGTGCTGCTTGCTCAGCATCAGTTGCGAGTTTGAGACCAACTTTTTTGGGAAGACTGGGAATACTTTCATACAATTTTTCAAAAGTACCGTACTCTCTGATCAAATTAGCAGCTGTCTTTGGGCCAATTCCTGTAACGCCTGGATATCCATCAGACGGATCACCGATCAGCGCTTTGTAGTCAATAAATTGGGATGGCTTCACTCCGTATTTTTCCTCCACCGCTTTCTCGTCAAAAATCGCGGTTTTGGTAATACCAAGAAGCGGCATCATGACTTTTACTTTCTTATTTACCAGCTGAAGCATGTCCCGGTCCCCGGTAACTATAACAACCTCTATATCTTTCGTTGTAACTGCCTTCGTTGACAGAGTTCCAATCAAATCATCCGCCTCGTATCCATCAAGCTCAAAGATCCCAACTTTCATCTTTTCCAATAATTCATGGACAAGAATTATTTGCGGTACAAAATCCTCAGGAAGCTCAGGGCGCCCTGCGTGATATCCGGCAAACATGCTTTTGCGGAAAGTTGGCGCCGCGCGGTCAAAACACACTGCCAGATACTCAGGCTTCTGATCAGTGATTATTGAAAAAAGCATTGAAAAAAATCCATAAACCGCATTTATGATCATTCCCTGATTATTGGTCAGCGGGGGATAAGCATGATACGCCCGGTGAAGTATAGCATTCCCGTCGATGATGATAAGTTTTTTCACTAATGTAGTTTAGCACAGAAGACTGTTGAGATTTTAGGATTTTGCCGGGGCGGTTGCCAAAACCTGTCTGCCGGCAGGCAGAGCTTTTTTTATACCAATCAACTTTATAAATTCATCTGACTCGATTGTTTCTTTTATCAAAAGCTCCTCGGCCAGTACATCCAATTTTTTGCGGAGTTTTGTCAAAATATCAGTTGCCTGCTTGTATGCTGTCTCAGCAATTTTTTTAACTTCCCCATCAATTTTTGCAGCCATCTCTGGAGATACATCGCTCTGCTCATATACTGACTTCTGTGAATCGTATGTAATCGGACCCAAGTCACTCATTCCAAATTTCGTGACCATGGCACGGGCAACTTCGGTTGCTTTATTTATATCATCTGAGGCTCCCGTTGTGACGTCTTCAAACACCAGACTCTCCGCAGCGCGTCCTCCCATCATTACCGCAATTTGCTCAAGGAGATGGGCTTTTGTTTCATGGACTCTCTCAATCGGCTCAGTCATGGTATGCCCCAGACTCATGCCTCGGGAAACAATTGAAATTCTGTGGACGGGGTCAACATGCGGCATTTCCCAGGCGACTAAAGCATGTCCTGCCTCGTGATACGCAGTCATTCTCTTGTCCAAATCAGACTGCAAGCGCTTTTTCTCAGGACCCAATTTCACACGAGTTGCCGACTCTTCAAGATCTGCCATATCTATTGCTTTTTTACTATGTCTTGCGGCCCCGATTGCCGCTTCATTTAACATATTTTCAAGATCGGCTCCTGAAAATCCGACTGTTCTTTTTGCGACTTTATCCCAATCAACATCTTTGTCAAACGGCTTACCGTTTGCATGAATTGCAAGAATTTTTTTACGTCCTTCAACATCGGGTAGATCAAGTACCACCCGTCTGTCAAAACGGCCCGGGCGTACAAGGGCAGGATCCAATACATCGGGTCTGTTGGTTGCTGCCATGACGATAACGTGCTCGTTTGGTGTAAATCCGTCCATCTCAACTAAGATCTGATTAAGAGTCTGTTCGCGTTCGTCATGCCCGCCCATCATACCGACACCGCGTTGTCTACCAATCGCATCTACCTCATCAATAAAAATTATCGAAGGCTGGGCTTTTTTGGCTGTATTAAACAAGTCACGTACACGGGAAGCGCCAACTCCAACTAGCATTTCCATAAATTCTGATCCTGCCATTGAGAAAAAAGATACATGTGCTTCCCCTGCCGTTGCCCGGGCAAGCAATGTCTTTCCTGTTCCTGCAGGTCCCACCATCAGAACACCTTTTGGGGTTCGGGCTCCCATTGCCGTATATTTTGTAGGATTTTTAAGAAAATCAACAATCTCGGTCAGCTCCTGCTTTGCCTCATCCACTCCCGCAACATCTTTAAATGTCACTTTGGGATTATCGCGGTTGAAAAGTTTGGCACGTGACTGGCCAAAAGAAAATATACTGTCCTGCGTACCCCTTGCCTGGCGGAATATAAAATAGAAAAACCCAATCATCAGAAGAACCGGCAAAACAGCTGATGCAATATTTATCCAACTGCTGAAAGCAGTATCATCCTTAACGCTAATTTTTGTTTCATTAAGGGGAATATCTGCGTCCTTAAAAATGGTGTAAACATTTGATCCGGGCTCTTTAAATGTCTGGACAACATTCCCGTTTTTCTCAGTAACGGTCAACTTATCAGCTGCTATTGATATTTGAGATACATCACCTCTTTTAACATCTGTAATAACTTGCGACAGGGGAACTGTTTTTTTATTTTCAGATGAAGAACCTAGAGCTGAAAATATGAATAGGGAGAGTATGATTAGAAAACCATAGAGAAGAAAGTTTTTCCAGGAAAATTTTGCTTTGAGCTTAAGCGCCTTTTTTTTCCCGTTTGTACCCTGCCTTTTACCGTTGACTGCCATAGATTTCAGCTAGTATATCACAAAATATGAGCCTATGCCAGTATCAAATTACGCGGCTACTCTTTTCTGTACGAAGATTGTTCTTAACTACCAACCTTTACAAAAGCACCCTTATTCACATTGAGAATTTGAAGGTCTATACACGTGCTAGATTGTGGATTTCTGCTCTTACTGGGGCACTAAATACGACATTCACCGCATCAATTATTCTCTCCCGTACTCTTTCAGGCAAAAGGGGTACTTGAGCACTCAATTCATGTCGAGTTTCATCTACTGTAAATGTGTCTCGTGTTCTATCATCTGGGCCAAAACGGTTTTTCCTCCTTCGATAAGGTCTGTAAATGCTAGTAACTGCTTCTGCAATATCTGATCCCTGCAATACTAGTGTAGAGACACTGACTGGATCAGAAAGCAACCTCCTCCGCTCATCTGGTGCCGCAGATGTAACATAGCTATCATGATTACTAACGAGAGCGCTCAACCTTGGATCTGATACTCGTAGAGCACCAACACCGGCATGAGTGCCGACTTGATCGAATTCAATTTTCGTAAGCTTTCTGGGAGCATTGACAACTTGTGGATCTTCTATATGCACATTGTCAGCAAATCCATTATCGTGAACAGCATGCGCTTCCTCCGCCACCTCGGCGGGAATGTGTGGCAAGCCTGCTTCATCAAGTGCCTTATATACTATTCCAACCATGCCTGCGACAAAAAGTTGATGGCTGTCCTTCCATACAGAAATTTCCCTAAGTGGGCGCCTCAAGCGGACAACATCTGGCTTTGTGACTACTCCCACAAGCGTTGGACTTAATTCTGTAAGATGTGGATAGAGATCTTCGGCCGTAACTACTGTCAACTCCGGGACACCAACAGCTAACTGTGGGTGTTCCATATCATCTTCAGATGGTCTATCGACTTCTACGTGAGCTGCCATAGAATTTTTCTAGTATACCACAAATATGAGCCTATTCCTGTATCAAATTACGCCGCTTTTCTCTGCAAGACATAAGTTGTAAGTGAATCTCCAACCTCATCATCAGAAGCATATGGAGCAATTTCCACAACTCTTACAGGAATTTCTCTAACTACCAAATCTCTTGAGGTTGTTGCTTCCAATTCGCTCAAACTGATTCTTCCAGGCATTAAAGACTCCAAATCGGGGTGAAGCGCATTAAAAACTCCTTCTCCATCATGAATGCTTAATCCGCCTGGTTTGGTTAGTCGCAAAATAACTTCTAGATTATCTATATATTCGTGCTTATCACGTCTCACAACTACCAATCCACTACCGGGGTCTAAAAATCTGCTTGAATAAGTAAAGTCTGCCCAGCCATTGCTTATTTCTCTTCCTGCATCTGCTAATGTCTTGCCCCGTTGATCAGCTCTCCAGTTAATATCGGATAAGTTTTTAAATTGTGGATCAAATCCTACTGCTTCAGCACCCATTGCTTGAAAAACTTCCGCTTCCGGCCCTCCAAAAACAATTACTCTTTTCCCTTTTAATATTTTGTCTGTTATAAGAAAATCTTTTAAGTCACATGCTAAAACATCAGGCCGCAGATCACCATGTGTATCAAAAACAGGAGCATCGGGAATTTCATCAATTTTTCGTAAATGCTCTAAAGCCAAACGTAAACCAGGTTGATAGCCCCACGGACGCCAACCGGGTGCTTTGGGATATTCTTGTCCAAAACTCTCCACCTGTAAACCATCGAGCACAGAAACTAAATGTGCAGGTTGCTTGCTCCAATCAAATACTCTTACCAAACCTTCAAGTTTTGGAGGATTAACATCCCCTTGTCTTGGTCTTCGCTCATCATCTTTTCTCGGCATAAATCTCCTTTTGAATAGTGATGTATTGTACTATAAGATTGAGGCGATGTCTACTCTGAGGCTATAAATTTTCAACTTCTTTCTTGAACTGCTCCCCACGGTCTTTGTAATTCTTGAACATCCCAAAACTTGCGCAAGCCGGGCTGAGCAAAACTACATCCCCGGAAGCTGCAATTTTACTCGCTGCCAAAACAACAGTCTTCATATCCTTCGCATCCTCAATTAGTGGAAATTGGAAATTTGAAATTGGAAATTCCGCGCGCATACGGTGCCACTCATCTCCAATCCCGATAATTGCTTTTATATTTTTAGCGTTACCTATTGTATTCCCAAGCTCAGCAAAATCGCTATTTTTACCCGATCCCCCGAGTATCAGAATTTCAGGTGCGGTAAATGCTTCAATTGCGGCAATTGCTGTTTCGGGAGTTGTCGAAAACGAATCATCATAATATTTTACTCCCGAGACTTCGCCAACCAATTCCAAACGGTGGACCAAGCCTTTAAACGATTTCAGCACATTTACAATTTGCTCCTTTTCAACTCCTGCCAGATGGGAAGCCAAAGATGCTGCTGCTACATTTTCCAGATTGTGTTTACCTGGGAGTAAAACATCTTTGATATCAATAATTTTGTTCTCCTGTCCGTCAATTTGTATCCACAAAGCTTCATCACGGAGAAAACTTCCGTCCCGCCCAACCCGCTCCCGCGATACGTAAAAAACTTTTCCATCTGTCAAAATATCCGATTCATTACTTGCCGGATAATCCCTATTCACAATTGCAAAATCATCTTTGGTTTGAAACCTTAAAATATTCCGCTTTGCCTCAACATATTCCTCAACAGTTTTGTGATGATCTAGATGCTCGCTGGTTGTCATGAGCATCACTGCAATATGAGGCGATTTAGTAAGATCCTGAAGCTGAAAACTTGATAACTCAAGAACAGCAATTGAATCCTTTTTGAGCAAGTGCAAAAAATCCAATGGTGGTGTTCCAATGTTTCCGCCGCGAAAAACCTCTTTCCCAGCTTCCAGTAGCATTTCATAAATCAAACTTGCTGTCGTGCCTTTTCCTTTTGTGCCAGTCACCCCGATAATTGGGCAAGGACATAAATCAAAAAAGAGTTTTGTGAGGGAAGTTATAATAGTACCTTTTTTTTCGGCTTCCAATAATTTTTCATTATTCCTCTGAAAGCCTGGAGTTCTGAGAATTACGTCAAATCTGGAAAGATCATCAAGGTATTCTTCCCCAAGCACCAAATTTGCTTTTGCACCCTTAACAACCGATAAAAATTCCGGGTCCAGATCCTCTTTCCTATCAAGAACCCAGATTTCGCAATCTTTATCAGCCAAAAATTTGATACTTGAAAGCCCTTCAACTCCCAGTCCCAAAATTGCAACTTTTTTATTTTTTAAGTCCATATTTTAAATTTCTACCTTTTCTACATTTTCAAGTTTAAATCCCAATAGTTTTTCCGATATAATTTTGAATTTGGACTCCTCTCCTGTCGTGTAATAATAATCAGCTCCTTTTTTCGAAGCCTCAATATTTTCATGAGAAAGGACATGTTCCGTACGCCTTGCTATTGCGCCTCCTGAATCATAAATAGCAGCCTTTGATCCGACAATCTTCTCAATCTCAGACGTCAGAAAAGGATAATGCGTGCACCCCAGAGCAATCGAATCAACTTTTTTTTTGATAAGCGGCAGCAGTGAGTTCTCAATCGCTTTTTCAACTTCAGGGCCTGTTATAATTCCTTCCTCAACCAAATGCTCCAATTTGGAAGTACCAATTGTGTAGATTTTTGTACCGTTTGAAAAATTATTAATTAGATCTTTCAGGTATTTGCTTTTTGCCGTAGCAGGAGTTGCGAAGACTGCGGCTTTTTTTGTTTTACTCTTCTGCGCAATTGTTTTGACCACCGGAACAACTGCAATTATCGGAACATCGAATTTTGATCTCAGATCCTCAATTGCATTGACACTTACGGTGTTGCAGGCAATTATTACGAGCTTTACCTTCTTTTTAATCAAAAATGAAACTACTTTTGAGGAAAGTCTTTTAATCTCACTTACGGATCTTCCGCCATAGGGATTATTTTTCTGGTCGGCAAAATACACAAAAGACTCCTTGGGCAAAAGAGCCTTAACCGATGCCAAAATAGAAAGTCCCCCGACACCTGAGTCAAAAATACCGATAGGATTATTTTTCATAGTGAGGTGTACCAGGGGTGGGAGTTGAACCCACGGTCGCCGGTTTATGAATCCGGAGCTTTAACCACTAAGCTACCCTGGCGTGCTGAAAGTATACCAATTTGACCGTGCTTAGCGCAAATGTTATACTAATAGTCACAATGTTGGCAAAATCAAATGATTTTGGAACAATACGCGGGGTAGTGTACGGTGCACGTGAGGCTCATAATCTTACAGATAAGGTTCAACTCCTTACCCCGCAACAAACTTGGAACTGAGGCATATAATGTATCCGTTTGGGTTGATTTAACAATCAAATCTTTAGGTTCAACCCTCTTTTCTAGTTCATCTACATCTTTTTTAATTTCCGCGAGCTTCTGTATATGATTTGGGCTGTCAAAGTTGACTAATCCAAGTTTAAGGTTTAGGTTCAACCCTGCAAGGCCTTTGAAAATGTCTCGCTTTCTCTTTGAATTCCCCTCGTCAAATCGTTTAATCGCCAGCGCCCCAAAAGTCAGAGCTTTTTTAGTCTTTTCATCCGCTAGCTCCTCGCTACCCTCTGTTATACCAAGCTGCTTATCAATGCTTTGCATTTCTTTCTCAATTTTTTCTTTTTCTTGTTTGTAGTCTTCATCGTTCAGTAAGCTGCCATCTGTGTTTGCAGGCGATATTTTAAGTTGAAATATGTTGTTCAATTTTATTTTGCAATTTTCTTTCGCCTGTTTTAGTGTCTCCAATTTTTGATCGTCAAAGGACTTCTCCCCTTTATCCATACTCTTTATTTTTCTTACTGCCCAATCCAAGAAAACAGGGGATATTTGTATTGGAAGTAGCTTCTCCTTAACCTGCTCCTCCAGCCTGTCATTGCGGATGCTCGGCTCTTCACATTTTTGCTCAATCTTTTTCTTCCTGCCACATAAATAGTAGATATAATGCAGGCGGGTCGGATTTTTCATATCCTCAATAGGGGTTTCACATTTCAAGCACCTATCTTTATTCTTACTCGCAAACTTTTGCTTACATTCGGAACAAATGATCTGATAATGCTCCTGAGGGGTCACAGAAGACCCACAATGGCCGCAAGGGATAAGGCTTGAGTAAGGATAGTCATGGTGTTGAAGTTGATATTTACTCCTTTTGCCAAGTCTTACCTGCACTTCGTTAAAAAAATCCTCTTTTATCGCCTTCTCATGCTTACCATCATGCCATTTACCACTTCCAATAGGATATTCGTACCTTCCGCAATAAAATCGGTTGTTTAAGATTGAATAAATAGTGCTGATACAAAGTGATTTTCCTCCGCTCCTCTTCTTCTGTCTTGTGGTGAAATGCCATTCCTCTTTTGCAATCCTGTGAATTTCTACAACAGAAGTACCGCCCATAAATAATTCAAATATCTTTGTCATATAAGGTAGGCGCTCCGTGTCTGTAAGTATTCTTCTATTTCCACTTTCTGTATATTTATCGTTCAGGTATCCCTCGGGTGCTACACCAGGCCTCCAGCCGTCTCTATTTTTCTTATCCAAACCTCGCTTTACGGCAATACTTTTATCGTCTGAGTCTTTTTTGGAATTTGCAAACTCCAGAGTTAACAGCCATTTATCTTCAGGGGTTGCATGGTAAATACGAAATGGAGTGCGGATTTCAAGAAGTTTGTTTCTATCCATAAGGTCAATGACCTTACCGCCGTCAGTCATGTTGCGGCATATTCTGTTGGGATGCCAAGTTAGTATCGCATTTGCCCCTCCTGCATCTATTCTTTCCAGCATTTCATTGAATACAGCTCTGCCTGAGGTATGTGCGGATTTGGACTCGTGAAGATCGTCAAGCGCTTTAATTTTATGCCTTGCCTCAATACCATCTAATACGTAGGCTTGCTCCTCCAGCGAAGCTGCTTGCCGTTCTTTGTTATCCTCTGAACTTTTTCTTCTATATCTCAAATACTGGAGATTCATTTCTGTATCCATAAATTCCTTTAATGGCCGCCTTAGTTGTGCTCACACCCTTACGGATATGTCTAAGACGACCATTAAAAAGCCGTAAGGACTAGTGAGCACAATTTAATTATTATCCATATTTCTATCGGTGTCAATGTCATACGGTTTTGGTAAATTATTTCCATATACTGCCTTTACAAAATTTATGAGTCGCGCACCGAGTTCCAATGCCTCCTCTTTAGGAAGTTTTATCCCATACTCTTTCAGATACAGCTCTCTGAACTCATTGATAGCTTGTGGATCTAACTGCATAAATTATTCCCCTTTCTTTTCTTCTTTCAGTTCAATGGACTTTTTATCTTTTTGCATATCTCTGGTTCACAGCTCCTTCCAATGATCAAAAAACGCTTCAAGTTGATTGAAACTCTCGAACATTGTTGGATCAAAAACATCCTTCATCATTTTGTCTATTTCCCTGATGTATTCCTTCTGCGTATCAATGCCAATCATCGTTTGTTTTACTAGTTTTTCGTCAATCTTTCTGTTTTCTTTAAGGATTTCATTCGAGGTCTGGATAATATAGAAGTTAATTGTTAAGAGCGCTTTTTGGACTAGGAGCGCGTTCATTATTGAGACTTTTGCTAAGTAGAGATTAAAACCGCAGTTAAAATATTTTCTGTATTTTAACGGCACTTCCCTTTCAATGAACTCCGCAAGATATAAATCTCCAGACGTGGCTGCTTTTATATAGCCGCGCAAAGCCTCTTCTATACTTAGCCCAGCTACTTGTTGCTTAAATTTATTTTTTGAGTTTGAGAGCATACTCAATTACCTCCATTCTTTTTTCAATGTCACTTTGTTCAAGTACCTTGAGAGCTATGTTCACTAAATAACCGATAGAGTTTGCATAGTTAGGAGAAACTTTCTGAGTTTTCAAATCGTCTATGGTATGTTGAAGTATCGATAAGAGATCTTTTGCGCAAGCAGTTTTTACACTAAAGTCAGAGGGATTGTTAACATTCTTATTACTTTTACCGCCAGCAGTGGTAGCTGCTCTTCTTTCATCTTGTGTATCATGTGAATGAAAGAAGCATTTGTCTTTACCCTGTAAAGACATACTATTACATCTCTCATTATTATTTTTAAGTTCTGTGCATTGCATATTAGTTAAGTAATGGGGTACACCCTATATCCATATTCATCTATTGCTTTTTATCCCATGAATCATTTCAAAATCTATTCTGCACTGGCAAGTTATTTCTTTTTTATACTCCTCCTTATATACATATCCATAACGACAAAGGCCTTTATTACAAGGAGTAAAAATTGGCATAGAATCCTTTTGTGACTTATTTAAATGACTTATTTCTACTTGACTACCTTTAGTAGGAAGAGTGGTTCCTAAGACTTCAGGAACATTAGTACCGATCAGTGAGGAACTAGAGTTCCTATCTGCACTTCTTGTAGGAATATCATTGAGGAAATATATTTCCTTATTAAAGAAGTATTTGTTTGATGCATTAAATCTTCTTTCCACATAAATTAACTTTTTTTTCTTTAAACGTGTCAGAATATTCCTTATACAACGATCAGTTACGCCCATGTCTTTGGCGAGTTGTAATTCACTAGGAAATGCTTCTCCATCTAACCCAGCATATAGAAGCAAATCGTGTAATAATGCCTTTTCTTGCATTGTTATATTTGGATCTCTCACTACGATTCTTAATCTTTCAAATATTATTCTGAACAACTTACTTTTTCCCATAATTCATTTCTCCATTCCTGTAGGAACTGCATTAACTATATTTTGAGCTCGACACCTGTCGCCAAAATGTGTCTACAGCATCAAAAATGTCTTTCGCTGGTATAGATGGCTCTGTTTTTGTACGGAGCTGCTGAATTAACTCCAAAGCCTTATCTTTTGGGAAAAATTGCCAGTACAGAATGCCGTTGGCGAGTGAGCTGCCTTTGAACTGGATTAAATTATGGAAACTTGAGGCGAGGAGAAATGGACAATACCACTTGTCATTCTCAATATGTAGATTGCTTGATTGCTGTATTTCTTTATCCATATTTCTCCTAGAATAGACACTGATTTCAGCTTCATTTTCATTTTCAGTTTCTATTTCTAAGAGTTGTATGGAAATACAGCTCTAATACAAATATACCATTTTCGAGACCCCATGTCAAGACTATAAGACTCTTGACGTACTGTTAATAAACTATCAAGTAGTTTGTTATAATACAAGTACAACTTAATTGGCCTAAACCTCTTTGAGGCATGGTCATCAAGACCTTTCGAACCCAGTAAGCTCTCGTGGAGCGTTCGAAAGGCTGATGCTTGAAAGAGCAGCAGGTGGAGCAATCCATCGCCACGGGAGCTTTTTGCATGCTTCCGTGAGTATCACTGAGAGGAGGTGAATGATATGAATAAATTAGTTTTAGGAGTAGTAATCATTGCAGTATTTATTTTTGGCGTATTCGTTGGCATAAGCGGAAGTGACGAAAGCTCTACTACATCAACTGTTTCAAGCAATCCCACGGACTCAGTAGCAGAGATAAAAGAAACGGGAAAGATTGAAGTCAATGGAGCTGTAAACAAAACTATTGATGGAGGCTACACAAAACTCGTGGGTGAAGTGAAAAATAACACCAAAAGACCAGTAACCTATGTCAAAGTAACAGCAACATTTTATGATGAAAAAGGCTCAGTTATAGGGACAAATTTCTCATACGCAGGAGATACGAGTAGTACTCCACTAGAGGTTGGAGCAACAACGCCATTTGAGATAACTAGCTATCCAGATAAATTTGATACAGAAAAGTACAAGCTAGATGTGACATGGAATTAAATAGCTACATTTGAGGAAATGCGTCCAACGAACCATAAAGCCCTTCTGCAAGAGAGGGGCTTTTGGCGATATGAGATTATATCTCTAAAATCTTGGTTTGCAATCTATTGAAAAACAGGTTATGTTAAATGGAACCAATAAATATACACGTGATTGATATGAGGTAGTGTATAATGCAATTATGAAAAAATTATTAGTAACTATATTACTTGTATTACTTTACTCTGTAAGCGTATCGAGCGTTGAAGCACATAGAGATGGTTGTCATGCAGCTCACTCTTGCCCAAGTGATTCTGGTTCTTATGTTTGTGGAGATACTGGAAATTCCTCCGAGTGTGGCGGAAGTGCTCCAGCTAATTCAGCACCAGTACAAAACGCACCAGTTATAGCAGCTCCCACAACAGCACCAGTTAAGCAGTATATTGCGCCAGTTGTTGCTATTCCCACGAAAGTTCCAACTTTAGCACCTACCGCAATTCCAACAATAAGACCTACCGCTAAGCCAACAGCCGAACCAACAAAAAAGATTGCACCAACTCCTAAGGTTGCAGGGGAAAATAGTGATGGAAATCCATTAGTGGGCTTTATTACATTAGGTATTCTTGGTTGGCTAGGGTACAAAGGTGTTAAGAAAGTTAAGAATAGAAAATCCAGTGTATGAAATTTGGAATCCGTACACCTTCTTTAAAGCGTAGATTCGCAGCCCGTACTTCAATAAAGCGGATGGTTAGAGCCAAAATCCGAATGCCCCGAGGTACTGGATTTATAACAAATCCGAAGAAAGCTGCATATAACGCAGTTTACAACAGAACTTCTGTAAGCGTTGATAGGTTAATCAAAACAAATTCAACAAATCACATGACTAAATCCGCTGGAAATACAAACTGGCTCACTTGGGGATTGCTCATTCTCTTTTTACCTATTACGTTCCCTTTTCTCCTTATTTACCTTGCATACAGATTCATTCGGCATTGAGCAGTGAAGCGCTTTAATGATAACGCATTTCCTGAGGGTTTTTCCGAATCCCGAAGAATACAAGTACACTCTTTTAATTATTTTTTTCGTCGTCTTTATTTTCAAAAGAAAACTTTTGCTGTTCGTCTCTTGGTATATGTTTTATTACTTTATTTATTTGATAAGAATGGTTAACCCAGGTATTTACTGCGGGGTCAAATAATTGATTGATTTGCAATTCAGCAATCAAGGTATCTCCCTTTGCAAATCTCTCCCCCTTGTCAATCTTGGCAAAGAATTCAGTATCGGTAATATTTGCGGAAATTTTATTTCCTTTATAGTAAAACTCCCATTTATAGTTATCTTGAAAAACTATTTTAAAAATATGAACTGTTGCGGACTCGATTATTGTCTTTTTGTCCTCGTCTACAGCAACACTTTTAATTGCCATCTCATTAAATTCATCTCTGGTTGCATTAAATAAAACGTGCTCGTTTGTATCTGTAATTCCAAAAGCATCTACGGAAGAATCATTTTCCAGTGTTTCAAAATTATTGCTAATAGCATCTTGTATTGGTTGGTTATGTTGATATAGATTAAGCGTGAGAGATTCTACAACCAATACGTTTCCCTTTTCGTTTGTAATCTCTACGTTATTGCCTTCTATTTCTTTTGTCTCTTTGGGTTTAGTTCCCAATAAATGTTTTTTAACTGCAAATAATCCAGTTACTATTGTTACTAAACTAGCCGTTGTAGCTATACCTGTTGGGCTAATCATGCTTTGAGCTAATTTTTGACCTTCTATAAAAAGATGTACTAAAAAGCTTCCTTGAGAAAGTGCTTTTATTTTAACTTTAGTTTTTTCGTCAGGATGAAGTTCCGTATTTACCTCTTCTAATATCGTAGAAATATTTACTAAGGAATTTATTAAAGTATTAGCATCAACCTGATGAAGTTGACCATCAAACTTTATCTTAAACTCATTATCTTGTTGATTCTCTTGAGCATTTGGCATGAAGCTAATATCAGTATATCAGAGATAATTTTGTATTGCATTAGTGTAAAATTTCAAAAAAATTATTTACGTTTTTTAAATATATGTATCGGTTAATCCCACACGCGAGGAGACTCTCACCATTATAGAAGCAGGAAGTTTAGGCATAATCAGCCACAGGAGGGTTGTCAATCTTATTCTAAATCTGGTATAAATATGGGGTGGGGTTCGGTAAGAAAGGAGGTTCTAAGTTCTTGCAGTCCCCGCAACAACGAACCATTCGCTACGCTCAGGTTCATCGCTGCGCAACTTTTTAAGATTAACCATCGAAATAAAAGTTAAACTAATTATTTAAGCGAATGGTGAGGCAGGGATGTACCGACTGGTACGTCCCATGAAACAAATCTGATGAACTTCTACTACGTTTACGTCCTCAAAAGCAAAACTAAAGATTTTATTTATGTAGGCTTCTCTATCAACCTCCGGAAAAGATTCTTCGAACATAACAATAAAGAAAATTACTCAACTAAAGGCTATGCACCATTTAACCTTATATTTTATGAGGCCTACCATAATCAAAAAGATGCTAAACGTAGAGAAAAATACTTCAAAACGACAAAGGGTAAAACAACTCTCCGCACAATGTTAAATGAATATTTTAAGGAAAATACCAAATAACTATGTGGTTTGTTTATATTCTCCTCTGTGCTGACAATAGCCTTTATACAGGCTCTACAAATGACATAGATAAACGGTTTTTAGCTCACTCAAATGGAAAGGGCGGGAAGTATACCCGCTCACACAAACCGTTGAAAGTTATCCACACTGAAGAATTTGCTACCAAATCCGAGGCACTGAAGCGGGAAATTGAAATAAAAAGCTGGAAAAGAGTAAGAAAAATACAAATTTTACAATTAAAACCTAGACTTTATCCTAAATTAGGTTATCGTTGAAACTATGAAGACACATAAGATATGCCTCTTTTATTTCTTCGGCGAATCCATGCTTCAGCTCCTGCCGCATAAAGGACATTCAAGCCAGTATTAATCAGATTTGCAACAATCACTTTATTCGAATTTCCGGTTGTTCCTTCAATTATGCCAGTATAGAATCCACCGACGAGCAAAGTATTGGCGGCGGTTGGCAAACCAACAGCTAATCTATCACGGTTATTGTTTGAAACTAAATTTTTGGCACCATGAAAGGTAAGCGTAACGGGCAAATTGGTACTTGTTCCTTCATCATCTTTGGTGAGACGAAGATTCTGTCGGGCAAAAGCTCCATATGAAACTGCATATAAAGCTATTGAAGCAGCAACTCCAGTAGCATTCTTTGGTAAAACATCCCCAATAGGAACTATTTTATCAAATACCGAGGCTCCTATTCTTGCGCCCCACGTAAACCCAAAAATTCCAACAGTTAATGCGGACGTTTTCGCAAGCTTTTCCCCGGTAATTGCTTCTATGTCCTTGTCTGTATGCCCTGCCTCTTTATACATTCTGACTCTTTCTTCCTCTGTCTGCCCACTTAGCCGCTTTGATTTCGCAATAAAAAGTATTTTACCTCGCTTAAGCTTTGAAACACCTTTCTCCTCCATTGCGTTAAGACGATTTTCTTCTTTTTGAATAATCCCTTCACGGATTTTATCAATTTTTCCTTCCTCTTCTACTCTGTCTGAATCCTGCAGCTTAAATCTTGGAGACTGATCTTCACTTTTTCGTAAATACGCTTTTGCCAGCTTTCTCATTTGTCTTCTGGATAATCCTTCAAGCTCATATGTGTTTGCATATCTTCTCGCTGTCTTTCTGCGAATTATTGCTGCGGAGAGATGACGTGCCTGTATTAAAGCAACCTGTTGGTGGTCGACATGAGGTGGAACAGTTGTGCTTTCTACCATTGCCCGATTATAACAAGAAGGATTTTTTAGTCAAGTTGAACGCGTAGACTCAATTAGAAGAACAGATCCCACCATTTTTTCCAATTTGGTCTTGTGTCTTTGGGCTTGGGCTTTGCAGACAAAGTCGCCTCGCGATCTTTTTGAGAAAGGACTATCACTCCTTCACCCGGTTTACTCATAAAAAGCTTGTTACGGGCCTCCTCCTCAATAAACTGCGGTTTCTCAACAATCCTCAATTTTCTTTTAAGATCCTCATTTTCACGCTGATTCTTCTTAACCTCCAATCTTAAATTCTCCACCAGATCATTTTTCTGCCAGAGGGTGTATATAGAGCGCACAAGGTTATTGATAATTAATAACGAGAATACTATGATAATGAAAAAAACTATTTTCTTTGGAGACATACTGATATCATCATATAATACCTCTAAATCGCTTGCAAAGCGGGTTTTAAATTGCTTCTTGTATTTATAATTAATTTATGATATTATGGGATCCAGTATTCTATGAATGTTATAAAAGTGCGCGATGCGCATAAACAATTTTTAGATTTTCTAAAGAGCAAAAAGCACTCGAGTGCTACAATTTTGGCCTACGGAAAAGATATTGATCAGCTTACAAGTTTTCTTGAGGAGCTTGAAAAACAGCATATCCACGAGGTCACAAAGGAAGATATTCAAGCATTTCTAGGCAAGCTTTCCGATAAAGGCTACACTCCAAAATCTCTTTCAAGAAAACTCAACTCCACACGCACTTTCTACAGATTTCTCAAAGTAAACGAATACGTAACTGATGACCCATCTCTTTTGGTGTCTCACCCGCAATACGAATTGGCAGCGCCCCGTATGCTAAAACCTACAGAATATAGGGCACTTAGAGATGCGGCACGCAACGATGCCCGTATGTACGCGATAATCGAGCTTCTTCTTCAGACAGGAATCAGAATTGGAGAATTGGCAGATCTGCGGATGTCAGACATTCAGCCGGATGGACTCCGAATCACCCCTCATGAAAAGCACGCAGAAAGAGTAGTACCTATGAATAAATCAGCAAAAGAGGCACTTGATAGATTCCTCAAAATCCGCCCTGAGATCCAGGATGACCATATATTTGTAACTAAATCAGGAAAACCCTTTCTTGTGCGTAATATCAGAACAGCCATTGAGAGATATTTCAGAATTGCAGGCATTGAAAACGCCAAAGTAAATGATCTCAGACACACATTTGTAGCGCATCATCTAAAACACGGCGTTTCACTAGTCCTTCTTTCAAAAATCCTGGGTCACAAAAGACTTTCAACAACTGAAAGATACCTGGAATATGTCCAGGACCGCGCAAAAGACACCACATCCCTCAGCGAGCTTTAAGCATTTATTCCCAAGCGTCCATCTGATAAAATATCCTACCCTTAGGTGATGAAGCAGCAGCTTTATGTACATTATTACCAACATAATATACTCCAGGTTCTGTTTGAAAAATGGTTCCGCCACTTGGATCAACTTGGGACATAAATAATACACCATCAGCCCCAATGACTGTTTCCCCCGCAGCGAGTGCATCTTTTTTACTTATATTTGGCTCTACTTGCACAGCGCGATCAAAAATAAGATGTCCCTCTGCACTATGAGTGCCTACTCCATGTGCAATATTTAAAACTGGTCCTTCTTTGCGCTTAAAAAAATTATTTTCGTCAAAAAGCACGTCTTGGTGCCAATAAAAAGCAATTTTCCTGGCACGGGTGGCTGTTCTAAAAAGATCTGGATCTGTAACTACCGATAATGTTGCAACAGCCCCTCTCCTAGGGGCTCTACCCAAATACCTTTCTCCTACAAGAACGGCAAACTCCTCTAGCATTCCACCATCCGGGTCAACACCTACATGAGTACGCCAACTCGCCCGACCAGGCTCTTGATGTCGGGGTTTTCTTACTACTTCTTCTGCCACAGAAGCCATTTGACCCATAAGACTTGGCTTAATTGGTCCAAGCTTTTCCATAGGTGGCGAATGAACTTCAAAACGCATGATCGGATTCTAAAACTTTTAGCCACAAAATGCAAGTTATCGGGGGTGGTATTTTAGGGGAATAATTTCTTCTTAAACTCCTCGAGTTTTTTGGGGTCGAGTCTCATCCTTAAAATATCATTTGCTATATCACGTCCCCAGAATTTTTCACCTGATACAATGTCCAAGAATTCATCAAAACTTACTTTTTTTATCTCAATTTTTTCCCCGGGGTCCAGATTAGGTTCTGCCACTTTTTTACAGTTCCGAGCGGCAAACAAATAAGTATTCCACTCAATCTTTCCCTGATTTTCATAAAATTTAAGTAGCTCCCAATCGCTTGATTCCATACCCGTCTCTTCAAGAAGTTCTCTCTTGGCAGTAACCAGTGGCTCTTCTCCCTCTTCAGATCGTCCACCTAGGAAGGTAAAACCCAGTGGCTTGGATGGTTGCTCCTCATAGGAAAGTAAAACTTTGTCTCCTCTAGTTGGGATAATCTGGATAGTGCCAGGTCTTTTTAATGCTTCAAAAGTTGCAAATGATCCGTCGTAAAGCTTTTGCTCCCATTGATAGACATCAAAAATTTTACCTTTAAAAGCTAGCTTTGCGCTTTGTGGAATTTTCATGATTCAAATTGGGCCTGCGTTGAGTTTACCTAAGTGTGCGTCCGGGAGGACTCGAACCTCCGACATGTTGTGTATAAGACAACTGTTCTAGCCACTGAACTACGGACGCTAGTTTCAAGATTGTAGCAGAAATGGAGAATTAATTGAAGTTTACAATCTTGCACGTTGTGCGATTTCTGTTTCGATCATCTCCTGACCTTTTCCGAATTTAAGCCTGGATAGTTCACGGACCAGCTCCGCAACGCGGTCATTTTGAAGCTCTTTTTCTTTTGAAACGTCTTTTGTTGTATCTAGTGAAAACGGCGCAACAGGTTCTCCTCCGACAATAGTTCTCATATATGCGTTGTATTTATCCACATTTATAAGATCGTTTTCATTAAATAAAGGCTGAAATTCATGCTGAAGATAATTAGCATCAGTTACACCAACGCGGAAAGAGGCAATTGTTCCGACATTTCCAAAAATAGCGTTTTTAATCTCCTCCTCCATCTGACCAATAAACTGGTTCGCAACGATAAGATTTAGCCGGTATTTACGTGCCTCAGAAAGAATCTGGGCAAAATCGGGTGTCGCAAAATTCTGAAACTCATCAACATAAAGGAAGAAGTCGCGTCTGTCTTCCTGATTGGGAATATCCTGCCTACTCATAGCGGCGACCAAAATTTTGGGAACCAAAACCAATCCCAAAAAGTTGGCGTTTTCCTCTCCAATTTTTCCTTTTGAAAGATTAATTAAGAGAATTTTTCCCTCATCCATAACTTTTCTGAAATCAAATGAGCTTTTTGATTGACCGATAATATTTCTAATCATTTTGTTGGTAACAAAACGTCCGAATTTGGATGTAATATAATCCAAAACTTCTGACTTGTGAAAGTCCGAAGTCTGTGCAATCTGATCAGTCCAGTAACGCCTGATAATCGGATCCTGAACCTTGGGCAAAAGCTCCTGAACAAATGCCTGGTCCGTCAAAACACGCACAACTTCAATAAATGTACTGCCTTCTTCATACATAACGGTTAACATAGCATTTCTGATAGCGTGTTCAAAACGCGGACCGATAATACCGGTTTTGTTCGGGTCAAAAAGCTTATACATAAGCCCGATTATCGAGTTAACAACAAAATGCTTCTGCTGTTCAGTTGACGCCTCAAGCATGTTAAAACCCATCGGGCGGTCTGTATCGGATGGATCAAAAAGAATTACCTCCTCAGCTCTTTTGGGTGGAATCATACGGAGAATATCCTCAACTAAATCTCCGTGGGGATCAATAACCGCCAACCCTTCACCATTATTTATGTCCTGCATGATCATGGTTTTTAGCATTTCGGTTTTACCAGTACCAGTCTTACCGATAATGTATGTATGCCTCCGTCTATCTTCGCGTTCTATATAGACAGGCCGTGTTATTCCGCGATAACTACTCTTTCCCATATAAAGGCCACTTGTTGCCAAATTGGAGGGAGCGGGGGCTCTTTTTGCAGTCAACCAATGAATTCCAGGAGTTGTATAGACACTTTTATTTGGAAAATGAAAAACAGTTGCCAATTCTTCGCTTGATAGAACAGATGTCCCGCCCCACATCGGAAAATAGCGGTAAATAAAATCATTCATGAACCAACCCTTAATGTAATTCTTATTTTTTGAAAAATAATTGTGAAGAGTAAATTGGCTGAAAGCTCCCTTTATGTTATCAACATGTGCTTTTGCAATATCATAAGATTTGGCTGAAACAACCACCCGGACAATTGTATCAAACCCTTGTTTTTGAATTTTGTTCTCTATTGCCTCAAGCTCTTTGGCATCTGATTTATAACTAGCTTTTTCGGGATTTGCCTCATTTTTCTTGGTATAACCTATGAAATTTCGTCCTGCTTTTTTCCATTTATCATTGGCTGGCCTTATGACAATTTGTATTGCTGCGCCCTCTCCCTCTCCCATTTTGGCAAGTGCCGAGGTTATAAATGATAGTGAATCAATAGGCAAATCCTTATAAACTCTAATCGGCATGTGATTCGCGTTTTTAAGATTCATGGAAGCAAATGCCACTTTCCCATCTTTTGAAAAAATATTGTACTCTGATCCGACAACATTTCCGGCTTTCTGCTTTGCGGTCACATCAGTAACGGGTACAATCTCAGCGTCAGGATAAGAACCGTTAATCTGTTTCTCTACAAAATCCCGGTAGTTGTTTGGAACATGTACATAAAATCTGATGTCTCCTGGCAATCCTACGATTTCAAAAGAGATATGAGGCTGAGGCTTGAAAAATGATAACTTATCATTCTGGTAAGTCTTTCTCAGAGCCGATAAGGCCGCAAATAGCTGCTCAGCTGCATCCACTTTTATCTCATTATCCCTTGGAACTGTTATCTGAAGAAGAGTTGAGTTAAGGGCTATTGATTCCCGCGATTTATTGCGGAGCCACATCATAAAAAAGTAAAAGGATAAAATTCCAAAACCGGCAACTCCTACTATAATAAGAACTGTTATAAGAACCGTTGAAAAAAGCGCTGTCGTGTCTTGAAAAGCCGGCAATTGCATAATTATTTATCCTTTGGTTTAAAATTCATCTTTTTTATTTGATACATTACAAGGGTTGCCAACCAGGCAATTGAATCCATCCATTTGTATGTTTTTCGGGTAATAAGAGCTTTATCAAAGTCCATAGGCATTCCTTTTTTATCTGTAGGCAATTCCGGCATGGGGGTGTCTTCTTTGGCATGTTCTACACCAGCAGCTTTGACTTCCTCAGGGATCTTTGGTTTTTCAGTATCCGGACTTTTTTCAAGCATTGCCTCAATCTCTTTCTCGTCTTTTCGTATCTCTTCCTCATCTGTTGTCTGAATATCAGGGGTGGAAGTAGCAGCTGAAGTAGCAGGCCCCTGCTCCTTACGTGCTGGCGAACTTTCAGGCTGGGCGGGTACAACCGGGCGGGAAACGGGAGCAATAGGAATTCCTCCTCTGTTGGGTACAACCGTTTGCTGGGTCGTTACTCCCGAAGAATCATCTTCTATAGCCGGGGTATTCCCTGAAGTCTGAGCTGATTCAGGCTGAGGTACAGGCGGAGGCGCAGGGTTTTGCGCAACTGGAACAGGTACTTGGGCAAGCGGCTGCATCTCGGGATTCTGCTGAGCCTTAGCGCTATTATCCATAAAATAATCTTATCACGCAACGCTTCAAGAGGCAATCAAAAAATCCTGACAGAATAGTTACAAAAATACAAAATTAAGCTGCTGAAAGTTTTCTCTGCTCAAATTCCCCTCTGGGAACAACACCAATAATTAAATTTCTCGGTATATCCCCATATAAACTTAACCCTGAAGTGTCAATGAGTTTAGAATCCTGAGTTTCTACAAAATTCATGAATCTTGCCCTGTCTCCCAAGATAACTTGTACCCCACCTCTTCCTCTTAAATTCTTCAAATACCCTGTGACGTCTCTTGCTCTTGGAAAAATATCTCTTAAAGCCCTCTCGCCATCCTGCATGTACTGAGAATTTAAAGGCATTGTCTTCTTCCATACCTGATGTAAATAAAATGAAATCTCTTTATAATTAGACAATTTTTTATCAATTTCAGTGTTAGGGAAATCAGCTAGCGCCATTTCTGTAAACCATTCAAATTCACCCGTTTCTGTAAGAGTTTTTATTTTTTCCGGTGATGCTCCTTTCTCTTTTAAAAGTCCCATTGCAGCTTGTATTTTCCCATATGATTCATCATTATCTGTGAGTGTTTTAGCCAACGTAATTTTATCCGGCCTATTTCTTCCAGAAAGCTCATCGTGCACTTCATCGGCTAAATCAAGATTTACGTAACCTGTTTCATTTACTGGAAAGTCTCGGCTAGGATCGGCAAGCAATCTAAGAACCGCATCAATAGACGTTGTTGTAACTGCTGCAATACGGTCTGAAAATCTTTTGTCTTCAAGCCTTCTGCTTAGTTCGTCTGGATGGATTATCGGGATATCTACTCCCTGCGGTTCACCTTCTGACATCTCGGACATACAAAAATTATATCATTTTATAAAAACCCTAATAATGATTCTTCTATTTTGGCTTCCACCCGCAGATGGGGCAGGCGGTTAGTTCTTCTTTTTGAATTAATAAAACTTCCCCATCATTTGCCTCCCACCCGCAGCCTTTACAAATTATTTTGTAACAAACTTCGCAATTTTGTTTATCCTGAATATCCATAATCAGCACTTTACACTATCACCGCAACTCATACAATTAGCAATAAGTTTTCCCACAGGTCTTGTATTCCAATGTCCATTGTTGCACTGAAACGTAAGCGAACCTTTTTCATCTGAGGCAGACAAACCACCGGCGCCGGAGACAAAACTGGCAACACTGCCCCCCAACAAAAATGATGATCCATTGCTTGCCACATCAAACCCCTTACTCGGTGGGCATCCACCGCCACCACGTTTTTCCGGATTCATACGGCCCAGCAATCTTATTGTATCTTGAACAGATTCCGGAGAAACATAAACAGAATAGTTCTTTTTTGCTTTTCCCAGTACCATTTTCTCTTCTTCATCCATTTGATTATAAATAGCGTTAAAATTAATTGCTATTTTTCCCCAATCAGGTTTTTGCTCTTGAATACCTTCTATATAACTATCAATAATCCTCTGCAGCATTTCGCTATCATACATCTTTTCAAAAGTTTTAGATGAGATACCTTTTTGCCTTTCCTCAATATTTGGTATAAAACCTTCAACCGGATGAGATAGCATCCACGCATCAAGTGGCCGTCCGTCATAATCCTCAAAAAATTTAGGATCCAGGCTCTGAGCAGCTGATAAATAGTCGGCTTCATCAAAATTAACCATTCTCCTGGTAAGTTTTACAACTCTTCCCGACATTCCCTCAACCAACTCGTATTCATCAACGATACTTTTTTCATAAGGACTATCCTCAACAAGTCCTTTGGGCGAAAAAGATATCATCTTGGTCCCAACCGGAGTACCGGGATCTGTAAATTTTGCACGAATTATTTCAAATCCACCCCTTTCCCCATGAATCCCTTCTCTCTCCGCTTCCGAAGTTCCATGTTGCAAGCGGTATTCAGCTCCCCGTTTCAAAACATGACTAAAAGGTTCTTTTGGAAAATCTTCAGAATACAAATCTTCTCCATCAATGCGGTAATAAATAACGTTGTCGCCAACCCCAAGCCTTTCTTTCAAATTGGTTTTTAGATTTGTGCGGATTTCTGCAACATATGCCTTCTCTCCTTTTTTATCCTTTTCCCCACGTAAACTATCAATCCGCCAGCGGTCTATTACCGGATTATACGAGCGACTGAGTAGGTCTTCTCTGTCGTATTTTCGTCCTAATGCTTGATCAAACTGTGCCTGCAAAATCCCTATTTCCCCAAGATCCCGCTGGGTTTGAGTTTCCTGCACTATCAGCCTGGAAGACGGAACTAAACCATCCCGCACAACATTAAATGGTCTTGTATTAAGTCTCCTTGGTTCTCCTTCAGAATTTGTCATAAAAAAACTCCTCAATTCCGAGGAGTAATTTACAAAACTACTTCTGCTCGGAAGGTTTTTAGGGATCTGGCTTACCCGGTCAAACCGGTATTACAGTTACGGCATAGCCCAAGAATTTCACTTGGTTCACCCTCTCTTTACTTTTTTGTCCACTTAATCTCTTTTTTATTTTCCGCTTGATTTACAAATCTGCTCATTGTGAATAACAAATCCGAAAGTCTATTTACGTAAATTACGATATCGCTATCAACATTCTCCGATTGTATAAGAGCAACAATTCTCCGCTCAGCTTTTCGTGCCGTCGTCCTTGCAACATGTAGAAGAGCCCCTGCTTTGCTGCCTCCTGGAAGAATAAAATTCTTAAGCTCCGGCAGCTTATCGGTCATTTTATCTATTAACTTTTCAAAGTCTGTTGGCCTTTTACTAAGTCCTTTTATAGGTAGCGCTTTTGGATTGGCAAGCGCTGATCCGATCTCCAAAAGATCGTTTTGTATTTTTTCAAGTTCTTCTTTTACAAAATCCGAATCATTTTCCAGATGAGCAACTACAGCTCCAATTAAACTGTTCAGCTCGTCAATTGTTCCGTAAGTTTCGACTCTGGCGCTTGATTTAAGAACCCTTGTTTTGTCAAAAAGAGATGTGGATCCTTTGTCTCCTGTTCTTGTGTAAATCGGCATATATTTTAGCTCCTTGCGGCAGCAGGTTTTTTCATAAGTCTAACCGCTAACTCATATGACCCAAAAAATAGGCCAACATATAGTAAATCTCCAATTATAGAATTTCTAAAAAACGGCAGGGCATACCAATAAGACGCAAGCAAACCGCTAAAAGTTTTGGGGTATAGAGTAGTCGCATACCAGTAATTAAAATTGGTAAGAATGAAAAATAATAGAGAAGAAAACAAAGTAGCGGATACAACTAGGATTGGATTTTTGTGTTTGGAAAGCCAAATTCCGATTAATCCAATAATTAAAAAACTAAAATATACCATAAATACACTTTCATGAAATCCCAGAAACAAATCAGAAATAAACATCGCAACAATCGGGACGATCAATGCATATTTTTTATTAAGATAAGCACCGCCAAATAATGCTATTGCGGCAATCGGGGCGACATTTGGAGGATGTGGCAGAAGCCGCAAAACAACAGCAAGATAGATTATTAACAAGGGGCTGATTAAGCTTTGGGCTATAAACTTTGATTTTGACTTTTGCATTTTAAACTTGAGAATTAATTAATATTTTTCGATCTTCCACTCAATTTTGTCTGTGTCTTTAGATTTATACTCTGCGGGGCCAACTTGCGACATTTTCCCATTTACGTAAAATGCCCAGTATTCATGCTTTTGATCGTCAGCTTTACTGCCGTTTATAGCTGTCACCAAACCTGATGAACCCAACTCGACCTCGCTCTGTTTTTTCAGCAGACTCAAAGCATCCTGTCCGTCATGACCCTGATATCGTATTGAGGTGTTCGGCGATGGTGAATCTATAACTATAGTAGGTGTTGGAGAAGTTGTTGATATATGACTTGGGTTTTTGACTACAAATAAAGCGGCCCCAATGATAAGCAAGAAAAAAATACCTCTCAAGACAAATCCTAAATTTTTATTTTTCATAAAAAAATCCTTCCCATTAATTCCGAGAAGGATAACTTTATAAAAATAATTCCTGCTCGGGATAAATTCGGTTTTCCGACTTTACGGTAGCGGCACTGTGGAGGATTTACACCTCACTTACCCATGTTTAATTATTAACTAAGTAAAAAGACCCTTTTAACACGCGGAGTATCCGCATGCGTAGCATTTTTGGCAACCTTCTTCGTATGCAAGCGTTCCTGACCCGCATTCAGGACAAATATCAAAAAGTGATGTTGAAGACGTTGAAGGCGCGGAATAAACTACCTCTTCTGATGCCGGGATAGAAAGTTGTGTCGTATCAACTGTTTCTTGAGCAATAACTTTGGGCTCAGCGTCTATCGCATGACCGTTACTCAAACCATTACCGTTTGCTGGCTTTCTGTCTTCTACTTTACCGTTTACACGGAATTCATAATGGCGCGCCAGAACTTTGGCGATTGCGTCAGGAAGTGAACGCACTCTATTTTCACCAAATCCGACACTTCGCGATCCACCAATGCCTGTTAATTCTGAGATAATCTCACGTACCCGCTCACGGGTTGGGACAGGACTGTGAATTCTCAAAACAAATGAGATCATACGCCCAAGAGCATCAGCTAAGGCCATAAGATCGGACCCACTCTTTCCATGATTTATAAAGACCTCAAACAAATTATCTTTTTCATCGTGATTTAGGGTTACATAAACTTTGCCTGATGGACTGTCTGTTTTGTATGTAAGCCCGGTCAACATCATAGGGCGTGGCATCCGGGGTGTAACCGGAATAACCGGTGCTGCCTCAACAGGTTTTTCGGCTGGTTTTTCAACAATTCTCTCAAGGACACCTTGTCTTGATCCATCCCTCATATACGTAACACCTTTAAGTCCCAAATCATATGCTGCCATGTAGAGATTTTTTACGTCCTCAACTGTATGCGAATTTGGAGCGTTTACTGTTTTTGAAATAGATGAGTCAATGTATGCTTGTGCAATAGCCTGCACCTTTGCATGCTCAAGCGGTGTCAGATCATTTGCCGATACAAAGTACTCCGGCCTTTCTGCATCAGGATTTGCTAGTCTCCACTCATCAAAAAGTGGGTGATACATTGTTTCCTCCCCGCCTCTCCATTTGCGTGTAAAAGTAAATTCATAAACAGGCTCTATCCCGGATGTAACGCCTGCGACAAGTCCGGTGGTCCCGGTTGGGGCAATTGTCAATAAAACAGCATTTCTGATTCCCTGTTTTTCAATTTTGCTCTGAAGTTTTTTGGGAAGAGCTTTTATGTGATATCCTTTCATGTACTTTTTCTTATCAAACATCGGGAATGCGCCCTTCTCCTTTGCCAAATCCGATGAGGCATCATACGCGCTGTCACGAAGAGTCTTAAAGATTTTCTCAATTGTCGGAAAAGACTCCTCAGATCCATAACGAAGTTTCATTTTGATAAGCGCGTCTCCAAGCCCCATTATTCCAAGACCAGTCCTCCTTATATCTTTGGAACATTTCTCATTTTCTTTGAAAAAATAATATGTCTGATCTATGACATTATCCAGAAGCCTCATGGCAACTTTGGTATCTTTTCCTAAATTATCATAATCAAACTCACCATCTTTAACGTAAGCTGCCAGATTCATAGCTCCCAAATTACAGACTGCCCAGGCGCCGAGAGGCTGTTCACCGCATGGGTTTGTTGCAACAAGTCTTTCAAAATACCAGGTGTTTGATCTTTTGTTGGATCTTTCAAGAAAATGTAAACCCGGTTCTGCGGATTTCCAGGCGGCTGTGCAGATAAGATCCCAAAGTTTTTTAGCTTTGATTGTTTTGTGAACTATAACGCGCCCGCCAATTTTTCTCCATAGGTCAATCTCCCCATTCCATTTTGTGTCATATTTGGGATCTGTCAGATCCGGATAAACCAAATCCCAATCTTTATCCAGTTTGACTGCCTCCATGAAAGCGTCTGAAACACAGACTGAGAGATTTGCACCGTTTATTTTAGTCAGATCCTCTTTGACAGTAATAAATTCTTCGATATCAGGATGCCAATCCCAAAGCATGAGCATAGTTGCGCCGCGACGGGAACCACCTTGCTGGACAATATCATGTGTTGCAACTGAAAAAAGTGTTGCCCAATTCACAGGACCTGATGAAGTTCCATTAACCTTTTTGACTCTTGCGCCTTTTGGCCTCAAACTTGACATATTCAAGCCAACACCACCTGATCGGGCTTGAATTTCAACCAATTGTCCGAGTGCTTCCAAAATTCCATGCCTTGAATCTTTAGGAGAGGGAATAACAAAACAATTAAAGTAAGTCACCTGATATCCTGTGCCGGCGCCTGAAAGGATGCGGCCTGCCGGAACGAATTTAAAGTCATCCATAACGCGGTAGAATTCTTTTTCCCATTTTGTGCGGTCTGCTTTCTTCTCAGTCTGGGCAATTCCGTGAGCTACCCTTTTCCACATGTCGTCCGGGGTTTGCTCGGTTGCGGTACCTTCCTCATCTTTGAGGGAGTAGCGGTCCATAAATACTTTGTGTCTTATTCCATCAAGTTTCATAATTGTTTAAATAAATACTTAAAAAGATACTCTACGCCCTTTTCTATTATTATCGGTTTGGCTTTAACGATTATATAATTTATTCCTACACTTCCTTTAGTTATTTTGTTTTATTCAAAATCTTACTGTTAGTTGCAGCCACTATTTTACCTTCTGAATTATGATTTTTAGCTTCAAAAATAATGATTTCCTGTACGTTATTTGTGCTTGTTCCCATATTAGTTTGGTAATTTATATCTTATCTCTTGGGTTTGGTTTGCGTCTATAACTTTTAATACCGTTGATCCGACCTCATCTTTACCATCGTAAATGACAAATCTATAATCTCCCGGTTTTTCAAAACCCATACCCACAATCTCTGTAACTATATTGTTTTTACCATTCGGACTTGTAAATGCATCTATATTAGATGTGCTTCTTACTTCCTTGCCATGCTCAAGTTTCATAACCAACTTATATGATGTCTCTGGCTTTCCATTAATTGTCGCAACAAAAAATGCTCTGGCAATCCCCCCAGGAAACTTCTCGACTCTTAACTCATCAAAAACTCCATCAATACTAAGCTTTCCTTCTCTGGAAATTGATGCATATTCACAAAGTGCTATTATTTCTGTTTTTAATTTCATAATGTTTGTTTGGGCGTTAACCCTTTCACCTCTTTTTCAAAATCTTCAATATCAACAAATCTTTTAAATACACTTGCGAATCTTATGTAGGCTACCTTATCTAATGTTTTTAACTTCTTGGCGACCAGATCTCCGATCATTTTGCTTTCAACTTCAAGACTGTCCTGTGCGCGAAGCTCTCGTGTAATTTCTGATACTGTCTTTTCAATTATTTCTGTTGGTATAGTTGTCTTCTCACATGCTTTTAGAAGTCCGCGCTCCAGCTTCTCACGGGTAAACTGCTCTCTTTTCCCATCTCTTTTAATGACAACCAATGCAACATTTTCAACTCTTTCATAGGTTGTAAAGCGCTTTTGGCAGTCCATGCAAGACCTTCTTCTTCTTATAGAATCAAGATCTGAACTCTCCCGTGTTTCTACTACCTCTGAATTCTTAGTTCCGCAATATGGACAATGCATAATTTAATTTTAGCATCTAAACTCATCGTTATCTAGTGCTAAAAAAATCATATGCCACTAGATCTTGGGTGTCAACTATAAACTTCCATATCAAAGGGGGTCAATAGCCTTGAATGAATACTTTTTTGCTATTGTTTTCTTACATGGACAATTTAGATGTTAAAAAATTGTCTACAAAACGCTGCTATTCTTCTATTTTTTGGTCGCTAATTCATTTGCTCTTTTTTCAAAACCCAGGATCCTGGTGCGATCCCTCATAAACTTTCCTTTTTTCTTTTTACCTAGTTTTTTTTCTATATCACCTAAAACTTCTTGATGTTTGAGATTTGCATCCTTTAGCTTATTTGCTATTTCCAAGATATTGGTTCCCTGGCTCTTGGCATCACTTGCCCTATTTATCGCATCTTCAAAATAATTCTCTCCTTTTGAAAATGTAGATTCAGCCAAAGCGATCTTTCCCTTTTGGATCAGAAGCAAGCTTGATTCAATTCTCTTATCAGCTTGCAACAAATCAAATTCTGATTTTTTTAACGGATTTGAAATAAAAAATGCTGTTATTTGCTCTCTGGCTGCTTTTAGAAAATACATCGGGTGGTCAGGAAGGAGCCCGGGGTAAGATAACTCGTAATTTACCTTCGATGACTCTGTTGCTTGCGCAGATTCACTTCCTGATTCTTGAGCATAGACTCGGCCAACAATTCCAAAGATCAATAAAAACACTACAAAAATAATTTGAAATTTGAAATTTGAAATTTGAATTGAATTATTAATATTTAAATGATTAAAAATTAAAAATTTAGTTTTCATTGAAAATTGTAAATTAAAAATTAAGATTTTCTAACTTTTAGCGCTTTTAGCGCTGAATTAAGACTCTCTTCTTCATTATTGGAAAACGTGTTTACAACCAAATCGTAATATTTATGATCCCAATACACCCATTTTTGATTATCATTTGCATAGAGTCTTCTGAATTTTTTGAGATGCTCTGCTTCACGCTCCCGCACTTCTCTTTTTGCCTCCTCAGCTACTTTGCCATCTCTATTCACCAAACGGTCAATTCGTATTTCTGTTTTATCGTTTCCATCCTGATCTTCGCAAATAACTAATATCTTAAAAATTCCGGGAATTCCCTGCGCATCAAAACCAGCCAGATGACTTTGAATTATGTGATGCGTTTCATCATTTAGCATTTTTTTAATTTTTTCTTCATATTCAAGGTCAAAGTGATCCGGGCGCACATTACTTGCTGTAATTGACATTCCAAGGTCTGCATTGATTTTGCGGAACAATTTCCCGCCGTCCAGGATATCCCATCCTAGTGTTTCAGAAAGTTTGGTAGCAAGAGTTGTTGCTCCTGAACCGATCCTGCCGGATACGGTTATGTTTCGGATGCTTGGAAGTTCAATCAATTTACCCATAAAATTACCAGTATTTAACTCGTGAATGATAAATTACAATTCTAAATTGGATTCTGTGGGGCCGGTCCGCCGGAATTGTTTCCGTCTGTATTATTTGGCTCAGATGGCACCGGATTAACTACGGGTGTAGGTTGTTGTGGCGGTGTTGGCTGCGCAATTGGTTCTCCTTGCCCACCCGCAGGCGCTACAGGTGCTGCAGACTCGCCTCGCTGAGCGGTCGAAGCGGGTTGCTGTCCGACCATGATTGCTTCCTCAACCAATCTATTGGCGTATCCGTACTCATTGTCGTACCACGCAATAACCTTAAGCATGTTTCCGCCAGCAACCTGAGTGAGCGACAAATCTACTATGCTTGAATGAGAATTACCTATAATATCACTTGAAACGAGGGGATCATTAGTAACCGCAAGGATACCTTTATAGACCGGGTTTTCAGCTTCACGCTTGAGAGCCGCGTTTACATCCTCAACGGTCACTGATTTTTTCAAAAGAAATGTAAAGTCAGAAAGTGATCCAACCGGAACAGGGACTCTGACGGAAAGTCCTGCAAATACCCCTTTTAATTGAGGCAACACCTCGCCTGCTGCTATAGTCGCGCCGGTTGAAGTCGGGATTATGTTTAGCCCTGCTGCTCTTGCCCTTCTATAATCTTTGTGTCCTCCATCTTGAAGCTTCTGGTCTGATGTATATCCATGAATTGTTGTCATCATGGCTTTATCAATTCCAAAGGCAGCATCGATGATTTTGGCGACAGGAGTTATACAATTAGTGGTACAAGAAGCGTTGTTGATCATCCTTTCTCCTTTGTAGTCTGTTTCATTCACAGAGATAACATAAGTCGGAACTCCTTCTCCTTTTGCAGGAGCGGAGAGAACTACTGCTCTGGCTCCTGATGCGATATGAGGCTGGAGTTTGTCAGCAGTTGTAAAGTGCCCTGTTGACTCGATAACTACATCAACATTTAGATCACGCCAAGGTAGAAGTGTCGGGTCTTTTTGTGAATAAACGGGGATTTCTTTACCTGAAATTACAAGATGCCCAAGCATAGTTTTGTCATCGGTATTTGGATTTGGTTTTACATTTATGTCTTGTGGGAGGAGACCATATACACTGTCGTACTTCAGAAGATACATCCAGCCCTTTATATCGGTTGAATGCCCTGCGTTGATGGCAACTACTTCTATCTCATCACTGTGCCATTGAAGAATTACACGGTGGGCAACACGCCCAATACGCCCATACCCATTTATCGCAACTCTTACCATACATTTAGTATATACAGGAATTTAAATTAGGGCAAGAGGAAAATTGAATAATTAAACTCTGGGTGGATTCTGTTCCTCATTTTTAGGTCTTCTTCTAAATTTACTCAAGATGTTCCTCCGGCGTTTAGCTGTTACTGGTTGTTGATCTGCTAAATTGGCGTCGATAACCTCTTCACTCATACCAACAACTCGTGGTGTTTTAGATAGACCAAAAGCCTCCCCAGCCTCTTCCAAGGCCTCATTAAGACCATGCAGAGCACCAAAATACGCACGTTTTAGATCTTGCTCTTTTTTATCCGGCATGGCTGTAGTATTATACCACGCTATTTCTAATTATTTACCCAAACGTAAATGCGAAACGTTAATTTTCAACCATTAATTCTATTAATATAAAAGAATTTTTCTTATCCCACCATTGACAAATATATTTAAAATCTGCTGTACTGTATATAGATGAAAAAACTGAAGAAAAAATCTTTGAAATCATCAAAGCTTATCATAAAGAAAAAAAGAGGACACAGCATTTATACAATTGTAGGAGGAGGACTGTTCCTTCTACTTCTCGTAGGTAAAGTCGGCCTTCATCCGATTGACAAGCCGTATGTATTAGGCACCAGCATCCTAGCCCAAGGCGGAGATGATTCATCAGATAGCGGTGGCGGTTCAGGTTCAGGTTCAGGTTCAGGCGGTGAATCAAGCGGGAGTGGATCTTCAGGAGGAGGAAGCGCCTCTGGCACATCAGGAAGCGGTAGCACTTCGGGAAGCGGCTCAGAAGGTACTTCATCAGGCGGGTCAGCTACTGCCGAGCACACCTTTCGATCAGGAGGAGGCGCAACCTCAAGTGTAAGCTCAGGAACATTCGTTGACTGCGTGGGCCCTGACAACAAACACTTTCAAACTTCTTTCAAGTCTTGCTCAGATCTCAATCATGCTTTCCACCACGACAATTTTTCATTCACTGTACTTAAACCACTATTCAAAAAACCTGCGCAACTCAGACCGCATTTTGAGCCGGTGCACCAGGATTCTTCAGCATCTGGAGAACTAAAACACAATTCTATAGAGGAAGCTCCTAAAAAGGAAAAGGAACATGTTAAATTTCTCAAAAGCAAAATCAAAAAAGAGCTGGAAAGTGAAGGAGCAGAGATTGAGCTTAAACCCGATGATAAATTAAAATCCCAGATCAAGAAAGCAGATGGGGCAGCAACAGAAGTTGAAGAACATGATGCGATCGAGGAAATAAATAATGAGCTTGATGATAAAGGAATCGATATAGCCAAGACTGAGACAAATGACTTTTCAATTAAAAAAAATGGCATAAAAGCCAATACACATTTTCCGCTCTCTTTTAATCCGGTAACAAAAGCATTAACTATAACGACCCCTTCTGGAACAAAGACAGTTACAATTCTCCCCGATGAGGCTGTAAATAATGTACTGCAAGATAAAATCTTAAACAGTATTGAATTAGAAGCATCAAACTCGGCAACTGAAGCAACCGAGTCAGCAAAAACTACTTTGACAGAACTAAATAATGAAGCAGTCTTCCAGGTCAAAGGATTCTCCAACAAAAAAGCGCTTGGCTTTATACCTGTATCTTTTGCCAAGACTGTATTTGTCTCAGCAACTGATGGGAAAATTGTCAAGACAGATGAAACATTCTTCAGCAAACTCCTTGAGGCAATTTCTTTTTAAGACACTTTAAGATAAAATTTGATTTTTTTCCATTTGCAATAATTCCATAATTGAATCGACTTTTTCATCCGTCTCTGCATGCTCAACATGATCAATCGTACTGTAGTGGCCCTGCGCAACTTCTATTATATATACCTCAGGATACATAGCCTTTATCTTAACCAAATTCATTGCACGGTCATCAATAAATATTTTTTTAAAATCTTCAAATTGATTAACAACTTCTTTTACATGATCCATTTTGTGTTCAAATAGAAATATGGCATCAACCAATTCAGACAACCCGCTTTTTTCAATTTTCATTCGTTGATAAATACTGTCTCCCTCCGTAAAGAGATTAACCTGACCAATTGATTGCAAATGAGATATTACTTCTTTAACATTGGGATACATCGCTTTGGCAAACCCGATACTATCAAAAATTTTATTAAATACCAGCTCGCAGCGATCCTCATGTTTTTCAGAACAATATTGTCTGATTACTTTTGGAAAATCCACAAATTTTTCATAACTTCTGAATTCGTCATGATGCTGCCAAAAATGATTCGCCTCTTTCTCGCCCAAGACTTGCATAAGAGACTTTTTTATCTCTTCTTTTATCTGATCGTTGTTGATGAGTGTATTATCTACATCTATAAAGAAAGCAATTTTAGGAGTCATCCATGTATTGTAGTATATTTAGAGACTTAGTGTTTCAATCAATTCTTTGTTTGAGGGCTCTATCAATATCTTGCCATCCGGAAAAAGAATTACCGGTGTTCTATGCTCGCCATTTGATAATTCCAATAATTTATTAAGCGCTTCCTCATCTGTATTGATATCAAAAAACTCATAAGGAACTTTATGTTTTTCAAGAACCTCTTTACTACGGCGGCAATCATCACAAGTTGGAGTACCATACATTTTAATCATATTTTTCATATTTTTTTCAATGAGTATTGCCCCATGTTTTTGAAAAAAATTCATCTCTGCCTGATGCTCCGCGATAAATCCCATACTGAACGGCATTGTTCTTTGCATAATCCTGATGATATTCTTCGGCCGAATAAAACACTTTTGCCGGTTCAATTTTGGTCACTATTGGTTTTGACAATTTTTTTGTGCTATCAAGCTTTTTGATTATACGAATTGCTGTATCTTTCTCATCTGTTGTTGAGTAATAAATTGCTGAGGTATAATGAAACCCACGATCATAAAATGAACCTTCCGGATCGGTTGGATCTATATGTTTGAGAAAATACTCAGTCAATTTATCATAAGACACTTTTTTATTATCATAGATAACTTTTATAGTCTCTCTATGCCCTGTTTTACCTGATGAAACATCTTCATAACTAGGATTTATCTCGTCGCCTCCCATATAACCTGAGACAGCATCTGTCACTCCATCTAGCTTTTCAAGCGCTGATTCCGAAGACCAAAAACATCCGCCGGCAAAATAAGCAACTGCATTTCCTTTTACTTTATTTGATTGATGTCTGTTTTTTATTAAGCTATTTTGTCTATAAAAAAGTAGCGAGGTAATTATTGATACGAATATTATAAATAAAATTGGAGTCTTTTTGAGATTGAGTATACTGAATTGTGAATTAATTTGTTTCTTCATTATCCAAAAGTGAATGCGAACGGCGCGATGCCGGGTGTAAATTCAAGCTTCAGAAGATGATTTTCTATTTTTCCATGCAGATCAATAAGATTATAAAGTCTATCTGAATCAATATTTATCACTCCTTCTTTCACATCAGCGCCTGCCTTATCTTGGGTAACTAATTTTCCATCAAGATAAACTTTAACCTTTGCATTTTTTGTGTTTCCTGGCCTCATGACTAGATAAACTTTATCCGCTGAAAAATTATAATTAAGAGTTGCCCCTTTTCCTGCAATTGAATATTCGTCTTGAATATCCCATTCTCCGCCCAAACTAAATGAATTCTGATCTAAGTTGTCCGACAATTTAAACGACTGGTGTCCATTGCTCAGGCTTCCTGATGGATAATAATACTTCATCCTAGCGGATCCAACATATGTTTCATGTGAAATTTGACCAGTCGGTGTCTGATCAGACATGGTATCTATTTTACTGGTCACTTTTTGACCTGCTTCCTTAAGAAGTGCCTGAATCGCCATCTCGGTCTCGTCATATTTCCCCTCACCAAAATGCGTACGCCTTATGACACCTTTAGCATCTATCAAATATTCTGCGGGCCAATACTGATTGCTGTAATTATTCCATGTTGCAAAGTCATTGTCTTGTGCCACCGGGTAATTTATTTTGTACTGCTTTATAGCGTTCTGAACATTTTTGGTGTCTTTCTCAAACTCAAATTCAGGCGTATGGACTCCGATAACAACAAACCCTTGAGACTTGTATTTTTCATACCAACCGGTAACGTGAGGAAGTGAACGGATGCAATTGATACAAGTGTACGTCCAAAAATCAACAAGTACAACTTTACCTTTTAAGCCTTTTGCAGTTAGAGGCTCTGAATTAAGCCACTTGGTGATCCCTGTAAATTCGGGAGCGGGAGTATTGGCGTTAAATAAACTTCCGGAATCAGTATCAGTTGATAATTTTCGGCCTTTAAGGACGTCGAGCTGGTCTTTGACCGCGCTGTTTTTCTCAAAACTTGTCAGCACTGAACTATAGCTTGGAAATGCTTCAAGAAGCTTAAGCTGAAGCACCTTATCGTAATTTGTATAAATGGCTAAAGCAGTTAATAACATTAGTATCCCAAATCCCTGCTGTACACGACCTGTATATGCTGAAAGAAACCGCGTCTTGCCAACGACTCTTTGCCCCCCATAGGCAAAAATAAATAAAGGAATCCCAACACCTGTTACATAGGCAAGTGTCACCAGAATTACCTGAAAACTCACTTGCCCCGTTGCTGCAAGCGTTGCAATTGATGCAAGAATTGGTCCTGAGCAGGGAGTCCAGACTATGCCAAGTGATAATCCGGTCAAAAATCCACTACTGAAATCGTTATTGAGGTTTTTCCCTGTCATACCAAATCGCCCGCTTAATCTACTAACCCAAAGTTCAGTAAGCCTTGAAAGAGCCGGAATAATCATGGAAAGACCTAGGAAAACTAAAACGATTACAGCAAATATCCTGATAATGTTTGGGTCAAGATGGAAAATCCGGACAAGATAGGTAATTGCGAGCGTAAAAAATGTAAAGCTCAACATAATTCCAAGCGTTACCCCAAGAGGCCTTTTGTGGCTTTTTCCTGTTGCTGACGCTGACAAAACAATCGGCAATAGCGGCCAGATGCATGGAGCCAAAATAGTTACAAGTCCTGCCAAAAATGCGAATCCTAAAAGTAAAAACATATTTTATTTTGCAATCGCTTTGCTAATCTCTGTATTAAATGTTTCTTTATCCCATGCTTCCTGAGTTCTGAAAACTTCTTTACCGTTTTTCAAAATCACTTTTGTGTGTTGATAAGGAATACTGAAATCACTTGCCAATTTTTTCTCATCCGCGTCTGTTTCCGTGTCATTATAATTTACCCTAAAGCCAACAATCTTATCATTCTGTAATCCATCAAATCCTTCTTTAAGAATAGGTGTTTCCTCGCGGCAAATTGGGCACCAATTGGCATAAAAATCAAGAAAAATTACTTTTCCGGTTGACTGCGCCTTGCCGTAATCCGCTTTTGTAAAGGCAATATATGGTGATGTGCTTCCGGCGAGAACTTTACCAGAGTAACCTGCTACCATTTTCCCTTCCTCTTTTGTTGCTGTCTGAACTTGTGAATTTTCTGAGTGAGGTTTTTGACTGATGAAGAAGATAAAACCTCCAACTACTATTAAAGCAATAATACTCCCTGTAATAATATTTTTATTCATAAACTTATCGTACGCTTCTAAAAGACTAATGTCAAGTAGGCTTTACATTTATTCTTTAAGTAATGTTTGGATTACCTGCTCAGTCTCTTCATATTCTCCTTCACCAAAGTGCGTACGTCTAATTATTCCTTTCTTGTCAATCAGATATTCTGCCGGCCAATATTGGTTGTCGTATGCTTTCCAAGTTGAATAATCATTATCCAGCGCGACAGGGTAGTGGATACCATATGTAGTTATCGCCTGCTCAACGCTTGCAACTGTCCTCTCGTATGCAAGCTCCGGCGTGTGCACTCCGATAACTACAAATCCGCTATCTTTATACTTGTCATACCATTTCGTAACATAAGGAAGTGTATGAATACAGTTAATACATTGATTTGTCCAGAAATCTATTAGTACCACTTTACCCCGCAGTCCCGCAATCGTTAACGGCTTTTCAGGGTTAAGCCATTTGCTAATGCCTGCAAACTCGGGGGCTATTTTGTTGGCATTCAAAATTGTCAATGTATCAGTCCGAACTTGACTTGAAGCAACCGGCAACGGCAAAACCAAGTTAGCATTTTTAGTATTGCCGGATTTTTGTAAAAATATCACACACCCAATTACTATTCCAATAACTAATACGAAAATTAAAAACATTTTCATAGAAACCGTATCTTTGACCTAAAGGGATTTGTTAAAAATACAAACCCCTTCAGATTCCAAATCCATAGCAGCTTATTTTTCCATTGCTGCATCTTCCTTTTCTTTCATCATCGAAGGATCAGTGACAATACTTCCATCTTCCCAGATAGATTGCCCTTCCTTTAACTGGAACGTTGTACCATCTTTTTTGGTAACTAGACCCGCTAGCGAAACGCTGCTTCCGTTCTTAAGAGTAACACTCTGAGTCATTGGAGACATCTTGCCATCGGTATCAACCATCATTTTACCGTTTTTAAAAATATATCCTGTTCCCATCATTGCTTTTTCGTCTTTACCGCCGTCCATTTTTTCATCAGTTTTTTTCATAACCGCGTCTTCTTTTTCCTTCATCATTTTTGCGTCTTCATCTTTTTTCATCATCGCGGCTTTTTCTGTTTCAACTTTTTCGGAATTAGAATGGGCAACATACATTCCTCCTCCAACCAATATCAATATCGCAATAATTCCTATTATCAAATTTTTATTCATATGTACTCACCTCCTTTAGTTTTTAAAGTGTCCATAAAACAGTCCAAGTATTTTTGCCAGTAACGCAATGCAAATTGCTATAACAAGCCATGGGTCAATTAATCCTTTTATGCTCTGAACGATAACCCCTATTATCAAAGTTGCTATTACTGCAAAATACGAGAACCTTGATGAAATGAATTTATGAAATTGCTCCCGCTCATCTCCTGGTTTTTCTTTCCAGAGAAGAGATACAAAAATAATAAATAGTATTACAAGACTTGGGACCATAAAAGGATGCATTTGGGAAGGCATAAGTAAATTCATTGGATCAATAAAAAATGCACTAAGACCGATTAGAGCAATTGAGATAATAATTTCTCCAACAAATTTATTTTTCATATTTGTATGTAAATACTTCTTCAACCGGTCTTTTGAAAAATCTCGCAATTTTTATTCCAAGCAGCAGAGATGGGATATAATTCCCTTTCTCAATCGCTATTACTGTTTGGCGTGAAACACCGATTGATTTTGCAAATTCCTCCTGTGTCGCGCCATTCCTACGTCTAAGTTCAAAAACCTTGTTATTTATATATTCTCTCATATTTCAGACAATGTCAAGTAGATTTGACATTATCATAATGAATTATCAAGCTTTTGTCAAGTAGAGTTTACATTCGGTACGCTGAATTGTCTGTACTTCTTGCAGTACCTTTTTTATTTTCTTACCAACTTCTCATAGTTCTTTGGTATATTGGTGTGGTCTAGGCTAGTATAATAAGGTTTAATATAGCCATTTATGGAAAATGTAACAGCAGAACTACTTAACGTACAACAAGCTGCGCACTTTTTAAATGTAAGTGTCAGCACTATTCGCCGTTGGGCGCAACAGAAAAAACTCAATGGTGTAAAAGTAGGTAGTCGAAGAGATTGGCGGTTTACGAAAGAGGAATTATTAGAGATGGTAAGTCACAATAAAAAATGAAAGTAATACTCAGTATTATCCTATCTATAGTTACCCTTTTTATTTCAGTATGGCCAGTTCAGGCAAGAACTCTACTGCCCGCTGATATCTCTGTACCTGAAGGTTACAAGGTAGAAATTGCGGTAGATAATCTTGCATCTCCAACCATGGTTGCTTTTGATGACCAAGGCAGAATGCTGATTGCTGAATCAGGCTATGATGGCTCGGGTGAACCAAAGGTAATACGGATCGAAAAAGATGGTTCAAAGACAAGCCTTACAAAAGATGGCGTCTTTGCTAAAGAAGTTCCTGTGACAGCAGTCACGTTTTATCAAGGTAAAATCTACGTGATTCACGGCGGGACAGTCTCGATTATTCAAGACGGTGGAACGCTGAATGATATTATTACTGGATTACCAGGTCGAGGTGACCATCAAGCTAATCAATTAGTTTTCAAAGATGGCAAGATGTATGTGGGTATTGGCACCGTTACTAATTCAGCAGTTGTTGGTCCTGATAATGTAGTTTTTGGGTGGCTTACAAAATCAGAGAATAAAGAGCTTCATGATATACCCTGCCAAGATGTAAAGTTATCAGATAATGCCGTTTTTGAATCTGATGATGTGGCAGGACATGATTTACCAAAAACAAAGACGAGCGCATATTCCCCCTTTGGAGTTACTCAGTCCGCTGGAACGGTAATTAAAGGAGATGTGAAATGCAATGGTGCAGTTCTAACTGCTAACCCTGATGGTACAGATCTTGCTGTGTATGCTTGGGGATTGAGAAATCCCTACGGATTGCAGATTGGCCCTAATGGAGCTTTATACATCTCGGTGCATGGCTTTGATGCGAGAGGTTCCAGACCTATTGAGAATGCCTGGGATTGCATATATAAAGTAGAACGAGGCAAATGGTATGGATGGCCTGATTTTGCTTGTGATGTGCCAGTTACTGATCCGCAATTTAAAACCAAAGACAAACCACAACCGGAATTCCTTATCACAAATCATCCGACAGAAAATCCGCCAAAACCAATCGCTAAGTTTCCACCCCATGCTGCCGCTAATGGTTTTAGCTTTGCTAAAGACGGTTGGGGGAAACCAACCGACATGTTCTTAGCCCTGTTTGGTGATTTTACACCAGCTACAGGTAGTTTAACAAAGCCACAAGGCATAAAGATTGTCAGAGTAGATACAACGAATGGGCAGATTTCTGATTTTCTGGTTAATAAAGTCCCAGGGCAAGCATCAAAACATAGCGCTGGAGGGTTAGAACATCCTTCTAGCGTCACCTTTGGGCCTGATGGAGCAATGTATATTGCTGATTGGGGAGTGGTAAACATTACCGTTGATGGATTAAAGCTTGATCCAAATTCAGGAGTTATCTGGAAAGTTACCAAAGTATCTGATAACCCAGAAACGTCCGTTGGTATCCAAAGAGGTGGACCAAGTTTAATAGTTCCCTTATTAGGTCTGGTGATGCTCCTTGGGCTTTCGATCTTCTTAGGAAAAGGGAAGGGAAATATTTCAGTTAGACAGGGAGGATTATATGGTGTGATTGCAGGAGCAGTTATGGGAGTATTTACGTTATTTGTTTCAAAGGTTGTCCTGAACCTTCCATGGTACGCTCCCACTAGTCTATTTGCTTCAATGGTAATGGGGAAAGACGCTTTAGCTAATATTCTAGAGTTTAACTTTTTACCCTTTATTGTTGGTCTAATTGTTTTATTAATTTTAACGGGTATTCTTGGAGCAATCTTTAGTTTTATCGGAAGGACTAGTGGTATTAAAGAAATTCTGAGTTCGGTGCTTTATGCTCTAGCAGGATGGATAGCTTTACAATACTTCTTTTTTCCATTAGCATTTCCTATTATTGTTGAAAAGGGATTTCCGCCAATCTGGTTTGCTCTAACCTTTGGAGTCTATGGATTAACATTGGGAGTATTACAAAAGAAAATCGGTTAAAAAAATGGTGTGTGCTCTTGGTGCTCTCAAAGATCACCTCAAGATTAACTTTTTTCAAAGAGCAGCTTAATAAAAAATACCAAAATTGATTCAATTTGCTATATAATAGTCTAAATAACTTTTATGTTCCTTGCATTATTTTATATAGTTGTTCTTGTTTTTATATTTTACTTACTCGCTAAAATCTGCGATCAGTATTTTGTAAAAAGTCTTGATATTATTTCCCATAAACTCAAGCTTCAGGAAGATGTCGCGGGTGCGACATTTATGGCAATTGGCACAAGCGCTCCTGAATTTTTTACATCAGTTATTGCTCTGACAAAAGTGGGATCGGAAAATATAGGTGCTGGTACTATTGTGGGTTCGGCGATCTTCAACATACTTGTAATAGTTGGCGGATCAGCAATTGTATCAACAGCTTTTCTGTCTTGGAAGCCAGTTGTCCGTGATATGGGGTTTTATGTCATCGCGATTCTGGTTCTTCTTTTTACATTTAGAGACGGGGTAATTACTCTAACTGAGGCAAGTATGTATATTGCGTCGTATGCTGTTTATATATTTATACTTTCAAGATGGGGAAAATGGTTTCCTGAAAAAAATAAACTTAAAAAACAAGAAGAAGTAGTCAAAGCAATGGAAAAAGAAGACGTTCTTCTTAAGAGGAATAAGGGTATTTTCGCAAAATTTGTATACGTGGTTGATAGATTATTGTCGTTATTATTTCCTGACCTTGAAAAAAGACCCAAGCTTTACTGGCTGACATTTTCCATGTCAATTCTTCTGATAATTGTCCTTAGTTGGGCGCTTGTTGAATCCGCCGTTGGGTTTGCCGGAATTGTCGGAATACCTGAGGTTATTATCGCCTTAACAATTCTCGCGGCCGGAACATCTGTACCTGATCTTTTGGCGTCATTAATTGTCGCGAAAAAAGGAAGAGGAGATATGGCAGTAAGCAACGCTGTTGGAAGCAATACATTTGATATTCTTATAGCTCTTGGTTTGCCATGGCTCGTATATATTTTATACACAAAAAAAGATGTCGTTGTAGCTACCGAAAATCTGTCTTCCTCAGTTCTTCTGTTACTCTTTACGGTAATTGCTATATTTTTTGTTCTTCTTGTCCAAAAATTTAAAATAGGAAAAAAAGCCGGCTATCTGCTTGTACTTCTATACGTAGCATATCTTTTCTACGCTGTTCTTTCTGTATATAATTAATTTAACTTGTAACATATCTATTGTTTCTTATTAACTTTATATATAACTGCGTTTTCAACTTGCTTATATTTCGTAACAATTCCGGCTTTTTCAATATTCCTAAGTCCTTTTACAAAATTATCGCGGTCTTCAAGCAAGTGTC
>JBBSGK010000004.1:0-70725 GCA_038254115.1 Candidatus Levyibacteriota bacterium | reverse complement strand
TATCATTACACCTGGAAAAAATCTTCCCTCCTTCATAAAACTTGAAATCCTTTATGACAGCACGCTTCTCAAGCCATCAGCATTCCCCTTTGTCACAAATAAAGAAAAATTCCCAAGCGTTCTCGACGGACCTTCTGTAAGTAATGGACAAATCACAATCACTACATCGGTTGGCCCTGACCCAAAAAATGCAATAACTCAAGAATCATTAGTAGGTACGCTTAACTTTACTGTAATCGCCCCAATAGCAAAGCCCACATCTGTATCCTTTGGGGGAAAGACAACTGTACTATCTCTTGCTTTAGGCGATAAAGCATCCGAAAATGTTCTATCTACTACTGTCCCTACTTACATTTCAACTATATCTCCAACCCCTACAAAGAGTCCAAGTGGAGGTCTGATCATACCTCGTCAAACAGGTTGTGTTAAGAGCCCGGCCTATAACGGAGATTTATGCCGCGGAGACGGCCCCGGATACAGACTCATAACTTCAGTGGAGCCAAACAAGGCTTGCTACAGCACCTTATCTCAGTGCCTACAAGGCCAAGTTCCGTATTCAAATGGTACATGCGTCAAATCACCAACATATATCGGAGATTCCTGCAAAGGCTACCGCGTTATGGAAGGCATAAGCAGGGCTTGTTACACAAAGATTCAATGCGAAGATGCTAAAAATTCAGTTACTCCGACACCCTACTATTCACCAAGTACATACCCAAGCAACTATCCTACTCCAGCCCCAACAAAGCATCCAAGAGGATAATATTTCATGCCTCCTACAACAGGATAGCTTATGCCAACTAAGCTATAAATTGACAACAATCCTCACATAGTGAAATACTAATTTTATGCCGCTCCCCAAGTCCCTAACCACTGTAACCACTTTTTCCAAAACACTTGCAATGATTTTATTTATACTCTTTCCATTTGTCGGATTGTATGCGGGAATGCAGTATGAAAAAAAACTATCTCCCCAGCAAACTCCTTCTCTAACAAATTCCCCACCTCCTACTTATTCTTTTCCTTCCCCAACAAATCCTGAACCCAATTCTCAAATTGTTCCCTCTTGCCGGCCAAGGCCTGCATGTCTTGATGCAACTCCTAGATGCATGATCCCTGAAACAGCAGACATGTGTCCACCAAAACTTGCTCCTACCGCTGCGTATGCTTGCGATTTGGAAGCCAAACTTTGCCCAGATGGATCTTATGTAAGCAGAACCGGCCCAAACTGCAAATTTACTCCGTGCTCAAAATAATATTGACAATAGTTCCTGCACCGTGAAATACTGGATCTGATGGGAGACCAAAACCAACAAATTCAAAGTCCACAACCGCCCACATCTACCGCTGTGCAACAGCCGGAATCGCCTATTCCTACTCAGCAGCAGCCAACTCAGCAAACTTTCAGGAAAAAGTGGCTAAAATGGATTATTCTGGGCTTAGCTATTTTCTTAATAATACTGGTAGTAACCCTTGCCCTTTCACAGGGCAAGACCCAAACAGCTGGAATAGTTTTGCCTACTCCAGAAATTTATGAACCCTCACCTACTCATGACCCTAATGCGGATTGGAAAACGTATAAGAATGATAAAATTGGTATATCTTTTACATATCCCTCTGAATGGGAAGCTCTCACAGAGCATCAAGAAGCATGCGATATAAATAGTAAATCAGTAATCACCTACGTTGGCAAACCATGTGTTGCGATTAACTTAACATCTACTGCTTTCAATAGGCCGTTTTTGGCAGTCCCGAGCAAGCAATTTCCGGAATATGTCCCGAGTAGAGATAGATATTGGGGCGATGCAGCCTCTACAGGAATGAAAAACCCTGAAGAATTTATAAAAACTTACTGCACTAAATCAAAACCATCGCAGATATTTTCCTGCATCACCAGAATGACTGCTAATGGGTTTATATACGTAAAAAGCCTTGAGGATGTGAAGGCGCCCGGCGACGCTAACACAATAAAAGGGTACAATTATTTTATTCTTAACAAGAATGATGACTTCCCCATTATTTTACTATCAAACCGCGGTTCACTTGATAAAATGTCTCTTAAAGACTCAGAAAAACAATTCGACAATATTGTCACTACCTTAAAATCAACGGATCAAACTAACACTGCGGATTGGAAAACATATGCAAATATAAAATACGGCTATTCAGTAAAATATCCCACAAATGCAAAATATTCTGAAAACAATACCAGCGTGTACGACTACACAGAATTCTTTGAAGGATGTTTTTCTATATACGCAATTCCTAAAGGGAATATTACTGCAAGCATTGATGGACACGCAGTGATTCCATTTAAGCAACTTGCGAACTTAGAAAATATAAATATTGGTCAGAAAATATCAATTACTGATTCTAATATTAAAATTGACAGTAATAATACAGGAATTACCAACACATACACAAAATTACCTAGCAAACCAATATCAAGTCTTGATTGGAATGCATTTAATGAAACTAATAACTTTGAAAATCATGGAGTATCGGAATTCTATACTATTACGAAAAATGACTACCATTATGTAATTGATACTTTAATAGGCGGCCCATGTCCCACAAATGAGATTGACCTCATGCTCTCCACCTTCAAATTCACTAAATAAAATTATTTCTTTTTCTCAGTGGATTTTTTTGCACTTTTTCGCTCTTTCTCTTCTGCGCTTTTATTTATATCCTCAAGCTTCCATGCTGCGAAGTCGCATTTGGGATAATTGGCGCAGCCATAGAATTTGCGGCCTTTTCGTGTTTTGCGGACAACTATCTTGCCCGCGTCTTTGGGGCAAAGCGAGTCAGTCTCCTCAACAAAAGCTTTTGTGAATTTACAGTCAGGAAAAGTGCTGCAGGAGAGAAACTTTCCAAATTTACCATGTCTTATGACAAGTGTTGATGAGCACTCAGGGCACTTTTCATCGGTTGCCTCAGTTGCAATAGCAACTCTTTCAGATCCTTCAGCGTCTTTTATGTCTTTTTCAAAAGGAATATAAAAATCCTTCATCATCGCAACCCAATCTTTTTTACCATTGGCTACGTCATCCAGTGTCTCCTCCATCGAGGCCGTAAATGGAATATCATCAATATCTCCGAAATTGGCAACCAAGAAATCATTTACCGACATTCCAATCGGTGTTGGGACAAATTTCCGCTCAACCCGTTCAACATAGGCGCGGTCAACTAGAGTTGAGATAATAGCAGCATATGTGGATGGCCTGCCGATTCCTTTTTCCTCAAGAGTTGCGATGATTGAGGCCTCATTGTATCTGGGAGGAGGCGCTGTTTCATGAGCATCGGACCTTATGTTTTTCTCAACAAGAATCTCATTAGCCGAAAACTTTGGTAACTGGTTATCCTTAAGAGCCTGTGGATTTAGTCTCAAAAATCCATCAAAAACGAGAACAGACCCTGCTGCTTTAAAGCGGTAAACATTGGATGAACCGTTTTTTGCATCAACCAGAACAGAAGTCGACTCAATTATGGCATCCGCCATCTGAGATGCCAGAGCTCTTCTCCAAATCAAGTCATAAAGCTTACCATAATCAACACCCATCTGGCCTGTTACTTCCTGTTGCTTTCTACCAGCTTGAGTCGGCCTGATTCCTTCATGCGCTTCTTGAGCGTTCTTTTGTTTTCCAGAAAAAATACGCGGTGAATCAGGAAGATATTTACGTCCATATTCCTTTTCTATAAATTCCCGCATTTTTATTATCGCCTGTTTGGACACAGCGATAGAGTCAGTCCTGTGATAAGTTATAAATCCCTCTTCATAAAGTTTTTGGGCAAGACTCATTGTCCGTTTTCCTGAGAAACCAAATCTGCGTGAAGCATCCTGCTGAAGAGTAGAGGTTGTGAATACAGGACTTGGTGTTCTTTTGGCTTGTTTTTGTGCAACGTCTGAGACCACAAATTCTTTGCCTTTCAGATCGTTAAGAATTTCCTGCGCTTTTTTTTCTGAATCGAGAGTTGTTTTACTTACATTATATTCCCCATCATAAAGAGTAAATTTTTCCTTTGATTCAATTCTTTGATTATTTATTTCAAGAAGTTCAAATTCAGCTTCCCCGATTTTATTTGCAAATAGTGCATGAATTGTCCAGTAATTACTTTTTGCAAATCTCTCAATCTCACGCTCTCTTTGTACAATCAAACGCAAAGCAACGCTCTGGACACGTCCTGCTGACAAACCGCGTCTTACTTTTTTCCAAAGGAGCGGTGACAGCTCATATCCAACCAAACGGTCAAGAACGCGCCTTGCTGTCTGCGCATTAACCAAATTTGTGTCAATATCTCGGGGGTGAAGCAAAGCCTCTTTGATCGCGCTTTCCGTTATTTCATGGAAAGCAATCCTCTGAAATTTTTTTAAATCCTGAGTTTTAAGTTTTAAATTTGTGCTAAGTACATCCTTTATATGCGCGGCTATCGCCTCTCCTTCGCGGTCAGGATCAGTTGCCAGAATGATAGTATCTGCGTTTTTGGCGAGACTCTTAAGCTCAGCTATTAATTTTTTTTTGTCCCCTATCACTTCATATAGAGGTGTAAAATTATTTTCGACATCAATGCTCAATCGGCTCTTAGGCAAATCCATGACATGCCCCATTGAGAATTTGATGTCGTAATCACTTCCTAAAAATTTAGTAATAGTACGGGCTTTTGTCGGTGATTCTACGATGACTAAATGTTTCATAACGTAATCTAGATTATACAGTAGTTGTCAAGCCTATGCATTTCTAATGCTGAATGCAAGGTGGGACGATCTTGGGAGGAGCAGGACGCGGAGCTGTTGGATTGCCCAATATAGAGTTAACGAAATCCTGAATGGTCTTACGTACATCCGAGACCCAGGTATGTATCTTTTGAACAAAACCAGGATCCCTAGGATTCAAGCAGGGTCCGTTGGGAGTTGGGACTCCTGTCAAATTAGGATTCTTAGGAATTTTTGTAATAACAGGGCCTTGCGTAACAGTAGGAGAAGTACAGATACTGAAAGGAGACCCTCCGCAGACAAAGGTAGGTACGGGCTGACTGGGCTCTGGAGTAGAAGTAGGAGGATTTACTGTAACGGTTGGCGTATCAGATGGAGATGGATTCGGAAAATCTGTCGGGCTGACAGTTGGATTTGGAGTTAAAGTTGGCGTTGGGATTGCAACAGCAGCCCCAACAGCTGCGACTGCATTTAGTCTGCCCTTCTGCCAATAGGTGCCTGTTCCGGTTATCGGATCAACAGTACTAAAAAGCCTATCCACAACTGCTTGGTTTGATGTTCCATAAGGTGTTGTCCAGATAAGAGCGGCAACTCCTGATACCATAGGCGTTGCCATGGATGTTCCCGAGAGGTAATCGTAATTCAAAGCAGTACTAATTGATCTCTGAATATTATAAGCATGCGTTGGAAATGTCGAAAAAATATCTTTCCCCGGTGCGGCAATCATAACCCAATCTCCATAATTTGAGAAACTTGCTTTAACGTCATTATTATCAGTTGCGGCAACAGATATAACGTTCGAATCAGCTGCCGGATAAAACTTAGTGGCAGTGCTATCGTTTCCTGCAGCGGCTATCAAAACAGATCCCTTACCCCACGCATAATTCACAGCATCTCTTAAGGTGCTGTCATCATCATATCCTCCAAGGCTCATGCTTATCACTTTTGCATTATTGTCGGCTGCCCAGGTAATTCCCTGCGAAATTACAGAATATGGTCCACTGGCCGTATCATCAAGTACTTTCCCAACAATTAGCTTGCAGTCAGGACATGCTCCGGCAATTCCTTGATTATTATTAGTATTAGCAGCCAAAATTCCGGCCGTATGTGTTCCATGTCCATATCCATCATCAATTGAATTTGTTATAAATATTTTTTGCAAAACGACTTTGTCGGAAAATTCAGGATGATTTAAATCAATTCCTGTATCCAGAATTACGATATTCATGCCGCTCCCTTTTGTAACATCCCAAGCTTCTTCTATGTGTATATCGGCATTGGCCTTTCCTTTATGTCCTTTTATACTTTGACCTTTATTATTTAGCCCATACTGATTTGGGAAGTTGGCATCATTTGGCACAAATGTCCCGTGAGCTATGTGATCCAGCTCTGCGTATTTGACTATTCCCTCTTTTACAAGGGCAACACGCACTGCAGCTTCCTGTCCTACGGGTACAGCAATGACCTTCACGTTGATTCCTGAAATTGTGGATTTGATCTGGGCATTATATTTGAGTAACCTCCCATTTATAACAGCGTCAGTCAAACCGTCTTTGAATTTTACATTTATTTGACCCTTAATATATTCACTTTTGGGAACGAATTTAGAAGTTGGGGTCGGGGTCAATAATGAGTTGCTTGTTAGCTGATTCTCCTGAGCGCTGCGGTTCGCAATTGCTACAACAATTAAAAATAATAAAATAGCTGAGAATATAATGGTAATTACAATTGGACTGCGGGGGTTAATCCTACTTATGAAGGATTTTATTTTTTGTATCATACTTTTTTTCTTAACTTTGTGTTTACGGGCAGGATGTTTGATAGCTAATATCAGCGTATTAGAAATTCGGGACCTTGTCAAGAAAACTTGACTAAATCAAACAGAAAAAGCCAGCTTCCTGACTTTTTACAATTCCTTTCATCTCCATCATTGAAAGAATTCCGCCCAGTTTTGAAGACCTGATCTTGCTTCGTTTTACAATCTCATCAAAATGCAGGCTTTCATTCTGCAGGAGATCGATAATTCTCTGTTCATCTTTTGTATCTCCCTTAAAACTCTTCGCCCCTCTCTCCCCTTTGTCTCTTCTGTCTCCTCTGAAACCTAATTCCTCTATGATTTCCCCAGCCCCGCTTATAAGCTTTGCCCCTTTTCCTATCAATCCATGAGGGCCTTTTGAGAGGCTCGATGTGATGGGCCCTGGAACTGCGAATACGGGCCGTCCATTGGCAAATGCATCATCTGCCGTATACAACGCCCCGCTATCTGCAGATCCTTCTGTTACAATTACGCCGCATGACAAACCTGAGATAATTCGATTTCTTGATGGAAAAGATCCTTTTGAGGGGGGCTCACCAAGAGAATATTCAGACACAATCGCTCCCCCACTCTCAAGAATGTTATCATAAATCTGCTGGTTCTCCCTGGGATAACAGCAATCAACTCCGCACCCAAGTACCGCTATTGTCTTGCCTTTATTCAAGATAGTTGCCTTGTGGGCTGCAGCGTCAACTCCCAGAGCAAGCCCTGAAACAACTACAAAACCATTGTTTACCAAGTCCATTGTAAGACTGGTAGTCACTTGTTTTCCATACTCAGTAATCCGCCGCGTCCCGACAATCGCAATAGATTTATAGTCATCCTGAACCTGCCTACCGGTAGGCACGTCTTGTTTCAAGATCTCAATATTACCCTTATAATAAAGTACAAATGGAGGTTTCTTGATTTGTTTTAACAAGAACGGGTAATCTTTATCCGTAAGAATCAAATATCCCACCTTTTTCCTTAGGAGTTGTTTTTCATAGTCTGCTATCGAGAAACTGTCACGGAAATCTGCAAACTTTGGGGTAAGCGCTTTCCCCAATACTTTCTCCAGATTTTTAAAATCCGCTTTCCATGCATCCTCAGCAGTGCCGAATTCATTTAATAAAGCTTCACACTTCTTGGGCCCAATCCCCGAAAAAGAAGAAAACCCAAGCCAATATGATCTTTCTTGCATACTATTTATAGTAGCATAATGAGGTTATTTTCTAGGAGCGGCTGTTCTAAGGGTCAGTCCCCCTCTTTGATCTGCTGGCAGTCTCATAAAATCTCTTTTGGCAGTATTTGGCCCTATTCCAATATCTGTTGCTGCTCGCCCTACTGCAAAATGCCCCTGTGGTGTTCTATAATTTCCATCTTTAATAGCCCTACCAAGTGCAGCAACTCGTTTCTGCGCATTTGCTGATGGAGATTTTTGGCCCCTCTTTCTCGACCCTCCCTGCCTACTTTCTAAGTACCAACGTAGAGCTAAGACCTCTTTACTTCCTCTTAGAGCTTCAATCTCTTCATCTAATGCTGAGAGGCTTTGTCCCCGTCGCCCTTTTTGGCGCACAAGTCCAGTAAACTCGGCATCGTACTGCTCCTTCTTTCTGGCTGCCCAATCCTGCACCTCAGTCTGCTCAGCTCTGTCACGCAAATCCTCCTCAACTATAGCGATCTGGCCATCAAGCGATCCGACCCCTCGCTCCATCTTCATACCTTCAAGTCTTTGTTCCTGAAGCTCATGCAGATCCGACACCCGGGCGACAAACCTGCGGACTCTGAAATACCCATCTTGTTCTTTGCCTTCTGTTTCTACTTCTGCTAATACCATGGCGGTATTATACAATAATCTTTATGCAGAATCCAGTCTTATTGTGAGGATCTATTAATTCTTGGATCTTCCCATATTACCTTTTTAGGTACTCCCAGCACTTTAGTCAATTTTTCTCTAGTTGGCTTACCAAAAGCTCTGACAAAATCATCAACAACTTTTGTTCTTGCTCTTAATCTCCCACGTAAATTTAGTTCTGCCCCAGTGTAATCACCTAATACTGCGTCTTCTAAAGTTGCATATTTTAATAATGAGAATATTACGCCTCGGTCTTTGTTTCTCCACAATTGCTCTGCTTTTGGTACGCTCTCTAAACTGCTTACAAAAGGCTTTAATCTCCTATACCTTGCTCGGACCTGGTCCCTATCAATCATAGCAAAATAATAACATAAGATTAATAAAAATCAAGTATTTGAAGAATCAATTATTTTCGATCTGTAAAATACGCTTCCAAGATTTTTTTGGCTTTTTGGGGAGAGTTACGCGAACTCATCAGATGCCTCAGGTCTCATTAAGCGCTTTAAATCACCGGATGCATCTTTAAGAATTTTTGTTGCAAAATCTACACCGCTTTGGTCTACTACTTGATCTGGTCCCTCATTATCAATGGTGAAAGACTTTTTTCCGCTTATGTGATCCTCACTCTCAATTCTAATTCTTGTGAAAGTTCTTGTTGCTGGATCCCTGTCTGAAGATGTAAGTTCCAATTCATCATGTCTTTTTAGATGCTTGCCGCTGGAATCATGATATATGCGTCTATGAACCACCATATCACGATTTGCCTTAATATCAACCGTTATTGTAACTTTTGGCCCATTTTGGGGATTACTTCCCACAGTTATCTCGCCAGTTGTTGACTGATATAGTAACCCTCGGCAGGCTAAATCACGCATATCAGAACCCTTTTGGTTAACAGCATCAAAAAAACTTTTTCTTGGGCCGGCCGGAAGCTCCGAGCCCTCCTCGCTTCTGCCGCGTTGACCATCCCTTGCTACATGTGGTCTTCTATCTTGCTTTTCAAATCTCATAGTCCTATATTCTATCAGGGGGGGCAAGAAAATTCAAGTGCAAGATTTTATTGAGGTGTTTCTGTAAAATAGGCTTCCAATATCTTTTTAGCTATTGGGGCTGCCTCATTTGAGCCTTCCCCACTCTCCTCATTCAAAACAGTTACTACAACTTGGGGATTGTATGCAGGAGCAAAGAGGGTAATCCATGCATGAGGCAGGGTCGTCTCCCCTCCATGCTGGGCGGTTCCAGTCTTGCACGCCACCGCAATCTCTCTCAAGCTTTCAGATTTTGCTGATTCACTGGCTTCTTTTACTTCCAAAATATTTTTGCCATCAACTTTTAACTTTGGATTTTGAACTTTAAACTTGAATAATGGCCACGCAACACCTCCCGTTGAGCAGCTTTCAATCATTCCCTGCCTGATCAAAGAAATCGTCTTATCATTCAAAATATTTGCGCTTTTGCGCTTTTCACTTTGAGCTTTCAGCAAATGTGGCTCGTACAGACTCCCGCCATTTGCAACTACCTCTGTCCATTCATTAACTTGAAGAGGTGTTGTCAATAAAAATCCCTGTCCTATTCCATAATGATAAGTGTCTCCCAAGTACCATCCCTCCCCAATTACAGTTTTTTTCCATTTTTCAGTAGGAACCAAACCTTTTGCTTCTCCTCCCAAGTCAATGCCCGATTTATTTCCCAAACCAAATTTTACTGCCATTTCAGATAGCTTGTCAGGACTTACTTTTTCAGCAAGTTTGTAGAAAAAAATGTCATTGGACCGAGCCAGTGCACGGACTACATTTAGCTCACCCGGCTCTGTCCTGCCATAACCCGTATAGTACCAATTCGCAAAAGAAAACTCCCCGACTTTTATTACACCGCTGTCGCGTATCTTGTAATTCTCATCAATAATATTTTCATTAAGTCCGGCGGCGGCTGTCACTATTTTGTATGTTGAGCCGGGAGGATATGTACCTGCAATTGCCCTGTTCAAAAGCGGCTGATTTTGTGAATCCAGAAGTATCTCACTTACATTTTGATGCGCTGCATCCGTTGCAACTTTATAAGTTTTATCCAGGGTAAAAAGATTGGGGTCATAAGAAGGACGCGAAACCATTGCCAGAATTTCACCTGTCGGGCTGGAGACGATAACAGCGCCCTTTTTTACATCTTTTGTCGCGTCAAATACAACTTGCTGAAGCTTCGAATCAATCGTCAGTGTGATATCCTGCCCTGAAATTGGATCGGTCGTGCCAAGTGGACGCACTTTATTACCCATTGCATTGACTTCAACCAGTTGCTTACCGTCTGTGCCCCTCAATATGTGTTCATATTGCCTCTCAATTCCGCTTTTACCTATCCAATCAGTACCACGGTAATCATTAAACTCCCCTGAATCGAGCTCGGGCTTGGAGACCTGGCCGATGTATCCGATAACATGGCTCAGACTGTCTTTTAAGACATAATTCCTGAGAGAGTCTACCTCGAGATTTTTATCCCCTTTTGCAATAAGAGGCAGCGCCTGATCCCGAGTCAAGATTGTTGATTTGTCTTTATTTACCTGCCTGAATCCCGGATTATTTATTACAAGCGGGACACCGTTCCGGTCAAATATAGCACCCCGCGGAGCATGAATAATTTGAGTCCTTATTCGGTTGGAATCAGAAAGCGCCCGGAAATCAGAACCCTTAACCACTTGCAGATAAAATAGTTTGGATATCAGAAGAACGGCTGCTCCAAAAAGTGCAAGGGGAAGAAAAAATTCGCGCGAGTTAAAATCCGACGGACCTGACGAATATCTTCTTTTTTTGATCTTCTCTGTTTTTATATGCTCACCAAAGGCGTATCCTGTTTTCATAGATATGAATTAATAATAACGAATCAAGAATCAAGGAAAAATTTACCACAAGACCTTAACTCTTAATTATTGCTTCTTACTTCCCGTATTTGCAGAACTGAGTATAGCACCAATGCTAAAATGGTACATAAAAATGGCTGTAATAAATTAGCATGCTTATTAAAAATAATCAAATACATATACGTTCCAACAAACGAGCTGACAAGTATAAAAGGATAAGAATTAATTTCATATTTGCGTTGATATAGCATGATCATTAAAAGAACGAGGAGGAAAAAAATACTGGATGTTCCCGGAAACCGGACTGCTGTAAGATCCAGTAAAATTCCTGCTAAAAAAGCGCTCAAAAATACGTAGCCGCTTTTTTTGAGGATACAAAACACAACCAGAAGAATGAATACTAGGGGCAAGTTTATAAAAGTTGATTCCACGAAAATAGAAATTATAAGTAGAATGAAAAATAATATCTCCATTTAAAGTTATTTCGTAATTATGAATACTGTTTCGAGTTTGGAAAAATCAATTAAGCTCCTAACTTCAGCGCTTTGGAAAAGATTGCTTGCTTTTTTATTTACCGAAACAATTTTCCCGACAACCAGATCAGGCGGAAATCCACTTCCATATAAATCTTCATCCCCCTTTGTTATGACCAAATCGTCTTTCTCAAGATGATCATTGAGCAGAACATTATCAAGTATCATGCCATTTGATTGGCCTTTCAGTATTCCGACTGATCCTGTTTTGGCCGTTTTTGCAGTAAAGATTATGTTTGAAGTTAGAAGGCTTACAGTTGCGAGGTGTTCTGAAATTTTCTCCACCTTGCCGATTAGATTGTCTTTTATAACTACTACATCACCTTTTTTTAGAGTGTCCGCGCGTCCCTTATCAATTGTTAGACTGCCATCATTGTTACCTATAATTTTTGCCGGTAAAAGTATTCTGGGCGCCGGATTTGAAGTCTGGAATTGATCACGGAGTGCCTGATTTTCACGCTTCAATTCTGATTGCTTTACAATTTGTGAGGCCAATTTACTATTTTCATCCTTCAATTTTGCAGACTCTCCCCATTTATCGGAATGTGTTGCTCCAAATATTACACGTTGCAGAGGTACTGTTGCCCTCTCCAAAAATCCTGTCAATCCGTTGAGAAATCCTAAGCGGGATAAGAGAAAAATAAATATAGAAAGTATAAAAAAGATTAAAAACGTGGGGAAAAAACTCTTCCTCTTCTGCATAAAGGTATTATATACTTCCCTGATTGTAAATTCAAAACTGCATATCCCCCCGAGGCTTTAGCGAATGAAAGTCAGCTACGCTCGAACAATAGGAATTTTAACAAATCCTGACAGATTACTCTTCCGCTAGTCAATAACTAGTATTATTTTGGTTTAATTTTAGATGATTATCTTCTAACTTCCTCTATTGGCCATTTTCTATTTCGTTTTCGCCTACGTCTTGGCTCTGATTCTCTGGTTAATCGATAAGCAATATGTGCCGGATTTGTGTGTCTAACTACAACAGATTCTACTTTTCCTTCCTCCTCAAGTGGACCCAACGCAAGAAAAACAGTTACCAGATCACCCGTTGTAGGTTTGCCTCGAACCATTCTTTCAGCTATATGCCGTGTGTTTGATGGATATGCATCATTTGACATTGATGTAAGCGTAGCAAGTACTCTTTCTCTTGCCAATCTATCTTGTGTTTCTAATCCCATAGAAATGCATTCTACCACAATTTTGTTTATTTGCAATCTCTACCTCAATCCCCCAATTACCTTCACCGCTAGTCTTGACAATCTGTTATTAAAAATGTATCATCCACTTATTATGGCAAGCTCACCAGAAAGACCACTAAGTCCAGACCAAAGCAGAAAGGATGATGCAAGAAGAATGGCCATCAGCTTATTTTATGGTGGGTTAGGAGATTTAAAGTCTGCGAAAGAAGGAATAAAAGTCAGAGGATCAGATGGTGGATATCGCCTCAATTATGTGGATCCCAACGCCAAATCAAATACAGCAGGAGTTGGTTTAACACGTTCCGGTGTAATGTTTGAGGATGGTCCTCAAACTGTCAAGTCAACCTTTACTCCTATTCCTGGTAAAGATGGGATTGGACCTTCATCCATGGAAAGAAAGTCTTATGTTGTTGCAGAAGAAGACGGAACAACATTCCATATTCCTCTAGGCTCACGTGAATTGAGTGTAGACGAAATGGAAGCTCTTCCTATCATGATGACCGGTGCGAGAATTGATGCTTCAACTGCCGAAAGCCTGGCCAGACTCACAGAAAATGAACGGGCAAAAGCGGAAGATTTTTTCTTTGGACTGCGTACCGGTAGGATAGCGCTCAATCCGGCTGCATGAGCAGGATAACAATTTTATTCCTACCTCAATCCCCCAATTACCTTCACCCGCTCGAGGAGTTTTTCATCCTGCACAACTTTTCCCGTTCCGCGGACAACAGAGGTCATCGGATCAGATGAAACAAAAACAGGCAGATGCACCCGTTCAACCATCAACTGATCAAAGCCTTCCAAATTGGCGCCCCCACCTGTGAGAAGAATTCCCTGCTCGAGAATATCAGGCAATAGCTCAGGCGGCGTTTCCTCCAAAACATCGGCAACGGCTTGAATTATTTGATTGATTATCGGAGATAATGCCTCACGTATTTCAGGCTCAGTTATCTTCTGGCTTTTTGGAAGACCAGTCTCAATATCCCGTCCCCTCACAATCATAACCTTCGCCGTACGGCTAATCTCTTCCTTCTCTTCTTCCCCTTCTTCGCTTCTTCGCTTTTGCGCTTTTGCGCTTTTCTGGGCAGCGCTTCCTATTTTTATTTTTATATCCTCAGCTGTACTCTCCCCAAGAAGCATTCCATGGCGAAGCCGCACATAATGCAGGATCGCCTGATCCATCTCGTCTCCGGCGAGTTTCATTGACCGGCCGACTACTATTCCACCAAGCGAGATAACCGCGATTTCTGTAGTCCCGCCGCCTATATCGACTACCATTATGCCCTTTGACTGAAAAATTGATATATTCTCACCAATTGCCGCGGCCATCGGCTCTTCAATAAGATACGCTTCCCGGGCTCCTGCTGAGAGAGCTGCTTCCCAGACAGCACGTCTTTGAACCTCGGTTACTGCAGATGGAATCCCAATCACCACTTTGGGACGGGCAAAAATCCCGGTCAATTTTCCCCCCATCTCATGGACTTGCTTGATGTAGTAAGCGATCATCGAAACAGTCGCGTCAAAATCCGCAATCGTTCCCCCATGAAGCGGACGTACCGTAACTATAGAAGCAGGTGTCTTGCCAAGCATTTTCTTGGCCTCACTTCCAATCGCGATGATTTGTTTGCTCTTTTTTTGCCTCGCGACAACTGACGGTTCACGGATCACAATCCCTTTATCCCGGACAAAAACAAGAGTATTTGCAGTGCCGAGATCTATACCGATATCGTGAGAAAAAAGACCGTAGAAACTATTCAAGAGATTCATAATTAAACCTATTCTATCAGCTTGCCCACGTTTTTCCAATATGATACCATGGAAAATGAAGTTTTATCTGCCGTACATCATCCCGCTAATGAAAATTATAAATTTTTGCAACCGCATTATCGAATTCTCCTTCTACGCCCTCTTCCTCCTAGTCCCCATTGTTTTTAGCGGATCCCCTTCAGAACTTTTTGAATTTCCAAAAATGTGGCTTACTTTTGGAATAACAACCATAATCGGCGCTTCCTGGATAGCAAAAATGATTCTTCAAAAAAGAATCTTCATCCAACGTACACCTCTTGATATTCCGCTAATTCTTTTCCTCGCTTCTCAAATAATCTCAACAATTTTTTCCCTTGATCCGCATGTCTCGCTCTGGGGTTATTACTCAAGATTTAACGGCGGCCTGTTATCTATCATCTCTTATATATTTCTATACTACGCCTTTGTCTCCAATCTGGAAACCAAACACGTACTTAAAGTCTTAAAAGTTAGCTTATTTTCAGGCTTGATTGTTGCTCTTTGGGGATTTCCATCCCATTTTGGTTGGGACCCTACTTGTTATATTTTCAGGGGAAGTTTTGATACATCATGCTGGACTGATGCATTCAAACCCACAATCCGTATCTTCTCAACTCTTGGTCAGCCGGCTTGGCTTGCTGCATACATGTCAGTTTTAATACCTCTTTCAATTTCCTACTTTCTAAGAAATCTAAAATCTAAATCAGAATCATCCCATGAGAATCAAGAATCAAGAATCAAGAATTATGGTTCAGGAAATTTTTTCCTTGCTTCTTACTTCCTACTTCTTACTTCTTTATTTTATGCCTGCCTCACCTACACCGATACACGAGGCGGTTTTATAGGTTTTTGGATTGCAAATATTATCTTCTGGGCAATACTATTTTTCAAAAAATATCTCAAAGAAAATTTCCTAAAATACTTTCTGCTATTCAATCTGATATTTATAGTTTTCAATTTCTTTTCGGGCGTTCCTATTTCACAACTTTCAAAATTCACTTTGCCTGAATTGAACAAAATAAAATCATCAAATCCAACTTCAACCCACGAATTACCAGCTGCCGGAGAACTCGGAGGAACTGATTCCGGCAAAATCCGTCTTTTGGTTTGGCGCGGGGCAATAGATGCATGGAAGGCAAATCCGATTATCGGGACAGGTGTTGAGACATTTGCTTTTGCCTATTACAGATACCGGCCAGTGGAACACAATGTCACTTCGGAATGGGATTATCTGTACAACAAGGCCCACAATGAATACCTAAATTATCTGGCGACAACGGGAGCATTTGGTCTGGGAAGCTATCTAGCAATCATTGGATTATTTATTTTTCAAGTTTTTCAGAAAACTCTGAAAACTCAGAATGACAGTCCGCTCAGATCATCTGAAAATCTGAAGGTCAGATCAACTGGTTCTCTGAGTATTCCGAGTATTCTGATTACTGCTCTATTCGCGGGGTGGGTTTCAATCTTGGTTTCCAACTTCTTCGGATTCTCGGTTGTAATAATCAATCTCTACTTTTTCCTAATTCCTGCATTCATATTCATACTATCCGGAATACTCAATCCCCAAAAAGTATTAAGCTTTCCCTCTGTCTCCGATGAGCCTTCTGTCCCATCTAAAACCTCGATCATCCAATGGATTCTGCTAGTAGCCTTACTTCTTACTTCTTCTCTCTTCCTTCAGAACCTTTTTAGCTACTGGAGCGCTGATCTGAATTACGCAAATGGTTCAAGTCTGGATAAAGTAGGTAGTTATCAGGAAGCAATTACCCCTCTCCAAAACGCGGTCAATGCAGAGCCAAATGAGCCTGTTTATAAAGATGAACTATCCATAAATCTGGGCACCCTGGCATCTGCTTTATATCTTCAAAAAGACGCATCAGGAGCAGCTCAGTTATCGCGGGATGCAATCACAATAAGTGACAATGTCATAAATACTCATCCCAACAATATTGTCTACTGGAAAAACCGCGTAAGACTTTTCTATACACTTGCGCAGAGTGGGAAGGACAATGAAAAAAATTATTATGGCAAAGCTCTAAGCTCCATCATAAAGGCCCGGGAGCTTGCGCCAAATGATGCCAAAATATCCTACAACTATGGAGTACTTGCAGGACAAACAATGGGCCCCAAAAAAGGAATTGAGATCCTGGAGCATACCATAAAACTCAAGCCTGACTATCGCGATGCATACTTTGCCCTGGGCCTTTTTTACCACGAAGTGGGAGATAATCAAAAAGCAATAAATACATATCAATATATTCTGAAAAACATCGACCTACAGGACAAACAAGTACAAGATAGTTTAAAGATCTGGGGAAAATAACTTTCAAACATCAGGCTCCGAATTAGGATTATCTTTTACTGGTGAATTGGCACTAGGAGATGATGCAGAGTCAGATTCATTTCTACCAGCCAATCTAACTAACTCCTCTTCGCTAGAAGCATTTGCTTGTAATTCTCGCTCAAGTAAAGCCTGTTCATTATCTAACTTCTGCTGCGCGAGCTCCACTGCGGCTTTAGCTCTCATAACGCGTCCTTCATGGCCTCCAACTCTAACTTCGCTTGCTATTAGCTGCTGCAGAGCCCGACGCTGGTCCTCATTACTATAGACTTGCTTACCGTCCAAACCAAGCTCATCAAGAATTTGTACGGCGATTTTCAAATCTCTTCTGAAAACCAAATCATCATCAGCCAAAGAAGGCTCAAGCCCAAATCTTTCGGCAGTATCACGGGCTTGATTAATATCAATTGCTTCCTGAACCCGATAATTTACATCCGAATAGGTCTGTGCCTCACTAGAAATCCGCGCAAACCTGTCTAATTGGCCCTCCCCTGGTCTATCCACTTCTCTTTCTTCCTTAGTTAAGATACGGTGAGTGGCATTAGCCGCTTCCCAATCTTTTTCACTGATATCAGGTCTTGAAACAACAGCTTGCGGTCCTCTGGGTACATCAGACAATTCCAATTCTCCCTCTGGTCTCCTGCGAGATTCATCAATAGAATCCTCACCCAGAAGTGCATTTCCAAAATTAATAGGAGAACGTGCTCTACCAGACTCACCTCTTGAAGCTTGTGGACGACCTACTTTATCGCCAGCTGATGTAGAGGTAGGACTTTCAGGCTGTATTCTTTCTACTCCTGCCTGTCCATCAGCACCCGTTCATTATTATCTGCTCCCATAAATTAATAATGAAGGATAAATTCTATAGTGTCAATATGATATAATTTACAGCGTTGATATGAAAATTGTTCAAGCGCCGCAGGAAGTTTTGGCAAATCCTGCTCTACCGGTTGCCAAGATTGATAAATACATCCACAAGCTTCTCAAAGAGATGGAGGTAGCGCTTCTTGCAGCAAGTGATCCTGAAGGAGTCGGTCTTGCAGCGCCGCAAATAGGAAAAGGACTCCAGATTTTCATTGTGAAAGAAAATCCCGATGCCGAAATTAAGATATTTATAAATCCTGTTGTTGAAAAGTTTATCGAAAAACCCAATAAAAAAACTGCTGTTAAACAAAGCAGCAAAACAACAAAAGCAAAGAAAAAATCCGGAATTAAAAAAGGAGTACAGCTTGAGGGCTGCCTCTCATTAAAAGATATATGGGGAGTTGTCAAAAGGCATGATGAGGTTGTTTTGTCCTATCAGGATGAAAAAGGAGTTGATCACAAGAAGACATTTGATGGATTTATGAGCGTAATTATCCAGCATGAATACGATCATCTTCAGGGAATTCTCTTTCCCAAAAGAGTGCTTGAGCAAAAATCGGAGCTTTACAAATCAGTAAAAAATGAGAAAGGCGAAACGGAATTTGAGGAGATGGAGATATAGACAGGTATGATAAAAACAGTATTTTTTGGTTCCTCCAAACATGTAATCCCTGTGATAAAAATGCTCAATGAAAATTTTGACCTCTCGCTTATTGTAACCACAGAAGCAAATAAAATTGACGAAGTCCCCCACTACGCTATAAAAAACAATATCTCATTTATTTCTGTGAAAGATTTAAATTCTGAAGATCTTCTCTCAAAATTAAAAGATATGAATGCAGAAGTTGCTGTGCTAGGTTATTTTGGCCGTATCGTACCTCAAAGTCTTTTATCCATTTTTCCAAAAGGAATTGTGAACATCCATCCTTCACTTCTACCATCGTACCGGGGCCCGACTCCCGTCCAGACAGCAATTATAAATGGCGAGAAAGAAACAGGAACAACCCTCATAGTTCTGGACAAAGATGTAGACCATGGGCCTATTCTCGCACAGGAAAAAATGAATATTCTAGATAGTGACACCACGGACACTCTTCATACCAAATTATTCGCTTTAGGCGCAAAACTAATTGAAAAGATATTGAAGAGTTATGTTAAAGATGAATTGTCATGGAGTGAACAAAATCACCATGAAGCGACATTCACAAAACACTTGAGCAAATCTGATGGACAGATAGATATAGAAAACTTGCCAAGTAAAGATAAACTTGACCGCATGATAAGGGCTTATTATCCCTGGCCGGCTGTCTGGACAATAGTAAAAATTAAGAATAAAGAATTAAGAATAAAGTTATTACCGGAGAAAAAAATACAAGTCGAAGGCGGCAAACCGATGAGTGTTAAAGACTTTCTCAACGGCTATCCTGAGATTAAAGAAATAATAAATATCTTCAAGTCGTAAACTTATTTCTAGTCTATTTTAATATCTTTAAACACTTTATATTTAGGACATCTAATGCGTTCTGGCGGTACAGTAAGATTTTCTCCAGAGTTCTGGATTCTTATTAACTTGTTGTTGAGTAGACAATCTGTTGCACAGACAACCCTTGCAGAACTTGCTCCAGGACTAGTTTTTCTATCTATTCTAGCAGGACATTCTTTTGACATCGCAAGACGAATTATATCATGGCATGTCAAAATTTAATCTCGGAAATTATTACTCACGCGGGGCACCGTGATCTTAAGAGCCTGACTTTCTTCTTGCTTTAGTTTTAACGGTTATAAATGCCTCCCGTGCTTTGTCTAATGCTTCTTGTGGACTGGTTCCAATTCTATTAGTGACTTTACCCGTTAGTTTACCCAAACCAGCTGCCCCCTTTAGTGCGACTCTAAATGCACCTGCCAAATATGGATGGTTTTGCGGAAATTGATCATATTCTGCAACATAAACTTTCACCGGAGAGGTCTTTCCTGAAACTGGAGATGGAGTATCACTAGTGATTATTAACTCGACAATGGGTTTTATTGTTAAATGCCGATTTTTTGTGGTTTCAGAAGGAGCTGTCAATTTGTGTCCTGGCCTTACAACTAGTTGATTTCCAGCTGATACCCTCAATGAATCTATGCCTATCCCTGACAATACATGCACCATATTCTCTTGAGCATCCAACAGAGCGAGGGCGTCAAAAGATTCAGATTCCTTTAACAGTTCAAGTGCCTCTTGCACACTTGTAGCTTGATCTTGATCCAATTCTACCCTTATTTCTTGACCATTTTCTGATGGATGCTCTCGTGCATCAACTCGTTCAATTACCATACGTGGATGATACCATTTGATATAGGAAAAATCAATCCTTAGAAGGATGCTACGGCTTGGATTTCAGGGGAAAGAGCAACCTTTACTGGAGTTTTAACTTTCTTAATTGTCCTCAAGCACTTGGTACAAAGTTTCATCTTGACACTCATACCATTGACACCGACTCTTGTCGCGTGGAGATTGGGTTTGAATTTGCGTCCTGTTCGCCTCTTAGAATGAGACACATTGTGTCCGTACATTATTCCTTTTTTACAACTGGTACATTTCATTGCCATATGGGTTATGATATCATATTATCGTTAAATTCTCAACGTATGGAATTACTTTTCCCGATCATAAGTATATTTATTCTTGTTTACTCCTCTATCCTTCACGAGATTGCCCACGGATACGTGGCTTACCAGCTCGGTGATCCAACAGCCAAACTCACAGGTCGCCTCACATTAAATCCGCGGCCTCATATAGATCCTTATATGAGTATAGCGCTCCCTCTCATACTTATCCTAGCCCAATCTCCTGTTATATTTGGAGGTGCCAAACCTGTTCCCGTTGATCCTTTCAATCTCCGTGACGGCATAAAAGATTTGGCGCTTGTTTCAGTTGCAGGTCCCTTTACCAACTTAATATTGGTTATTATCGGAACCATTGTTATACATTTGGCATTCCCACACGCGGGATTCAATGAGATTAAATCACTTGGAATTATTGGTTACATTCTTCATGAGATAGTTTTTCTCAATCTAATTCTTGCTGTATTTAATCTCATTCCTATCCCGCCTCTTGATGGATCAAAAATATTTGCCATGATTTTGCCAAGACGTGAGGCGGCAACATTTCTTGCCTTCGGACAGAGGATGGGGATGTTTTTATTGATTTTTCTTCTATTTTTTCCTTTGGGTCCTTTCTCTCTCATGGGTATAGTTACAAACCTCATTAACTTTTCACTGAGGCTTCTTGGTTTTTGATTATTCTTGACAACCAAATTTGAAGTTGGCAGAATAGTAGTACACTCACATGAAAGAAAAAGGAGGAAGTGCCGGAGCTTTATTTATCGTTCTCATTCTCGCAATTATAATTGCGTTTACAAATGGCTTAGTTGGCGGAATTACCCCAAAAAACGAAACGCCTTCATCATCAAGCGCCGCATATGCATGCTGTGACAGTGGATCGGGAGCCGACTGCCACCCAAATAACCAAAAACAACTTACATACAACGGACAAACATACGGACTTTTAAAATCCAACATTTATCAGAAAGAGCCAGTTCACACAGAACCAACGGAACAGTACAGTCCTGCAGGCGATAGAATATTTATAAATATAAGTGACCGCAATGATTACGTAAAATCCCATCCGTTGGGCCCGCTTCTGCCTGGTTGTCAGAACGGTATGGATTTCATAGCAGGAGGGCCCGAAAAACCTCCGGGTGAACCTTACTTTGGCGGGTATTTTTGTGTTCCCGATGACGAGATCATTTATGTTTGCCGCAATGGCGCAACTACATGTAAAGCAAATAAAGCAACTGAATCCCTCCCTTTTGATGTATATTTCCGCTTAAGTGATGGGGCTGTTCCAAATGTGGTCTCGACAATGTGTCCCAAACCCGATGATACTTCCAAGCAGAGTATTATCAATACTCCCCCGGCCAACGGTAAAAAAAATCTGCAGCTTGAAACTTTCAATGTAGAAACCCCCAACAACCGCTGGTTCTCAGCATGGTGCAAACCGGCGATCAACTTATACCCTACTCAAAAATCAGATATTCATGTAGAAGTAAAGCCTGTTGGCAAATTCACCCAGACAATTCCACTGTATCCCATGGGCGGATGGGACGTGAGTGCCTCTCCAGATGGTGAAATTTCATACAACAGCGCATCTTATCCTTATCTGTACTGGGAGGCTGCTATCCCAGATAAGCTATTAAATATCCCGCAAAGTGGATATGTGACAAAACACCAAGATTTGTCTCAACTTTTCCATGATATTCTCCCCAAACTCGGACTGAATGAAAGAGAACAGTTACAATTTACAAAATATTGGCTCAAGGCGCTCCCCGCCTCCCCATATTATTTTGTCGGAGTAATGCCGGAGCGGGATATTGATAGTCTGGCGCCTCTTAGTATTCAGCCGGTACCTGACAGCACGCTCCGTGTTGCGCTATATTTCAAAGCGCTTGATAAACCTGTAAATGTTACTCCTCCCCACCTTCCTGGATTTAAAAGGCGGGGCTTCACAGTCACCGAATGGGGCGGATTTTTCAAAGCAGACAAAAATCACCCCAACTTCACCTGCATGATGTAGTAAGCCTTTTGTCATTCTGAGCGGAACAAATAATCTAGATCCTTCGGCTGTTGGCCTCAGGAGGACAGAGAACGCTTTATCCTGTTTGGTCCTTCCTGTACGAACTGGTGTTGTTGACTTTTTCAAAAAAAGAAATATAATCATAATTAATGGGAAAAGAACAATTGGCAAATATCACTCCTCTAAAAGTCCTTGAATTTGCAACTCTGACAGTACCGCTTGGCGCAGTCTACGCTGTTCATAAACTTAGACGGATAACTCGCAGCGAGCGGGCTAATGGCGCACCGGAAGATCCTCAGCTTCCTTCCCTAATGGATAGACTTCAGCAAAGACGTAGACGTTAAAATAACATAAACTCTCCTTGACTTTTCACATCACCCACCATATACTATCCTTGCTCTTTGATATTGGATATTTGGTTGGATAATTTTTCTCAACAAGTTCACAAATCCTGGGGTATCCTGCGCAAGTGGGAGATGAGGCAAGTCCTTTGCACCGTGGTGCACGGGATAACCTTCCTAATTAGTTTTAGCTCGGGAAAATACCAGCCAAACCCATATCATAGAGCAAGAATTTATCCAAATTAGTTAGCTATACTATTATGGTTACAAAAGGTGGAGAAAGAGAGCCGTCACGCTCAGATCAAGAAAATGCTACTAAATACCAGAGAATAGCAATGGGTCTGGATCCAATAGAACCACCATTCCGCATAGATAGAGGTGTACTCACCCTAATAGTAACTGCTCAAGAATTTGATCAAGCCCTGAAAACTCAAGAAGGTACTCCCGCTACCATTGATGAGTTAAGAGGAGCGGTTGGAATGCCTGGCAGGAGAAGAGCTTCTAAAGAAGTGTTTCCACTAGTTACTCGAAAATTGCAACCACGCAGGTCTTCACCTAGAAGAGAACCTAGATAAACTTTTTTAAACTCCAATTTCACCCCCAAACATAAAGTATTATAATGCACGTATGCATTTCTTAATATTTGTCGGCGGACAACTACAAGAGAGATCGGCTGTTGAAAAAATCTGCATCCCCTGGAACAATACTGATAAATCTTAACTCTTTGCTGCTTGCCCAAGCTTCCCCCGTTTGGTAAAATCATATAATCTTTTTGCCGAGATAGCTCAGCGGTAGAGCAGCTGTTTTGTAAACAGCAGGTCCGGGGTCCGAATCCCCGTCTCGGCTCAAATTAGCTTTTGGTCTTTGGTCTTTTGTCTTTAGCCAACGACTAATGACTAACAGCTAACGACTAATCTGCCAGCTTCGCATAGCGGCAATTGCACCTCGCTGTAGACGAGGCGGCCGTAAGGCCTACGGGGGTTCGAGTCCCTCAGCTGGCACAAACTGACTCATCAGAATAAGCTTGTTCACACATGATGAAACGAATGCCGAAGTGGCTCAGTGGTAGAGCAAGTCATTGGTAATGACTAGATCATGGGTCCGATTCCCATCTTCGGCTCAATTGTAGTGGCAGTTTGATTCCAAATATTGTATAATAGCTAGATTATGGCCAAAAAGGGAGAACACAGAATAAAAATAGGCTTGGTTTGTTCTATTTGTAAAAGCCGCAATTACATCAGCCAAAAAAATAAGATGGAAACACCTGAAAAGCTTGTTTTGAAAAAATGGTGCAAATTTTGTAAAAAGGTAACAGATCACAAAGAATCAGAAAAGTTGAAATAATGTCCTCCTGAGCGCCATAAACCCGATTTATTCCAGGGAGTATACAAGTAAAAGTAGATACAGTTTCTTCAAAAAATGTTGTAGATATGAGTGCTTGGTACAAATATTATTTTATGCCAAATTCGGCTTTTACTTTTGGGGGTAATTTATTCGCGCCTAATAGCCTGATTCTAGGAGAGCCCTCTACGGGTGAAAAACTCTCTAAATACAAGCCGTGAATAGTTGATTTTTTAAATACGCGGTAACCATCCTCTTCCTTAGGACCATCTGCTAAAAATTGTCCAGAGTAAAGACTTAATAATCCAAACATTTCTTGATCCTGTTTTAAATTAGAGTATCCTAAGTGTACAATAACATCTCCCACTTTATTTTCTTCAACTGCTTTCATTACTGCTTCATCAACTTCCCTAATTCTACTATCCAATAAATCCCAGTCATAACTATTTTCATCCTCAACAGACAATTTATTGCTTCTTTCATAAGCCTTTATTACAAATCTTTCCAAACTTCTGGTTACAAGTAGGTTAGCTCTAAAATCCTTTTTTGGCATGCTTAACATATCGACAGGCGCAACAGGCTCTGGGTTGCCGCCCATTGCTGCTAAATGTCTTTACGCCCTAGTTCTGAAAAATGACTCATGTCTCGTAGTATAAACTATAAACAATAAATTGTCAATAGATATATGTTGGTAGCATAGAATTTCCTATAATTTATAAGTCTTCCTGATGCGCAAAAAGAAATTTCAAATAACTGGCTTCAGGCATACAAGTCTACTCAAACACCACAATAAAATAGAAAGAGGATTCATATTTATATCTTAGTAAATTACCCAAGCTCTGCTACAACAGTTGAGGAAAAAAGATCAGGACTTCCGGCCCCAAATCCTGATAAGACCACTTTACTTCCCTTCCCAATTAATCCTTCGTCTATTGCATCTATCAAAGCATAAAGCATAGATACTGAAGACACGTTACCTTCTTTGTATAATGCATGCAATTTATACTCACCTAATCTTCTCTTTAATGCCTCTACCATTTTTTTACTTCCGGAATGCGCGACTACAAGATCTATTTCTTCAGGCCTACACGTGGATGCCTTTACTGCATCTCGTATTATGTCGGGTATAGCGGATTGAACTCCTTCATAAACCGCCCCGCCTTCCTGTGTGAAGAAACCTTTTGGATATTCAGGAGTACTGGGTGAAGGAGCAACAGGATAAGTAATGCAAGGCTCCACAAAAGAGCTGTCTCCAACAGACATTTTTATCAAATCTGTTCTTCCTCTTGCATCAGGAAGAGATTCATTGCCCGCAAAATGGGTTTTAATGTCCTTTCCAAAAGTAAAAGCGATTGCTGCAGCGCCGTCACTAAAAATGGTTTGTCCGAGCGAAGGATCAAGTTCCGCTCCCCCATTCCTCAGATCAACAAGAGTATCAGTAATTTTTTCAGATGCTACAACAAGTATCCTCTTTCCTAGCATTTCCTCTCTATGTTCATGTAAATAAGCAAAAGCCAGCGCTGATCCCGAGCATGCCGCATGGACATCAATTGCCGGGGTATCTTCCGGCAACTTTAGCGATTTAGCGATCTCTTTCGAAACATGTTCAGAAGTGGGGTGAGTCGTAGATGTTATGATCAGATCTACCTTATGGTCTTCCCCAAGCGCCTCCTCCCCAGCTTTGTAACCCATATACGCGACTGTTTCAGTTGTACCAGCTATGCGTCTTTGTTCAACGCCAATTTTTCGTTCTATATCAGCAGCTGTAAGTATCCTAGGCATCCTTCGATCATCTCGTTGTTCTTCGCCTCTATGTGGAAGAATTATCCTTCGTCTTCCAAGCTCAAAAGTAGTTAGTAATTTTCTTGGCCGGTAAATACCTGTTCCAATTCCTGTTGGCTTTTCTTTTTTGGGTGATTCTTCCGAACCCCTTACCCTTTCCATTCCCTTTCTTATCCTTTCAGCCATACTTCTGTTGTTTTCCTTTCTATATCAACCTACATTGTATCTCAAGATTTGTTATTGTCAACGAAGAGTTTGTCAAAGCTGAGGTGAAGATGTAGCTAACCTGTAAGCTTTTTAGTATAATCTACATGCCATAATGCACTTGTGGCCAATTAGGGACGTGGTGAAATGGTTATCACAGCAGTCTCCAAAACTGCTTTTCCCAGTTCGAGTCTGGGCGTCCCTGCAATTATTTTATTATCTTTTCAGCGACCGTTGGGTCTATGATTTGATCATTATCAACCGTCTCTTTCACATGCTTTCTTGTCTTAAATATCCTGGCTGTAAGCGGAGCAACTCCAATAGTGAGCAGCACCAAAATTGTATAGCAAAATATTGCTGTTAATGCCATTGGGTCAAAGGTCGGCTCACCAGGCTGCAAAACACTTCTGAGGTGTGGAAAAATTCCGAAAAAAGGAAAAAGGAAAATACTGCTTATCACATAAATTAACGAGACAAAAAAAGACTGAGGATCAGAACCGATCGCTTCCAGAAAAAACCGTAAAAAAATAAAGACAGTTGAGAAAAGCCAAAAAATGCCGGCTCCACGGACTATTGCCTTTTTTTTGGCCTCAATTACCACTAACTCTTTTTGGGCAGGGCCCATTCTTTGCTGCGCAAAACTTGATTTACTCATTAATACGGTTTCCATAGCTCATTAAGCGTAGGCAAGTATCTTAAGGACCACATCTGAATACCATCACAGTTTGGTAAGAATTCAAATTAAATTACTATTTGGCGTCTTCTTTCCTTATCTCCATCAAATAAGTAAGCCCCGGGTCTGGTGGGATATCTAGGGTTTTGACATATCGGAATCCTGCTTTTTCGTAAGACTTTATTGCACGCTTATTTTCCGGCTCGGGATCAATAAGACATGTCCTTATCCCCTCTTCCTTGAAAACTATTTCCTTTAGAAACTTTTTAATAAAACAACATCCCAAACCCTTTCCTATAAACTTCTTATCTCCTATAAATATATCAATCGCTACTGTGGACTTATCATAGCCTAAAGCTTTTGCAAACTCAGGCCAGTCCCAGATCCTGTATTTCTGGATATACCCTATTGCTTTATTTTCAATACACACCAAGTATCCATCCATTTTGTCTTCCCCTGTTATGTATTTGGTATACTCCGCGGTAACTTCTTCAAGCGAATTTTTTTTGTCCCTATCGTACCATTCATGTACATGCGGCTCTTTAAGCCACTTATGGATTTGTGGAATATCCCCAACTTCCAGCTTCCGGAATGATATCTTGTGAGAATTAAGCATATGCATATTGTAGCACTCCATATGACGTTAGATTTACAAAATGAGGCTGCTGGTATATAATCACGCATTATGTGGGGAACACTTGAAAAACCGACAAAACCTGATGCGCCCCGCGCAGCATCCTTCCTTGACTTATATAGAGTAAGCGATGCAATTACCGTCTTTAGCAGTAGAAGACGCTTGCGCGCAAGTAATGGCTACGATGATAGACGCGACAGAGGCGCATTGGAACAAGGCATTATGTTGCTGGAAATACCTACGAATCCAATGGAGAGGTTTCATCATGAAGTTACCCTGGGTAACATCGTCGATTGGGACGCCAAACCTACAGAAATGCCACCAAATGATTATATAACACAAGTCTCCAAAAAAGTACAAACTACAGTAAATCATGTTTTGAATAATCGACAAGTTGATAGTGAAAGCTTAAACACAGCACGGGACATGTTTGAAAACTGGGCAGTATTTGTCCGCCATCATCCAGCAATCACCAAAATACCAATTGAGGGGGGTAACGATTCTTCCCTGCAACGCTTGAGCGATTATAGAAATGGATTAGATAGGGTTGATCAAGTTATCCTGACTCAAGCAGGATTAAGAAATTTCGATGCTGTATTTGCAGATGTCACCTCTGCTGTAAAAATAAAACCCGAGGATAATACCCAAATAGACTCTACGATAATAGATGCTGTAGTAGAAAGAAGAAGGTTGGCATCGGAAATTGCCAAAGTAAAGCATGCTCTTGGAATCGGCATATTAGACCAGGGTCGTGAATTGGCAATGAGAGATGACCGTTACGAATGGGGACAAGATAATAAACTAACTCCTGATCAGGTTGACCTGTTAATGGGTGTTCTTATAACTGATTCAAAACGTGTCCAAGAGGAAACCCAAACACGTTTAATGTAAGAGAGCGCAAAATAAATGCCGCCAGTAGAATTTTTCTTGTACCTATCTTACCATGCGTGTACATGCGGCTCTTTAAGCCACTTATGAATTTGGGGAATATCCGCCACTTGCAGCTTCTGAAAAGATATATTTGGGATATCGCTCATATTATTTCTTTACTTTACTGAATGGAGTGTTTCTTCTCACTATCTCTCCCTCACTTCTTATCCAAACATGCATAAGGACAGTCGCCCACATCCGGTATGGTTTCCATTTATCTGCAATCTCCAACACTTCAGCACGATTCGGTTCATGATCCAATTTGTACAACTGTTGGATTGCTTGCGGGGTAATATCATCCTCTGTTACAAAATCACTAAGCCCTGCGCCACGCAGTAATATTCCCTGCGCAAAAAATTTGCCAATCCCCCTTATCGTACAAATCTTTGAAAGTGCCTCTTCAACCGGAATACTGCGCAAATATTTTCTATCCAGTAATCCCTCAAGCGCAGCCTTAGCAACCCCCTGAAGACGTACTATTTTTTCGCCGCTAAGTCCGGGGTATTTTTCAATCCGCTGCATCACAACCGGATTTGGGAAAGCAAAAAATGACTTATTGCCTATTTTAATCTCCTGACCAAACTCCTGTGAAATATTTTGCCTTAATGCCCTCCCCTGTTTGATTGAGATCCGGTGACCTATGATAAATGAAACAGCTGCTTCATATGGTGAATTGAAAAGTATGGGACGGAGATAATCATATTTCACCTGTAAATTTTTTATTACCTGATCGCGTTGCCCTACTTCAGGCCAACTTCTTGCATCTACATCAAGCGAAATATTTGCAAGAGCCTGCTTCCATGCTTTTTCTGAATTTTTTGTACCCAATACTTCTCCTCTTATTTTTCCATCAGATGATTGCTCCATTACAACAGCTCCGGAATCGCTCCATCCCTCAACTGGAAATGCTTGAACTATCGCATTGTTTTCATCGTTGAGGGAGGGCCAACCGCCGAAGTATTTATTCTGGTTTAGTAAATTAAAGGGACCTTTGGGGACAAAACTGAATTGCACATTCACATTATAACAATACATATTATTTGCATCAAATCGATAATCTCACACATTAATTGCAATTTAAATGATACAATGTATCATTCTGCTTAAATTATGACTGATACAAAAATAAAAATTAATACTAAAAACGGCCCAAAAAATGCTGTATTTATCATCAATCCCGTAAGCGGGGTTGGGGATGGTCAGAAAAGGAAAGATAAAATCTTAGAGATTGCAAAAGAACTTGGATGGCATGGAAAAGCATATGAAACGTCGCGCAAAATAAATGGCGGCACTATCGCAAAAAAAGCGCTAGCAAATGGCACTAGACATATAATTGCTTGCGGCGGTGACGGAACAATAATGGAGATTCTGCAGGCTGTAAGCAAACAAAAGGCCGTTATCGGAGTAGTCCCCCTAGGTACCGGAAATTTGTTTGCCAAGAATCTTAAAATTCCAACAGATTATAAAAAAGCAATTCCTGTTGCACTATTGGGTAAGCCTCAGAAAATAGATATCGGGCGCGCAAACGGAATATTTTTCTCAATCATCGCAGGAATAGGACTTGACGCAGAATTGATGCAGAACACTGACCGTAAAGTAAAAAACAAACTCGGATTTTTCGCATATATAATAGGAGGATTTAAAAGCCTTGGCTCCCCATCAGGATATTATAAAGTTTCAATTGATAAAAAACCACCTAAAACTTATAAAGCAAAAAGTGTCATGATCGCAAACATGGGACGCATTGAATCAGGTATTGAAGCAGTTCCGGGAGCGAGAGCTGATAATGGAATACTCAGAATCGGTATTATGCAGGCATCAGGAATTCTGCACTGGATTGATTTAGCAATCAATATTTTAAGAGGAAATATCAACAAAAGCCCGCACTATAAATTGCTTTCAGGCAAAGAGATTTCCGTAGTTTCATTAAGAGGTAAAAAAGCTTTTCAATGCGATGGTGACCTTTTCGATCCGGTCGAAAAATTGAAAGTCGAAATTTTTCCCAAATCCTTGACGATTATGGTAAAATAGCAGAATCGTATAAATTATATGGCAAAACCAAAGAAAAAATTACCGGTTGTAAAAAAAGCAATCGAAGAAAAAGTTGAATCACTTAAAAAAGTAACAAAACCTGTTGATAACATACCGGTCGTTTCCCAACGCGTCTATAACGCACGGAGAATTGCATCATATATTATCCTTGCATCTGTTATGGGTGCGGTTGCAGTTCTTACTTTTTTTGCCAAACAAAAACCGTATTTTGCAATAGACTTAACAATTACCCAGGAGGTGCAGGAGTTCAATGCTTCATGGTTTGACATGCTTATGAATTTTTTAACATGGCTTGGAAATCCCGGAATAAGCCCTGTCCTGCTGCTTATTACATCCGGAATCTTATTCCTGAAGAAACGTAAAAAAGAAGGTATGATGGTTATTTTTTCAACAGCCGGAGCAACAATTATTTCAGTCACTATGAAGCATTTTGTTCACAGGTTAAGACCAAATCCCAAGCTCATACACCAGGTGGCACGCTATCTTAAGCCTGATAGCTTTCCTTCAGGTCATGTATTGTTTTTTGTTGGATTTTTTGGATTTTTACTCTATCTTACCTTTACTTTACCTGCAAGCAATAAATTCCGCATAATTCTTCTTGTGATATTAACATTTTTAGTTTCGCTAATCGGTACATCCAGAATTTATTTGGGAGCCCACTGGTTTTCAGATGTAATGGGAGCATATCTGGTTGGTTTTATCTGGCTTTCAATTGTAATATTCCTATTCAACAAATGGCAGCCCAAAGTAAAACCTTCATAATATGAAATACCGTTTTATAATTTTCATCATCATTGGTGTTCTCGTACTATTTGCATTGAGCCATGCTGTTAATCTAAATGTTTTGTCTAAAGAAATCAGTCGTTTTCCAAAAGAACGGCTTATTTATTTATGCCTGTTAGCAACATTAATATCTTTACTTAAATCATGGCGGTTTTTCCTGCTTCTGCGGAAAAATGATATCAAAGTAAGTTTTTGGCAGATATGCAAAGTCTATATTGCAGGACAAGCTACCTCATCAATCCCAGGCGGGGAAGCTTTCAGAACCGTAATCTTAAAAGAAGAAACCGGAGTTGATACCAAAGAAACATCAGGACCAGTCGTAATGCAGGCTTTGATTGTATTTTTCTCCTCGGCAATAATTGCGATTATAGGAAGCTTAGTTTACGGAATTCTATTAAATGTAGCTTTGATTGCGCTTGTACTAATGCTACTCACCATTTATTTGATTTGGAATAAAAAAATACTTTTCAAATTGTTCGGTAAGATCGGAAAAGTTAAAAAACTTAAAAAACCTGCTATGACTCTTAAAGCAACCCAGAAAGGAGTCAGAAAAAACATGCTTCATGAAGGAAGCGATCACAAACCGGGTGGTACATTTCTGCTCAATATCGGCATAGGTTTATTTTCAAACGTTGTAGGAGGTCTTATGATATATATTATTGTTAGCGCCTATTCCCTGCCACTAACCTTTGCGCAAAGCATATATATTTACGCGATGAGTATTATCATCGGGGCTATTTCAGGCATCGTCCCGGGAGGCGTAGGACTTGCCGAAGGTGGGATTGCAGGGGTTTTCGTTCTTATGAACGTCGCATTTGAAAAAGCTTTTGCCTCAATTTTGATTTTCCGCTTCATTACTCTTGTTTTTTATATACTTTTCGGGGCTGTATTTTTGCTTTTGTTCTATTCAAAAACTCTGATTTTTAATAAAAAACCTATCGTGAAAAAATAATATGAAAAAAAACGAAGGAATCAAAAAAGCCAAACTAATTTACAATCCGCATTCAGGAGAAAAACGCAATAAAAATCCTCTGTATTCAAAAATGACTCTTGAAGATATTAAGAATATGCTCAAGCAATACCAGATCCCTGTTGACTACTTCCCAACACGTTATGCAAGACATGCAACAGTTCTAGCGCGAAACAGCGTAAAAGAAGGCTATGATCTTATAATTGCAGCAGGAGGTGACGGAACTGTAGGTGAAGTAATTAACGGCCTTGTGGGCACAGATGTAACAGTTGCTATACTCCCGCTCGGAACTGTCATGAATGTTTCCCGCATGCTCTCAATTCCACTGGAAATTGAAAAAGCTGTACAATTGATAAAAATAAAACGTGTTAGAAAAATTGATTTGGGAAGTATTACAAAATTGAATGGTGAAAAAATGGAAAAGCCTTATTATTTTCTGGAACAGGCAGGACTTGGAATTGACGCGGAAATGCATTATAACTTTTCAGGATTTTTTGATAGGAAGGAATATCTAAGCGGTTTTAGAATTATTAAAGCTCTTTTTTCATATTATGGGCATAGAGCGCAGGTTTATCTCGACAATAGCGCAATCGAAACAAAAGCAACTATGGTAACTGTATCCAACGGGCCACTAGGAGGGCTTGCGCTTGAGCTTGCTCCGGATGCCAAACTCAATGATCATAAATTAACTGTGACCCTTTTTAATATGAATATGTTTGGCTTAACTCTTCATATTCTAAGGCTTTTATTTAAACGCCCCGGCAAGAAAATCAAAGATATAAAAACATATCAAGCTGAAAAAGTTAAAATAACATCCGAAGTAGAAAAGATGGTGCATGCAGATGCAAGACTTTTTGGAGAAACTCCTGTCGAATTTAAAATAGTACCAAGCGCAATTAACGTGATTACAGGTTTTCCCAAGCCTGAAAGCGCAGCTCTTTTGAAGCGCACCTATCTTGATCCATGAGTAGGATAAAATCGTCCTCTTATATACTCTGTTAATTTAATTACTATTATGTAAGCAAAATATCCGATAATTAAACCTGACAAAATGTCTGTCGGGAAATGAACTCCATAATATAGCCGGCTAAATCCTACAAGAAGTGCAAGAAAAATCATAAAATATTTAAGTTTGGGTATGAAATAACTTACAATCAACCCAATCATAAGCGTATCTCTCGTGTGCCCCGAGGGATAGGAGGTCCAACTTTTTAGAGCTTCCTTTAAAGTATTGCTGACATGGTTTGGAAGAAAAAGCCAAGGCCGTTGTCTATAAACCAATGTAGTGTCTATAAATATGATTAACCTCGCTATAATACCTCCGATTGTAAGCGCTAATACAATATACCAAAAATCTTTAGGTTTTTTTAACCCTATATATATTACTGCAACCAACATTATAATTAAAAAAAATTGGGGATGGGCGCTGATAGGCAGGAAATTGTAATCAAAGACAGACATTATGCTGTCTAAAAACGGTCCATGAGGAACTTTATCTGCCAGTCCATAAAAAAATCTATCAAACGGCATTGCATTTTTATTGTTCTGCAGAAACAAGCCTAGCAGTAGCGATAAAACGACTAAGCCTAAAAATTCCAATATTATTTTTGCCAAGGATGGACTTGCCTGTTTTTCAGTTGTTGAGTGGGTTTTTTTCATTATTTTACTGTATCTAATTTAACATAAAAAGTTTTAAATGCAATGAGGTAAATGAGGTTCTTAAATCCCTACAATAGTTCGTGGCCAAGTTGTATCAAAAGATAAGCAAGTATGACCGATCCAATAAGACTAATTGATGAAAAAAATAGTATAGACATATTATCTGTTACCCGCTGCAATTTTTTTAATTTCCGGAACTGCCTCCCCTGCTTTATCTTTCAGTTGAATTGTAGCTTCTTTTTTCATATTATCCATATACTCACTGGCTTTCTTCGATACAGTATGGAGCACATCGATCATTTTAGCTTTTGTTTTCTCATCTCTCATCGCGATTGCCCCGGCAATCCCGACTCCTGCCCCGACCGCTGCGCCCACCATTCCGGCAACAACAGGTGTTACTGAATTGTGATGACCATTGCTGGATTGCTTTTTAACCAGTACTCCATTTTCACTTTTCTTCATTACAACAATATAATGCCTCAGGGTGTGAAGCGGGTATAAAACATGTAAGGAAAAGGTAATACAATTTGATATATTACAAGCATGATTTATTTGGGCGCTGACTTGCAGGGCTTTGATGCTATACAAATTGTTTCTTCATACCTGAAATCTAAAAATATTGTAACTGCATTTATCAATTCAGAATACGACGGATCCGAGAAAAGGCTTAAGATGTTTGAAGAATTCGACAAATGGCACTGAAATATTTTTCGCCTAAACCCCATAGTTGTATCTCCATCAATTTTAAAGTAAAATACCCATCATGAAGAATGTAAGAGTAGTCCTCATGCGCCATGGCAGCGTAAATCGTGAACGGAATGCGTCAGGGCAGGAACTTATTTATAGTCCATCTGGAAAGCTTGCGCCTCAGGCGCAGGGTGAAATAGCTAACCTCGCAACTTCTTTGAGGAGTACCCCTTTTGATGCTATATACACAAGCACTACTCCCAGAGCAGAAACATCAGCCACACTTTTACTAACTATGTTGGAGCAAAAAAGTCCCCGCTTTACTTCATTTAAAGGTCTACAGGCAATATCATCTCCTAGTTGGGTTGGAAAACCGGTTGAAGGATCTATAGGAGAAAATGGATTTTATGTACCCAATCAAGATGATAAAGATGATGAATCACCTGAAGAATTAAGTCGACGCATTTGGGAATCTTTTACGGAAATTGTCCAGGATGAAAAAAATGAAGGACTTACGATTGGCATTATGGGTCATTCAGAAGGAATTGGTGTAATTATGCACAAACTCAAACATCCGGAGGACCCAGAACCAAAAATAGAAGAATCTATTCCACCAGGATCAGCCATGGTATTTGATCTCGATCCAATTACACTGGGAATCGAAAATGAACGCAGGATCCCCGAAATTGCTTTCAGAGGAATAGAAGGTCCTGGAAGAAGAGAGATATAGGCAAATGCTATAAAGCTGGTTACACATGCCACTCATTCACAATTTACAAAACGTGCTTTGCTTGAATGTTCACTAAATATATTTGTTTCAATCGCAAAATACAAATAATTTTTTTATTTGAACGCTCACATTTCCAAAGAATTAAACCATTATCCGCCGATTCGAGCGACTGCATGAGAAATAAGCGAAAAAATGTCTGCCGCCAGGCAGAAAAAGAGGAAAAGCAAGCGTAGCGAAGACTGACTCTTTTAATGAGCGAGTGCTATTCCGAAAGCTGGAGCTAGACTTGGCGGTGGCTTTGGTTCTTTGTCCACACAAAGAACATATAAAAAAACAGTTTTGCATACATTTGCTGCCAAAAGTACACAATAAATCTGCTATAATCCATCTTATCCATGAAAAGAAAAATCTCAGCCACTATGGCCACTCAACACCCTGATCACGCAAGCATGCCTTTTTGGCATGACCGTGAATTTATCAGGACCAATTTTGAATCCCACGAAACATTTCTAGCATATTCAGAGCTTGGAATCCGTGAATACAAATGGGACTGGGAAGGAAAATTGGTTGATGAATCAGTACTTGAAAGATTGTTTGGAGAGCATTTTGAATTTTTCCAAAAAAATCCTCTCGGGCAGGAAACATTTTTGACATTCAGACTTCCCAATCCCAAAGTCGAAACAGAATTCAGAATAGGACGCGCGTTTATGAACGTAGCTAGCGCAGCAAGCGTCGCCAAGCATTTTGGACTCCCCACTCCCCCGATATTTGAAGTAATTCTTCCCATGACCACCAATGCTGAGGATATTTTTGAGATTCATGTCGCCTATCAGCAGATCCACTCGCTCACTCATCCGCTGTACCGTCTGGAAAATATTTTGACCAATCCCAAGATTATCCCGCTATTTGAGGATGTTGAAACGATAATTAATTCTGACAAAATAATTGAAAAATACATAAGTCTTTATGAAAATAAGTTCAAGAAGAAACCATCATACATCCGCCCTTATGTTGCTAGATCCGATCCTGCTCTTAATTTCGGTATGGTTCCGACTGTCTTTGCAATTAAAATTGCCCTGTCCAGATACAGAAAATTAGCTGAAAAGCTTGGGATTCCTTTTTATCCGATAATCGGCGCAGCAGTACTTCCCTTCCGCGGGGGAATCGATCCGACAAACATTGAAAAATTTGCTGATGAATATAAAGGAATCCGCACTACTACCATTCAAAGCGCTTTCAGGTATGATTTTGACAAAAAAGATGTCATCAAAGCCATAAAATATCTTGAAGACACCCTTCCGACGCAAACGGCCGAGATAATTTCCGGAAAGGATGAAGATATTTTGCAAAGCTTGATTCCTTGTTTTGAGAAAAACTACCGCGAAACAATTGAAAAAATTGCACCACTAATCAATAAGGTAGCTGCATTTTTGCCAAGACGGCGTGAACGGGTCCAGCACATCGGGCTTTTCGGATATTCGCGTGGAGTTGGAAAGGTGAAACTCCCACGCGCGATCGGTTTTACCGCAGCTTTGTATTCTATCGGCGTTCCTCCTGAGCTGATAGGAACAGGCCGCGGCCTGGAAAACGCAAAAAAAATGGGACAACTTGATATCGTCAAGAAATATTACAAATACATTTCAGAAGATCTGGACCAGGCAGGACGGTATCTAAACATTGATAATCTAAATAAATTGAGTAAGAAGTCCACTGGTTGGAAACCAATATTGGACGACATAAGAGCAATTGAGACAACTCTTGGAATCAAACTTGGACCTGTCACAAAAGATGAAATCAAGCACAAAACCTTGACAGATCAGATCTATGATAAATTGGAATCAGATGACGGATCACTTACCGACCTAATCACTCAAGCTGCAATCCTCAGGAAAAGTTTGGGATAGTTAATTTGTAAAATATTTTTTGATATAATTACTTAACCAAATGAATTTTCCAAACCTCAAAAAAATTCCCCGACCGGTTCTATTCTTAGGACTTGTGAGTTTTTTCAATGATCTATCCTCTGAGATGATTTACCCCATCGTCCCGATCTTTCTGACATCTGTTTTACATACACCAATACCTGTCATCGGTCTAATTGAAGGAACTGCTGAGGCAACTGCTGCGATTACCAAATTTCTCTTTGGAGCCTACTCCGACTATATGCAGAAAAGAAAACCTTTTGTTATCGGAGGGTATTCTTTTGGAGCAATTTCCAAACTCTTGACAGGACTCGCTTATACCTGGCCTCTAGTCCTATTTGCCCGCTTCATTGACAGGCTCGGAAAAGGAATGAGGACTGCAGCAAGAGATAGTCTGCTGCTTGATAATACACAAAAGCACAACAAAGGATTTATTTTTGGCTTTCACCGCGCATTTGATAGTCTTGGCGCTGTAATCGGTCCATTGCTAGCACTCGGACTGCTAGCATTGCTAAAAGAAAACATACGCCTTACTTTTTTCATCGCTTTTATCCCGGCCGTAATAGCAGTTGCTTTGTTATTTTTCTTTGTGAAAGAAACTAAAAAGACTAAAACTGAGCGTAAATTCCACTTCAAAAATCTCAAATGGAGCCTGATTGATACAAGGCTCAAGCTTTTCCTTGTTGTCAGTTTTCTTTTTGCGGCAGGTAATAGCTCAGACGCATTCCTACTCCTGCGGGCCAAAGATCTGGGACTCACAACAACTCTGGTAGTTCTTGCATACGTTCTATACAATATCTCGCAAACCGTATTTGCAACACCGCTTGGAAAGTTGTCTGATAAAATCGGCGCCAAAAAAGTCTTCTCAGGAGGACTTATAATTTTTGCCATAGTTTATTTATTTTTCGGCTTGATCAAAACAGCCAACTTCTTATGGATTTTATTCCCAATTTATGGAATATATATAGCGGCAACAGATGGTGTTTCCAAAGCATACATTTCAGAATTTATAGAAAGTTCGGAGTCAGGAACTTATTTCGGAGCTTACTACACAATCACAGCAATCGGCACTTTTATCGCATCATTTGCCGGGGGGCTAATCTGGTCGATGATAAGTCCATCTGCAACTTTCCTCTTCGGAAGCGGGATGGCCTTCCTGGCATTCATCATCTTCTCTTTATCGCAATATAAGATTTCAAAAAATTAATTGCTAATGTGAAGCTTCGGGAGGACGACCAAAAGCCTGTGCAAGAAATCCAGCTTGCCTTTCACTTAACGCAGGATTCATTTTCCCTGTTGATGACACCAACCTTTGTGGCTCGCGAAGCGTTCCTTTTTCTATAGCCTTTCTAAGAGCACCAAGTGTGCCAAAGGATGTTCCTGCTCTTCTCAAAACTGAAGCAATGCGTCCTTTGACATATATGTCTAGTCGATCAATAAATTCTTCCCATTGATTAGAAGGTAGTCTATTTTTGGCCATTCTTTTTTGTGAACGTGGATAAAGCACTGCTATAGGGGTCTCATCCGGATAATCTGATACTAAATTTCTTATAACAAGGGCGCGCTCGGGTGTATACGCAGGAACAGTAACTCTTTTCTCACCGCATACATTTGCTGCTTTATGAAGATCTCTAAAATGTCTTCTTGCCGCAGGATCTGTATCCGAAGGTTTAAATTCTCTGTTTTTTCTCGGAATATAATGTGAGCTTGCTTCGTAACCTACCATAAACGAAATTATAGCAGGATAGCTTAATAAATCAAGGCTAAAGTTATTTGGTGATTTTTTGTTTTCTTGAAAGAAGAATCAATACAACTATCATATTGACCACGAAGACGTACACAGGGTATGAAAGCAAAACGGGATTGAATGTGCCGATTGACAACGCTGCGGCAAGACCCGCCAAGGAATAAATCACCCAGGCGATTAGTGTTTCGCTTCCCGGATCAGAATATGACTTCATGTAGATCAGGATGTAGCCCAAAGCATCTATAAAAAGAGTTATGTATAGTGCGATGTAAGCATGACGCGTTAAATACCAGAGATATAGTCCCACTGCCGCGGCAGCCAATGCCAGTACATCTCTCTTGCGCATACCTCCAACCCCATATTTAATTGATAAAATAACAATAACAAGTATCCCGATATTATTTACTCCGGATAGCCAGAGTGACCAAGTCGCGCCTTCGGCTCTTTGGGAAAAAAATCCAATAATCCCAAGTACCAGCCATATAAACCATGAAGCACGCTCAGGCTTAGTAGTCCCCCGAAAAATATCCCTTAGATACGGAACGTAACCGAAAAAACATATAACTCCCGACCCTATTCCCAAAATCTGTAACATGCTGAAATTATAACATTAATAAGAAAAATATAATTAAATTACACTATAGGTTAATTTTAGCTTCGGAGGGGCTATACTATTATAATGTGTACCAAAATATATGAAAGCGCGTAGACATATTTCTGTAATTTACATTAATTACAGTGGCTTGGCTGAGTTTGCAAGGCGCCATCTATTGATTTATTTAGAACAGGAAGCCATGTTGCGTAACCACTTTCGTTTGGATGAAAACCATCTGAAGCGAAAAGACTTTTATATTTTTTAAATAACGGTCCTGTTTCATAGGCAATTTGCGCGAAGGTTATATTTTTTTCTTCTGCCACTCTACCAAAAATTTTATTTAACTGCTGTGTTCTCAATCCTGCAATATATTGCAAAGGCTGGGGAAAAAGTGGAATCGCACCCATCTCCGCAGCCCCTGTTACAACAATCTTTACATTACAATTGGTTTTTATTAAATCTTCTATTATAAGGTTCAGATCTTTCTCAAGTGATTTTCCAAGCGTTAAATGCGTAACATCATTTGATCCAACAGCCAAAAGAACCAAATCCGGTTTATATACACTCACATGAGGAATTTGCTCGATCAGAACATCTCTAGTTGTCCCGCCGGATACAGATAAATTTACAAATTTTACCTTTCTTTTTTTTGCCAAATACTTTGCTGTTTGAATTGCTACCCCCCTCTTATAATCCGCTCCCCGGCCAGCTCCTGTGCTGTCTCCCAACACGACATATGTCAGCTTCTCACCGGTAGTACCCAAAACTTGAGCTGCGCGGTCAGGATTTTTAAACGTAGGCTGCTTGATACTTATGACCATCAAAACTTCAACTAGAAGAATAACTACAAGTAAGACAATTACTGCGGCAAAAATGATATAAATAATTTTCATAGATATGTCACTACTCTTTATACCATATCATGCAAAAAATTATTGATAATACGAACGAAGAATCAAAACCTGCTCAAAATGACTTAAATTTAGCTTCCTCCATATCATTACTATATCGATGATTATATAAAATATTTTGAATTTTTTGCAAACATTATTTATATGTAATCGCAAGAAAGATATAAAAGTGCCTGATATATTGTAATTTAATTTATTCTCTGCGATACTTGATATATGGACGCGCAACAAGAAGATACGATACCTGCATCTGAAGAGACAAAACCTGTTCCCCCAACTGCTCCGGAATCAGAGACTACTGTTGTAAATAATCCACCGGCTCCACAAAACAAAAAGCCTTTTCCGGTATTTGGGAAGGTCATGATTGGCATCGCTGCAATTGCCCTGTTGCTTTTTGGAGGATATTATCTCGGAAGTTCCAAGAAAAGTTCAGATACTGTTACCCCGACTCCAGCTCCCACCAAGGCAATTATTGAGCAGCCTACGCAAGCTATGAAACAAGAAGTATCCCCTACAATAGGTTCCAAAAAAACCGTAAAGGCAGGGCTCACTGATGGAAGCACAAGCTTTAAACCCTACATGGTTGAGATTCCGGCCGATTGGACTGATAAGCACGAGACAACAAATGTTTCGGACAAACTGATTATCAGTAAAAACGGATACACAATTAATATTCTGCAAGCAGCATTTGGCGGCGGAACTTGTACTTACAAAGGCGATCCACCGGCTGAAATGTCCCAAACATTCACAGATTTTACAGACATAGCAGGAAAAGAAGGACAATACAGAAGAAGCTGGAATACAGGCGGAGAATATACTATTTGTCAGAAAAATCCAACCGGGACATCGTATGGTTCCCCTACTAAATACGGGGCAATCAGTGCCAAATCCCCAAGCCCGGCAGATGCAACTACACTGTCTGAGCTGGACAGCATTATCGCCTCCATCACAAAGCAGTAATAGCAGACAATAAGTCCTCATTGCTAAATAAGTACTTTTTGTTTAGAATAATTCTTCAATGAAGAGAAGAATTGCAATTGTAAATGACGATGTAGATTTTATCGACGCGATGAATATGCTCCTACAGGAGATTGGAGATTATGATGTCTTTGTTATCCACGAAGGGGAAAAAGCTTATCACCGCCTGAAAAAAGAAGCACCCGACTTAATTATTTTAGATATCCGCATGGATAGCCCGCAACGAGGATGGAGTATGCTTGATCTTCTCAGGCTTGACCCACAGACAAAAGAAATGCCTGTGGTTATAGCGACCGCGTCAACACTTGGCGAAGACAAGACGAACTGGCTCAAAAAACATAAAATTGAGGTACTATACAAACCATTTGATATTCAGGAGTTAGTTACTTTAATCAATATAATGCTCGCCCCACCCGACAAACCAAGTTTTAAAAAATCGAAGTAAAACCTTCTTAGCAATAACCTCTGTGGATAATACTGTTAAATGAAGCTAAACTTGACATCAATACTTTTGATAGTTTAATATTTTTATAGATGAAGAAAAAGTCTGTCCGCCGGAAAAGAATTAAAAAAAGCAATAAAACCCCCTTTATCTCTATCGCAGTAGGTATCGCACTTCTAGTAATCGGTATTTTTAGCTTATTAAATAAACCTTCCCAAGTTGACGTAAAGGGAACAGCGACAGGCAATACAGCTCCCGGTGAAATTATTGTGAAGTATAAAAAAAATGTAAATGAAAAAGACAAAGAATCTTTGCGAAAGACACGTAGAGCACAGTTAAGACAAAGGATCAATAAATTAAATTCTGAGGTAATTAAAATAGAAACGGGAAATATTGAACAAGCAGTAGCAGAATATAGTAATAATTCCCTCGTTGAATACGCTGAGCCCAATTTTAAAGCACATGTTTTAGGAATAACCAATGATCAGTCTTTATCCCAACAATGGGGACTATTCAAAATTGACGCAGCAAAAAGCGGCAGCGAAAGTGCCTGGGACCTGACAACAGGATCATCATCGGTTAAAATTGCGATACTGGATACCGGGATTGAAGAATCACACTCCGACTTAGCGGGAAAAGTCATAAATAGTACAAATTTCACAACAACAGCAAATGCTACAGATCTAAATGGCCATGGAACTCATGTTGCAGGAATTGCAGCTTCTTCGACCAATAACGGGTCTGGTGTAGCAGGAGCCGGTTACAATTCCGTACTTTTAAATGGAAAAGTGCTCGCTGATGATGGGTCAGGTTACCACTCTTGGATCGCGAACGGTATTATATGGGCAGCCGATCAGGGAGCACAAGTCATAAATATGAGTCTTGGGGGAACACAATCATCCCAAACTCTTCAAGATGCTGTCGACTATGCCTGGAGCAAAGGGAGTGTAGTAATCGCAGCGGCAGGAAACTCATCAAGCACTGCAGAATCATACCCCGGAGCGTATATACATGTAATTGCTGTAGCCGCAACAGACGCAAATGATACAATAACAAGTTATTCCAATTATGGTCCCTGGGTAGATGTGGCAGCACCTGGGTCATCAATTTACTCAACTTACAAAGGCAATTCATACGCTTCCATGTCAGGAACCTCTATGGCATCTCCACTTACAGCAGGAGTTGCAGCCCTAATCTGGTCCAAAGGAATTTGCTCAACAAATATCTGTGTACGTGAACAAATCGAAAAAACAGCTGAACAGATTACAGGAACAGGAACCAACTGGACATACGGCCGGATTAACGCCTACAAAGCAGTATCTCCTCTCTCTATTAATACTCCCACTCCTACTCAGGCTCCTGTTATTCCAACACCAACACCCACAACAGCAGTACCAACTTCAGCACCTTCTCTTACGATGACTGTTTCCGATATCACGATGTCTTATGCTTCACAACTCTTCGGCCAGCGAAAGATAATATCAGTTATAACTGCTGTTAACAAAGACTCGAATGTCCCGATTTCAAGTGCGGCAGTAAAAGCAACTATAACAACTCCCTCAGGAAAAATTACTTCATTTTCCGCAACTACAGATTCACTTGGAAAAGTATCATTTTCTCTCCGCTCAAAAGAACTTGGAACATACACTACAAAAATATCCAGTGTTACAAAATCAAACTATACATATCAACCAACAATCTCCACCCAATCATTGCTTGTAAAATAGGAAAAACTCCTTTTTATTTACTATTCTTTCTTTATATTATGCAATACTTATCAATAATTATATACCTACTATAGGTTGCTCTTAGTGTCCTATTATGATATACTCTTACAATGAGTACTGTGCACGAAATAGATCGCTCACAAGATATTACTCCTCCAGAATTAACCCCGGAAGGATTTATATTGGAAAATTCCAGGACAAGGCGAAATCGCGGAATGCGTTTATTTGATGGGTTAAATATATATGGTGAACGAAAGGGTATCTCTCCAAATCTCATATTCGGAGTCTATAATTATGCTAGGCGCTGGAATCTACATACTTCTCCTTTGGGCGAGCCGGCTCTAAAGTTACTAGATGATCTTCACGAAGTTACAGATTTACCTGATTTTTTTAAATCCAGATCATTTAATTATATCTCTGAAGAGGAAGATCCAGTTATTGCATTCTCACGAGCCTCACACAATGCAAGATACTTGATAAGCCTTGTCGGACAAGATTTCTTTGCAAGTAAAGACAAAGAAAGAGCAACTATATTTAAAGCTCCTATTGCAGATACAAAATTTTTTCTTTCTTGTAAAGGAGGATCTGGTGCTGGAACTTTTTCACTTGATTTTGCCATAGGCATAGATTGGGGGCAGCCATTCAACAAAACTTCTGGGGAACTATGGAGAACAGGAATAGATACCGAGACAGAGGACTCAGCTGGATCACTTGCAACAAGAATAATAAGGACGGGTTCTGCTGTTAAAAAAGATGTGGATAAAATAAAAGGTTACTCTGAATTTAGAAAAAAATTTAAAATTTCACCACAAAGATGCCTTGCTTTTTTAGCAATGTATGTTGCGCATAGCTTAGGGGCACACGAACTCAGAGCGTTGAGTACTCCAGGAGCTCTGCGACTTTCAAGTCTTGCAAAATCAAAGGAGGCATATGATTATTCTCAGTTATTTGAGGGGGTAGGATTTGCAGTGGGAGACAATGAAAATTGGCTTGAAGTTCCCGATTTGCAAAACGATTTTTATAGAGCACTTGAAACCACACCAGATAATATGAATGGGCTACGTAGACATGAAGCAAGAGGCATGCACCATATATTAGAATCGTTTGAAAATTTACGCGGACCCGATGATCAGGCTTTTCCAATAGATCTTCGCTTTGATGAGGGGAAAGAAGAAACAGAAAAGGTGTTAGTCGCTTTTGGAAATATACATGGCTGGAGAAAATAACAAAGTCTCCAAACTATCCCCATAAATCTGTCTTTTGATGTTTGAGGTTTTTGAAGTTAATCATTGAAGCCTTACGGATTTTTGCTTTATCAAACCTATATCTTATCAATTTTGCAGGCACTCCCCCGACAATTGAATAAGGCTCAACATCTTTTGTGACGACTGCCCCTGCTGCGACTATTGCTCCCCGACCAATGGTTACCCCCCCCAAAACGGTTACTTTTGCCCCGATCCACACATCTTTCCTTATCTCAATTGGTCTTATTCGCGGCTTTTGAAAAATCATAGGGCTCTTGTAGTCATCAAATTCGTGATGTACTGTTGCGAACAAACAATATGGCCCTATCATCACATAGTCCCCGATCTTCATGCCGTGAGGGGTCGAAAAAACAGTGTGATGGTTTATGAATACATACGAGCCGATATCCATTTGACGGTAGTTTTCAAACAGGACATGCGGCATAACGTAAATATGCTTTTTGAAGTTTTCCGGTTTAAAACCCAACACGATCGACCTCACGCGTGCAATAAAATATTTGGATGAAATGTAAAAATTTATTAGTTTTAAATACATATTATTTTTTCTTATCACTCATAACAAAGCTAATAAAAAATCCTCTTGCAGACACCATCAATGTACTCAGCATTATATAAATTGAATTCATGTATAGAGAATTGTGACGCAGCGCGAATATATTGTTTACATGTCTTGAAATTTTCTGCATATTTATTAATTATAGCTTAAATACAAAATTATCCTATATTATAGCACTTTAGCCTTTAATTGCAAGTATATAGACATCTTAGAGGTTAAGAATAAAGTTGGCTATGCAACTTTCCCCTTGCGCTCTATAAATTTAGCGCTTTGATGATGGAGATGGAGAAAGATCAAGGATTTGATCAAGAACATTTCCCCATGATTTATATGGCTGACGTGTTGTAATAGCCTTGTAAAGAACTTTCCCAACACTATGCTTTAATCTATTGTGAAAATCCACTATAGATCCGCCTGTCGTAAGATTATTAATGTCACGTATTAATCCAGGTCGCTTGGTCTCCAGAGTATCCAATCCCACCCCGGCAACGCTTCCCCCTACATCCCCCGGTTCATCCGGATAACTCTCAGAAAAGATGAGGTATGGGGGGGGTATTTCTATCTCATCAATACCAAATTCTTCCTCCTCCATCACGCATGGCTTTTGCTGAACTGACTCCGGAACCATGTTGCCTCTCACTTCTGATGCCAACTTAACAGCATGCGCTTCATCAATCCAGACGGGTTTATATAGGTTTTCAGTACCAGCTCCTGGACTTAGAGTTACTGTTTCGCTAGCTTGACCAATACCATGGGTTGATTTTACCCGTACTTTGTCTGAATCGTTTTTAGGAGAAAAACTCACAACGGTTAAAGGCGCAAACGCGCTGTGAGTAAGTTCATGAGCAAATGATTCAATTAACGCACCTCTAGAATAAATTTCTCCAAATAACTCTTCGTTTGTTTTACTATCGTCTATAACAACTGCTAAATCGAGCAACTCTGTATAAAAAACAGTGGGAAATCCGATATCATATATTGAGGCGCCTTTATCCAACTTTTTCCTTTTGCTTTTAGCACTCTTTATTTTACCGACAACAAACGGGTCCTGCCACTCAGACGAGTCAGCTACTGCAGCGGCTCTATCCAAGCTCTCTATATCATAAGGAATTACAACAATTGGTGATGTGCTATGTACTCCTTTTGCTCTAAGATGACGCCGCACATCTTCAGGATCAAAAGTAGTAGGATTATCCCAGGTTGCCCTTATTAGACCTCTCTTATATTGTCCCAAACCTCTTCTTACTTCCTGTTCAGTTCTCATAATAATTATTATAGGGAATTATATACTATCGTTTATTATTTTTCAAGCCTCGAAATAAATTTAGAGAGTTAGTAAATAGTTTGCTATGAGATTAGTTTTAATTTAACTCAAGCAATTCTACCCTTGCCATCCTCACAATTAGCAGTATAATACCCTTAACTTATGGATCAGGCCGAAAAGACAGTCAAAAAATGTCCTCAAAAATACGACGGGAAGTTTTACAGAATATGGAAATACTATCTTTTAATTTTTGCAGGAGCGTTCAAATCTAATTCCCTTCTACTTTTCCAGGTGGTTCTTTCAAAAAGCGATATGCCCCAAGTCTACCAATCCGTGCGATAAAATTGTATAATAACTACAAATGATCCTCATCGTTGACTTTGGCTCACAAACTGCTCACCTCATAGGGAGACGCCTCCGGCAAATAGGAGTCCAAATAGAATACGTAAACCCCGAGGAAACACTCCAAAAGTATCACGAGTATCAAAAGTACCACGGGTATCACGGGAAAGAAACGAAAAAAGCTCGTGGTACTCGTGCTACACGTGGTACCCGTGATACTATCAAGGGAATTATCCTTTCCGGCGGACCTTCATCTGTTTATGAAAAAGGCGCGCCAACAATTTCAAAAGAGATTTTTGAGCAAGGAACACCAATTCTTGGCATTTGTTACGGCTGGCAATTAATGGCTCAGGTATTGGGCGCAAAGGTGGAGGAGACGACCAAAGAATACGGACCTGAAAAGTTAGAATTAAGACTTAATAATCAAGAATTAAGCATCCTTAATGGATTTCCCCAAACTTCAAGTGTTATTGTTTCACATGGCGACACTGTAACAAAACTTCCCCCGGGTTTTGAAAATCTCGCTGTCACCAAAACAGTTGAATTTTCAGCTGTCCAAAACACAGATAAAAATCTATATGGCGTGCAGTTTCATCCTGAAGCGCAGCACACAGATTATGGTTTGGAAATTTTGAGAAACTTTGCAAAGATCTGTAAAGAGGATCTTGTTCCCCTCTCTCTTGATCCGCAAAAAATAATAGCGGACATTAAAAAGACAGTTGGGACAAGTAAAGTCATCGCTGCTGTTTCAGGAGGTGTCGACTCAACTGTTGCAGCTTTTCTGATAGGAAAAGCAATCGGCCCAAATCTTATCCCGGTCTATGTCGAATCAGGTCTTATGAGAGTCGGCACAGATCAGCTTGTCAGTTACATTTTTAAAGATTTGATACATGCAAATTTGGTGATCGTTGATGCACGTACACGTTTCCTAAACAAGCTAAAAGGAATAACAGATCCGGAACAAAAGAGAAAAATAATCGGAAGTCTTTATATAGATATCTTCCAGGAAATTGCAGAAAAGCATAAGGATGCAGAGTTCCTCGGGCAGGGAACAATTTACTCAGATGTTATAGAATCCAAAGGGTCTAAGCATGCATCCCACATCAAATCCCATCACAATGTCGGAGGACTTCCTCAGAGTTTGAAATTAAAACTTATCGAACCCAACCGGACTTATTATAAAGATGAAGTACGCGAAATCGGGCGCCTCTCAGGACTTCCTGAGGAAATAGTAATGCAGCAGCCTTGGCCCGGTCCCGGACATGCGGTAAATATAATGGGTGAGGTCACAGAAAAAAGGCTTGCACAAGTCATGAAAGCAGATCAAATAGTGGTTGAAGAGATGAAAAAAGCAGACCAATACAGCAAAGTATTTGAATGCTTTGCAGTAATGACAGGAAGCTTTTCAACCGCGGTCAAAGGAGACGCCCGTGTTTATGCAGAAGTCCTAGCTGTGCGCTCGTATGATTCTGAGGATGTTATGACGGCTGATTGGAGCCGTATCCCCTATGATGTGCTCGCGCAAATATCATCAAGAATTGTAAATGAGGTCCCTGATGTTTCAAGAGTTGTTTATGACATCACTTCCAAACCCCCCGCAACGATGAGATGGGAATAAGTTAAAACCAGCTTTTATTTCCGTACAGCCCAATAATAAATTTTCCTAAACCTATAAGAGGATGGAATTTTGCTTTAATTACCTGTATAATGCGTACTATAATATTTTATGCCAAGAAATGAGCAACATACAGAAAGAGATGTAATGCCCGGCAGAGGGAGAGCTACAAGTCGTGGGAGAGAAAACGCTGATTCATTTACAATATATCTAAACGATATTCGCAAGTATCCTTTACTTACCAGGGCTGATGAAGTCCAACTGGCTGGTGATATTGCAAGGGGTAGAAAAGCAGAAGTTGCATTAAAACGGAGGGGTGGATTATCAGACGATGAAAAACGAAAAGCAGAGGTTCAAGTTGAAGCAGGAAGAAAAGCAAAAGAAATGTTTGTCGGGTCCAACTTAAAATTGGTTGTAAATATAGCAAAAAGATATACAGGTAATGGATTGCCGATTATGGATCTTATACAAGAAGGGACTTTTGGTCTTATGCATGCAGTTGACAAATTTGATGCCAGAAAAGGTTTTAAATTTTCAACTTATGCAACTTCGTGGATCAGACAAGCAGTTATAAAAGGTATACGGGACACGGGTAGGAACATTCGGATTCCCACCCATAGACACGAGGAACATAGAGCAATCAAAAATGTAAGCACAGCATTTTTAATTGATAATGGGCGCGAACCAACTACAGATGAGCTCGCAGCAAAATTGAAAAGAACACCAGATGAAGTAACAAACATAGCCAAAATTTTTCAACAAGAACGGGCTCTTGAGGATCATGTCAGTAGCGACTCTGATTCACCGACGATTGGTGATCGGGTCGCAGAGACAACAGCTCCACGTCCTGATGTTGCGGGATTAAGCAGTACTGAAATTAAAGAGATAGGTGAAATATTAGATCTTCTTCCGGAAAGAGAACGCCGAGCCGTCGTGCTATCTTATGGATTTGACCGGGGTTATCCTAGGTCGAATGTGGAAGTTGGAGCTGTGCTTGAAATTTCTAGAGAATTAGCGCGGCAAACTGTAGAAAACGCAATAAATAGATTAAATAGCTATTTTAATCCAGACTCCCAAACACAAGATGGCCAACCTAAGTCTACGGCCCGAGAAGAAAAAAAGTTTGAGACTTTTGCGGCATTATCTGGAGAGGAACTAATTGTTCTTCTCCGGGAAGATGGACTTTCCCCATCTGATATCGCACTTAAATATAGTATTTCTCGTCGGGTTGTAGCCCAAAAAATGAAAATAGAAGGGATAAAACCCCATACAGCCTCTGAATCTGCAAGAAGGAGGGACCAAAATGGACATACACGTACTCTGGCTAAAGTAGATAGCATGGTTTAATTTGCACTTGTAAAATTTGTCAATTTATTAGATATTGGTAATTAGAACTTGGAATTTATAAAATATGATATCTATAGTTATCCCCGCCTACAATGAAGAGAAAACAATAGGCAGATGTATTGAATCCCTCATCGACCAAACTACTGATAAACCTTATGAGGTAATTGTCGTGGACAATGGCTCGGCTGATAGAACTTTTGAAACTGCAAATAAGTATAAAGATAAACTCGATCTAAAAGTAATTAAAGAGCCTGTGAAAGGACGCGGTTCAGCACGATTTGCAGGATTCCGGAAAGCAAAGGGCGAGATAATTCTATCTCTTGATGGAGACAGTATTGCGCCACGAGATTGGATTGAGAAATTGACAGCTCCTCTATCCGACAAAAATATAGTAGCAGTTACAGGTACTGGAAGAATTGAGGATTGTTCTAGGTGGACCAATATATGTTTCGACATTATTCAACCAACCGCGATGGTAGCCTACCGTCTTTTTGCCGGGCACTTTTGGCTGACAGGATTCAACTTCGCCATACGATCAGATGATTACAAAAAAGCAGGAGAGTTCAATCCCGCCCTATTGAGCAATGAGGACATTGACCTTGCCAACCGTGTTAACAAGCTTGGGAAAATAAAATTTATCCGTTTCCCCGTTATAGTTGATGGCAGACGCGTAAAAAATGGCTTTTTAAAAGGCATGCTTTCATACCTTCCGGGCTACATAAACCAATTCGCATTCAAAAAACCCCAGGATCTAAGCGACATCCGCTAATAGCCTTAATAATTTGACATATAAGCTCCCAGATGTTATTTTGAGCTTAATAAAATGAGAATAAGTCATGAACAAGGAGCTCGTTCCGATAGGATAAATAGGCTTTTTAGATCAAAAACATTCCGCTCAGCCATGTTATTTGTTTCACTAACCGAATCAGCCGCAGGTGTTGCAGCTGCAAGACACGTAGACAACCGTGCAACTATTGTGACATCAGGCCTGCGTGCGGTAGAACCAACCTCCCGTACAATTCCAACTTCAACAACAATTTTTGTAAATCCTGATACATCTACAAGTACCATTTTTGTAGCTCCTCCCCCAACAGCTTCACCCGAAATAACCGCACCACCCCCAAAAGAAACGGCGACTAAAACCGAGCCGACCTTCACTGAACCTACCTCAGCTAGCACAACAGATTCCTATCCGTTGGCCTCTAGTCCTAATCCATCCTCTACCTTTCACGATCGTACTGTAAAATCAACTGCATATTGTGACACAAACTCAGGTGTGGGATTGGCAAAAGAAGGAGATATTGCCATGAACGATGAACCACAAAGGGCACATGTAGATGTCCTATCCGGTCCGATGGCAGGTCACAGATTTATAATTGATGATACATACGGTTACGGTACACAATTGGATATTTGGTTCCGATCTTGTGATGCTGCGTTAGTCTACGGAAATCCGGATATTGCAGTAAGGGTTTATGATAATTGATGAGTCAATGATAAATACTTTTCAAATTCTCCCTTCCCTCCGATCCGTTTGACATTATAGTTCTTATTTCTTACAATGCACTACCTATGCAATACGAGAGAAAAGAATTAAGAATGCAGCCCCATCGTATTTTAGTCGCAGGAATCCTAGAAAAAGATAGCCTATTATCACTTTTATTGAATGAACGCGATCCGAAACGCAAGCTCCTAATGAGCGGTATCAGGACAGAATTGGATCATTATTCTGAGAGGTCAAACGGGCAAACTGCGAATCTAACTAGAGAGTTGCTTTCTGGTATAAGTGGGCAAACTGAAAATCCGTGGATTATCCGCCAAAGAAGAGGAGCTTTAAAATTACTTGAAATGATACCATTGAATCAAAAAAAAGTAGCGCCCAGTATTTTAGCAAAGATGTATTTGAAAGCACTTAAAACTGAAGATGATTCCATAAGTCCTCATGACCGCGTTGATTTATTAGTGAGTGCTGGATATACCCTTTTGCCCCATTTGCCCAGGAGGGGTAATCTAAAAAGTGATATCATTGAAGCTTTAAACGTGGTATGCAGTAGCTTAGAGGAGATTCCGGAATTAGATACATTAAAAACCAGAGTAAATGCTTTAGGAGAAGAAGTAGCCAAACAATATTATAATAAAAAACAAAAAAATAATGCGGATTCGGATTCACCAAACCATACTGAACATGTCATATTTGACCCTCGTATTGTAGTCAATCTTGTTGAAAGTGGACTTTTTTCAATACAAGAGATCGCAGATGTTCTCGGTACTAGCGAAGACGGAGTCAGATTAAAACTGATGAGAGCAAGACGCAAGCTCCGGGAGATGCTTAATCCAATTTCTGATGAAGAGAATCCGCAAGATCCCGATGCTCAGTGATAAATACTTTTCAAATTCTCCCGTCCCCATTTCAGACTCTTTGCCAACGAGATCAGCTCGGTGTAAACTTTTTCGATTCGCCTGGCAAAATAATTAAAAAAATCTATAAGACTAAATAATATTTGGCTTAACGCAATTTGTCTATTGCTATATTGCATTTATGTGATATACTATATACTTATGAATCCCGAAAGACTCAGGGCTCAAATGATAGAAAAGAGAGTGCATCTCAAACGAGCAGAAACTCATCATAAAGTCAAAAACGGCGAGATTGATCCTGCTGATAGACGGTTTCAAATTGCTGCTCTTGAAAGACAACAATCATTAGTCGAAGGAGGAATCGATCTTTTAAAAGTCATTGGCAATGAAGATAACAAAAGAGCTTTCTCAACACCAGTTAATCTTGGAGCAGCTACTTTACCATTATATGGAAGCGGCAGGATAGTTGCCGAAATTTATGGGAGGCCAAGCAGGAATGTTAGTTATGACGATGCGAAGTGGGATGACATGCGTACTATAACAATTAATTACAGCTTTAAACCTGATGAGACACCACTACATGAAATAAATTACCATTCTGACCACCAGTACGGTAAAGTCTTGGATCGTGAATCGCTGCAAGACCTAGGGCTAAATGGTGCTGGATTCACACTTGGGGATGAAGAAAGCCCATGGTATCAAATTGAAGAGTTGCAAAGAAATGTTGCAGAATCTTTGATACTTATAAATAGAGCTGTCCGGGATCCGGAACTTAATCCTGAACTTGTACCACGCTTTGCGGATATACCAATGCCTGAATTTGCAACTTCTTAGTGATAAATACTTTCCAGATTCTCCCGTCCCCACTTCAACGCTTTGCTCATCCAGATCAGCTCGGCAAATCCCCTCTCAATTCTTTTCACATATCCCTTATCAATTATCTCTCCTTTTTCATCAAATAGATTCTGAATTTGCGGAAAATAGACATCTGAAAAAGTAGGAACAAGCCCCATCTCACGTACTGTATGGGTGAGCGATTCAATAGCCCGGGCTCCCCCAAAAATTCCATTGGAAACACCGGCAAATGCAACAGGCTTATGGATGTAATTTTTGAGCTCTGAGTCGAGCATTCTTTTCAAAGTTCCGGGAAAGCTGTGATTATATTCCGGTGTCACTATAAAAAATCCATCAGCTTTTTTTGTCAGCTTTGAATAGCGCGGGTCTTTGTTCTCAGGATCATTGCCATCGTAGGGAAAATTGTAATCCTTCGGATCGACTAATGAAACTTCTATCTCCTTAATCGTCTTTCCTACTTTCTCAATCAAATTTGCGGCTTTTATGGATTCACGCTTGGGGCGTACAGTTCCGAGAAGAATTGGAATAAATAGCTTGGTCAAATTCTTTATTAGTTCTTTGTCTTTTTGGATTTACTTGAGAAAAAAGAGCTGGCAAAACCTACTGCATTCTTAATTGGATTTGTAACTGTTGAAATCTCCTCAATTTTATTATCAACAAATTTATGAATTTCCTCAACTCTTTTTTTGAGATAAAAAATCAGAATAGCAATCGCGATAAGTATCACAATGCTGAACGACATAAATACTATTCCCAAAATGTAGAAAGTGTCCTGCAGATTCATAATACTAGATTAGCATATTTATTCCTGCTTGACAAGTACGCTCCACTTGATTAGTCTGTGGATATGGCCGAAAAGAAAAACGTAAAGCAAAATATATATCCCCAGCTGATTATAAAAAATAATGAAAACCCCAGCCGACTTCTTGCTTTTCCCTTCATAGGAATACTTATAAAAATAATTCTTTTGATTCCGGTTGCATTTGTGAATTTTGCCTATTCTCTCGTAGCTTCCATATACATGATTGGGACTCCGTTTGTTATCTTGTTTACCGGAAAATATTGGGACTCAGCATATGACTTTAACCTAAAATATATGAAATTTACCACAAAAATAAATCTATATGTTTACGGGTTGACGGACAAATATCCGGGATTTGGACTGGATGATAATGGAATCTTTACATTGAAAATTGACAAACCTACTGCTCCCAGCCGTTTGTTGGCCTTTCCTCTAATTGGTTTTCTAATTAGAATTATTTTGCTTATTCCCTATTTAATATTCCAAAGCGTTATTCAAAATGGATCCTATGTGGCTGTGGTTATTTCTTGGTTTGCAATCCTCTTTACAGGTAAGTATCCTGAAAGCCTTTATGAGTTCAACCGTGATTCAATAAGAATAGACTTGGCTCAAAATATTTATAGCTTCTATCTCTCAGACACCTATCCTAGTTTTTATATGGCTATGAAGAATAAAACTATTAAAATACTGCTGATAGTTACAGGTGTCCTACTTCTCCTTGCCAATTATTCACCACTGTTTAGTGGTGGAGATTCCATTAATTCTGATAATGATTCCAGCGCGCAAAATTATAACAACAAATCATCTTTCTAACCAAGCTTTTGTAAGCGCTCCCCCGCTTACCAATCCCAAACCTGCTCCCAGTACCGCTCCTCCTATCACGTCAGATGTCCAGTGCTCTCCCAGATACACGCGCGAAACCAGCATAGTGATATCAAAACAAACTATTAAACCGATCAAGCCTATTTTTAGCGCCTTAGAAAATTTTTTGCTGTTATATATTAATATTATCAAAATCGTTGATAGGAAAAGTGTCCTCCCCGCATGTCCCGACGGATAAGAATTTTCAAGTCGCACATGAAACTGGGGAAAATCAATAATATGTTTGGTCCTGAGCATAAATTGCGGCGGCGGCGGATGAGAAACAAAAAACTTCCCGTAAATCTCAATCAGATGAAATCCGACGTACAATCCAACAGCAATCAAACCTCGGATAATTTTTCTTGAGATGATCAAAACTATTAACAAAATGATAGACATCACTTCAACTTTTCCGATATCACTGAATGTTGAAAAAATATTATCAAACCTTCTCGGCATCCGGTCTTGGATACGTACAGTTGTATTAAAGTCTGTTGCAGTAAAATGATTCTTGTGCACCAGATATGAGAAAAGGATAAAGATGAAAAATAATATAGTTCCTGATAAAATCAACAAATACTTCCTGGGCATTTAACTAGTATAGCAAATTCTCTCATCTGTTCTTTGTGTAAATATAATGTTTTTTATTGCACTTTTTGCAGCAATATTTCTTTTCTATTATTCTTTGTGCGCACAAAGAACGAAAAGCGTCGGCAGGTCTGCGCGTGCTAGAAATATTTCCTCTTCGCTAAAAACTACGTTCAGTTTCACTTCACTTTTCAGTTTTCTTAACGCTCATTAGTCATATTTCTTTAACGCATGCTCGAATTGCCGAATTACGGTAGGCCTAAATAGTATCCGCCGATTCGAGCGACTGCATGAGAAATGAATGAGTGAACGTCTGCCGGCAGGCAGGAAAAGAGGAAAAGCAAGCGCAGCGAAGACTGGCTCTTTTAGGGAACGAGTGAGATTTCAAAAAGCTGGAGCTAGACCCGGCGGCAGTTTTGGGCACTTTTTCTGCAAAAAGTGCAAATAAAAATGCCAATGTGATTAATAAATGCTATAATGCGGCTCGCTATGGTAGAAAGAGAAAAATCGGAAGGACAAGAAAAACGCCAGATGATTAACGAGTGGCAGAATGGAAAAAGGCGGAGAGTACCCAAAATATTAAGTCCGTTTGAAGCTGATTGTTTGCGGTTATTAAACCGTCAGGCAGGAGACTCTGCTTCACACCACTTTGACGAACTTGTAGATACACATTCTACCCCTACTTTTAAACCTCGTGTATTTGAGACATTGTCAACCCTAACTAAATGGGGCTATGCACGAACCCATATTGCATCAATTGATCCCGATGGACCAAGCCTTGTTAGTATAAGATCCTGGACTTTAACCAACCATGGTAAAGTTAGAATTAGAAAAATAGATCAAGCCTAAATCTTCAGCTCTTTGAGGAATGTGCGGAAATCTTCACTTATATCTTCATGATTTAGTGCAAACTCGACTACTGTCTTCATGTACTCAAGCTTATTCCCGGTATCAAAATATTTGCCGTTTTCTATCTCACATGCGTATACGGGATAGCCTGTTTTGATGAGCTGATCTATAGCTTCCGGTAAATAAATTTCTCCACCTGTCCCCGGCTTTTGATCTCTCAGGATTCCGAAGATTTCAGGCGGTAGAATGTATGCGCCGTGGGTTGCAAGATTGGATGGAGCTTTATCGGGATGAGGCTTCTCGATTATCTTCTTTATCTTAAAAACATTTCCCTTGACTTCTTCCACCTCCGCAATTCCATAGCGCCTTAGGTCTTCTTTATTCTCAATCCGCACACCTGATATAACAGCGCCGCCATACTGCTCGTGCACTGCAAGCATCTGGGAAAGCCTTGGCGGATTACTATAAATAAACTCATCTCCCCAGAGTACTGCGAAGAATTCATCTTCAATCGCTGGTTCCGCAGATAGAACAGGTGTCCCGTTGCCATACATGCCTTTTTGGCGGATGTATATAAAATTGGCCATCTCAGAGATAGCTCTTGTCTGGGCGAGAAGTTTGTCCTTACCCGCTACTTCCAGATTTTTGATAAGATCTGAATTGGGTGCATCAAAGTGATCTTCGATCGCCCTCTTCAGTGATCCTGTCACTATAATAATATCCTTTATCCCTGATGCTACAGCTTCCTCGGCAACGTATTGGATCACAGGCTTATCGACAATCGGGAGCATTTCCTTGGGCATGGCCTTTGTTTGAGGCAAAAACCGGGTACCAAACCCGGCAGCGGGAATAACAGCTTTACGGATCTTTTTACGCATTATGTGGATATTATAATGTTTCTTGCTCCTTTTGCAAAGATAGAGAAATAAGAATTAGGACCCACCCCTTCTTCCCCTACCTTGTTGCCGAGCGTTTCCCTGCCGTGAACGTCTTTTTGCCACGTCCTCATCATATTGCCATTTGGCCTGATCTGATGATAAAACTTCTATGTGCCCTGTTTCACCCATATCAACCGTTCCCTTAACTCTATTACCAGCGCTACGGACTCTTATAACATCTCCCTTAACATGACCTTCTCTTAATATACGCTCCATATATTTAATATATTTTCAGTAAAATATAACTCTTTTTATTCAATATTTGAAATAACTGATTGATTTAATAAAGTTTTAATTACCTTTATCGGCAGCTCTTCTCCGCCTACTGCGTCTGGTTCTAGGATTTGGGCGGTTGGGTTTCTTTAATTTTGCAGGATCCACATACTGCCGACCTTCCCTAATTAAAAATCTTCTAAGTGGTTCAACAACTTCGGGCAATACTGTAGATTCATCTCTGGATCTTCGTTCAAACATACGCGTGCTTTCCTCCATTTGTGATTGTAGTACAAACTTTTTATTTGTCAACATGCTTCTTTACACCATCCCGCAATTTTGGTACAATTGCAATGCATATCCGCTGTTTTAGGCGGATGTCTGATATAATGACTACTCCTGTTAAATTTTTACAAGAAACTTATGTCGAATTAAGACAAGTCATATGGCCGACAAGAGATGAAGTCATCAGACTTACTTTGGTTGTCATAACAATCAGCGTACTTGTCGGACTATATATAGGTGCTCTTGATTTGGCGTTTACAAAATTGATGGGATTGATATTAAGATAATTATGGATACAGCGCAGACAACCGAACCAAAAGAAAAGAAAGAAGAAAAAAAAGCAGCAGATCCTGTCGATACAGCGGGCATTGCAGGCGACGAGAAAAAAGTTGTAACTGTTCCTGATAACGCTAAATGGTACATTCTTCATACCTATGCTGGGCATGAAAACAAAGTCGCCAGATCTCTTAAGCAAAGAGCCGAGGCGATGAAATTTGATGACCGTATCTTTGATATCATTGTCCCGACCCGCAACACAATCAAGGTCAGCCAGGGCAAAAAAGAAACAATTCAGGAAAAAATCTTCCCGGGATATGTACTTGTCAGGATGATTCTGGATGATGAATCATGGTTCATGGTAAGAAGCACTCAGGGAGTAACAAGCTTTATCGGAGCCGGGAACAAACCGACTCCAATTTCGGAGAAAGAAGTTGAGGCAATTCAGAAGTTTATGAACCTGGATGAACCTCTTTACAAAGTTGCCTTTACAGTCGGTGAGGCAGTAAAGATCACAGACGGACCTTTTGCAGAGTTCCTGGGAACAATTGACAATATAGACGAAACCCGCGGAAAAGTAAAAGTTCTGGTCTCAATCTTCGGGAGGGAAACCCCCGTTGAGCTGGACTTTTTACAGGTGAAGAAGATATGAGATGGCCAAGAATTGGTATTAGACTTACTCATTGTGCTAAAACCTGTTAATTCTTTTATTATGTATTTGCAAATATGAAGTTACGCGCTGAAAAATCAGAGGAAGATTTGCCAATTCGTGTCAGAGTAAAAAAGCTGGAAGGAGGCCAATGGCCTGTTACACGTTCAGAATTCAGAGTAACAGCTACTCAAGGTGAATTAGTCTTGGCTCGAAAAGAAGGATTCTATTTTAGTAGGATAGGAGCAAGAAGAGGGACAAGAAAAATCTGGAAAAGTGAAGGAAAAAATTTCTAAGTACTTACTATTATGGCTAAGAAAATAAAAACATTAATTAAAATCGCATTACCTGCAGGAGGAGCAACACCAGCACCGCCTGTCGGAACTGCTCTCGGGCCACATGGTCTTAACATCATGGAGTTTGTCAAAGCCTACAATGATAAGACTGCTGATCAGAAAGGCAATGTCATCCCTGTTGTGATTACTGTTTATGAAGACAGGACTTTCTCTTTCATCACCAAAAAATCCCCTGTTGCCGAGCTGATCAAAAAAGCAATGGGCCAGGAAAAAGGATCACAAAAACCTGGACGGGAAAAAATAGGCAAACTCACCATGGATCAGGCCCGCCAAATCGCAAAGGACAAAATGGAAGACCTGAATACAGATGACGTAGAAATGGCAGCAAGAATTGTAGCCGGAACTGCAAGATCAATGGGGGTTGAAGTAAGTTAAAAGTTAAAAATGAAAAGTTTAAATTTAATAAAAATAATTAAAAACAAAAATTCCTTCACTTTGCACTTTGCACTTTGCACTTTGCACTTGACCGACCGAAGGGAGGAAACGTGGGTAAAATAAGAGTTAAAACAATTGGAATTGAAGAAGACGAAAAAGATCAGAAGAAAAAAGCTAAGCAAAAAGCTGAAGCCAAAAGGATAGAAGCTGCCAAAAAACAAGGCGAAGCCGAAAAAGCAACGCAGGTTGAAAACTCAGCAATAAAAGAATCAGTAAATGAAGAGAAAGAAGAACAGTCCGAATTAAAAGCTGAGGAAACAAAGACTGAAAAAAAAGCGGCCAAAACTGTCAAGACATCAAAATACAAAGCCTCCAAAAAAGCAAGGCCTCACTCAGAAAGTTATCTGGCAATGGCCAAGCAGGTAGATAAAAATAAAAAGTATTCTGTGACAGATGCTTTGAAGATTTTAAATTCTACAAAAAGAACCAAACTTGATGAAACAGTTGAGCTACACATCAATACGCAGGAGCGGGGAATTTCAGGAAATCTCACACTCCCCCATGGATCAGGAAAAAAGGCAAAAATCGAGATTGCGGATCACGCTGCGGATCCCAAACACGTTGAAGAACTTGTAAAAGCAATTACCGGGGGGCAAGTGGATTTTGATATCCTTATCGCAACGCCTGATACCATGAGCCATCTTGCAAAAGTTGCAAGAGTTCTCGGGCCACGGGGCCTTATGCCAAATCCCAAAAACGGCACCATCCATCCCAAACCAAAAGAGGCAGCAAAGAAATTTGAGCTCGGACAAATCAATTTCAAGACAGAAGCAAAAGCCCCAATCATGCACTTATCAATCGGCAAGATTTCATTTGAAGAGAAAAAATTGGTTGACAATGTCGAGGCAGTTATCCAAGCAGTGCAGGCAAAAAATATCAAAAACATCACGCTCAAATCCACAATGTCCCCCGGAATCAAACTCAATTTTTCTGCATAATCTACATTGGTCAGCTTGACAATTTCCGGCAACAATTGGTAAATTTAATATGACCATGAACAAAAAAATACTTATTTTTGGTTCTATTTTCGTTGTCCTGATGATAGCATCTATAATTTTCCTACCCAAGAAAAATACAAATAACCGGCCCGTTCAATCCAACCCCTCTCCCCCTACCGCAAATCTTACTCCTGATTTAAAACAGGGACCTATTGTAGCCAGTATGGAGGCTAATCTTTCGGAAAAAAACAATTCAGGAAGCTCCGGAATTGTAACATTCAATGAGGTTAATGGAAAAGTATTTATAGGTGTTGATCTAAATAATACGACTGATAAGGCTTCGCATCCGGCATATGTTTATGAAGGAAGCTGTGAAAAACCGGAAAATGCAAAATATTCTCTCTCCCCTGTTGTAAATGGAAAAACGGCAAACTATATAACGGGTACGCTGGCTGATTTTAAAAAACAATTTCCACTAGCTGTAAGGGTGCATAAATCTGCGCAGGATCTTAAAACAGATATTGTTTGTGCCGACCTTAAGTAATTCTTCGTTTCTAATTCTCAATCTTTATCATCTTTTATAATCCTATACTGTATTTTTTCATTATCCTTCCAACACTAGGATTTAGAAGAGAAGTTATTAAATAATTATAAATTTTATTTCCCTAACATCCTTTACGCTCTTCGTTGACAAGTTAGTTCCCCCCTTTGTATAGTTAAATTATGGCAAGAAAACCATTCCTCAATAACTCTATTCTCACGCTGTTTATCTTCACTTTTCTTATACTCGTACCCACCTTATCTGCCCAAGTTGGCTGTGGTACAGGTGGCGCTTCCGGCGCACCAGGACAAAAAGGTTGCAATAATTCTCAAGGCTTAGGAGGGGGAGCAGGAGGGGCAGCAAATGGAGGAAATGGTGGAAGTGGATTATTAACTCTCAACCAAGCACTCGGCGCCGGTGGGGGCGGAGGAGGAGGCGGAGTCGCCAATGCTAAAAGTGATGCCACAACCCTCACAACTGTATATAACGGCCTCGGAGGAAAAGGCGGAAATGGAGGCGATAATATAACAAGCAATGGTGTTGCCGGGCCAGGAGGAAGCGGAGGAACTGGAGGTAATTATGCTTCCGGTAATGCCAAAAGTAGCAGTTCAGCTTTCTCGACTCAGGTATACAACGGTAAGGGTGGAAATGGAGGCAAGGGAGGAAATGCAACCGCAATTAGCGCAGGTGGAGATGGAGGAGTTGGTGGACGTGGTGGGGATAATGCTTCGGGCGATGCTAAATCCGTAACACCTGTCGGTTATGGTGCTTCAAGTTTTGCTCAAGTATATAACGGTGCCGGAGGATGGGGAGGGAATGGAAATAATGGAAAATTAGGACGGAATGGCGGCAAGGGAGGAGATGGAGGTCAAGGAGGCACGGGAGCCCACGGAACTGCCTCATCCCCTGGAGGAGTCGGATATGGGGCAGGTAGTTTTGGAATTTTATATAATGGAGAGGGGGGCTTTGGAGGCGATGGAGGCAATGGAGGTGACTCAAACGGGATCCAATCTGGAGGAAATGGTGGAAATGGAGGCAACGGAGGAAGAGGAGGAAACAATGCCCATGGAGACGCAAAATTTACAGGTCCAATTGCAGGATACGGAGCGTTTAGTATTGCTGAGAGCTTCAATGGTAAGGGAGGTATAGGAGGGTTAGGTGGCAATGGCGGAAATGGACTTGGAACTACAGCCGGTGGCGACGGAGGCAAGGGAGGAGATGGAGGTCAAGGAGGCACCGGTGCCACTGGGACTGCCTCGCCCGCCGGACCAATTGCCGGTTATGGAGCCGGGGGTTATGGCGATATTTACAATGATAAAGTTGGACCTGGCCGTGTCGGAGGAGCTGGAGGTTCTGGCTGTAACGGATTACATGCAGGACAAGCCGGCCAACCGCCCTCAGGTAACACAGGCGGTGCCGGAGGACGCGGAGGAGCAGGCTGCTCAGTTCCACAAATACAACCACCAACACCTACCCCAACCACGGTTCCAACTACTCCTCCAACCGCAACACCTACCCCAACCACGGTTCCAACTACTCCTCCAACCGCAACACCTACAACAGGTTCATTAGCAGCAACCACTACCACTCTTACCTCTTCCCCGGTAAGCCCATCTAATTCAGGAACATCAGTTACTTTTTCAGCTTCAGTTGCAGGAAGCGGTGCCTGTGTTCCGACAGGCACAATTCAATTCAATGACGGGGGCATATCAATGGGTAATCCCGTAGCTCTTGCCGCGCAAACAGCAAACATCTCTACCTCATCCTTAACTACCGGAACCCATACAATTACAGCAGACTATTCGGGTGACGCAAATTGCAATGCTAGTACCGACAATCTGTCATTTACTGTAAATACAGCTACTGTAAATACGGCTTTCTTCAGCATCTCCGGAAAGGTTTTTATTGATACAAATGGAGACAATCAGAGTAACCGTGGCGAATTAAACTATACTGCAACACCACCAAATATAAGTATCTCTCCAAGCGCTGGAATAACAGTAGCCAATAACGCGGATGGCAGTTATTCCTTTACAAATGTTCCTTCCGGGACCTACACAATAACGTACAATACTGTTCCGCCTAATTACCATGTATATCCTTACGGACCAGCAGCATTCTCTGTAACTGCCGGCTCGGGATGCGTTAATCCTATTCCCAATCCAACAACCGGAGGCAGTTGTGATGCATCAGGAAATATAATAAATCTCAATTTTGCCCTCAATAACTCCACTGCTTGGATACAGGGCTATAATCTTGACCTTCGGATTGATAGCGGATTTGTGGACAATGTTCCCTCAGGCGCATCTGCCTCAGAGAGTGACAGCGCTATCGGATCAACCCCTGGAGTCATTTTTTCAGGAGATGGAAATCCGGATTTTTCCCCGGGTCAGTCATCCGGTAAAAATTGGGTCGTAGGAGGATCATCGTATCCTGAATTCTTCTCATCTACCGGCCGCTTGCATACAAGTTATGGGAGTTTGACCGACAAGATATCCGGGGCACAATTAACCACAATTGATCTTGCATCAGTTTGCAGCGGTGGCATTTCCAACTGCGCTCTTCCAAGCAACTTATCCCATGGAATTTATGTTGCCCCGCCCAATAGCGATGTAACTATTACAAGCTTTAATCCTACAACCGTATCCCAAAATTATATATTCCTAATCAATGGAAAGTTAACGGTTAAAGGCGACATTACAATTCCAAACGGCTCGACTGCTCTATTTTCATCAAGCGGGAACATCGTTATCGATAAATCGGTAGGCGCCGCAAGCAACTCTTTGCCCAAACCCGCAGGCCAATTACAAGGATTTTACAGTACTGATAAGAATTTTGTTCTTGAGGGAAAAAACAATTGCCCGGCTCCTGATAAAATGTTAAATGTAGAAGGATCAATTATCATGAATGCTGCCGGTAATGGTGGGAATGGAAAGCTAATAAATAACCGCAGTCTTTGCGGCGCTAACTCAAATACCCCATCTCTCACAATCAGTCCGAGACTTGATTTTATACTTAATGCCCCAACTTTTCTGATGCGGGATGAAACAATCTCAAGAGAAGTTGCACCATAATGTCTTCTTACCAATAACTTATACCTGTTTGGATAAACTCTTATCAGTAGTTCTTATTCGTTATCAGTTTTAATGGCTATTTACAATCCTCCCCTCCCCTGCTATAATTTAATAGTCCTAAGAAGTAGGTTTCGAAAAATTCGGAATAAATCCTACGGAGGAATATATGCAAGACGCAACAAATAAAGTAAGTAATAACCGCAAGAAAAAAGAGCAGATCGTCGCCGAACTCCTTCAAAAAGTCGAAAAAGCCAAAGGCATCATCTTCACTGATTATCAGGGACTCACCCATCAACAGATTGAAGGACTTAAGAAATCCCTCAAATCTATGGAGTCGGAATACATTAACACCAAAAATACACTTCTTCTTATCGCGCTTAAAGGAAAGATTGACACAGAAGCTGAGAAAGAAAGATTTAGTCGCCCAACAGCAACGCTTTTTATGTACGATGACGTTGTAGGCCCACTAAAAGCAATAACCAAATCCATCAAAGAATTCAAGCTTCCTCTAATTAAATTCGGCATTCTTGAGGGCAAAATCGTTGCAGAAGATGACGTAATCAAAATCTCAACTCTCCCGCCTCTTGATGTTCTCCGCGCCCAACTTCTTGGCAATATGAAAGGTCCAATCTCAGGACTTCACCGCGCACTAAATTGGAACCTGCAAAAATTTGTAATGACCCTATCGGCAATTGAGAAATCCAAACAAGCTTAACAATTTTATAACGAAGGGAGGTGTTAATATATGGCAAAAATAAATAAAGACGATTTAATGAAATCAATTGAAGAGATGTCAGTTCTTGAACTTTCTGACTTAGTAAAAGCTTTGGAAGAAAAATTCGGTGTATCAGCAGCAGCGATGGCAGTTGCAGCTCCAGCAGCGGGTGCCGCTCCGGCAGGAGACAGCGCTCCGGCTGAGGAACAAACAGTTTTCAATGTTGTGATCGCACAATCAGGCGCGCAAAAAATTGCTGTTATCAAAGCACTTCGTGAGTTGGTTCCAACTCTCGGGCTTAAAGACGCAAAAGATCTAGTTGACGCAGCTCCAAAAGAAATAATGAACGGTGTTAACAAAAAAACAGCTGAGGAGGCAAAAGAAAAACTCACAACAGCAGGAGCTACAGTAGAGCTCAAATAGCAATAAATAGTATCTAGTATTACGATTATTTTTAGTCTTATGCTAGATACTATTTTTGTATTCTCTTCACCATTTTAAGTATATTAAGTGTGCTACACTGGGATAATGCGGCGGTTTTTGGGTCAAAAAAAATATATTACCCTGTTATTCTTAATATTCCTCTTGTTAGCAGTACCAATTACGATTCTCTTTCTCAGAAAGCAAAATGATTTCAGGACAAAAGCACAAACCCCAATCTCCACTGCAACCCAACTCAGCTGGAATGCCGGAAATTATATGGAAAATTTAATTGATAACCGGTATAACTTGCTGACATTTTCCCTGGACGGAATTAATTCCGATAACCTTCCTGCTATCCACTTTACTGAGGATAGCGCGCGGACAATTTTGGCGTTTGCTGAAGAAGAAAAATCCTCCCCAATCGTTAGGCTAGAATCAATTAAACACATTATAAATGGTTTAATAAGTTCTCAAATTCCGTCTTCTTCCTATCAAGGAACGCAATTATTTCTGCGGCGCGAGCAAGGGGTATTTGAAGACTTGGATCCTGGTCAACGTGTGATTGCATCGGATACTCCCGATAACTACCTTCAACAGGACTATCGATATGACAATATGGAACACGTTACAAAAGTAGGATTTAATGCAGTTAACAACGGAACTGTTCTAGAAGCAAGCAATTTTACCAGGCAATCACAATCAGATAAACATCTAACTCCGACAACGCTCTCAACCACCTACTCAGGTCCCCTATCTGTACAATTAAATGCCAAATTTTGGCGCAGTGATTACGACTTGGCGTTGAGTTATCAGTTGATAGGCACCGGTGCCCAATCCTATGAATTTGTTGTTGATAAATTTACCGATCCCGGACAATGGTTTGGGAAAGAGCAGCATTCACGGGCAACTGAAATTGCATATAAGGCTTCAGGTCAGATCATTACCGCTTCAGCACAATCGGCTCCCGTGGTAACTATTGAAAATCCTGCATTTCAATCCTTATTTATTCAGGGAAAAGCAGATCATGCACTTGATCCGGTTTCGGCCACTTACCAAACATTTGAATCACATATGCTGGTCGGATGGAAGGGACATCCGTCCCGCGTTATTATTGAAGGCAATGGGAATGTATATAAAAAAATCCGTATTCAATATAATAGTCCATCTGTTAACGAAGGGTTCTTTATCGTACCGTTTGATTTAATAGATCCCAAACTTAGTGATTTTACATGGAATATAGCCTACAACATCAGTCTAAACGGAACATATGGCATGAAGGGATTTGATCCCGTAAGACCCGCAAACGGTTTTGGGTCAATCCCGGCAGGATTTGCTGCTGCTGCCTGGGAACTTAAAAAATACAATGATCCGCTTTGGCAAAACACTTTAACTTTAGCACGGCAATCGCTTGATACTTACATAAATCAGGAAGCAGAGGGCCTGAGAACCCCGGTAAATTATTACCATATTGCTGCTGCTCAATACCTGAGCTATTTTGGCGAACCATATAAATCATATTATACTGTTTATCTTAGGCAATGGGCTGACCGGATTATTTCACTTCTCAATAGTGATGGCAGCGGTGTATGGTTTGATCAACAAGTAATGAACATGGTTGCGCTTAGAAGAGCATATGAAGTAACCCAGGATGTAAAATATAAAAATGCATATGAAAAAGCGCTAGGCACTATTTCAGTTTCGCCAGATGGCAAAATAACCTGGCGGGGTAATGAAATTGACTATAATGATCAAACTTTAGCTGCAAAACTGACCGGAATGTACGGTGTCTTAGATCCCTCTAAACTTCCCATTCTGATGAATAGATTTAGTAGGTTTATAAGCGTTAAAGGTTGGGGAGAATATGGAAATTCAGACTTAAATCCGTATATACTTGGTAAGCTTACATATTTTCCGGGGGACACGCTTAGGACGATAACGAAAACAGGCGATTATCCTCAATATGAAGAGAATGGGACAGTTAAACTTACCTATACTACTATAAGTAATAATCCGTTTGGGTACACTACAACACCCCTTCCTAATCCCACTATTCCTATAACTCCACCCACTTCGCCTACAATTACTATTACCGCAACCCCTACACCCACATTGATCCAAACCCCCACTCCAATCCCTCCGACACCAACTAATACTCCTCTTTCTCCAATACTTCCTATTCCTTCAGGTAGCACAGCTGTTTCTCTAAGTCTTCTACTACATGGTCTAGGCAAAGGTGGGGATAGCGCCAATCCAAATGGTGGAGGAAACCTTCATCCTCTCCATCCTCAAAGAGCTGTAACTGTGGAGCTATTAAATTCAAATAACCAACCCGTTGCAACAAAAAGCGGTACAGTTAACTTTAACTCAACTGCCGGTAACTTTACGGGTTCTGTTGATTTGGGAAATACACTTACAACCGGAGCATATACGGTAAAAGTTAAATCAGATCAATTCCTGAGAGCTTTAGTACCGGGTATTCAGACAATAACCCAGAGCCAAAGCAATACCCTACCCCCGACTACCTTAACAACAGGAGATATGAATAATAATAATAGAATAGATGTATTAGATTACAATATCCTCTCAGACTGCTACAGTGATTTTGCACCAGCCCTCAACTGCAGTGATCCTATGAAGAAACAGAGTAGTGATATAACAGATGATGGTAGTGTGAATCAGTTTGATTACAACCTATTTCTGAGAGAGTTGAATAATGTGTTGGGAGAGTAAATGGGCTCAAAATCATATTTTAACTAAATAACGCTAAGCAATATCTAGTATTACGATTATTTTTAGTCTTATGCTAGATACTATTTTTATGTAATTCACGATTGCTCACACACGTAGGCAACTATTTATGACTCAATGCTCTGTAGGGCTTTTGCAACTCTACTACTTCTAAATGAAGCCTGATCAACTATGCGACTTTTAATCTGACCCGCTGCATTTAGAACGGAATCACCAGATGTATCAGTGTTATTGCCAAACCTCACCATGTCTACACGGAGAACTTGATCTGTTAACATAGCTTTAGCAGTTTCTCTATCCAGAGACGGGTCAACACTGTCGCAGTATTGGTCAATTACCCCATATAAAATACTCATGTATTTTCTAATTGCCAGAGCACAATTTTCATCACTGCCTTCCAACTCCTTAATACCAACAGCATGTCCCGTACCGGCAACGATTGCAGCCGAAGGCGGAGCATCATCTGTTTCAAGCTTTCCATTTTTTGAAAGCCAGTCAAGTGCATCTTTGGTTTTCAAAATATATAATGCGTTTCTGGCATTTATCCAGTCACTACCCGGAACTTTGGATGCATCGGAATCATAGTATACCTGCATAGCTTCTTCTTCGCTTAGTTGCCTATGCCGTACTGGACCTTTACTAAATGCTTTAGAGAAAAAAAGCGCTGCTCCTACTCTTGCTCCTGCTCCAATAACTGCCCTTCTTGATATAGGTTGTTTATCGGATAAATACTCTTTGCCTTGGTGTGCTCCAAGTACCCCCAATGCAGCTGAAACGATTGTGAGTCCTATATTATGATCAAAAGCCGTCAAGCCGGGACCTATTTTCTGTTCACCTTTTTTTTGGATACCTGTATCAAGCTTGTCCCGGAACGCACTATCTTCATACTCCATTTCTTCTCTGATTGCTCTATCAAGACCTGCTTGTTGCGCTTGCGGAAAATAGGTATGGTTGCCCCCCAAGGAATCCGCCATGACAATCCATGCATCTCCCTTCGGATTTAACTTGGTTGGGTCACCGGGTGATCCTAACCAAATGTCATATACGGAAATAAAAGGGGATATTCCGGGGAACCTGTCTTCCAGTTGCAAATTCTCAGGCATAGGGCCCCCCCATCTTCATAAGTGACAGGCACTATACCATCAATTGTAATTACTTGAGGTCCTTGCCGCCTTACATCTTCAATTACTTTTTGGGGCCAATAACTCATCCCGAGATCACCTTTTACAAGTGCGTTATGCTGTCTTTTGAACTCCTCCCCCACTGAGTGTCTTGCAAAATGAGCTCGAATATCATATGGGTTCCGGGGATCTCTCTCCGCAGCCGCAGGTCTAACGATTCTCCTAAAAAGTCCTCTTCTGGAAAGTGTTTCCATGGCAGTATTATATACTTTTGCCTATCAGATTTGCAAAATTTGCAGTTTCTACTAAATGACAGCACATTACAAATCTGCTAAAATTATAAAAGTGGCTAATCAAATTCACAATTTAAGAATCCCGGGGCCTACCACCTTGCTTCCCCAAGCTAGTGAAAAAATGGGAGGCCCTGCATTCAATCACCGCGGCCCCATTTTTGAAAAGTTGATTGTAGAAGTCACTAAAAAATTGCAGGAAGTTTTTCACACAACAAGCGATGTTCTTATTCTCACAGCGTCAGGTACAGGAGGACTCGAAGCTGCAATTGTAAATACTCTCTCGCCTGGGGACAAAATACTTACTATCTCAATAGGCACTTTTGGAAACCGCTTTTCCCAAATCGCAAGCGCGTACGGAGCAAACGTTGTAAAGCTTGAATACCCATGGGGGGAGGCTGCGGATCCCGCAGAAATAAAATCAACTCTAGATAAAAATCCGGACATAATAGCAGTCCTCCTAACACACAACGAAACATCAACCGGAGCGATGAATGATCTTCAAACAATTGCAAAAATTGTCAAAGAAAAAGATTGCCTGCTTTTGGTTGATGGTGTCAGTAGTGTTGCTGCAATACCGCTTAGGACTGATGATTGGGGTTGTGATGTCGTCATAACAGCCTCGCAAAAAGGCTTTGGTGTTCCCCCGGGCCTTGCCATGATCAGCATGAGTAGAAAATCATGGGAGTATTATGAAAAAGCCAAAATGCCCAAATTTTATTGGGATCTTGGGAAAGCACGTGGCTCACTTGAAAACAGTCAAACCCCCTTCACGCCTGCAACTCATCAGATAGACGCGCTTAATGCAGGTCTTGACGTGATGCTTAAGGAGACCCTTGATACACTTATAGAAAGACACAACAAAGCAACCAAAATAATTAGGCAAGGGGTACGGGACTTGGGATTTGAACTTTTGACAGATGATTCTTGCGCCTCTACTGTCGTCACTTCTGTAAAAGCTCCAAATGTAAAAGAGATCGTAAGTGGGATGCGCGCCAAAGGCATAGAGATTGCAGGAGGATACGGGAAGCTCGAAGGGAAAATATTCCGCATAGGCCATCTGGGCTTTTTCACAATGGAAGAGATCGAGGAAACCCTTACCGCGCTTAAAGAAGTTATTAAATAACACAAATTGCCGCAGCTTGACAAAAAGACTATAAGATGGTATTATCCTCACCATATGGCAATGCGTGAGTGGGTAACGAGACGAAGAGAAAAAGGAAATGTTGCGGGAGCAGAAAGAGCCCCTGTTGAGATAAAAAGATTTACCCCCGAAGCAAGAGAAGCCCTAGAAAAGCAAGGATTTATAATTTATAGCTTAACAGGGCAATCAATCTCAACACTCAGAGAAGGCG
>JBBSGK010000003.1:0-98009 GCA_038254115.1 Candidatus Levyibacteriota bacterium | reverse complement strand
TGGGGTTATCTCAAAAGAATTTTACGAACAAAAAGCAGGAGAGTATAAAAGTGAACAAACGGAAGTTAAGGGAGCGATTGAAAAACATGCTAATGCGGGCAATAAATTTAAAGATATGGGTATAACTCTATATGAAGTATCTCAAAAAGCAAAAGAATTCTTTCTTAAGAAAGCACCAGACAAGAAACGTTTGCTTCTAGGACTGGTATTTGCAAAGCTGGAGTTAAAAGATAGAGTTCTGACTTATGAATACACCAAAGCATTCAAGATGCTATCAAAACTAGCCAAGATCACAAATGAAAGTTCGGAACTCGTTCAAAAGCAAGAAAATACAAAACAAACTTCCGAACTGAGCGAAAAGACTGTTATACCAAGCCAGATATCAAACTTTGCGTTTCTCCATTCCGAAGTGCGGAGAGAGCGAGATTCGAACTCGCGGAACATTGCTGCTCGGCGGTTTAGTAAACCGCTGCACTAGACCACTATGCGACCTCTCCTGAAGCGGAGGGAACAGGATTCGAACCTGCGGTAGGGTTTACCCCCACGACTCCTTAGCAAGGAGTTACCTTAAACCACTCAGACATCCCTCCAAGAAAGCTCATTATACCACTCGTAAGGATTACTCTGCTACACTTTTTATATGAATTGGATTAAAAGACACAAGTTTCTTATCCTCCTTCTTGCCTTAGTTTACCTTGAATATTTCCTATTTCAATACAGACCACAGCACACAATTACTCCTCAGGAAGTCCGGGGAGTTAGGACCAATCTTAGGCTTTTTGAAGAGCCTGATGACGGACGTACCCCTATTCTTGAAGCCATAAACTCTGCCAAAAAAGAAATTCATGTTGAAGTATATTTACTATCCGACAAACAAATAATTGATGCTCTGATTCAGAAAAAGCTGGAAGGTGTTGATGTAAAAGTTATGCTTGAGGAACACCCCTTTGGAGGAGTAAATGTTAATAAAGAATCTAAAATTGCTCTTGATACTGGTCATGTGCCGGTACAATGGACCAACCCCGCGTATGACCTAACTCATGAAAAATCAATCATTATTGACGGGATTGAGGTCTTCATACTCAATCAGAACCTAACAACATCTGCATTTGATAAAAACCGCGAATATGACATCATCGATGACAATGTCCAGAATGCAATGGAGATTGAAAAAATGTTTCAGGCCGATTGGAACAGACAATCCTTTACCCCGGCACCCTCCAATTTGGTCATAAGCCCTGTCAACTCAAGAGCCAAATTAACCGCACTTATTACAAATGCTGCCCGCGAGGTGGACGTTGAAATGGAGGTCATAACTGATAATGAAATTGTTGAGGAATTGGAATCAAAAGCTAAAACTGCCAAAGTTATGGTCATAATACCTGATTTCAAAAAAATATCGGCCAACGAAAAGGTAGCAAGAAAGCTTGAAAACTCAGGCGTTGATGTCAGGACCCTATCCTCCCCTTATATTCATGCAAAACTCATGGTAGCAGATGACATTAAAGCCTACATCGGGTCAATAAATTTCACAACCCAAAGTCTAGACGCAAACCGCGAGCTTGGGATTCTGATCTCAGAACCCGAGGTTATCCAAAAACTGACAGAGAGCTTTGACGCGGACTGGGGACAAGCATTTGACTATAAGTGAGCGGGTCTATTTAAACTCAACACCTGTTGGGAGGATGAATTTGGACTCGTCAGGTGTCCAGCCTTTGCAGGAGAAAATCATCTTTGCTCTTATCTGCTCTGCCTGCTGCTTCTGCTCAGGGGTCATCTCTGAGGCCATTTTCTGAAGTTCAGCTTTATCAAACTTATATCCAACCGTCGTTCCTGCAACTATTACCCAGCTGTAAGCAGCTTCATCTGTATAAATTACGTTCGCATCAATTTCAATTCCGTTGGTTGTACCCTTAATCATAGATCTTCCTTTATTTCCTGTTGTGTATAGCTTACCTGTTCCAAATGGATTTGCAGCTCCACTAGTTGGGAGATGCCAATCACATTCCAAATTCTGACCTTTGCCGACAATATCTTGGAAGGTGCTTGAGGCATTGCTAATCGGCTCTTTCTTGGAAGCTGGTTTTTGGGGCGCTGCTGTGCTTCCTGATGCAGAAGGAGAAGGACCTGATCCGGAGCGGGTCAGCATGTAATACCCTCCTGCTGCAAAAATGAGAACTGCTGCTATTATAATCGCAATAAGCACTCCTGAAATACCTTTTTGATTAAATAAACTTTTTTTCATATTCTAAAACGGATAGTATCATATTTTTTTAAAAAAATCCAGATTGTAATAAATATGGCTTTATTATAAAATAATTTTATGACACCAGCAGTTAGATATTGGATTCCTCTAGGGTTAACAATTACTGCTCTATCAGGACTTGTCTATCTTACAGGGCAGCAAAATTTGAGGCAAAACGCAAATGATCCCCAAATACAAATCTCAGAAGATATCGCAACAAGGCTTTCTGCAAATCCCAATATTCCCTCTCTCCCAACAACAAACGCAGTCGATATATCAAAAAGCCTGGGCACATACATAATTGTTTTCAATGATCAGGGAAAGCCCCTTTTTTCAAATGCCAAACTTGATGGTAAAACGCCCGAAGTTCCCCAAGGGGTTTTTGCTTACACGCGAAAACACGAACAGGATAGAATTACCTGGGAACCCAAATCTGAAGTCAGAAGTGCAGTAGTTCTGACCCGCTATTCCGGCAAATCTCCAGGATTCGTACTTGTCGGCAGATCCTTAAGAGAAGTTGAGGAGCGTGAGGAAGAGCTAACCAAACACGTAGGGCTTGCATGGGTAGTAACGATGCTTGGAACTCTCCTAGCAACCATATTTTTTATTCCAAAGGCAAAAAAATTGATCGCGACAAAACCCGCCTCCGGCGGAAAAAAATAGTATGAAATTATTAATTAATTGGCTCGTCAGTGCAATGATTATCCTGATAACAGCCTATCTCCTGCCAGGTGTCCATGTTGCAAATTTTACAGCCGCACTTGTCACTGCTGTAGTTTTGGGTATTATTAATTTATTTGTAAAACCGTTAATTATCATCCTTACTCTTCCTATCACTATCCTAACTCTCGGTCTATTCTATCTGGTGATAAACGCCCTTCTCATTCTTTTGGCAAGCTCAATTGTTCCCGGTTTTACAGTCGACGGATTCTGGTGGGCTCTCCTTTTCAGCCTAGTCTACTCCATTATAAATTCTTTTATCAACAAATTAGATGCTTAAAAAACCACAAAGTATCCAGGCTATATATTTATATTTGGTGTTGGGAAACACCTTGGCTGCATCTTTTATCTGGGGAATAAACACAATTTTCCTTCTTAACGCAGGGCTCACCAATTTTCAAGCTTTTCTTGCCAATGCTTTTTTTACAGTGGGGCAAGTATTGTTTGAGGTGCCAACAGGCGTTATCGCTGATACATATGGAAGGCGTGCTTCTTATCTTTTGGGCTGCCTGACTCTTGCAGCATCGACTGCACTTTATCTATTTATGTGGATGATCCACGGGCCGTTCTGGGGATGGGCCGCATCCTCTATGCTTTTGGGGCTTGGGTTCACTTTCTTCTCAGGAGCTTTGGAGGCATGGCTTGTTGACGCTCTTAAGGCAACCAATTTTAAAGGAAGCCTTGAAATTGTATTCTCAAAAGGCCAAATGGTTGGAGGCGCTGCTATGCTGACAGGCTCTATTGCGGGTGGACTGATTGCTCAGTACAGCAATCTTGGTGTCCCCTACATTTTAAGAGCCATTGTTTTAATGATAAATTTTGCAACGGCATTTTTTCTTATGAAGGATTTGGGATTTACTCCGAAGAAACCAAAAAACCCCTTCATGGAAATGAAAAAGATCTTTAACCACTCAATAGATCATGGACTTAAAAACCCACCTGTTCGCTGGATTATGATTGCCGCGCCTTTCACAACCGGGGTAAGCTTCTATGTCTTTTATGCTCTCCAGCCATTTCTTCTCAAGCTATACGGCAATGAAAAAGCATACGGCATTGCAGGGCTTATCGCCGCAATTGCAGCAAGTGCGCAGATAGTCGGAGGCTTCACAGCTCCCTATTTGAGAAAAATGTTCAGTAAAAGAACAACTGCTTTGCTTCTGGGTACATTTTTCACTTCAGTAATTTTGGCATTAGTCGCTTTTTCAAATAATTTTTGGCTTGTACTTATTTTGATTTTTCTCTGGGGACTTATATTTGCAGCTCTCATGCCGATCCGTCAAGCTTATCTCAATGGCATAATTCCCTCAGAGCAAAGAGCAACTGTGCTCTCCTTTGACTCTATGATGGGCTCAACAGGGGGCGTTGTTGCCCAGCCGATACTTGGAAAAGCAGCTGATATATGGGGCTACTCAACCTCTTATCTGATAGCAGCAATTTTTCAGGCAGGAGCCTTACCTTTTATATTATTGGCCAAACGTGAAAAAGCAAAATCAGATGTAATTGAAGATACTGATAAAAAACCAGAATAGTTTGACAATAAAGGCAAATCGTCTATAATACTCGCATGGCTGATAAAGAACGAGACTTAGTACCCGCAGAAGAGCTCCCAGGAATTAGTTCATACAGAAGTTTGGATATTGCATTAGTGCTTCGCGAAGCATGGGAAAATGCTTACCAACCACCCGAAACAGAAATCAAAGCAGTTTTTGATGAAATAGTTGAACTAGGTAGAAAATTTGGGGAAGAATATGGATTTCCAGAAGGTTCAAGCGTATTGGTAAAAAGAGCAGTTAAGAGAGGACACAGAGGAGATATCACACCTTATAGACTTGTTGACATTGGAGTTTCAAAGGATGCCGGAGAAAGCCCTACAGTAGTTACCTCACTTGATGATCCTGCAGCAAATTTGGTAGTTGTAAATTTTTCCACGCCAAGTAGATTATTTTCTAATGCTCCTACAAATACTCACAGAGAATTATCATTTACATTCAGGCATCATAAGCATCCAGATGCGGAAACTCCAGTACTTGGTGTATCAAGTTCAGCACAAAGAATACCGTGGGATCAGGAGTTTGAATTACAGGGGGAATCTGTTGACGCAGACCGTGCTGGCTTGGTTGTTCCCAATACTTCCTCTGAACATTTTGGTTTACTCCAAAAAGCTCTGGGGGTTTTATCAGATACATCGGCAACTAGAGCGGTAACTCCAGCTAGACATATAGCTACACCCGTTTGGGCAGGCAGAATGCAAAGAGAAGCGCTTACAAGAGGCAATCCTCCTCATATAGTCCGCTCGTAATCTTCTAGTTAATAACCCCTAGTAAGATAGTTTATCCGCATCTTTACTTCATCACTTTTTACTTCTAACTGCTTTTTTCGCAGGGAGGAAATTAAATAACACAACCAACAATGTAAGCACTGTATGCATGAGAGGAACTCCGGGCGAGTGGATAATCTCAAAGAATATATCCACAAAAAATCCAAGTGTCAGCGCATACATCCCGACTTTGTAGGATTCCCAATATGAATACGGGGTTTTGATAAGCTTCAGAAGTAGCCATATCAACACCGCAACAAAAAATAAATAAACTAACATAAAGATATTTGATAAAAACATAAATACAATAATAGCGACAATCGCAACTGGTGTTATAAGCTTTAACCATGGAGACACTTTCACAACGATTGAATTAATAAAAGCTTTGTTGAGGGTAAAGTCCTTTGTTTTTGAAAGATCAATTGTCCTGAACTGCACCTGATCATTGTCTTTAACAAAGACTGAGTCCCTCGTGACCCATGCCAGCGTCTGGTATTTATTAAATTGAGTTGTAGAAAAAGGAGTTTTGGTGTCTATAACAATCAAATTTTGCATACCTTCCCCCTGATTACCATCCGGCATAGGGATAATATATGGTTCTTTTTCATTGGTCGTTACTTTTCCATCTTTAATTTTAACCATAAGACCAGATGGATATTTATCCACTGCACTGCTGACGAATTTATTAATCTCTTTTTGGCCTACTGTAGCAAAGTCCCAAATAGGAACTATTGAGCGGATAACTGTAACTAGAAATGCAAGAAGGAGAAAATAAACAAGCGCCGAGCTAAAAGATTTTTTGGGGACTTCGGAATAAAACTGAGGAGAATAAATGCTATTCTTAACTTTATTGAAAAAATTCATAAAATAACTTCTTATTTAGAGTAAGCCTTTTGAAGAATGTTGTCAATTGACATGTAGCTAAACCAAATAATCCCGAAGTTGTTGCCACGACTTGGGTGACGGAGTGTTCTCTAAGACTTTTTCCAAGTGGATACTAATACTCCAGATGCTTCATTTGCGCTTTGTGGCTTCTTATCTTTCACTGCCTCAGGCACATGGTTTGCGCCCACTAGGTAAAGATTAGAGGTGGGAAAATCGTTGGTAGGAACGATCTCTTGCATCCAAAATCCTGGAATACCCGTTTGTGTATATTTATATGTAACTTCTGCACCTTTTGGACGATAATTCGTCACAGCATCTTCACCACTTGCATCATCTTTCAAAATTTTCAAAATATTCATAGAGACTTCCGGTTCTTCTAGAGGCACAAGTATGAAACCTATATCACCTAGCTTATTTGGTTTTGCATCTAAAATGAAAATCTCCAATAACTTGGCTGCTTCATGCAAACCCCCTCCCACCAACTCGTTCTTACCATCGCCCCTGAGAATCTCTGCTTTATCTCTTATTGCTCTAATGTATTCGCGGGTTTTTTTTCTTTTTGCCTCATCACTTGCAATTGGATTTTCTGCTACTACCTTTTGAGGAGTGGCCTCAGAAACATCTATTCCCAATTCTCTTTTCACTTCATCAGGCACGTGCCTTGAACCAATTAAGAGTGCTTCCTCAAAACTTCCATCCGGCAATATTTCGATTACGAAAAGTTGCCCAATGCTTGTTCTCGTAAATCTATATCTTTTTCCTTCTTGTTCATACTCTACTGCGGGATTTTCGACTTTTTCATCTTGAAGTGTTTCCATTAAGTGTTCGTGAGTTTGGGGGTCTTCTCCTGGAATACCAAGCTTAACTTTAACATCATCAACCGTGTTAGTCGAGGCAGCTTTTTTAACATCTACTTCAATGCGTCGTGCAATGCCGTTTAACTTCTTTGCACGCATAGCATCTCCATCATGCATTACATGGCCTGCTTTGTTTCTTATATCTATTGCTGTTAAAGCAGCTTCACTACGCACAATCGCATTCACTGAAAAACTTTCTGGTGCTGCAGGGACCGCGCTCGCAGCGATTAAATCTCTGCGCCGAATCCTAGGATACTTACCTCCTTCTTTCATGACCTATATTATAAACTATAAACGATATTTGTCAATAGTGTAGTTTTGTAAGCGGTTTCGGAGAATTAAACGAGATAATCCCGAAGTTTGTTGCCACGACTTGGGTGGCGGAGTTTTCTGAGAGCTTTTGCTTCAATCTGACGGATTCTTTCACGTGTCACCTGGAACATCCGCCCAACTTCTTCAAGCGTTTTAGGACGTCCGTCATCAAGACCAAAACGTTCTTTCAAAACACGGCGTTCCCTGTCTGAGAGAGTACCCAAAACCTGATCAACTTGTTCCTTCAAGAGTTCACGACTTGCGGAATCAAACAAAGTTGGAGCCGATGAATCACTGATAAAATCTCCAAGCCTTGAGTCTTCTTCGTCTCCAACAGGCGCCTCAAGTGACGCCGGGTTTTGAGAAATTTTTATAATCTCAAGCGCTTTATCTGGCTCAATTCCAAGAACCTTTGCAACCTCCTCGGGTGTTGGCTCACGGCCCAATTCCTGCATGAGCTTTCTTTGTGAACGTAAAAATCGGTTAATATTTTCAACCATGTGGACCGGAATTCTGATGGTTCTTGCCTGATCGGCAATCGCCCGGGTCACGGATTGTCTTATCCACCAAGTTGCGTAAGTTGAGAATTTGTATCCGCGTCTCCAGTCATATTTTTCAACTGCACGGATAAGCCCTTGATTTCCCTCTTGGATAAGATCAAGAAGTGTCAAGCCGCGGCCTATATATTTTTTGGCAATTGAAACAACAAGACGGAGATTGGAATTGATAAGTTTTTTCTTGGCTGCTGCCTCCCCTTTTTCAACTCTTTTGGCCAAATCAATTTCCTGCTCAAAAGTAAGAAGAGGAATGCGTCCGATTTCCTTAAGATACATTCTGACCGGATCAGAAACCGATCCCTCGGTAAGAACCGTGAGGGCCTCAAGCTCTTTTGCTAGATCCTCAATCGGTTTTTGCGTATCTGGTTGCTGCACAACAGACTCAAAAACATCGATGCTTGAACGCATGAGCTTATCATAAAGACCATCAAGATCCTCTATGTGTTCTTCGGGTTTGGCGTAGATTGCCAGAATCTCGTCTTGGGTGATATAGCCACGCTTTTTGGCTTGTGTTACAACTTCGGAGATTACTGGAGCGAGTTTCTGGGACATAGACATCTATTTTAACACATTTTACGCACTTTTTAAACCCCAAGATGAGATTTCCACAGAAGTTATTTTATCAATTGAGATATGAAGCTAGATCGGAATATTGCTTTTTCAGATCTTCCAAAATTTTTGTCCCTTTTGTCCCATCTGTCTCCTTTTCTTCCTCTTTCCTAATCTCGTTCGCCAATTTCTTCATCTTTTCCTGAAGATATACCATTTTTAATTTTTGTGAGGCTTTTTCAACTTCGGAAATTAGTTTCTCTTCACTTTCAAATGCAGGAAGCGGGAAAAGAGTACTTGTGTCAAAAACGGGTATAAGCTCCCTCGGCAATCCGTCTGCAAATTTCTTGCCATCAAAATTATCGGTATTTTCCAGATACGAGAGTAAATGGTCCATGATTTTGTGATACGCCCGGTCGCGGGTATTTGTTGAATCAGAAAGAATACCTACAGCATTTTGTATCGCATTTTTTGGCTTTTCTGACTGCACGATCAATGCCAAAAGATATTCCTCAAGAATCTCCTCTTTTGCGCGCTTTGCAGTGCCAGCCGAAGCAACGCTCCCTGTCTCGGTTTTTTTTGCTTCTTTTTTACTCAAGCGCTCTATCTCTTTTGCGATACTTTCATATGACGTACCGATGCTGTCTGCAATTTTTTTGAGATAATGCTCTTTTATAATCTCGTTTGTTATTTGGGCGACAAAAGGAAGCATCAGGTCTGATACTTTTTTCTTTCCCTCAGCCGTATCTGTATCAACTTCACTAACAGATTTTGTGAGGAGATAATCATAGACAGATACATCCTCATTGACTGCTTTCTTAAAAAGAGCGGGATTCTTACTTATCGCCTCATCAGGATCCGTGCCACCGGGAACCTCTATGACGGTTGGCGACAATCCCTTTTTCTCAACGACAACAAGACTTCTTTTTATCGCTTCCTGCCCTGCTTTATCACCATCAAAACAAAAAGTAATCTTATTCGTAAATCTTGAAAGCAAATTCACCTGCGACTCAGTAAGCGCTGTACCTTTTACCGCAATGACATTGCCAACTCCGTTTTGAAAACACGACAAGACATCAAATTCCCCCTCAACTATTATTGCCTGAGACTCCCGCCTTATCGCATCCTTGGTGATATTGAGCCCAAAAATCTGGTCCCCCTTGTGATACGCAAGCGTTTCGCGTGTATTTATATATTTTGCGGTGGTATCAATATTGTCCAAAATACGCCCTGCAAATCCGACCACATTGTCCCGGTGATCAATGAGAGGAAACATAAGTCGTCCCCTGAAGAAGTCAGCCAAATCCCGACCCCTAGGATAGGCTAAACCAGCATCAATAACTTCTTCCTTTTCAAATCTTTTCTTACCAATCAAATATTTAACCAGACTATTACCCGTAGATGGTGAGAATCCAAGTTTGAAAGTCTCAATGACCTTTGGGTCGATCCCGCGGTCTTTCAAATACTTAAGAGCATCCTTTCCCGCCGGATGCTTGGTCAAAACATAATGATAGTACTCTTTTGCAAGGCTATTTGTCTGGTAAAGGCGTTCTTTTTTTGACGACTCCCCGCTTGAATAACTCTGGGAGACAAGCTCGACTCCTGCCCTTTTTGCAAGCATCCGGAGCGCTTCGGGAAAATCAACTTTTTCGTACTCAATGAGAAATTGATAAACATCTCCGCCCTTATTGCACCCGCCAAAGCAATGCCAAATTTGCCGCTCGGGAGAGATAACAAAAGAAGGTGTTTTCTCGCTGTGGAAGGGGCAAAGCGCTTTGAAATTCCGTCCTGCCTTTTTGAGAGTAAGGTATTCTGAGAGTAGTGAGACAATATCTACTTTTTCGCGGATTTGCGCTACCTGATCCATGTGCGACTATTGTATATCACACTTTTTGCTTTGGCAACGTGGTATAATGAGGTCTAGATTATGAAAGATTCTCGCATAACAATTGGGAGGCTTACATCATTTTCTCCCAAGGATGCGGAGGCGGTAAAGCGGCTGGCAGCTCAGCTTGGCGCAAACTTTCAACCGTTAAGGGACCAGGATCTTAAAGACATGCTTGCTTCAGCTACCACTTCCCTATTTGTTGCCCGAGAATCAGAGGGACAAGAAATTGTGGGCATGATAACACTTGCTGTTTACCGCATTCCATATGTGAAAAAGGCCTATCTTGATGATGTAATTGTTGATGAAAGTTTCAGGGGTCAGGGACTAGGATCGCAATTATTGAAAAGGGCTCTAGCTCAGGCAAAAGAATTAGGAGCCTCATACGCTGATCTCACTTCGCACCCAACCCGCATAGAAAGTAACAAGCTTTATGAAAAATTTGGATTTAAAAAACGTGATACCAATGTTTACCGGTTGGACTTTGATTATGATAAAGCCTAAAAAAATCGTTCTGTTTGATATCGACCACACAATATTTAATACAATTAAGTACCGCAAGAATTTATATAAAAATCTGGCAAAAATGGCAGGTTCCGATGTTGAAGAATTTTCTAAAACTGCTGAAAAAGAATACGCAAAACTCAGAAAAATAACATACTATCTGGACCCCGATATTTTTTTAAAAACTATTGTTGCCCACTCGGAAAAACCTATTGATCTTAAAAAGATTCAGGCAGTTTTTTGGGACAAGTTGCTTTATGAAGAATGCATTTATCCTGATGTAAAGGAGGCTTTTGATTATCTTAACAAAGATAATATTATGATTGGAATCTTCTCAACCGGAGATCCGGCTCACCAAAGCATAAAAATAGAAAGCCTTAAGGAATATCTGTCTGAAAACCATATACATATCTCGAAAGATAAACTAAAAGTCATAAAAGATACATTTGGTGCATATGAAAATCACCAGATTTACCTGGTTGATGATTATCCGCAAATTCTAGAAAATGCAAAGCTGCATTATAAAAATATCTTTACAATATTTATAAAAAGAAAAGAGAGCTACCCCGGGCTTGTAATTCCTGCCAATTTTAAACCTGATGCAATTATTGCAAATATTGGTCAAATAACTGATATAATCAAGTCCGATAATTAATTATAGTAATCTTATGTGTGGAATTTTCGGATACATCGGAAAAGGCAATGCAGCAAAAATTGTTGCGACAGGTTTGAAACGGCTTGAGTATAGAGGCTATGACTCCTGGGGCATAGCTGTTTTGGATAAAGATATTCACATGACCAAGAGAGCAGGCGCTATCGGGGAATTTTCCAAAGATTTGAATCTTCCAAATGCTTCAATCAGCATAGGCCACACAAGATGGGCAACTCACGGGAGCGTTACGGAAACCAATGCCCATCCTCACTACTCTACTGATAAATCTTTTGCCCTGGCCCAGAATGGAATTGTTGAGAATTATACAGAGCTGAAAAGCGCCCTCACAAAAAAGGGCTATAAATTTGAAACAGAAACAGACACCGAAGTTATTGTCAGACTGATTGAAGACAAATTAGAGTCGCAAACTAATTTAATCAAGGCCGTTAGAGAAGCTTTTTTGGACCTCACAGGACGCAACACTATAATCTTGATTGCAAAAGATGGTCAGATAATAGCCGCCAGAAATGGATCGCCTCTGGTCATAGGTAAAAACTTTGACACGGATGAAATTTATATTTCCTCAGACACTCTTTCCTTTGCCCCTTTTGCCAAAAAAATGATTGTAGTTGAGAACGGCCAGATGGTAAATGTCAAAGATAAACAAATCACAATCTCCGATCTTACTACTGGAAAAAATGTAGATTATAAATTTGAAGATATCGGTTTTGAGGCTGAAAAAATAGACAAAGAAGGTTACGACCATTTTATGCTCAAAGAGATTCGTGAAAGCCCTTATGTAATTTCGCAGTTAATCAGCCAAGACAAAACAACTTTTGAAAAACTCGCGAAAGATTTAAAAAAAGCAGAAAATGTTTACACGATTGGCTCCGGAACAGCCGGAATTGCTGCAGCCCAAATTGCTTTTTACTTAAGATCAATCGGTAAAATCAAAGCGGCAAATTTGATCGGAGCAGACTGCACTGAATATCTGCCACTTTTTAAAAAGGGCGACGTGATAATCGCCCCATCCCAATCGGGTGAGACAGCGGATGTTCTTGAAATTTTGGAAGAATGCAAAAAACGTGGACTAATAATTGCCTCACTTGTTAATATGCCTGGCTCCTCAATGGGAAGACTCTCTGATTATAAATTTATGATGCAAGCAGGACCTGAAATCTGCGTCATGTCGACTAAGGCCTTTACCTCGCAAATTGCTTGGGGCTATCTTTTGAGCAAAGTTGTTGAGGAAAAATACGATGAGGGAGCCAAAAATCTAAAAAATTTGAGTATAGAAATGGATAAATGGCTGAGTGACAAGGACAACCACGAAAGTATAAAAATGCTTGCTAAAAATTTAGTTAATAAAAAGGACATTTTCCTGCTTGGAAAAGACCAGAATTTCCAAATCATAAGAGAAGGAATGGTCAAACTAATTGAAGGGGCTTACAAACACGCACATGCCCTTCCAGCAGGGGATCTGAAACATTATGTAATAACATTAATTGAAAAAGGTGTTCCTGTAATCGTTGCTGTTTCAGAAGACGGAGTTAAGACTGATCTCTTAAACGCTGTCCATGAAGTTAAGGCCCGGGGAGCCCATGTTATTGCCATAGCAAGTGTTACGCATCCTGATTATGATACTTTTATAAAAGTGCCGGATTGTGGACAGCCCACAGCAATAATGAATGTAATTCCACTTCAGCTTCTGGCATATCATCTGTCGCTGGTCTTGGGCAATAACGTTGACAAACCAAGAAATATAGCAAAATCAGTTACTGTGAAATAATGATCATATGCCGGAAATAAAAGAAGTAAAAACAGTTAAACAAAATTCAAAACCTAAAATAGTCGTTATCGGCGGCGGGACCGGAAGCTTCGCCACGTTAAGTGGTCTCAAAACTTATCCCGTGGATCTTTCCGCAATCGTAACGATGAGTGATTCCGGGGGAAGCAATAAGCGTATACGTGATGAATTCGGTCTTCTTCCAACCTCTGATATCCGCCAGTGCCTGGTCGCTCTTTCTGATGACGTTGGACACAGAGGCCTTCTAAGGCAGCTTTTCATGTACAGATTCAGTAAAGGCGAGGGCATTTCGGGCATGACTTTTGGGAATCTCTTTATGGCTGCATTGTCAGACATATTGGGCTCGCAGGAAGAAGCAGTACGCCAGACGGGAAAGGTTCTTCGTATCCGGGGTACTGTAATTCCGGTTTCATTTACTGATACCAATCTTTTTGCCGAATATGAAAATGGAGATATCGTTAATGAGGAACATCTTATTGATGAACCGGAACCGGGAAGTATAGATTCAAAAATTAAAAAGGTGTATCTGGAACCTAACGCAAAAGCCAATCCTGAGGCTATAAAAGCTATTTTAAAAGCGGATTATATAGTGATTGGTCCAGGTGATCTATACACAAGCATCATTCCAAACCTTTTGGTTGATGATATAGGGAAGGCCCTTGCGGAGACAAAAGCAAAAAAAGTCTATGTTCTGAATCTGATGACAAAATACGGCCAGACTACTGATTGCAGCGCGTCAGACCACATATTAATTTTGGAAAAATACATAGGAAAAAATTTGCTTGATGCTGTTCTCGTAAACACCCAGCTTCCGAGTAAAATGGCCCTCAAATGGTATATGGATTTTGAAGAATACCCGGTTGTTGACGATCTAAGTAAAACTAAATTTCAGATAGTAAGAACGCCTTTGTTGAAGGATGTGATAATTGAAAAAGACAGCTCAGATACTCTCAAAAGAAGCATCATCCGCCATGACCCTGATAAACTCGCAAGCGCCATAATGGAGCTTCTTAATCCTTCCGAATAAACAAAAAAATCTGCTTGTGACAGATTTTTTTGCTGAATTACATAAATTTATTGCTTTTACGCTTTCTATCTATGCTTTTCTTTTTTTACCGTGTCCCGCAAAATTAAGCTTCTAGAACACTTAACCTCTTGGCAAGTTTAACTGTTGCAACAGCCAACATATTTAGCGTAAAACTTTTGTGATGCGCTTGTCAAGTTCTGAGGCTATTCAACCAATCTGCAGGCGATTTTTATTCCCTCAGAGTATGTCGGATAAGCATGGATCATCTCAGATAGCTCTTTTGCAGTTACTTCGCATTTTATCGCAAGCGCGATCTCATGAATCATTTCGCCTGCCCGTGGCGCGACAATGGATCCGCCTATTATGGTACCGCTTTTATCTGTAATCACTTTTACAAATCCGTCAAAATCATTGGATGTGTTTGCCCGGCCCAGTATACCAATTGCCATGATGCCTTTTTTTATTTTTATTCCCTTATCCTGGGCTTCTTTTTCCGATACTCCAACAGATGCAACTTCAGGGCGTATAAAAACGCAGCGGGGCATAACCTTATAGTCAACACGCTTTTTCTTTTTGGAAAATGCATTGCGCGCTGCTATGTAGCTTTGATAATTTCCGCTGTGGGTAAAAAGATAGGGACCTACTATGTCCCCTGCCGCAAATACGTGAGGATTGGTAGTCTGAAGCTCTCTATTTACTTTTAACTGTCTGTTTTCTATCTTGATTCCGGCTTTTTCTGGAGCAAAATTAATAAGTGGGACTTTACCTGTTGCAATCAATATTTCATCAAATTCACCAAAATACTGCTCCGATCCTTTTTGAAAATGCACAATCTTTTTATCTCCCTTTTTCTCAACTTTTACAACACCCGTTTCTATTAGAACAGTAATTCCCTGATTCTCAAACAATGCTTTTACCAAATCGCTTACTTCCGCATCCTCTTTGCTAAGTATTTTCTCAGACCTGTTGACAATCGTTACTTTTGTGCCAAAACTTGCAAAAATCTGGGCAAATTCACATCCTATTGCGCCTCCCCCAAAAATTAAAATTGATTTCGGCAGTTTTTCAAGATCTACTGCTTCTTTATAGGTGATATATCCCACATCGGGAAGTCCTGTGATAGGGGGTATAAAAGTCTCAGAGCCTGTTGCAATAATAAATTTGGAAGCTGAATATATCTTGCCCCCTGCCTCAACTTCATTTTTTGAAACAAAAGATGCTTTATGCCTTATCACCTCAATGCCGTCCTTGTGAAAAGCTGCAACTCCATGGGATACGCCGGTACGCGAAACAACCAAATCCTTCCACTTTTTAACCATATGATGATTAACAGGTACATGAGTTGCCTCAATACCATACATTTTTGCGGATTTTACTGTTTCATAGACGTGGACTGTGTGAAGGAGCGCTTTTGTGGGAACACATGCAAAGTTGGGGCACTCCCCGCCTATTGCGCCTGCCTCAAAAATGGCAACAGTCTTTCCCAGCTCGCGGGCAGTATGCGCGGCTACAGATCCTCCGGCGCCTGAACCGATAATGATAAGGTCATAATCATATTTTTTCCGTTTAAAGGGCAGCATAAAATTAGTATAACAGAACTTCGCTATGAAATGTCCCGGTGAGTGTTGTACATATACGCTACATCTTTATCGTATTTTTTAAGTGACTCCGAAACAAATTTGTGAATAGAATGGGCTGTGACTTCCTGCGCTTTACCAAACTCCTCTGTCACATCATGCGCTACCATATTTGCAATAAGCTCTGCTTCCTCATCAGACATGCGGAGACTCATACAAGCCGCAAATACACTCGCGTAAACTTTCCGCTCGTCGTAGCTCTCTTTATGACCTTTTCTTTTGACTATATGTTCCATAATTTATCCAAAGTTAATCGTTCCATTGGCAAGCAATATCAATAACCATCCCAAGCCGATTAACGAGAAGCCTATTGCAAATCTCATGTAGCCTTTATTGTTTTGTTTCCATTTTTTAATCTTATTTACCTTTACCCCAAAAGCAACAAGAACAAGGATAATAATAAGAGGCATGACAAATATTAAGTTATAGAGAAGCAGTAGAAGCAATGCGCTTAAATTAAAATTAAGAGAAAGTACTGTGACTATTGCCAAATACGGGGCTCCCGTACATGGAAGCTCAACGCCTGCAATGAACGCTCCCAAAAACATTACGCTGAATACGCTTAAATTTTTGGTATATTCATGAATCTTCTGCGCAAAATATGGAGGAATCTGGAGAGAAAACCCCTGCCCGTACCAGAAAAAATCCTTTATCTCCAGAAGCCCCGCAAGGATTACAAGAAGCGCAACTCCAAGCGAGATATATTCTGTAATGCTGAGCGGAACCTTGGTCAAAAAATAAGCCAAACCAAGTCCTGCAGCAAAATATGTAATGTAAATTGCGCTGATGTATAAAGATCCTAAAAGAAGAAGTTTTTTGACAGAACCGCGCCCTCCCAAAATTACCGATACCATAAGGATCAGGACTCCGATTGCGCAGGGATTTAATGAATCAATGGCTGCTGTTACTATAACTACCGATAGTGATGGCAAATCAATTCCCATTTTTTTCTCCTTTCAATTTGCCTGTTTTCAACCCCACTCTGTAGCTTCGGCAAAGCCTGTTTATTCTCTCTTTTGGACTATCAAACTCAATGATCACGCACTCCGCAGGCGGCACATTGGACTCGGGTGAGATTATGTAATCAGCTGGATTCTCAATCTTTTTTTGAGAGTAATAATTGTCCTTATCGGTTTTGTGGATGAATACCTGAAGTTGTGGATTTGAAGTTTTCGGACAAGTCTCGCCATTTTTAACTGAGAAGGTTCCATCATTAATTGGCATACTAAGAGAAGTTGAGGTTAATTCTCCGCCGACAACGTGAAAGAAATTACCAAGACTTGCATCTGTTGGATTCATAACCAGTCCTTCCAGATGAATTCTATTATCTCCATGCTCATGGAGTGTTCTGGTGCCGATTCTGTTGGAAAAACCAACTGGGTCTTTAAGATTTACCTCTGTCCCGCAATTCCAAATCTCAAAATCCGCATGCCAGTGAACGGGACCGTGACTAATCGACTTCATATTAAGATAAACGGTGGTAATTACCAAAACAATTGTTGGCACAAGAACAGAGACAGCAATTGCTCCAAAAAGAGTCTTTTTGCTTTCCGGTGAATTCTTTTTTGTTTTTAAAGATAGGAGAGCAAAGAGGATAAGAAAAATCGCCCCCAATACCAAAACGTATAAAGAGTAAGAGTTAATTGCTTGTTCCATAGGCAGGTATATTTAGAATAGCTGTTTTTATAAATGTTGACAACTAACAAGATGTTTATTAAGCTATATTTATGGGTATATTCGGATTGGGTCCACAAACAGATGAGGCTGGTCACACATGTGAACACTGCGGGAAAAAGATAAAGCCGGGCGAGCATTTCACAAAAGACGGTAAAAAATATTGTTGCGAGAAATGCTGCGGAAGTGTTGATAAAAGTGCCAAGAAAAAAGCCAAATCCTGCGAATTCTGTTGAGGTTGCCATACAACCCTCTCCAACCGAAATCATCCGAAGCTTTAGCGAAGGAAGATTGAATGATAAACCTCTTTGTACTATAATACCCTTCTATGACGCTCGAAGGTAGAGACCCAACTGCGCGAACCGATGCACAGCCGAAAGAGAATGAAGCCGAATTCAGTTACTTTACAGAAGGCAAAAAACTCGCTGAAGCTGGAATATTTTCAGAAGAAAGCGGACGAGGCATAGGATTTTTTAAAACAACCGAGCCTAGTACTATTATTGGAGCCGTTTATACTAATACCTCTTCCACGGAACCAACTGTCGAATTTTCGGTTCTTGCCGAGGATTTTCCCACACAAGATACTGCTGGAATTTTAATATATACCCTGAGAGTAAACGAAAAAAATGAATTTATTGACACCACCGTTTCTTCTATGGAAGATACTTTAGGCGGTTATATGCAAAGACAGGTAGATAAAGTCTATATGCTTAACCTTGTCCAGAATCTAGATGATCTACCCGACGGGGAGACTGGAATTAGCGCAGCAGACCGCATCGAAATAGACTTTAATGTGTTGGATCTTGAAAAAAGACCAAGACTAGATAGACCCCTGAGCATAGAAGCATTTCGATTAAAAAATCGGATAGTCCAACTGGAAGGAGAGTTCATTAGAAAAGTACCCACACCAAAATTTGTTACTCTACTTCAAAACCTACTTACTCCCATTAATATGCAAAGAGACAATGTCACCCCTAAGCCTTATCCAAAATCATAAAACAAAAGCTTCTACTAACAAGACCGCAAAACTGCTATCATAATTTTATGCTTGCGAAAGTTATGTCCTCAGCAGTTGTCGGATTGGATGCTGTTCCTATTGAGGTGGAGATTGATATTGCAGCCCAAGGACTCCCAAATTTTTTTATTGTCGGGCTTCCCGACAAAGCTGTGGATGAGGCCAAAGAGCGGGTCAGATCCGCTATCAAAAATTCAGGCGCGGACTTTCCCGCAAAGCGGATTACTGTCAATCTCGCGCCAGCCGATCTTCCCAAAGAAGGCGCATCTTATGACCTGCCGATTGCTCTTGGCATACTTATTGCCTCAGGCCAACTCGCACCTGACATAACAGATTCTATTTTCTCAGGAGAACTCTCGCTTGACGGGCGGGTCCGACCGATTAATGGCGCCCTTCCTCAAGCGCTTCTTGCCAAGGAAAGAAAGATCAAAAGTATTTATCTGCCAACTGATAATGCAAAAGAAGCAGCTATTATAGAAGGCCTTGATGTTTATCCTGTTGCTACCCTTCTTGAGCTCTTCTCCCATCTCACCAATGAAATACCTATTAAAAAACTAAAGACTGTAAAATTTACTGCAAAAGCATCAGCTGAAGTCTTTGATTATGATATGAAAGAGATCAAAGGCCAATCACAGACAAAGCGGGCTCTTGAAATAGCAGCAGCCGGTGCGCATAACATACTACTCAAAGGCCCACCCGGTGCAGGCAAAACTCTTCTTGCCCGCACTTTTCCATCAATTCTCCCGGCTCTGACATTTGATGAGATGATTGAAGTGACCAAAATCTACAGCATCTCAGGACTTTTGGGAAAAAATCCGGTTATGAACAAAAGGCCGTTCCGGAGCCCGCATCACACGACTTCCCTAGTCGGGCTTATTGGCGGTGGTAGCAATCCGAGACCGGGTGAGGTAACACTCGCCCACCGCGGAGTTTTGTTCCTTGATGAATTCCCGGAGTTTCCCCGATTTATTCTCGAAAGCCTGAGACAACCAATTGAAGACAATGTTGTTTCTATCTCTAGGGCGCAGGGCAAAACAACCTTTCCCGCAAAATGCATGCTTGTCGCTGCCCAGAACCCATGTCCATGTGGATATCTTGGGGATAAGCACCATGAATGCAGCTGCGCTCCAGGACAAATCCTTAGATATCAGAAAAAAGTTTCAGGCCCCCTTCTGGACAGAATAGATATCCATATTGATGTACCGGCTGTCAAAGTACACAAGTTGACTGAGGAAGATAAGGATGTTGAGGACTCTGCCAAAATCCGGAAAAGGGTCCAAAAAGCTCGTGATTTACAGCTAAAACGCTACAAAGGAAGTAAGATCGCATCAAACGCTGAGCTGAATAATAAAAATATAAAAATCTACTGCGCCCTTTCTGAGGAATGCCTTCAGCTCCTCCGCCTCGCAGTTACCAAAATGCATTTGTCGGCAAGATCATACTACAGAACGATCAAACTCGCCCGCACCATCGCAGATCTGGAAAATGTGGAAATAATAGGAACACAGCACATCGCCGAGGCGCTTCAATACCGTCCACGAGCCGAAAACGCAGTTAACTAAAAAGTTGACAACATACTCCCCTTTTTACCTATTATTCTCCTTGTAGTATCGATAATAAAACTATGAGCACAGAAGCAATAATAGGAATAGCAACTTTCCTAACGGTAAATATATGGGAATTATTGAGGTTTATGCAGCTCCAACGCGACAGTAAGAACCCACTGTTTGGACAAAAGAAAAAGAAGAGTCTTAAATAAGTTTCTGTTGCTTGCCGGATTTGTCTTCCGGATGGACTGCGCCGATGTGCTCATATGCTGCTTTTGTCGCAATTCTTCCTCTGGGTGAACGTTTAATAAACCCAAGCTGCAAGAGATAGGGCTCAACCAGATCCTCAAGTGTCCCTGAGTCCTCAGATATGGTTGATGCAATTGTTTCAATTCCAACAGGCCCGCCGCTGTGTTTCTCAATAATTGATTTGATAAATTTCAAATCCAGCGGATCAAGGCCTTTCTCATCAACCTCAAGCATCTCAAGGGCTTTTTTTGTCGCATCAAGATCAATATGCCCCTTCCCTTTAACCTGCGCATAATCCCTTACTCTTTTTAATAGCTTCAAGGCAATTCTGGGAGTTCCGCGTGCCCGCACCGCAAGCTCCTTGACACTTTCTTTATCTATCAGGATTTTCAGCTTTTTGGCAGCTTCTGTAATTATTTTTCCAAGTTCCCCTGAATCATAAAAGTTAAGTCTGTGCGTTACCCCAAATCTGTCCCTAAGAGGCGCTGAGAGAAGACCTGCACGTGTGGTCGCACCGATTATCGTAAACTGCGGCAGATCAAGCCTTACTGTTCTGGCACTTGGCCCCTTGCCGAGAACTATATCCAGTGCATAATCCTCCATCGCAGGATAAAGTGTCTCCTCAACTGTTGTATTAAGTCTGTGGATCTCATCAATAAAAAGTATGTCACCCTTTTCAAGATTGGTGAGGATTGATGCAAGATCGCCTGAGCGCTCAAGCGCCGGTCCTGATGTTACACGGATATTGGCTTTCATTTTCCGTGCTATTATGTGGGAAAGAGTTGTCTTGCCAAGTCCGGGAGGACCGTAAAGCAGAATGTGTTCAATCGCCTCTTTTCTTTTACTTGCAGCCTCGATTGCAATTTGAAGCGAAGCTTTAATATTCTCCTGACCGTAAAAATCCTCCCAGGAACTGGCACGTAGTGATGTGAACAGAACCTCTTCTTCGGGAGTCACCTTTTCAACTTCAGGTATTTTTTTTGCTTTAATATCTGTCATTTTCCTAGGTATTTTAGCGCTAGTCTTATCTTCTGCTCAACCGTTTCGCCTTTTCCCTGCAAGGCCCGTATCGCATCTTGTGATTCTGAAACACTGAAACCGAATGTTTTTAGAGCAGCTATAATTTCATTACTCTCCATTCCATCCGATGACAAATCCAGATCTTCTCCCCCACCGATCTTGCTTTTCAGATCAATTATGATCTTCTGCGCATTTTTCTTGCCCAGCCTCGGTACGGATGTAAAAAAACCAACATCATTTCCGGTTATCGCCTGGATAATCTGAGACCGATTGCCTACTGAAAATATTCCTGAAGCCGTTCTACAACCAACGCCGGAGACACTTATTAAGTACTCAAACAATTTTAAATCTGAAGCCTCGGAAAATCCATACAACTCCAGAACGTCTTCGCGGACATGGGTGTGTGTAAAAAGCTTTATCTCCTCTCCAAGTCCGGTTAGTTTTGCTAGAACAGTGACCGGAACCAATACTTTATATCCAACACCATTTACATCCACAATTAGATATGGGTCATCCCTATATTCAACAGTTCCCTTGAGTGTACCAATCATAAAAAGTATTCAAATTATAGAGCTTAAAACATAAAAAGCAAACTCTAATGTTATTTAAGTTTTGAGTTTTGCGCTTTAAGCTTGTAACTGAAAGCGTGCGTTACAGCGATTGCCAGAGCATCGGTTGTGTCATCGAGCTTGGGGATAGTCTCAAGCTTCAGGAGAATTTTGATCATCTGACCGACTTGCTTCTTTTCGGCCCTTCCATATCCCGTTACTGCCATCTTCACTTGAAGAGGTGTGTAGATTGCAAGCGGGATTTTCTTCCTGGCAACTGCGAGCATAATAACCCCTCTTGCCTGCCCAACTACAAATGCAGTTTTACTGTTTGTATTAAAAAACAATTCTTCAATCCCAACCGCATCCGGCTTATATTCAACAATAAGCCTTTCAATCTCATCAAATAACTGGGTAAGCCTCTCCCCTATTGCGTTTGTAGAAGCGGTCTCAATACACCCAAAGCTTTGAACTTTTAAATTTGAATTTTGAACTTCTATCACTCCCCAACCTGTCCGCCCAATCCCTGGATCAATTCCCAATATACGCATAGCTTTACTTATTATACTATCTTTTGTATAATACCTAAATATGAAAAGGCCTGTGCTCAAAGCTGAACCGCGAAAAATTTTAGGTAAGAAAATCAAAACACTTAGACGTGAGGGAATTCTCCCTGGCAATGTATACGGCAAGGGCCTATCATCTATCGCTCTTCAGGTTCAGTTAGTTGATTTTGAAAAAGTCCACAAAGAAGTTGGAGACACAGGACTTATTGAACTCGATCTTAACGGCAAAACACATCCTGTTCTTGTTAAAAATCTCCAAATGAATTACAAATCCCACACTCCGCTTCATGCTGATTTTTACCAGGTAAACATGAAAGAAAAAGTTAAGGCTTTGGTACCTGTTATTATAGTTGGTGAAGCAAAGGCAGTAACTGAGAAAGTCGGACTTCTTCTTCAACCACTATCTGATGTTGAGATTGAAGCGCTTCCGGATCACTTGGCCGAGAACATTGAAGTCAACGTTGATCACCTTGCGGCTATTGATGATCAAATCACAGTCGGTGATCTTAAAGCTCCGGAGGGAGTTGAGATCCTTACCGACCCGTCCCAAACAGTTGTTAAAATCGCAGAGCTTGTCGCACCGGAGCCTGAACCGGAACCTGAAGCAGTTGCAGAGGGCGAAGAGGGAGCAGAAGGCGAAACAACGGCTGAGGGTGAGGCACCCAAAGAAGGCGGAGATGAAAAACAAGCTGAAAGCGGAGGTAAAAAAGAAGAACCCGCAAAAGAATAATTTCCTCTTCTTAAGTTCCTAAAATTTTCTCCATTTCTCGGGCTTTTCCAAAATTCGGATCCAGATCCAAAATTTTTTTAAGGTATATTTTTGCCTCATCAACATCGCCCAATCTATATTCAAGCGTTGCGATCTTAAAATATGCATCGCGGTAATTTTTGTACTTCCCCACCGTCTGTTTCCAAAAAGCAAGCTCCGCTACCGTCTTCTGTCGATCAGAGGACAGTTTTTTCTCTTCCTGCAGATTTTGATACAGGCTCACACTTTGAAGCGCTATGGCTATAAGTAGTAGCCCTGAAACAAAACTGGTAACGATCAATTTCCATGATTCGGTAATAAATCGGTATATCTTCGGGAATAAAGAAATTTTCTTGGCTTCTCTATTTTCAGACTTGACGGTTGTTGCTTTTGAGGACTTTACTTGCTTTTTTGTGGTTCGCTTTCTGGCCATGCTTCTATCATAATGGATTTTCCATGATTTGGCATCTTTTGATAAATCTCCTCCGTAACAAAAGGCATAAATGGGTGAAGAAGCTTTAATAGAATTACGAATAAAGAATTAAGAATTAAGAATGAATCAGAATCAATTCGCACCTTAACATCCTCAATGTATTTATCAGCAAATTCATGCCAGATAAACTCATAAAGCCGTTCTGCGGCGAGATTGAATTGATAGCTGTCTAGATATTTTGTGACCTCTTTTGTTAAATCTTCTATTTTGTTGACCAATTCTTTATCATTAGAATTTTTTGCTAACTTTTCCAGCTCTTCAAAGTTCATTCCACCATGTTTTGCGCCTGTTTGCTTGTTCATTTCAATAAACCTACCGATATTCCATAGCTTATTGGCAAACTTCTTAGATGCATCAAGCTTTGAATAGGACATCGCCTGATCATTGCCAAGCCCTGTTCCATATACAAGCGCCATTCTGACAGAATCCGCTCCATATTCGTCTGCAACTTGCAAAGGATTAACTACATTTCCTTTACTTTTACTCATCTTCTTTCCGTACGGATCATTTACCAAACCGTGCAACACAACGTCTTCAAAAGGAATTTTTTTTGTCGCGTAAAGTCCCATCATTATCATTCTAGAAACCCAGAAAAAAAGAATATCCCGTCCAGTCTCCATAACGCTTGTGGGGTAAAATTTTTCAAAGTCTCCTTTTTTGGTTGTCTTGAGAGTAACATACGGCCATTGACTAGATGAAAACCATGTATCGAACGTGTCTGTTTCGGGAAGATAGCGCTTACCTGTCTCTTTTTGGTCTTTAAAAACAACTTTTGCTTCCATAAAAGCAATAACTCTCTGGAGGCCTTTTTCAATTTCCTCAAACTTATAGCCTTTTTTCAGCAATTGCGAAAGGGGACCTTGGATGAGCTTCTTATTCTTATCGAGAAATGAAACTGCAAATCGATCTTCATTCTCAACCTCATACCAAACAGGAATTCTGATACCCCAGACATTTTGTCTTGAAATGTTCCAATCTCTTAAATTTTTGTACCAAAATTTAAGAGTTGAGACAAAATTCTTGGGATAAATTTTTATATCTTTTTCAATTGCAATTAGCGATTTTTCTGTGAGCGGTTTTACTTTTACATACCATTGCTCAAGAGGAAGTGGCTCAAGAACGGTTTTGCACTTGTAGCATTTTTTAACCACCATTTTGTGTGATTCCTCTTTTTCCAATAAATTTTCTTCTTGCAACCTCCTAATTACTTCCATTCGAGCTTGTTTTACATATAATCCATCAACAATTCCTGTTTTCTCAAATTTTCCACTCCATCCTATTATTGGTGGAAAGGTCAGTTGGTGTTTCCGTCCCACCTCAAAATCATTAAAATCATGTGAGGGAGTTACCTTAACTGCTCCTGTTCCAAAATTCTTATCGACATATTCATCTTCAATAATTGGAATCTCGCGGTTTACTAAGGGGAGAATCACTGTTTTTCCAACTAGCTCTTTATATCTTTTGTCTTTTGGATTTACCATAACGGCAACGTCACCAAACATTGTTTCAGGACGTGTAGTCGCAACAGTAATATGGCCACCCTCTTTAATTGGATATTTTATGTGATACAAGATTCCTTCAACTTCCTCACTTACTGTTTCGAGGTCTGAGAAAGATGTGCCGTCTCTTGTGCAATAATTAACTAGACGATAATCCCGATAGACTAGCTTCTCGTCATACATTTTTCTAAATGTCTTATTAACAAGCTCGACAATATCCTCATCGAGTGTAAATTTTGACCTACTCCAATCAAGAGAAAAACCCAATCTTTTTAATTGCTGTTCAATCCCTCCTCTATTTTCCTTTACATATTCCCAGATTTTCTGATAAAGCTCTTCTCTTGTAAAGTCAAAGCGTGATTTTCCTTCTTCCTGAAGCTTTTTCTCAAACACAAATTGTGTCTCTGTGCCAGCGTGGTCTGTTCCCGGTAACCAAAGCGCTTGATAGCCCTTCATTCTATGATAGCGGACGAGAATATCCTCAATCACAAACATTGCGTGTCCAAAATGAAGATCACCATTAGCATTGGGGGGAGGGAGAATAATGCAATACGGTTTTCCGTCGGGATTTATCTCCGGTTTAAAATATCCTTCTTCTTCCCAAAATTCGTAGAGTTTCTCCTCTGCTTTTTTATGATCGTATGCTTTATCCATGAACCTGATTCTAACACAGCTTGCGATCTGTATTCAATAAAGAGGCCTATCTGGCGCGGAGAGATCTAGTCGGACTTGGACTAGGGATAAGCTGTTTAATCCCACCCGAACCAGCTCCCATGTCCTGTTGCACACCAGCCGGAACGTTTGTAATTGATGAACCGGGACATCCAGGCGGATTAGATAGATGATTAAGGCGGGATGATGGACGGACATTACCATCGGCAATAGGCGTACCAAACCGGACAGAGGAATGGATCAACTGGCTACAATCTGTTATAGAAGGGGCAAAATTCTCAGTCCATACAACAGACCATTCATTTAATTTACCCCAGGCCAGAGGCAGCTTGATCTGCCCAATAAAAGTTTCTGTCTGAGTGACTGTATCCTTAACCCAAGACCCCCACCACGTACCGGTTGAATCTGCCGACATTCGGGCAACCCTCAGGGAATATGTACGCCCCGCAATCCAATCATATGCGATGCTGCAGCTTTGACCTATCCCTTCTCCACTGAAATTACCGCATGCCGGACCTTGGGAAACTGTGGTATCCCATAGGGAAAAAATTGCAAGCTTCCCAATGCTCCCATCCTTGCGTCTTGATCCTTGTGATTGTAAACCAGTATAGCCCCCATCCCCATTTTTAAAACCGTACTGATGCGCCCAGAAATAGCCAGCAGGCGTGGGATCAACAAGCGGAGTAACCTGCCATACAAAGGTTGTGTATCCCTTAGGATTTGCAGGCCAATTCCAATCTGTATATGTGCCAGTTGGGTGAATAGGGGCGCTAGTTGCCGCTCTTTGCCTGATATCTTGTCTATTTTGCCCAATAATTACTGTGGGTATGACCAAAAGCAACAGAAATAAAATTCCGGTGGTAATAGATTTTGAGTGTTTATGAATTTTAGATGTGGTTTGCGACTTGCTTCTTGCCATATATTAATATAACTTTATAACCATAATACTTTTTGGCTGTAATTGTCAAATTAATAATCCACAGGGCTAACTCTCTACTTCTTCATATAAAACTCGCGCTTGCTTTTTTTCAACTTCTCTATCGCATAACGCAGCATAGTTCTTGGCATTTTTTGATAATGCTTATCCAGGAATTTCAACTCTGTTTCCAAATCCCTATTACCCACTTCTCTGAGCATCCAGCCTACTGCTTTGTGGATCAAATCGTGTTTGTCTGCCAAAAGCATTTCAGCGATCCTAAGGGTATCGTCAAATTTACTATTTCTGATAAATCCCTGAGTTGAGATAATTGCGATTCTTCTCTCCCATATGTTTTCCGATATTGCGAGCTTATAAAGAATTGATTTTTCCCGGTCCAGCAAATAATCCCCAAGAATGTATCCTGCTGATAAATCAACTAAGTCCCAATTGTTTACTCGCTTGGCGTTCTTAATATACAGCTTTGCTATCTCTCTCCTTCCCAACCCGTCTGTATTTTTGTATTTGGCAACTAATAGTATGAGAGCAGTAAGCCGGAACTCATGGATTTTATTTCTAAGAAGCGTTTTAATATCGCTAAGCGGCAACTCTTTGTACTTCCCGGCAATTTTCCTCTGATCCGGCACATTGATTCCCAAAAACACATCCCCCTCTCCATACTGCCCTTTTCCTGTTTTGAAGTAATTAGAAACTGACAATGCCTTCTCCGGATCCTTAAAACCAAGAAGTTCTTTTGTAAGCTGGGCAAGTAAATTGTTTTGTTTTTTCATGTAGTAGTTTACTTTCTTGGCAATTTTAAATTGAGTATAACATGGCCTCTTGCCAACACCATGTTTTAATATGTTATACTAAATTTGCCCGATGAAATTTGTTGATGAAGTCGAGATAAAAAATAAAACCGTTCTTCTCCGCGTTGACTTCAATGTTTCCCTGAATGCAAATCTCACAATTGCGGATGATCTTAGAATCCGCCAATCTATTCCGACAATTCAACTTCTTCTAAAACACAAAAATAAAATTATCATAATCGCTCACTTAAATAATCCCAAAGACCATGACCCTGAGGACTCGCTGATCCGTGTCAAAAACCGTCTCGCCTCATATTTGCCTGATCACAAAATTACATTTGTTGAAGACGCACTGAAACATCCGCAATTGGTGACAGAAAACACAGATGCGCAAATTTTAATGCTTGAAAATATAAGATATTATCCCGGCGAGAAGAAAAATGATCCGGAGTTTGCCCGCCAATTAGCATCATTGGGTGAAGTCTATGTAAATGACGCGTTTGGTGTCTCGCACAGGGAACACGCATCTATCGTCGGGCTTCCCAAACTTCTCCCCTCCTACGGCGGGCTTTTGCTGAAAAGAGAAACAACCATTCTGGACCAGATAATGAAGAATCACAAAAAGCCCTTTGTCGCAATCATAGGAGGCAAAAAAATAAGAACCAAAATAAAGTTTATAAGTAAACTCACATCGGTTGCGGATTTTCTACTCTTAGGAGGCGGGCTTGCAAATACATTTTTGGCCGCTGAAGGCTATGATCTGGGGAATAGCTTGTTTGAGGAAGAGGACATAAAAGTTGCTAAGCATATTCTATCTCTTGCAAGAAAAGAAAAAACCCGCTTCGTGCTCCCTAAAGATGCTGTTGTTGCGAGTGACAGAGATGGCAAGACAAGTGAAGTCAAAAAAATTGATTCCGTTGCGACGCAGGATGAGATACTGGATATCGGTCCTGAGACTCAAGCCGACTTTGGGGCAATAATAAATAGCGCGAGAACAATTATCTGGAATGGGCCGGTTGGGTACATGGAAAATCCCATTTTCAAAAGAGGAACAGATTTTCTATACTACGCAATCGCCCAAAATGATGAAGCTGAATCCGTTGTCGGAGGAGGCGATACTCTTGCGGCAATTGCCAAAAAGGATTATCTGAGTAAAATTACCTGGATCTCAACAGGCGGAGGTGCTATGCTTTTTTACATTGAAAACGGCACAGTCCCCGGCCTCGAGGCTTTGGAAAAAGCAAATTCAAAATAAATACAACTCTTTGTGTTTTATTTCTTCGCAAACTTCTGGACTTATCTTTGCTTTATAATCTATAATTGAATCCTTATGCTGGAAACACTCAAGACCTACCTCAACGTGCACTTTCTCATCTCGACATTTGGATACCCTGGATTATTTGCAATAATATTTGCTGAGACCGGCCTTTTCCTAGGTTTTTTTCTCCCGGGAGACAGCCTTCTCCTTGCAGCCGGAATCTTCGCAGCAAGAGGAGATATGAATATATTTGTTCTTCTAATTATTCTTGCAACTGCTGCGGTCCTGGGAAATATGCTTGGATATTTGTTTGGCAAACATGTAGGCAAAAATCTATTTACCAGGGAGGACTCCAGGCTTTTCAAGAAAAGGCATCTGCATCATGCGCGTGCTTTTTATGATCGCCACGGCGGTAAAGCAATAATTCTTGCGCGTTTTGTCCCGATCGTCAGAACTTTTGCGCCAATTGTTGCAGGAGTTGCTGAAATGGATTTTTCAACATTCATGATCTACAACTTTGTAGGAAGCGTGTTATGGGCAATTGGGATAACGCTTCTTGGTTTTTTTGTCGGAAAATTGATTCCTGATAAATTTTTTGAGCCAATTGTTATTTTGGTAATTATATTGTCTCTAATGCCGGCAGCATATGAGGCGCTTAAAACCAAAGAAAACCGCAAGAAGATACTTAAGTTTTTAAAAATAAAATCCTCTTAGTTCCCTCTTATGTGTTAAAATATGTTTTTGTTCTAGAATTTACCTATGAAAAATTTAAATGTTACAAAAAACCAAGGAAAAAATCAGCTTATTCCACTTGTCTTAACAGTCATCACAGCCGGGATACTGATACTTCTTGTATATCTTGAGGTGATATTTCTTAACAAATTGATTCCCGACAACATTCACAGAAAAATACAAATCAGCGATGTGCTGATCGGTCTTACGATTTATCTCAAGACATCTGTGGATTTTGCAATATTTATCGGTAATCTGATGGCAGGGTACAAAGGCCTCAAAAACCGGATTGCAATTGAAATCGGTACAGCTGCAGGAAACGCTCTTGGGACAATTCTCATTCTTGCGGTCTGGGATTTTTTCAAAGAAATTAAGCCCCTCCTTGCCGTCATGATCCTTGTTGCTGCGATCGTTCTCCTCAAGCTTGCTGAGGAAAGCCTTGAACACATAAGAGGTGAGGAAAAGGGAGCAAGGGGAAGACTTTCTTTACTTTCTTCCCAAATCACAACAATCCTCTCCCCGGTTAACAACTTTTTCAACCGATTCTTGAAATACATTATTCCAAATCTTTCGATGAAACCTAAAAAAGGTTTATCGTTTTGGAGCTTGGTCGGGCTTTCTTTTACAATTCCCTTTATCCTGGGTCTTGATGATTTCGCGGGTTATGTCCCCTTATTTAATGTCGTCAATGTGTTGGGCTTTTCAATCGGCGTGATACTGGGACATATGGTACTTAATATATTTCTCTTCCTATCCCCCAAGACAACTACCAAAGTTGTCAAAAACCCTGCTGTTTCTATTCTGGGAAGCATCGCCTTTATCATATTGGCCCTATACGGATTCTACGAAGTATTCAAAATTCTATTCATCCATTAATTATTTCTGGGAGAAGTTTATTCTTATATTCCTATCCTCGCTCAGATTTGTCTCATGTGTTACTTTTCCACCCAGATCCACAATGTCCTTGCCGAGCCCGATTGGCTTGAACCTTGATGGATATGAAAGGCTAAACGCATAAGGATCCGTGTCGGTTCCCGGCTGCTTGGTGACCCTTAAGTCATAAGAAAAGGATGGATTATTGAGATTAACACTCTCCGGAATTGTGTAAGAAATTGTCACTTGCCTACTTGTAAGCTGTGGGACCATCAACAGAAACGCTATAACTTCTTTGCCGCCTGCCTCTGTAGTTTCAACTTCCAGTTCTTGTGGGGGAACATAACCGGACGCGCCGAACTGAGAAGGATTTGTCACTGCTACTATGAAAGCTTTATCCTGACCGTCAATCTTAATTGACTTAAGCTCCGATCCTTTGGGCAAAATAAAGCGGAGATAATTTTTGTAATCCCCCCCGAAAACACTTCCTTTTGTACTTGTGTTTATATAATTAATTGCCACCTCCTCGGTGACTCCCCCACTTTCTGTTATCGTTGTGTTTTGAGATATGGAACGTTTGAGATAATAATTATCTTTATTAGCCCCTATATTTGCATCCGATGTCCCCAAAAAGTCCTGAATTGAATTCTCCTTTTTAGCTCGGGCGTCATAAAGCGCACCCGACAAGCTATTAACTGTAAAAACCTTTTGTAATGCAGGGCTTGCAAAAGCAAAAAGGATGTGTTTTTCCTTGAGAGATTTTTCAACCTGCTTTGAAAGATCTATGTATGATATATCTTTATTTGCGCTAAACGAGGAGAGCATGCTGCTCATAAGCGATCTTAGGAAATCTTTTTTTTGAGTTGACCCGGCAAAGAAATTGTCCTCTGCATGCTTTTGAGTCAGCAAATAAAAATTGGCAGCGCTCACTTGCTCTTTATAATCTACTACCTCAACAGGGCCAACGGATTCCAAAATGTTTTTTATGAAATTGGTGTCAAGCGCGATTACGCCGTCTACCCGCTCATTTGTTTCACGCTTTAGGATATCAGCTGCTGCCGCAGCATTTGTCGTGAAATCAACGTCAAAGTTGCTATCCCGCAAAAACCAATGTGATACCCCTCCGTAACGTCTCAGGCCATAGGGTGGCTCAATATGGGTCTTCAATTTGCCGTCCGCGTCATAAACATCATGTATTTCAAATTTTTCAATCCTTCCTTTTTCAACCGCTAAAATTGCGTATGATCCGATAAATCCCCCACCCGGCCTTAGCTCCATATTATTTTGAAAAAGTACCAGGTATTGCTTTTTCCCAACAAACCCCAGAATTTGAGGTAACGAATCTATCGTGTTTTCAAGAGTTGTTAACATATAACTTTCTTTATTAAGCTTATCTTGAAAATCTTTGGGCAGTTGATCTTGCGCTTTCATTTGATCTATCTTAAGGAGATTATTTTTTATATTTGCCAGAGCCCTGACAAAATCTTCTTTGGATATATTTGCACCTTTATTTTTGTATATGTCTGAAAAGGTGCTTGCGGACTTGAATAAATCTGATTCTATATCTGCAACTTCTTTTCCTGTTCTAAGATTGCCGACAAACTTATCTTTTGCTTCCTTTGCGATGATCTCACCCGGCAAATAGGCTCCCCCAATCGCCGAGGCAGCATTAAAAGCAACACTTCCATATGTACCAAGCCTGCTTGCTGACTGAAAATTGCCTTTTTCTGCCTGTTTAATTGATTGGGAAACAAAAGATGCCCCCGCTCCCGCTGTCAATAAAACAAACAGAATGGGCAGTAGTAAAAGCGCAACAAGCAACAGTAAAAAAAACTTCTTATTATAATTGATTTTCTGTCTTGGAAGAGAGATGCTTTTTTCCGGCGCAAACGATGCCGTATTTGATGAAGATATATTTATTTTCTTAAGCCCTTCCTCCAAGTTGTAATTGGTAAAAGCGTAATCACCAACTGCCGGAATGTAGTAGTTATAATTTCGGATCCTTCTTTTACTAAAATCTATTTTAAGATCAGGATTTATTTTTTGAAAAACCCGGGCAACTGTAATTTCTGTAAACGGGTGGCGTGGGAAAACAAAAAGATTTCCTCCTTTTGCCTCCATCGAGAACGAAGCAGCGACAATAACGATTAATAAATCTTCAAGATAGATCGGATATAATTTCCCTATTCCTTCATTTGGTATCACAACCCGCCCATATGTTCGTGCCTGATGGATGAAAAGATTTACCATATTTGGGTTCTGGATCTTTTCATCAAATACCTCCCCGTATAAAACAACTTTTGTCCTGTGATAAGCATGATTGGACAAACGCCTAAAAAGCTGCTCGCTGCTATTTATCAAACTTGCAAAGAAAAATAACCGGGCGGCTGTTTCATTTGCTTTCTTAATAAGAGGTAAAAGTATTTCCAAAATCTCTTCCTCGCCGTGATAAAAAACAAAAATGTGTGAATAAGAGTTGTCCGGAATTACAGGAATTTTCTTGCGGTAGGGGATATGGACTATATTGTTATGAAATTCCAGCTGCTTACCGCTCACCAGTACAACCAGGAATTGATCTTTTAGCTTGTTTGCCAAGGCAGTGCCGATAATGCCTTTTTTGTCAATAATTAATATCGGCAGACTGTTGTTTTCCTCGCTTGCAATAAGGTGTGGGCGGTCCTGTTTCACTTCCTTAATAATACAACAAACAAAGGGAAGTTATAAGTGATAAGTTTAATGTTTTATAAACTTGTTTTCATGTTGCTAGATGCAAAAAATATTGAGTAACAGGTTGGGATATTAATAAAAAATACTAGAATGGATTGTCCTGACAAGATAATCTTTCTAAATTTTTCTACTCACGGGGGTGGAAGCTTTCTGTTTGGAATTTGTCCAGCAAAGACCAATAATAAAGGCAATAAAAAGTTGTCCCTGCTGAAGAGTAAGCCAGTAGTGATCAAATAGACCAAGGACTAGAATAGTACTTAGCCCTAATACTAAACTTTCCTTTATTCTTAATTCGCTTGTGCTGAGCGGGAGCGAAGCATGCTTCTTAATTCTTTTATACGTCTTCCACAAGAACCACGTGAAAAATCCTAGTCCTATTAATCCAGTCTCTGCTGCTACAAGTAAAAATATATTGTGTACAGGTTGAAGATATAATCCAAGAGATAGTGGTTTTTGAATTTTTGCAAGGGTAGGAATAAAATTTCCTAAGCCTACCCCAAGTAGGGGACTAGTTTTTATCATTTTTATTGAGCTATCTATTAACATTTGTCTCTGAACAATTGCTTCGTCACCGCTTCTAATATTTGTAAACCTGTAGCCAAGCGGGGTAAAGAAAAAAATTGCCAATAATAAAACTATTGTCATCCCGACTAAATGAAATGCATGGAGGGATCTATTTTTGACAAGTTTAGAATTAACGAGATTTCTCGGCGGAGTTAATGCTGAGCGAAGTCGAAGTGCTCGGAATGACAATTTAAAAAAGAAGTAAGTAGCAATTAATATCCATATCAGTGTCGCCACTCTGCTCATTGTTAAAAACAGCGCTATTGTGCCAAGAACAAGAGCAGTTACTTGAATTATGAATAACGAATTACGAATTACGGCGGGAGACATACTTTTCATAAGCCTTAATTCTCTATTCTTAATTCTTAATTCTTTATTAGCTTTTCGAAAGCTCAGTGAAAACAAGATCAATATCATTGTAACCACTAAATAGCCTGCAAGCACATTTGGATGGGGGAATGTGCCGTAGGGACGAAGAACAAGCTCTCCATTTAGCGAGGCGTTTGCGATTCCTGGGGTTGAAGAAGTAAAACTCCGCTCTCCCAAATAATAAAGTTGGCCGCCGATTGATCCCTGAAAAATAAATTGAAAAATAGCGATAGCTGATTCACTGATTACACCAAAAGACAAAAGAATAATTATTTTTTGGAATGCTTTCGTGAAGTCTATAAATTTGGCTGTGTAATAAGCTACAAAGGACATTTCTATGAATTTGAGTAGACTATACAGCCCGCCTTCTATCCTGCGGGATAAAAGAACAACTAATAACAAATAACCGATAACTAATAACCACATTAAAATCGGCCAATAATTTTGAATTTTGAATTGTAATTTTGACTTTGGAGTTTTGAGTTTTGAGTTCCTTGAATATCTGCTACTTAACTTTCTAAATACCCAACTAATAATCAATAAACCTACTAGGACATCAGTAACGTAAACAGTGGGGGAGAGGTAATCAACCCGTATTCCCAAGACGGATGAAAAGTTTGGCCAAAAATGAAGACCCAGTTGTGTCGGTAAAAAGAGGATTAAAAGGTAAAAAAGGAGATGTTCCATAAACCTTAATTTGGAATTAGTAATTGAGGCTGTGTAATTTTTAATTTTTAATTTAAAATTTGAAATGAAAACTAAATGTTTAAAATTCACTGAAAAATTGAAAACTTCAAATTGAAAATTCTATTAGGACTTCGGCTTAATAATAAGAACTCTTTCCCGTCCGGTTCCTGCAGATTCCGAGGAGACCTCATCGTCATCCTGAAGTATTAGATGTACAATTCGTCTCTCCCATGACTTCAAATCTGTAATTACCTGCTCTTGATTGTCAGTTATTGCGCGCGCTCTTGCGTCTTGCGCAAGCTTTTGAAGATATTCTGTCCTTGTTTTTTTATATCCGTCAACTTCAATTGAAATCCGGATAAACCTATCCAGTTTTTTGGCAACAAGAAGAGACGTTATCAACTGCAGAGACTCGAGTATCTCCCCATGATATCCGATAACCATTCCTGAATCTTTTGTGTCCATCAGGATATCCAAAACTCCGTCTCCTACGGTTACCTCAAACGTTCCCTCTATTTCAAGAAGGGAAAATAGCTTTTCAACAATCTTTTCAACTTCCTTTTGTTCTTTGGCTGTCAATTTTACTTTTTCTTCCATAGTTTTTAAAATTATTTATTTTTCGGGTTGTCAAAGTATTTACTGAGCCCACCCCAACCGCTCATTCTGTATTGCTGTATGATACCAAAAAGAGAGAAAGTATTCCAGTACAAGGAAAGCCCGATTGAAAATTGCCATGCAAAAAACCCGATCATTACAGGCAGGAGATACGTTGATTGCTTTTGAAACGACGCGGCAAAATCCTCCTTTTTTTCATCTTTAACTGCAGGCAGATTTGTGTTTACAGGGGAAGTTGCCGGTACCATCATTTTTGATTGGATAAATTGGAGTAGGCCGGTTATTATTGGAATTAAAAGGATAAGCGGACCCACAGTTTTTATAAGATGGGCAGGATTTTTGGCAAGCTCTATCCCAAAAAAATGTGTGTCCCATGCTTGGGTCAATTTGAGAGAAGGTAAATAAACGAGCTTATTTATCACCATGACAATTTGCTTGGGGTTAACCTCTATAACTTTTCTCAATGCGGGATATAATCCAAAAAGCAAGATTACAATTTGCACAACGCTTGGCAGACATCCCGCCATTGGGTTGAGATTATGCTCTTTGTAAAGCTCCATGGTTGCTGCCTGCTGACTCTTCATATCGCCTTTGTGTTTTTCTTTTATTTTTGAAAGGTGAGGCGCAATGTCCTGCATCTTTTTCTGCATTTTCATTTGAGATGCAGTAAGCGGATACATAAGAAGTCTTATGAAGACTGTCAAAGCAACGATTGCAAAACCCAGGGCATATGGAATATGCAGGTAAATTAAGCCATGATAAAAGGCGACTAAAATATTAATGATTGGCTGTTCGATTAGGATATTAAGAATATTCATATCTATGACTAAATGGATGACACGATAGTAATCTTCTAAACGCAATGTATCCGCCTTTTACTGCCCCGTTTTTTTCAATTGCTTCCCTCGCATATTCAGAGCATGTTTTTTCATACCGGCAGTGGGCACCAAACAATTGCAGCAAAATAGGGGATATGAATAATTGATATATTTTAACAATTGCTAACAGGATAAATTTCATTTCAGAAGTCCTTTTTCCAAAAGTAGAGTCTGTATGTCTTTAAAAACTAAGTCTCTCTTTCTGTCTATTATACCTTTTTCCAGGACAAAAAGCATGTCCTGCCCTTTTTTTATATTTTCCAGCATCTCCTCAATGCAGGATCGGAAAACTCTCTTAACCCTATTTCTGACAACAGCGCGTTTATCAACAGTTTTTTTTACAATAAAACCGAAGCGGTTTTGCTCCAGATTATTCCCTGAGATTTTAAGGGTAAAAGTTGGGGTTTTAAAAAACTTGGCTTGTTGGAGTTTCTGCGATGCGGGTAATCGATATTGCTTCTTTAACATGGAAATGGGGATTAAACAGCTAATCGAGCTCTTCCTGCCGCACGTCTTCGTTTCAGCACTTTTTGTCCGCCGTGACTTTTCATAAGGACCAGGAATCCATGCTTTCTTTTTCTCTTCACCTTTTTGAGCTTCGTCATTCTTTCCATTGCTTATGATTATAGCACGCTAGCCTAAAATTAACAATTGCCACTTGACAAAGAGTTATCCACATAATTACACTAATAACCCTCGCCCCGGCTCATATGGAAAAAGATTTAACCCTACTCTGGAACAAGGTGCTAGAGGACATAAAACCTAAGATCTCAAAAGGAAACTTTGCAACGCTTCTTAATCCGACGGAATTACTTTCTTTGGAGGGAAGTGTCGCGACCATCGCTGCTCCATCTCCAATTATTATTAATATGCTTCAGCAACGCTTTATAGGAGATATAAAAGATGCTCTTTCAAAAAACACAAAAAAAAAGAGCTTGTCGCTTATATTTGTTCCCCAAACAACCAAAAAGAGTCAAAAGAAAATGCTTGAACATGGCTCTCCGTTGTTTACAGAAAGCGCCGATCAGATAACAACCAATCTCCCATTTGCGGGGCATTTGCCAAGAGTCAGGGCGGATTATACATTTGGTAATTTCGCGGTATCCGGCAGTAACCAGTTGGCTTTTGTCTCATCGACAACCGTTGCAAAAGATCTTGGTAAATCGTACAACCCTCTTTTTATCTATGGTCCTGTCGGGGTAGGCAAGACCCATCTTATGCATGCAATTGCAAATGAGGCGTATATTAAAAAACCTAATCTGAAGATAATTTATATTACTAGTGAGGAATTTACAAATGAGGTTGTTGAGGCCATCAGACACAATGATACAGCTAAGATGAAAAGGCGATTCCGCTCTGCTCAACTTCTTCTGATTGATGATATTCAGTTTATAGAGGGGAAAGAGAAGGTTCAGGAAGAACTTTTTCATACTTTCAATATCTTGATAGATTCAGGATCACAAATTGTTCTCTCCTCTGATAGGCCTCCTCGGGAAATTAAAAAGCTTGAAAAAAGGTTATCTTCAAGATTTGCCGGGGGACTCGCAGTGGACGTTGAAATTCCGGATTTTGAGCTCAAAACAGCAATAGCTTTGATTAAAGGAAAAAAATTTGGATATGAAATCCCAATTGATGTCGCCAAGCTCCTTGCTGACAACGCCCTGGACACCAGATCGCTTGAGGGCTTGCTTCTACGCGTCATCACCCAGGCAACAACTACCAATAAGGAGATAGATCTGGATTTGGCCCAAAGCACATTTAAAGTTATGAGTGGCGAGAGGAGTACCCATGTTCATCCGGACGATGTGATTAATTTTGTTTGTGAGTATTACAGAATAAAAACTACACAATTAAAAGGCCCCAAAAGGGACGCTGCGCTTGTTAAGGCGCGCCATGTGACAATGTATATTTTAAAAAATGATTTGAAATTGACTCTTAAAGATATAGGTGGGCTTTTGGGAGGTAGGGATCATACGACAATTATGCATGGTGTGGAAAAAATAGAAAAAAGTGTGGAAAACAAAGATTCTGTGATGGGGGACATCATGGGAATTACCAAATTATTCAGGGGATAAGTTTATGATAATTAAAATTTTAAATATTATTAACAACATATACTCTTTTTTTTCAACTAGTTATCCACATTTTATAATGCCTGTAATTTATCTTATTATTGCTTTTTTCCACTTTTCCAGATACACTACTACAACAACTAAAACATATATATGAAGGTAAGTATATTAACTACCAATCTACAAAACAAATTATCATTTATCAACCACGCAATATCATCAAAAAGCCAAATACCGATACTCCTTAATGTTTTGCTGGAAACACAAGATAATAAATTAAAAATAAGCAGTACTGATTTAGAAATAGGAATAGAAGTTTTTATACAAGCTGAAATAGAAGAAAAAGGTGTAGTAACAATACCCGCAAAAACATTTGTAGAACTAATAAATTCTATATCAGAAGAAAATATAAAACTACAAACAGAAGGTGAAACACTCCATGTCTTAAGCAAGAGAACAAAAAGTGTGTTTCAAACAATAAAAGGAGACGAATTTCCTAAATTATATAAAGAAAAAGGGGAGAAAATAGCAACATTAAACGAAGAAAGTATGAAGAAAGATTTTGCATCAATCATCTTTGCAGCAAGTAACGACACAACAAGACCCGCTCTTTCGGGAATTCTAATAAAGAATGAAGAAGAAGGTTTTCTTCTTGTAGCAACAGATGGTTATAGACTTTCCCTAAAACATCATAAATCGAAAGGTGGAATGTCTAAAACAATAAATTCACTTATAATCCCGGCGCGGGTCTTTAGAGAACTATTATCTATAAAAGAAGAAAGCACAGAAATAGACATTTATGCGTCTAAAGAAAGTAGTCAGGTTATTCTTAATCAGGGAGAAACACTTCTTGTAGGCCGTCTCATAGAAGGAGCTTTTCCAAGTTATGAAAAAATAATCCCAACCGACTATTCAACACAAATATTTTTTGACCGGGAAGAGATGCAAAAAGCTGTTAAAATATGCTCTATTTTTGCGAGGGACACTGCAAATATAATTAAACTCACACTCCAAAAAAATCAAATTATAGTCTCTTCCCAATCCCCATCAATAGGTGAAAACACTGTGACAGTCGAAGCAGATCTAAAAGGAGAAGAGAATGAAATAGCATTCAACGCTCACTATCTTCATGATGTATTGGGTGGGCTGAGCGAGAAAGAAATACAATTTGAAATGACAGGCCCGCTAAATCCTGGAGTTTTTAAGATAAAAGACGATACTTCCTATCTTCATCTGATAATGCCAGTTAGAGTTCAGGGCTGAGTGGGTATATCATCCCCATATTTATTTACATAATCCTCAATTCTCATCGGTATAAATGATATATTTTCTTGAATAACGTTACTTTGGGAACTGGCAACAAAAGCAAATCCTCGATCTGCGTAAATATACATAACAGAATTAACTCCATAAAATACAGAACCTTTAAAAATCCATTTAGCTTGACCATAAAGTTTTACAAATTCAGTCAAAGAAACAGAACTATTTGGAGCTATAGTTCTTTTATATACCACAATACCAGATTTATCTGTAATAAATATATCAGGCCGAGCAGGATTAATAGATTCAACTACATATTTCACACGACCATCTTTTAACACTTCTCTTTTTTGAACTCCACGAAAGTTTTCAGTTTTAATAATACTTCCTACATCGTAAATATTGGAGATTGGATCATCATTATGAAGCTGAAGATTTTGATTTATATCTTCACCATACATTTTTACATAATCCTCCACAGAAAGAGGTTTAAAAATATGTATTTCTAACACCTCATCTGTATTGGGATTTCCTATGAATGCGAAGCCTTTATTGGGATAAACATAAGTATTTATAGACCATCCATAAAAATTAGAACCTTTAATTATTTTTTCCGGTTTACCTAAAGAATTAATATATGTAGAAATTAACACATAACCTCTTGCGGACGGATTTTCTGGGATTAGTTCCTTTTCAAATACCGCAACACCATTTTTTGTTTGTATTTGATTAGGCCTTGAAATCAATTCAGACTGAAAAGAGTATTGCACCCCCCCTCCAGGAAGTACATCCTTCTTCAGAATTCTTGGAACAGTTCTTTCCACATCTTGAACAGTTGTTTTTCCAGGAACAGTTTTTTGTAATGAAGAAAAAGTATTATTCTGGTTGCTGCTAGGTAAGAATTTTGAGATGCCTAAATCCGGATTAGCAGGAGAATCAGAACGTTTTATATTAAAAATATTAAAAATTATCATGCCCACAATAATAAACATCAGTAAAGAAATTCCAGCAATTATTTTATGTTTTTTAATTAATTCTAATAAAAACATTTTATTTATTAAATAACACAGGTAACACTACATTATTATAATGTAAAGGCTTGGGTGCAGGAGCGGGAAAAAAAGGATGTACAGCAATATTAGGCCCACCATTGGAAGACATTGTTTCTGTAGGGTTTACAGCATATGCCATTGTATCCGCATAATCCTCATTTAGTAAAGTCTCCCCATATCTGCTCACTCCTCCTTCAGTTGCCCGTGCATTTTCATGCTCGTTATATTTTACCTGGTCACGAGGATGGCAAATTTGGATTGCATGCCCAAGCTCATGGGTAATCAAAAATTTAAACACATAGTCAGTTGAATACTGACTTATTTGAACTGTGGGGCTAGGCGGACAACCTACTTGTCTTGATGTGCCTTGGCCGGGTTGAGCATCAACTATGGCGCCTTGCACGTAGCTGGTAAATTTACTACCCGATATATCCCAAAATTTTTCCCACGCCCAACGAAGGTGTTCATCATCGAATCCATTCATTGTAATACCAAATTTATTAATAATTGCTTGACGTAAGTCAGGGGGATAGTCAGGGGGCTTCGGTCCTGGTTGACCTGGCGTTCCATCGCCACCGACCCCACCTCCGCCACTTGCTGCCGGGCATTCTGGGGGGACCACGGGTGGATTTGGAGGGTTGCCGATTTTTGTGATAACACAATTGCTCTTGAGAGCTCCACCACCACCAGGTCCACCCAGGGTGCCCCCATTAAAAGCAGCTATTAATTGGGGTTGGGGATTGATGAAGGGGTATTGCTGGCAAGCAGCATCGCTGCAGTTAGGTCTTAGTCCATTGAATTCTGAGCTATTTGGGATCATATCGAAATGAAGGTGGGGCTGTGTCCCCGACGCGTCCGCAGATGTTCCCACCGCTCCTATCTCATCGCCGGGCTTTACATTTTGTCCGATAGATACTTTTATTCCCCCCATGTGTGCATGATAATAAATTGTCCCATCATCACCTAAAATATGCACAGTGTAACCAACAGAGCTTGTTTGATGAGCCTGTGTTATTTTACCAGACACAGCAGCAACAACAGTTGTACCGGTTACGGCGAAAATATCAGCAGCATTATAATCATGATGACAATTAGATTGGCTTTCATGACACCAGACGGCATTCTCCCCATTAGCAGATGAGCCTGCAAGTACTACAGATTTGTCAGCTTTTAAAGGGAAAACTAAGTCAATAGCATTTGCGTTAAAATACCCAAGAGAAGGAGCGGTAAAAAGCGCAGATAATGCCAGGAAAAGCGAGAAAATAAAAGTAAAAAACATATTTATTCAGTGAAAACTATCATTGCCATAGTTTTTAATGTACTCATCCACAGTTGTAGGTTTGAAAAAGTGTTGTTCAACAACCTGCTTGCTCTGATTATCCACAACTATGGCGATTCCTATCCGGGCATAAATATACTCACTTGTAACACCAATACCATAAAAATCAGGCCCGTCAATTATTTTGTCCGCTTGACCAAAAAGCCCAATAAAATTTTGCAGTGGAATATCAGCACCTTTCAGAGGAATGGATCTCTGATAAATAGTTCTATTATCTTTTGCAATAATTAAATTTGTCCGTGCAGGATTTGAAGAGGAAGACGTATACTTTTTAGTTCCGCCTGCGAGATCTTCTACTTTTTGCCCCCCCTGTAAGCCGGAAGGGCCATAATCGCCATAATAGTCTTCTTTGGGTAAAATCTCATTTGTTGTTTTAGAAGATCCGGGTGCGGTTTGATTTATTGGGATTTGGCCGTTTTTTGGTTGCACAGGCTGGGTCGAAATGAGAGCGAAGAAGAAGAAAACCAAAAATATTCCTATGCCCAACCCCAGTAAAATATAAGGATTTTTAAGTTTTTGTAATATGTTATTCATATATTTATGATAAACCTTTAACACCCTTCAGCCAACGGACTAAATTTAATATTTAAATTTCTTAATTGATTTGCGACTCTAGAATTGAGATAAAAAGAAACAGGGAGGTCGCAAATACCCTTTTGACTCATTCCTTGTACCTTAAACCAGTTGACTGCGTCTTTTTTAGATTGCGCGATATCAATGGTCAGGATTTCGGCCAGGAAAGCGTCCGGGGATTTGAGGTATTCAATTTGAACAGTTGAGGACTGATATACATATCCGGATGTTTTGCCCTGTGGCAAAAAAGAGAGTATTTTTTGCTTTGCAGCAATATCAGAATCCGAAAGCTGCGGATGGTTTTGGACTTTTTCTATTAGCCTATCAGTTGCATCAGAACTGTAAGAGACAGGTGGTACTCCTGGATTTACAGGAGTAGGAGAAATAGCAATGTGGCCAGTGTAAACAGGGGAAGGAGAAATAGTACCAATAGGTTTATTATTCGGTTTCGTGGGAGTTGTCAATGCCAAGTACGCAATAGCAAAAACTATAAGAAGCATCACTGCTGAGAATATAATCAAGATCAGATGTTCTTTTTTGATTTTCATATATGATTTATTTATACACTATATTTGATTAACACAAATTGTCATCTTCCACAGGCCCAATATGCTCCTATGCTACTGATTTTCTTACTGTATGTAACAGCGTTGCTTGTCTGAACAGGCCAATTAACATCCCCCCGATCATTAGGTCCGTTATTGCCAGGCGAGGGCGGCGGACTGCCTGGAGGCTTACTGCTTCCCATTTGATATAATCCCCACGCTCCCGCTAGATCAGGTGTGCCGATTGACTGATGCGAAGAATATGAGTTGGGATCATAACTGCTCTCGCAAGGAATGACTTTTAAAAACCAAAAATCAGCATTTGCGGGATCTTGCTGCGTCAGCATTTCATGAAGGGCATTTTTGTCAAAGTTGCAATTCGGATCACCGAAGTTTCCAACAGGATTGTTAAATTTGTACTTTCCGCCACAATCGTTTTGGTTCGGGGGAACATAATTTCCGTCAACAGGCCCACCCCCGCCGCCTCCACCCCCACCGCTGCTGTCTGGCACGCCGCCTATAGCTGTTGCCACTGCTTGGTTGATTACATAAGTATTATCTGTGGTCGCTTTTAAGTTAAGAGTGAGGGTAGTGTTTGGATGGCTTATTCCTCCGCTTGCGCCGCCTGATACTGCGCTTGCAATAACCTTTGCAAATGCCTGATTACCGGATGGAATCGTTGGATGCACTCCAAGCCCATCAGAATTATCAATAAGTCCGGGGTTGGCTACTGCAGCCCAATCAGCAATCTTTATCCTGTCGGCATGAGCGCTTGCTGCAGCCTTTAAAGTGCTATTTACATTGTTCGCCCAATCGGTGTGAACGAGGTTATAAGTAGTAACAAGAATGATCTGACTGCCCTGGGAAGCATTTAAAAGATTATCTATATCCCCAGTGGACAAAGAAGAGTTATTTGTGCCAAGAGCAAATACAACGACGGGAGTCAGCTTATTGCTATTTTTAAGGTCGGAAACTATGCTTACACCAGCGCTCCATGGACGGCTAGTCTTCGCGTCAATAACAGCTCCGGGGAGCTGATCTTGTATATCAGCCCTTGATTGATCGGTTAGAGAGTCGCCTATGATGTTTACTTGGTTCGCTGAAGGGTTACCACCTCCAGCGTTAGGAGGACTTATTTCTTTTATGCTCCATGTAACAGTCCTCGTTGCAGGATCATAGTGGGCGGGGGGAGGAGTTGAGGGATCAAATTCAGCTCCGTCAGGGACATGGTCAGTGACAGTTATGTCCTGTACGGTTCCTGCATACGCAACAGCAATTTGGTAAGTAAGCTTATCATTTACTTTTGCCTCAGCGGGACCTGATTTGGTAATAGTTAATGGATTTGCCTCATCTCCTGCTGCAGCGTTACCTTGGATAATAATAAATATTAGGACAACAATAAGTAGTATAATGGCTAGTGCTCCTGCAACATAAGGATTTTCTACAGCTGCAGCAACCCCTTTCTTTCCAAGCTGGGCAGCAAAATTTCCAACTTTTTTTCCCGCTTTTTTCCCCATCTTCTTCCCGGCTTCTTTCCCGCGGTTTTTTAACTCTTGCCCACGGGATTCCCCGCTATCTTTCTTGCCAATCCCAAGTTTACCTAGCCCCTTTTTGGCTATGTCCTTTCCAGGGCCCCCTCCTCCGCCGGGACCGCCGGCTCCTTTTGTAAACTGCTTTCCCAATCTACTCATGCCGCCGGGTTTTTGCCTCGTTTGGTCTTTTTGGCCAGATCCACTGGATTGTGGGCTTTGATTTGTTTGAGTTTCTTGGCTACTGTTGCTACTTTGGTCAGGCTCCTGACTTTCTTCAGGGGTTGAATCTGAGGCCTCCTCTCCTGCTTCGGGTTCCAATGTATCTGTGTCATCCATATTTTAATAGTAACAAAATTTAAACCTTTGGTAAAACTGGCGTTGTCACAATGGGGGCGGTGGGTGATTGTGTAGAAGTTGACATAACGGGTGGAATAATTTCAGGCGAGGGATGTGTATCAGGCGGTGATGAAGCAACGGGAGAAACTGGTGATGCATGTGGATTCGAAGCGCTATATGGTGATTGAGAAGGTAATGCTGTGGGTCCATTTGTAACCACCGGGGGCGTGTCAATTGAAGCTATAGCAGGATTAATGGGAGCGGAAGGCGCTGGCGTAGGAGGAATGGGTGGTTCTGCGTGAGGGATAGTAGCCTGAACGGGTCCGCCATCTTCAAGTCTGGACTGGGTAATAGCAGCTTCTTTGTCCTCTTGGCGCTTTAAAAGCTCAATTGGGTTTGATGTGATTAATTCATGTTCAAAAGGAGCAGCAAAAACTTTCATAGCTACATGGTTCTGTCCTGCAAAAAATAATCCCTCCCCTACATCTGATGATAAAAGTAACGCTTTCTCACCTTCGGAAAGGTAAAAAGTATTGGCAATCATGTCAACCTCAGCAGTGCCTTGTTTTAAAAGGATTTGGATTGAAGAATTGGTCAAAACAGCCTTTCCATATTCATTTTTAAGAAAATCCTCAACATCCTGCGTTGCGGTTGTCATGCCGAGGTAGTATTTTCGGGCCCGCTTGGCGATAGAGTATGCAAATGAGGCAGAATCCTGATACTTCATCATATACCAGCCTTCGTCCAGAATTAGAATACGCTTTTTTAAATTCTTTTTTATCTTTGTCCAGACAAAATCAAGAATAATATGCATAGCAACAGGGCGGAGTTCCTCTTCCAGATTGCGGATTGAAAAAACAGTAAGCGGGTTATTGATCTCAAAATTTGACTGCTGGTTAAATATACCGGCAGCTGATCCTTTGATGAATTTTTCTAATCTATATGCGAGATCTTTTGCCGGTTGGGTCTCCATTCCCAAAAGAGTTTTGTATAAGTCTTCCATAAGTGGAGGTTGCTTTCTTTGTGTCAGTGGATCTGTCGTAATTCCTTTTTGGCGGTAGCACTCAATAAGCGCCCTGTCCAAAATTGCGTCATGTTCTGCGTCTAAATCGCCAGTAATCAGTTTTAATAATCCATGCAAAGACAAGATTTTGAGTCCCAATTCATTCTCGCCTTCCTCGTAAACATCAGAAAGGTCAAAAGGATTAATTTTTATCTCAGAACTTGATGAGAAATCAACAACTTCCCCACCTAATGCAGGCGTTAATGTCTCGTATTCACCCTCGGGATCAATTACAATTACCTCAGCCCCAAGCATAAATTGCCGCGCAATCTCAAGTTTAATGCAATAAGATTTTCCGGCACCTGATTTACCCAAGACTACCTCATTGGCGTTTTCCAAAGAAAAACGGTCAAAAATAATCAGGGATCCATTTTGCTGGTTAACACCATACATTACCCCTTTATTCTGCGTCAGAATAGCCGAGGTAAAAGGAAAGGTTGACGCAAGGGATGATGTGTCCATATTGCGGGTAATATAGAGTCTATCAAGTCCCAAGGGCAAGGTTGACTTGAATCCTTCTTCCATTTGAAGAGTTGCTGTTTTTGCAGCAAGAAGAAGAGAGCCAAGGGTGGTTTGAAGTTCTTTTACAGTTTGCTGAAGTTCGGGCAGGTCGAGAGCAGAGACAGTAATGTAAAATCCAAACTGGAAAAATCTCTCAATTCCTTTCGCAAGTTCCTCCTGAAGTCCCAGAGCATCCTCAAGCGCCGCTTCAACAGTGGGATCCGTTACTTTTCCCGACTCCGCATCAGATGAAAGCGTTGCCTGCATTTCCCCAATTTTCCGCTTCAAATCTGTGAGAACGTCTGATGACGACGTTGGGTAACAGAACATAGAAATGTCCAATGTGTGATCGTAATCAATAATTGGCTGAAGCCAACCAGGGGAAACATAGCGGGGATACCCTGCGATAAAAAGCGTTGTGTATAGAGAGTCTCCAACGCGGATGTAGCGAAAATCAACCTCAACTGACGAAGGAGCAATAATATCAATTATGGAAGTTAGGCCTTTTTCTACAGACTCAATAGATTTGCTTGCCCCGGCGGTTTTGGTAGGGGCTGCGGTTTGCTTCATGCCGCTAGCAGCAGAAGGTGTACCTGCGGGGAGGGTTGATGATTTTTTAAAAAAAGGCAATTTCATGTTTTTGCTCCTCCGGTTACAATTGATGCTCCGCCAGCCGGCTCAATCTGCTCGACTTCGATATTTGCCCCATTATTGTAAATGTCATAAAAGAGTTTAATTAAATCTTCGCGCTCGAGAATTTTCGCAGACACTGCAAATTTTTGCAATTGTGTAAGTACTGTTTGGGCCTTTGACTGCAGGCTTTTTGCTGCTCCTTCAGGTAGATTCTTCGTCTGTGCATTTGTTTTTTGATTTTTTTGCGTCGCTTGTTTTGCGCCTGAGATCCCCATCTCAAGCGAAGAAAAAGGAATAATTATGTAAAAAGACTTGTTTAAAACAACGTTGACAGTTACCATCTCCTGAACAAAATCACGGTAATAACCGATATATGTCTGAAGCCGTGGATTTTTGCTGCTTTTAATAACATCCTCAAGGTCCTTTATGTATGAGGTAATGTCAATTCTTTTATTGCGTATTAATATTTGAATAGGGAAGGATAGGGAATTAAGAAGAGATGCGTATGAAAAAATTCTGCTGTCCTGTTCCCTTTTGGACAAAAGAGCAAAATTACTTGCTGTAATTTCAATTACAAGACATGCGCTGCCTCCCTCCATAACAACCACGTTTTCAACAAAGTCTACTATCTCAGTAAACTTTTGGGTTGACGCATGAATTTTTTGGGCAGCGCTCATAGCTTAGCTAAACAAATCCTTTCGCAGGGCTTCACGTTTGTCATAAGATATGATTTCAATAGGAAGCATAATTTGGTCATTTGCTGTAATCTGAATTGAATCAAATGTATGCTGCTTTTTCAAATCTTCAAGCGTAATCGTATAAGTTCCTGCTGCAAGTGGCGTTGCCGATGCAAAGTTGCCAAGAGCGTTTGTTTTGAATGCCCTAACTGGATTGCTCGCCTTGTCTTTTATTTCAACAAGAATGTTGGGTAGCACATTTCCCCGCGCATCCTTAACCATGCCCGAGACTACATTTGGAGTATCAGATACAAAAATTCCAAGGCGCTTGTTTTGTTCTTTTGGGACGCTTCGTACATGTGGGGGTTGTTGCTTAAGGGGGGGGAAGGGAGTAGGCGTGCTTACGATAGCGTTTTTTGCAGCTGGGGAAGTAGTCGTTGTTTGCTGAGTTGAAAGCTGTTTTTTTAATTGCAGAATTTCTTCCTCGAGCGCCTGTTTCTGCGTATGAATTTCCTGAACCTGTTTTTCTAAAATACCCGCTTTTTGATGAATTGCGGAAAGATCCGTTGTAGAATGCGGAGATGTCTCTTCCCGCTTGGTAAAATCCAATTGTTTTTTTAGAGCTTCCTCCTTTTCGGAAAGAATCTCTGGAGTCGGTTTATTTGTAGGCGGTGAAATAATTAGTGGCTTAGTTTCCGCAACTTTAGGCTCGGGAGTTGGTAATTCCACAGAGACTGTGGGCAGAGGAGAATGAGTTGAGGCAGGGAGAGGCGCAGCTGCCGGTTGGGTTGACAAAATAGAGTTAAGAAATGCAGCTTCATGTTCATCCTGAGCGTTTTTTATTTTTGTCCCGGAACTTCTTATTAAAAGTTTTTGTAATTCATGTCCTCTTTCATTAATCATTTTTTGCTTTGGGGTACTGGGCGCTTTGTGTTCAGCCGATGTGGGCTTTGGCTTGGAGAGGGATACGGTTGAAAAGCTAAACTTTTTAACACCCTTGTGATACACATATTGATTTGGAGATAAAAGAGCTTTTACAAAATTGCCTGTCATTACATCGATTGGTCTGCCGTCAACAGGAACAAATGCCAGCACGGGTCCGCTTGCTCCTAGGAGAGGAATCATAAAGATTTTAAAAATTATCGCAAAGAATCCATGTATAGGTATATAGTAAGTAACGAATGCCGCAATTACTCCTACTGCAACATAGCCAAATTGTTTGACAGTCATCGCCCCTATAAGTTTAAATTGAAACCCTGTTACGTTTTGTGGTATTGGGTGTTGGTCCATTGCTAGTACAAAAAGTGTATAACGTGAAAAATAGCAATGCAACTCCTACAAAGTAGGTCAAACGGAATACATGGTAAGGCTCGCTTGTGAAAACTTATGGATAATTATTTGCATCCCCCCGTGCTGATAGATTCAATATTGCTAATGCAGTCTTTAGAGTTGGTAACATAGGCGATAAAGTACAAAATTGCAAAAGAAGATAGGACAAGTATGGCGCCCAGTATTGCGTAGTTCATAATTTTCCGGGCTGCTTCGACTTGTTTGGGATCACCGCCTGATAGGATCAGCCTGATACCGGAATAAATTATAAGAAATAGAGCAACAACTCCTACAAATATTAAAGCACCGTTTACTACGTTATGAAAAATGACAGGAAGGCACCGGAGCGTTGCAACTCCATCTTGAACACAATTTCCCCAAGGTTGAAACATATATCCAGATTAACAAATGGAAAGACAAAAAAGCAAGTCAATAGGAGATTTTGTAGATTTTAGTGTTCTGATTTTGGTAAATTAGTTTTCCAAGCTTTTGAAATTTGGGTTCAGAAAGCGTAGGGTATTTTTGAAATTCCATTGACCCTATGAATATATATGTGATCTTGTATTTCTTGAGCAGGTTTTTAGCAATATTTAAATCCTGAGTTTCATACATTATTTTGATCTCATCAATTCTTGGTGCAGGAATATCATATGTTCCCCGCCAGAGCCATTCATGCACAGTCCAGCCGAGGACAGTTGGGAGTCCTGTATTTGCTGAAATCCTCCCAAAATCTGTATATGAGTCACCTTGCGCTTCAAGAATGACGGGCTGGCTTTTTATATTTTTGTTTATATACGAAATTGCTTCGTAATCATAAGGATAAAGTGTTTGAAGATAGACAGTCCCATCAAGATTTTTTTGTGTTTTCAGATCACCATAATAGGATCTAATTGCGAGGAATGGATAAGTCAGAACAAGGGAGATTAAACCGCTAACTAATAATAGATAACTAATAAATAGTACTTTTTTACCAGCACGTAAAGATTTCAATCTAATATTGGACACTATTCTTGTAATAATATATCCCGTTGAAATAGAGAGCATGATGAACGATTGAAAAACCAGCTTGAACATCGTATTGGCTCTATAGTGTGCGGGATAAATATCTTTGAGGTAAATGAATTCAGGCAAGATTATAAGAAATGTAGACAGAATGATAAGAAGAAATATAAATATATCTGTTTTTAAGAATTTTTTTGCGCGATATGCAAAAATTCCGAAAGAAATAACAAAAAAATAGAAAAAGCTGTAAAGAATAAGTAATTGCCACCAGAATGAATGCTGACAATGTTCCTTCTCAAAAAGAAATGGACCCAGTTTACCTATTTTAGTTAGAAAGTTAGGCGCACAAAGTACGCCTATCCCTGAGGCAAAGGGCTTAAAAAAATAACTATATGGCATGGAAAATGCAATCAAGCTTATAAAAACTACAAAAAGAGAAAAAAAGAACGTAGATAGTCTCTTGTAATAGAGTGAAAAAAGCACAAGGGAGGCAAGCAGCAGATAAATTCCTCCGTCCCACGCATTGGTCATATACATGATTGCGAGAAGGAAACCAATTAGTAGTAAATATGGAATTTTAATATTTAAACTTGAAACAATATCAAAATTAAAATATTTTAAATTCAAAGAATGTTTGTTGTTTGCATTTAGAGTAGCTGGGCTTGTTTCAGATTTGGATATAAATATTGAAAGCAGCACGGCGACTGTTAGCAGAACGAAAGGAATATCCAAAACATGTCCGTGCAGGTCCGCAACTACCCAGGAGTAAATGGGGAATTCATGAATCGTGTTATGGATAAAGCGGGTTGCATTTGGGTACCAATAAGAGTTGGGAAAACTAAAGGGCATAAAAGGCAACTGCCATAAGGGAACCGGATTTTCTCCGGTGTAAGGCTTGAAGAATGTATAAAGGATATGAAGATTTCCTGAAAAAGTAACAAGAGAGGCTGTCAAAAGGCCTGTGACAAAAGATTTGATAAGTGACACCTTTTTATTATTTTGCATAAAAACATAAAGATTTGCCCCCAAAGAAAAAGTCTCGCTCAGACAAAACGCAAATATAGTTGAGAGCATTAGATTGAAAGTAATTCTTGCAGGAACACCTGATAACTTGGTTAATACAGCCGTTGATAAGTGCCCAAAATAATAATAGTTGATAGGGTATGGGGTAAACCACATGTCTTTAGGCGGGAAATAATTGGACCTAAGTAATGAGTTTATAAAACCAAAGTCCATGAATTTTTCAAGGCCATGAATGTCGGGATTAAACGTATGAATATATGCCCAGAAAAACAGAGCCGCTAGAAAAAGTAGTTCTTCAAAAATAAATATTTTTAAATTTGATTTTAAAATCGAAATCAACTCCAATCTTATTGGACTCAGCGCAAAAAACCAAGCTGAAATAACGAGAAATATAATGATAGAGAAGAGTTGATTAAACGGTGCTATATGTAAAACTCCAAGTAAAAAAATTGCATAAGAGGTAAAAGCAATTCCAAAGATTTTTGAAAAAATATATCCCCGGTCAAAAAATTTATCAAACAGCAGAAAGGTGAGAGGCAAAAAACCACTTCCCAAAAGAAGGATGATCAACCACCACTGCAAAACTGCGTGAATATCAGATGGAATCATAAGTTATACTCAAATTCGAAGCACAAAGCTCGACCTTGCCTTCCGGCAGGCAGGAATTCGAAACAATCTCAAATCCTCAAATCATTCAACAGTTATGAAATTGTAATTACGAAAATTATTTCGGATTTCGATATTCGGATTTCTGATTTTGTAATTTAAATATTTCTTCGAGTGTTGAGATTTCGAATATGTTTTGGGGCAAAATATGTTTTTCCCCGAAAGTATTTAGCCAGAAGAATTTAGTTTTAACATTAGTTTTTGCTGCGTGCCTTATTAAAGAAAGGTCATCATCCACATAGATATCAAGATTCAAGTTGTTGATAATTTCCTGCTTGAAGATATGGGGCTGAAAGTTGGCATAGTTAAAAAACATCTCATCAAATATTTGATCTAATTCGTACCGCTTTATGAGCTTGGCAGTACGTTTCTCGAGGAACTTAAAACGGCTAGATATAAGATAGAGCTTATTATCTTTTTTAGAAATTCTTCTTAGAAACTCCAAATTTTGTTTAATTGCAGGCCTAAGAAATGGCATGTGAGATGCGCGTCTTAATAGCTGCTCAGGGTAAGACGGGATTCTATAAAGCAGTACGCCGTTGTCCTTCTTTTTATAAAGTTTGTCCATTACACGGGGTGACACAAAAGGCGGATAATCAATAAAAATTTTATCTAAATCAAAACCAATATTCATATTGCTGAAGCCTAAAACCTTGAAATTAAATTGAGTATCTTAAAATTCCAGCCGACTCTATGCGTGTTGCCGGTCCGGCCCAAAACTTTCCCTCTGTTTTGTTTATACCATATGTAACTTTCAAGGAACAAATCCTGATTTGATTTTTTAGGAGCCCATTTTAGAAGCTTTTTTGCTTTATCAATTGAAACATACGAGTCAACAGGCATGGTTTTGTAATGCCAAGCGGCAATTGGCGAAAGTCTAAGTGTCTCAAGCAATTGTAAAATAAGTTGAGAAGGCAGAGTTGGGAGCGAGGTGATTTTTGATTTTGATTTTGCATGTTTTACGACAAAGCCAAGATCCGATCTCCAGGTCCCAAATTTTTCTGCTCCGATATTGAATATTTCTCCATTTGCCTTTGAAATTAAAGCTTTTTCTATTGCAGCTATGACATCTGTCACTGCAAGAAGTTGGTATTTATTATGTCCATCGCCCAAAATAAATACTCTTTTATTGCTGTATATAGCCTCAAACCATAATTCAAATACCCCGAGCCTTTCCGTTCCCAAAAAAGTTTTGGGGCGGATAATATTTACTTGTAATCCCTTTTTCTGATACTCCAAACATAGTTTTTCTCCCTCAATTTTTGAGACCCCATAATTACCTATTGGATCAAGCGGTGCTGTTTCTGTTTCGGGAAGATGTTTTGGGACACCATAAACTGCGGTTGATGAAATAAAGACCAAGCGCTTAGCCTTATTTTTAAGAGCTGCTCTTAGGATATTTTTTGTGCCGTCAATATTTACACCGAAGATTATTTTTTTATCCAGTTGTATTGGTAGGGCAGCAGCAGCATGAACAACATAATCTTGTCCTGTAAGCGCTTTGTCGACTGCTTTACTATTTCTTATGTCGCCTAATATTACATTTACTTTTCCAATTAGATCTTTCGCATCCAGCTCGCTTAAGTCAAAAAGCGTAACCTTATAGCCTTTTTTTAATAAATATCTTGCCAGATGGACACCCAAAAATCCGGTTCCGCCGGTAATGAGGACCTTTTTAATCATTGCCTATATTCTACTACGAGAGGCAGTTTTTTGAAAGATCATTACTTTTGGATGATCGTAGACAGTAAAAGATTCGTCTGCAACCTGATCATCTATAGGAAGATTTAGCATAGGAACAGTTGGATAGTTTGTGAATTCAGCAACTTTTTGAAATCCAAGTTTTTCAGCAAATAGATCTTTATAATAAGCAGAAGTTTTAGGATAGCATCTATCAGGTGGTAGTGCTTGACAATCTGTTAATCTCAGAAGAGGAGTATAGAGTCTATTTGAGGCTATAATTATGTAGTCAGAATGCCTAAGCTGTTGATTGATCGTTTCCCACTTTTGCTGCGTATCAGGGTCATACAGAGTCAATGTAAGGATGTTATAGTTTGATTGATCAGTCAGAGGTAATCCATCGTCCCAATGTTCAATTGCCACAGTTTTGCCTTTCGGAATGAATTGATTTATCCAGAGAGTGGCATCAACTCTGGTATTATTTTTGCTATATATATGCATAAAGCTAAGAGGCCAGATTAAAACAATAACGAATAACAAATAACTAATAACCAAAAGCGTGTAAATATTTTTTATGCGGTTATTTAGAATTTGATAAAAGTGGTAGGAGGGCAAAGATGCAAAGAGGGCAAAAAAAGGATATACGGGTAACATATAGCGCATAAATCCAACGGCAAAGCGGCCAACAACAGCAACATAAGAAACCACAAATATTAAGATAATTAATGCCTTTGTAAACTGTGGGCTCCGGCCTTTTTTAAAATTTAGATAAATAAAATAAAACATTCCCAGTAACGTTAGTATTCCCAATACTGGCCCAAGTCCCCAAAGAAAAACATTTTTGAATTCATAGGCATAGGGGATTTTACCGACATATTGAAGGGTGTATGGAAAGTAAAAAGGATCCTTGGTCAATGCCGATTGCTGGAGCGTTTGGACCCAAAAATTTTTAAAATCAATTACGGCATAAGGCTCAAAAAAAATAAAAGCAATAAAAGTAGTTGAGAAAATAAGAAACGCGTATTGCAGTAGGTGTTTTAAAAAAGCAGGCAAATTCGGCAACCAATGCGTTGGCTTATGGGGATTTTTTATAAAAATCAGAATAAAATCGGCAATAAGCGCAGTACCTATTGAAACCAATAAAACCAGCGCGCTAATTTTGGTGGCAAGCGCAAGGCCGAAAAAAAGACCAATTAGGAGAGATTTATAAGATGTGGGTTTTTCATAAAACAAGATCAGCAAATAAAGAGTTGCAGTTATAAAGCAGGTTAATAAGGTATCGACAGCAAAAAAATGCGAAAGCTGAATGGGTAGAACGCTTACAGTATAAAAAAATGCTGCTAGGTAACCAATTGAGGAATTAAAAAGTTTGCGTGAAATTTTGAAAATCAAAAAAACCGTAACAATATCCGCAAAAGCTGAGAGTATCCGCCCGATTAGGTTAATTGAACCGTAGTGCGCAAGCAGCGGATTGAAAATACCGGCAATGTTTCCTGTAGCAAAAAGTAGATACATCGGAAAACTACCATAAGCAAAAAATTTCGGATTCCACGAGCTTTCCGGTCTCAAAAAATCAGAAAAGTTTTTTGGAATTTGAAGCTTATCAACTGTCATGACAATAGCCCTCTCGTCAGGATGCAGTTGGTGTCCGCCATCCCAATTGACGTTATAGAAGCGGAAAAAAGCGGCAAGAATTAGGATTAAGAATAAAATCAATTTTTCTTTTGAAAATATAAGTTTCATTTGGCAACTTTTTTAAATATAAAAACAGTGGGTCTTTCAAATACACTTGCTGTCTCCTCAAATGAAAAAACCGGACTATTTAGGTAAGTGATTTTGCAGAAAATATCACAAGGTGTTTCATAAATTTTTTGGTAGCCAAGCGCCTCTTTTGTTAATAAAGAGTAAATTCCATGACCTTTTCGGAATTTATTTGGATTTAATAAACGGGATTTTAAAAGCCTTTGGCTTGGTAATATAATATAGTCAGATTGGAAAATTTTTGTTTTTAGTTCTTCATTTAAAGCATTATTTTCTGGATCCAAATTGTAGAAATTGAATGAGTTAATATATTGGAGATGGGAATTGAAAGGGATTATTCCTAAGTCATAAGGCTCAGTCAAAACTCTTCTGGTTTGCTGGATTTTGGCTTGAGTAAATTTGCCTGCTTCGATTCGGGTATCAGGTTTTACAAATGCGGTTATGAAATAAGAAATCCCGAATGCAATAGTGAACAATATGAAAATACTTAATACGAAATACTTTATACTAAATACTCGTTTGGATTTAGATAACATATTGAGAAAATCAATAGATGCTATTGCAACTATAAGGTAGATAAATGGCAATGTCGGCACCATGTATCGTGTCCATTTCGCAAAAAGAAAAGCTTGGGGGAGGAAAAGAAGTAAGAAGTAAGAAATAAGAAATAAAAACAATAGGTTTTTTGTTTTAATCCCTTTATAGATTAGATAAAAAAAGGCAGGGATGAATATAATAGTAAAAAGAGGATTTAATAGAAATGGGAAAATATTGAGAAATTGGAAAACTATTGGCATAGTGTTATAAAAAGATTGTGTGTAGAAAACGTCCAGCGTGCCCAATACAACGCCGCCTTCATATCTTATACTTGAGAGAAATTCTTGTGTTGTCAAAAAGACGAAAGGATTGGTCACTGCGTAAACTATCGATAAAGTAACAATAAATAAAATTATCTCTTTAAGTTTTTTGGAGGAGTTTTGCTTTTTTATTAGTATCATAAGAAGCGGAAGAGGCAGTAGCGCAATGGACGATACTTTGATTGCCAAAAGTATTGCAAAAATAGCTGGCAGAATAAAAAGGTGATGGATATTTTTTTTATTTAATTCTTCAAGGCAAAACCAAAAAAGGAGAACACTGAAAAATGTAAGCCACATTTCAAAGGTTCCGAAGTGGGCAAACTGAATAAATCCTGCGCTAAAGGTTGCAAGGAAAGCTGCTGTAAGGCCTGTTTTGGGACCGTGCATTTTTTTTCCAAGTAGAAAAATAAAAGGAATAAGTAAGGTGGAGAATAAAGCAGAATAAAAACGGCTGATAATTATTGCGTGCCCAAATTCGACATTATACAATTTGCAATTTGTAATTGATAAGTGACACGAAGAAAAAAAATTCGTAACCATACCGCTAAAATAAATGATGTAGATTGGCAAAGAGCCGTATGCAAAAAAATGAGGGTTCATCTGAGTCGGGAATACAAGCTGAGTAATGCTTGATGCGATATTGCGCTCATCCGGATGGAAATAAAATGGAGCCCCCCAATTTAAATTATAGCAACGGAGAAACGCGCCGATTAATATAAGAAAAGCGACACCAAAGGCAGCTTTATGAGTTTTCAGCAAACTAGACACAATATTAATTGTAATTGCTTTGACCTCCGTTGACAAATGACTTATAGTAGTGTATGATTTGCTTAATGACCGTTGAGCATAGGGAGTTACCAGTTCCAACAGCGATGGAAAAAGCAGCAGTGAGAGTACGGAGAACCCTCCAAGATGTGCGTAAAATGAAAGGTTCAACACCAGAGTGGAGGCACAGGGTAGGACTCGCAATAAGTAATTTGACTAAGGATGAAGGCCAAGATCATGAAGATTCAGAAAAAGAAAAAGAATCAGCCCTTGAGGTTCGCGACAATATATATAGACTGCTAAAGCGGGCCCGAATGCCTACCCGTGATGAGAGGAAAATCCTTGAACCCCATTTTGACCTTTTTTTTGTCGACAGGCTAACCCTCGGCGAGCGTATTGCTAAAAAACCAGGTCATTTTCCGAGTGATGACCTAGCGTACTTTACTAGAATGGGAGAATCAGATTTAAGAGATTATTGTCCACCGGTTGAAACAATAATCGCTGTTCATCGGACCGATCTATTTCTGCAACGAAGTTTTGGGCAATCTCTTACAACCCAACTGAACAGGACTGAAGATGACTCTAAGGAGGAGGTTGAGCCACATTTAGAAGGAATTAAAAAAGTACTTCTTCCTGCCACATTTTGGGCAGCAGCAGATATGGAATGCGCTGATAGAAACGATGGGCGGGGACTCTTTCCTGCAGATAGTTTTACTGCGGTTCTGGATGATCCCTCGAGCAGCTACAGGACAGCGGTCGGCCGTCTTGATCCAGACGGACCATTTTTGGCTTCTGAGAGGCACGGCGGTATACACGTTCCCCATATTGGGGCAGCAACTGCGTTAATTTTTTTCCGGCCACAGCGTATTTAAATACCAAACATTACTCATCCTCAACTAATTCTGCTACTTTTTCTCCCAGCTCAACCGCATAATTGGTACCCCTATCCCACGGATAAACTTGCTCTATATTCGCAAGAAAAACATTTTTAAGAGGTGTTTTCATTGCCGGTACCATTTTTGAATAATTTGTCGGGATAATTGGTTGGGCAAAGGGTGCCTTAAAGAGCTCATATCCAATCAAACTTTTCTTGTAATCCGGATTTAATTTTTTAAGGAACGGATCAAATAATTGTAGCTTTTGCTCTTTACCCATCAGAAATTCCGGGCTATCGGCAGGCAAATAATTGCCGAGATACAGAAGGTGCTCGTTGTTGTAATTTTTTTTGTCCATCATGTTGGTATGCTCCACAACTGCCATGACTGGTGAGGTTTTGTCGCAAACGCTTAGCCAGTAAGTGTTGTCTTTAAAGAAAGGTTTTTTGAGTCTCAAAACAAGATTTGTTGCGCCAAGCCCTTTTAGTCTTACCAGTTTATCTTTATATGAATCCGGAAGATTTTTGGTAATTTTTATAAAAAGGAATGAGGGAAGGGTAAATATGATAACGTCAAAATTTTCAGTTTTAGTTTTTCCGTTTTGTAATAGATACGAAACGTATGTTGTGTCGCTATCATTTACTTCAGTTACTTCTGTATTGAAAAATATTTTGCCTCCGTTTTTTTGAATTACTGATACGAGGTGATTGGCAAAATCCAGAAATCCTCCCTCAGGATACGCAAGAGATGGAGTGCGTTTGGTAATCCTGGCCCAAAACCATGCAAGGGAAACATCGGTTGCGTACTCGCCAAACTTATTGGCAAAAAGTGGCTCCCAGATCATTTTGTATGGATTTTTACCCATCATTTTGGGAAGGAAAGTGCTTGCATTTATTTTCTCAAGAGGTTTCCAAAAAAGGTTGTAGCGCATAGCGCCTATAACAGCTGCCATTCTCAAGCGCTCCAAAATGGATAACTTTGGAAAGAGCAAAACATCCTTGGGGGAATCAAACTGAAAAATCTCGCCCTCAGTATATACTGATGTTTTTGGCCGTTTTATAAGGACTTTGTGTCCAATCTCCTCAGCCAAATTAAGTATAAATTTATCATTCGTGAACCAGTGGTGGTAATGCTTCTCAAGGCTCCAGTTCCATGATCTCTCTTTATAACCTATTGCCAGTCCACCGGGGTTTGAGTCTTTTTCAAATACTGTAACACCATGGCCTTTTTTAGTAAGCTGGTACGCTGCTGTAAGACCGGTAAAGCCGGCGCCAATAATTGCTACTTTCATATTTTAGGGTCTAGGGTATAGGGCCTAGCGGCTAGAAAACTAAACGCTAAGCGCTAAACGCTAGAAGCCAGTTTAGAGCAATAGGAAGAGTAATCCCCCAACCCCGATTGATAGAATAGTTCCAATAATACCAAAAGTCAAGACTGAGCTTCCGCTTTTTGGAATTGGTGGAGTTGTGATGTGGGGTATAGTAGTCGCAGACGGAGTCGAAACAATTGGAGTTGTTATGATCACAATTGGCGTTGGAATTGCCGAGGGGGAACTTGTTGGGGCTATTGTGGGAACAGCAGTTGGACTTGCGGTAGGCGATGGAAGTAGCGATGGCGAAATAGAAGGTTCAACAAACTGACTGCCTTCAGCAAATACTGTAAATGATTGGGAAAGTGTTTTGATGATACCTGATGCATCTAGGGTTTTAATAGTGAGTGTGTGTTGACCTGGGGCAAGCTTTGTGTCCGGGCGGTACTTCCAATTACCGGAGTTGTCTGCCTGAACAGTAGTAGTTATTTCCTGATTTGATTGTATTGTGATTTCAACATCATTCCCGGGAAGCGCCTTTCCGCTAAATTGAGGCTGTTGATCTTTAAATTCCTGTGATGTTTGGGGAGTTAAAATTTGCGGAACTGGTTGAGAAGTGTCCCCTGACGTTGGAAATCCTGAAATCTTAGCAGACTCAGATGAAGATGGAGACGAGAGAGGTTCATTGCTTATGCTAAAATCATAGTCCTTGGAAAGAATTACCGGAGGAATTGGATTGGTTTGGGAGGCCAGAGTAGAAATACGGGATTTAAGCGTTGAATTAACGATATTTATATGAAGTACTGTAGAGGGAGTAATAATCAAACCTCCGGTTAAATCTTTTTTAAGTATTGTATCAAGGGGAAGTTTATAGCTCCCACCAGGTAGAAGAAGGGATGATAGTAATTGGGAGTTGTCTGATTCTGTATAAGCAACTGCTTCGGTTGGGATATTGCCCCCATCAAGGGTTGCTTTTCCTGATATCGGTTGCTGGGCAGATGCTGTAGCAGTAACTGCTGCTGTCGTAATTTCGTAGGGAATTCCATTCTTTAAAAAAGAGGCATCGCCGGAAACAATTGAGAAAAAATATTTGGTTGAAGGCGACAACCCTTTTACTGTTGCATAATGAATAATGTGGGGCATAGGAGTTGTAGTATCCCTGGTATCAAATGCAACTTTTCCAAATTTTGGATCATTTCCATAAGCTATGCTTCCGGTAATACTCTGATCAGTAAGGTATGAAACAGTAAAAGTGTTATTTGTAATATTGCTTATTTGTAGATCTTTGGGAGTATTATCCGCTGCTGCCTTACTCCCAAGCAATACTGCGTTGCGGCTTAGCCAAAAAATTGTTGCCAGCGCAAAGAGCAACACTGCAAAGCCCAGTCCTCTTGGTAGGCGTTTATTCCAGATAGTATTTCGTGTATATGTCATTGTCCGCGCCTTTCGCCAGAATTAGTTGCTTTAGATGTTTCTTGAGTGGCAGGATCAGGGCTTACTGTTGGGCTGGCTTGATTATTCTTGTACTCATAAAGGGGCTCAATTCGCGTGCGCGCCTTAAGATTATTGATTATTTCGGTATTAAATGATGGCTCAATCGGCGCAATTTCAAGTTGCAGATCAGGTGCTATGGTGGTTGTTACGTAGTTATGATATAGATTAAAACCAATCCATAAAACAACTAACACAAAAGATGAAATTGAAAGATAAAGTATGTCTTTTTGAGCTCTATTTTTTTTCATAAGATCATTTTTTGAAATATCCCCGGCCGTGAATATCTAGAATAAGGATATTCAGTTTAGGGTCTTTATTTATAGAAAGCGACTCAACGCTTATTATACGGTTAATTTTTGTTAATGCTTTTGAAAAATTTATAAGATCCGCGTACGGACCTTGTGCTTGCAAAGAAAAAGCATATGATGGCTCATCAAGTGCTTTCCCTCCTATTATTTGTACGTTTGATACGGCCAGAGATGTTGTCTGCACCTTCATCTTTTGAGATAAGGCAAAAATTTTTCCCATTAGACCTGGGGCTTGTGGGGACTCCGGGATGGCGTCAAAAACAACCGGTAAATCAGGAGTCAATTGACCATACTGCTGCTGAAGTGAGCTGAGATTGTTAATTTTTATTCCCAATTTTTCATGAACCAATTGACTATCTGAAAGTTGTTTTTTAAGCGTCACAATAGTTGAAAGCGTCGGGTTAATGGCAAAAACTCCAAAAAATGACATAGCCGCAAAAGTGAGAATGAGCGTTGTTATAATTCTTGTATTTTCCTGGTGCATGTCCGGCAAAAGTTTTAGATATTGACGGTATCTGCTTACTGTTAAATTTTCAAAATAATTTTTTGGAAGTTTCATAATTTAATTATAACGTCATTTTTTTAAATGTGCTGTTATATTCATAATAATCAGCGAGCTGCTTGTTTTATTTTCAACACCATCAACGCTTACAGATGCTATTTCAGGTGAATTTTTAAGTTTGTTTACAAAGAGACTAAGGTTGCTGCTGTTTGGCGCTTGTGCCTCGATTTTTATATCACCCGTTGCGACAGTAAGAATCTTAAAAGTGATAATACCGCGTCCCATCTCAACAATTTCGGCAAATATACTAGGTGTCATCCCTCCAACTGCATCATACTTTTGGGCAAAAGCAAGCCTCAACTGAAGATTGCGGGCAGTCTCCTCAGTGCCTTTGAATTGTTCAACAATAGCCCGTTGATTTTTTATCACATCGTGTAGATCTGTGATTTTCATATCCAGAGAAAACCTGTAAAGAAAAGTTCCAAGAGCGAGAGTTTCTGTAAGTATGATCAAGAGACGTCCTATGGTCAGGGCCCAGTTGAAAAATTGGTCAAGGAAACCTTCTCCTTTATGGGGAAGCAAATTTATGGATTTAACTTTCTCTGCCATACCAATAAAATCGCAAGTTTCTTGCGACTACTTTTAGCATATGTAATCAAGGGAAAAAAGTCAAAGAAAACAAACAGTGTTTCTTTTCTGGAAAACAAGCTATAGATGTGTTATACTCTCAGTAGTTAAAGGTTCAAAATTAAAAGTTAAAAGTTACGGTTTGAAGTTGAGTTTTTTAATTTTTCATTGTAACTTTGGACTTTTCACTTTGCACTTTTAACTTTTTTATTATGGCTGAGCAATCACGAAACGTACCACTAGATAAGATCCGCAACATCGGAATAATTGCCCATATTGACGCCGGTAAAACCACAACTACCGAGCGCATTCTTTTCTATACCGGCAAAACCTATAAAATCGGAGATATTGACGAGGGAAATACGCAGATGGACTGGATGGAGCAGGAAAAAGAGCGCGGAATTACTATTGTGTCAGCCGCAACGACTGCTTTCTGGACACACTCACAAAACCCGACTGATCCATACCGTATAAACATTATCGATACCCCGGGACACGTTGATTTTACAGCAGAAGTTGAGAGATCTCTCCGTGTTCTTGACGGTGGAGTTACGGTTTTGGATGCAGAAGAAGGAGTCCAGTCTCAATCAGAAACAGTCTGGCGTCAAGCCGATAAATATAAAGTGCCTAGAATTTGTTTCGTTAATAAAATGGATAAGCTCGGTGCTGATTTTCTCTATACTGTTGGCACTATTGAGGACAGACTTGGCGCAAATTGCGCAATCATGGTTATCCCGATTGGTGCTGAAAACACATATGTCGGAAATGTTGATCTACTCACACGCCAATCATATATTTGGGGTTCAGAAGAGTTGGGGGCAAAATATGAAGTAAAAGACGAAGTACCAGAGGATTTGAAGGATAAAGTCGAGGAGTACCGCTCAAAATTGATTGAGAAGATTTCAGAAACTGATGACACGCTTTTGGAGAAATACCTTGGAGGTGAAGAGCCGACAGTCGAGGAGCTCAAAAAAGCATTAAGACAAGCTGTTATTGATTATAAACTCGTCCCAATTTATGCAGGAACAAGTCTTAGAAATAAAGGAGTCCAGCCTCTTTTGGATGCAGTTGTTGATTATCTTCCATCACCTGTTGATTTGAAAGAAGTAAAAGGAAAAAATCCAAAAACGGGCGACGAGGAAATCCGCCAACTTGTTCCTGATGCCCCTTTCTCAGGACTTGCTTTTAAAATCCAAAATGACCCGCATGTTGGTAAGCTTTCATATTTCCGGGTTTATTCGGGAACGCTTGTATCGGGATCATACATATATAATAGTACAAAGGGTGTCAAAGAGCGGGTAGGCAGGATTCTTCTGATGCATGCCAATAACCGCGAGGAGATAAAAGAAGCATATGCCGGTGAAATTGTCGCGATTGTTGGTCTTAAAGAGACAATAACCGGAGACACTCTTTGTGATGAGGCAAAGCCTATTGTTCTTGAACAGATCACCTTCCCTGAGCCCGTTATCTCACTTGCTATTGAACCAAAGACAAAATCCGATCAGGAGAAACTCGGGTTCTCAATTAAAAGATTGACTGAGGAAGACCCGACATTTTCTGTTAAGTCAAATCACGAAACAGGACAAACAATTATTTCAGGAATTGGAGAATTGCAGCTTGAGATCATGGTTGATAGGATGAAGCGTGAGTTTGGCGTTGAGGCCAATGTCGGAGCGCCACAAGTTGCATATAAAGAAACAATTGAGCAGGAAGCTGAAGCTGAAGGAAAATACATCAAGCAATCAGGAGGACGCGGACAATACGGGCATTGTTATCTGAGAGTTTCACCTGTACCAAGAGGCGAGGGCTATTCGTTTGTTAATGCTATAAAAGGTGGGGCCATTCCTGCCGAATTTGTCAAAGCAGTCGAAAAAGGAGCTAAAGAAACACTTGAGAATGGAGTACTTCTTGGATATCCGTTGATTGATGTGCAGGTTACTTGCTACGACGGCTCGTACCATGATGTTGATAGCTCAGAAATTGCATTTAAAATCGCAGCGTCACAAGCAATTCAAGCAGCCACCAAAAAATCAGGAATTACACTTTTGGAACCAATCATGAAGGTTGAAGTGACAACTCCTTCTGAATACATGGGAGAAGTAATCGGAGATTTATCATCAAAGCGCGCGCAAATTTTGGGATCTGAAGAAAAAAACAAAGCTACGATTATCATGGCCATGGTCCCGCTTGCAGAATTCTCAGGATATGCGACACAGCTTCGGAGTTTGACTCAGGGAAGAGCGCATTACTACATGGAGCCATCGCACTATGACCCAGTCCCCAAAAACATCGTCGAGGGTCTCCTCGCAAAATCCACATTTACGGGAAGAGTTGAGTAAGCTCGAATTTCAGCTATAATATTCTCATGAGTCTTAAGCCCCCAATCGTAGCTGAATACAAACAATTCCAAATATATCTTCTTACTCGTGATCTAGCTGAAGAATATGCAGCCCAGATTAATTCTGTGGTGAATCAGATTCCTCTTTCTGCGTCTCAAACAAGAGAAGAATTACTTTCTGATTTTAAAGGTGAGCGTAAATTGCATGAAAAATGGAAACATAGCCTTATTGGGTTTGATGAAAACCAAAAATTGGCAGGAGTTATAATAGCGTCAGAAAGGGAAAAAGAGAATAACGAGCAGTATTCGGAAAATTGCATATACATAAATAGTTTTGCGGTAAACAGTAATTATCAAAAACAAGGTCTTGGAAAATTTTTACTTCAAACTTTTATTTCCTATAATTCGCCTCTGGGCTTTAAAGAACTCTCTGGTAAATTAAAATTTGCAGTTCAGACCAATTCAGAAGATTGGAATAATTATGTACAAAACTTGTATGAATCCGTAGGTTTTAAAAAAACTGCTACCAAAGCTTATGATAACAGAGTGGATAATGTTTATTTCCTTGAAGATTAATTATAACTCTACATTATAGAATGTAAGGTTTGTTATAATATCCACATGAGTACTGTTCTTGGGGTTTTTGCGCATCCGGATGATGAAGCTTTTTTTACAGGCGGGACCATCGCTACTCTTGCCCAGGATCATGACGTCTATACAATTTGTATTACCAATGGCGATGCAGGGGAGAATAGTTTGGATAAGTCAGATTCTGAGCAATTGAGTTTGGAGGAAATTCGGAAAGCGGAATTATTGGAGGCAGCGAAAATACTTGGAATTAAAAAGACTTTTTTTCTAGGCTACAAAGACGGGACTCTCTCCAACAATCTCTACCATGAAATAGCTGGGAAAATTAAGAATTTAGTTGATGATTTAAAGCCGGAAATTCTTATCACATTTGAACCCCGCGGAGTCACGGGACACATTGATCACGTGGCGACTTCTATGATCACATCATATGTTTTTGAAAGGGCAAAATCAGTAAAGGAGCTTTGGTATTTCTGCTACACAGAAGAGCAGCGGAAAAAAGTAAAGGAATACTTTATTTATTGGCCCCCGGGATACGGAGAATCTGAAATCTCAAAAAAGATTGATATTGAAAGCATCTGGGAGACAAAAGTTAGGGCAATGCATGCCCATGCATCTCAAAGGCATGATGTGGATCGCATTCTTTCGCGTTTTGAAAATCTCCCCAAAGAAGAAAATTTCCAAATTATTAAAAAATAACATGGCTTGCTGGCAGTTTGTGGGCGAAAGATAGATTAGGTATAATAGGGAGATGCGGAAGCTCTTTTTCCTGCTTATCGTATTCGGTATTATCGCTTTTTTGGGGTTTAAATATGTCCGTCAAAGCGTAAGCAATGACTTGGCAAAGCCTGTTTCTCTTCCTTCTTCAACCCCAAGCCCGGCGCCCTCACTAAAACAGGTAAAAGGAGCGAAGAGCATTGATATATCTCAGTCTCTATTTGTGCCCTATTGGGCCGTTGGTAGTGACAAAATTGATGCAGGAGATTTTAAAAATATTCTTTATTTTGGTATTACCCCAGGCACCAATGGCATCAATAAAACCGAAGCAGGATATACGGGAATTGATAAATTTGTAGCATCAGTGCCCAATGGGCACCGGACAGAACTGGTGATCCGAATGATTGATTCAAATACAAATTTTGCAATTTTAAAAGACCAGGCAAGGCAGAGTTCTATCATCAAAGATTCTATTTCTATTGCAAAGGAAAATGGATTTTCAGGCATTGTCCTAGACTTGGAAGTATCGGCAGTTCCATTTGATTCATTAATCAAGCAAATAAATGAATTTACAAATAGGTTTTATGGGGAAGCAAAAAATAAAAACCTGCATTTTTCCCTTATGCTTTATGGCGATTCTTTTTACCGGCTACGCCCGTTTGATATAAAAGCTTTATCAAAGAATGCAGATAGCTTTCTTATCATGGCTTATGATTTCAGTAAGTCCCGCGGTAATCCAGGGCCCAATTTTCCATTAAAAGGCAAAGAGATTTATGGATATGATATGGCCCGCATGAGTGAGGACTTTTTACAATTCTTGCCTCCTGAAAAGACAAGCGTTGCGTTTGGGCTATTTGGATACGACTGGACAGTTGATGATAAAGGAAGCGCTGCGTCATCGGGTGAGGCAAAGACATACCAGCAGATTAAAAAAGAATTTTTAAATGGTTGTAAACATAAAGATTGTGATATTAAAAGAAAAAATGATTCTGTGGAGACAGAAATTACATATACAGATGGAGATAATAAAAAGCATATTCTGTGGTTTGAAGATCTTGAATCTGTAGCAAAGAAAAAAAAGTATCTTCAGGAAAAAGGGATAAATAACTTTAGCTTCTGGGCCTATTCGTATTTTTGATATTTTCCCTCTTGACGGTGCGGGGAAAATATTGTATTATATTCCTACATTCACTCTCATCGAGAGATGAGATTTATTTTTTTGTAACAAAAACCATATGGCTGACAAATTTAATAGAAACAAACCACACGTAAACATAGGAACAATCGGTCACGTCGATCACGGCAAGACCACTCTTTCTGCTGCTATCGCAACAGTTCTTTCCAAAACCGGAGGATCAAAGGCGATGAAGTATGAGGATATTGATAACGCCCCTGAAGAAAAAGCCCGCGGAGTCACGATTAACATTTCCCACTTAGAATACGAAACAGAAAAACGTCACTACGCACACATTGACGCTCCGGGTCACGCAGATTATGTTAAAAACATGATTACGGGTGCCGCTCAGATGGACGGAGCGATTTTGGTTGTCAGTGCACCGGATGGACCTATGCCTCAGACAAGAGAGCATATCCTTCTTGCAAAGCAAGTCGGTGTTCCTTCAATTCTTGTTTTTCTTAACAAATGCGATATGGTACAAGATGAGGAACTTTTGGATTTGGTCGAAATGGAAGTCCGCGAACTCCTCACGAAATATGAATATCCAGGCGAAACGACTCCTATAATCCGTGGATCTGCTCTTAAAGCTCTTGAAGGAGATGCAGATGCTGAAAAAGCTATCACAGAGCTTATGAATAAAGTAGATGAATATATTCCAACTCCGGAGCGCGCGCTTGATAAGCCTTTCCTGATGCCTGTTGAGGATGTTTTCTCAATCAAGGGACGCGGAACCGTAGTAACAGGAAGAATTGAAAGAGGAGTTGTTAAGGTAAATGAAGCTGTATCAGTAGTAGGACTTGATAAAAATAAAGAATCAGTTGTAACCGGAGTCGAGATGTTTAAGAAACAGCTTGATGACGGACAAGCAGGAGACAATGTAGGGCTTCTTCTCCGCGGTCTTGAAAAAACTGACGTAGAGCGCGGTCAGGTTATTGCAAAGCCAGGTAGTATCACTCCTCACACAGAATTTGAAGCAGAAGCATATATCCTCACAAAAGAAGAAGGCGGACGTCACACACCATTCTTTACAGGATACCGCCCACAATTTTATATCAGAACAACTGACGTTACAGGAACAGCAACTCTCCCAACAGGTGTTGAAATGGTTATGCCTGGCGACAACACAAAGATGACAGTAAAGCTTATTGTGCCTGTTGCTCTTGAAGAAGGGCTCCGATACGCAATACGTGAAGGTGGAAAGACAGTCGGAGCCGGAGTTATTACAAAGATAATTAAGTAAGAAATTTAAAAGTACTCCCAGAAATGGGGGTTTGTTCTTTAAAAGTTTGTTAGGAGATATATGCCGAAAGGAAGAATCAGAGTCAGATTAAAAAGTTATGATGCGCGCGTCTTGGATGCGTGTTGTCAGCAAATTCTTGACTCGGTCATAAGAACTGGCGCCAAAGTAGTCGGTCCGGTTCCCCTTCCGACTGATAGATCACTCTACGCTGTGAACAAATCACCTTTTATTGATAAAAATGCAAAAGACCATTTTGAGATACGGGTTCACAAGCGACTGATTGATATTATGTCACCAACAGACAAAACAATTGACAGTTTGACAAATTTAGCACTACCGGCAGGAGTCGATGTAGAGCTAAAAATGTAGTTTTACATTTTAATTTAAATGCCCAAACAACAATTGAATATTAAAATGATAGATCGATTAAAAATGCTTAAGCGTAGCTACCCCGTTTAGAGGGGATCTGATCACAAATATTTGTGAATTATGAAATAGCCTTAAGGGCTATTTTTTTTGACTTATGATTACAACACTTATCGGACAAAAAATGGAACAGACTCAGAATTTTCTGGAAAACGGACTCCGTGTTCCCGTTACAGGAATTGCGGTTTCTGACAACGTGGTTTTACAAGTGAAAACTATGGACAAAGATTCCTATTCTGCAATTCAGTTGGGAGCAGGCGTTAAGAAAAAACCGATTAAAGCCTATTTGGGACACGCAAAAAAAGCAGGCCTTAAGGAAGCTTCTATAAAAATTAAAGAAATCTCAGTTAAAGGCTTGAGCGATGAGGATTTGCCCAAAACAGGAGATATGTTAACGCTTGATTCTGTATTTAAGCCAGGGGATATTGTTCAGGTAACAGGCACTTCAAAAGGAAAAGGTTTTGCAGGTGTTGTACGGCGTTATAACTTCAGAGGCGGTCCCAAAACTCACGGACAATCCGACAGACACAGAGCTCCTGGATCAATCGGGCAGTCAACGACTCCGGGAAGAGTCTATAAAGGAAAAAGAATGGCCGGGAGAATGGGTAGTGATACAGTGACCGTTAAGAATTTGGTTGTTGTTGATGTTGACGCGGAGGCTAAATTGCTTTACGTTTCAGGACTGATTCCGGGACACAGAAATTCATGGGTTTATATAACAAGAACCGGCGAGAATAAAAAGTTCGTTCCATTAATTAGTGATAAAGAAACAGTAGCTGAAGTTGCGGAATCAGCTCCGGAAGTTCAGGAAGAGTCCAAAGCTGAAGCTCAACCAGTAGTTACACCTGAGGAAGAAGTTAAGACAGCACCAGAAACTGTTGAGGAAGCAAAAGATACTGTTGCTACAGCTACAGAAACAGTTGAAACACCAGCAGAAGAGGTTAAGGTTTCTGAAGACACGAACAAAACAAAGGCAGATACTGCTGAAGGCGTGAGTGAGCCCGAGCCAAAAGCAACTGATAAAAAGGAGGAAAATGCCAACAGTTAAAGCAAAATCAGTTAAAAAAGTCGTAGCTAATAAGAAGCCAGGAATAGTCAAGCCTGTTGTTAAGAAAGCTAAAGCAAGCCCTGTGAGGAAAGTTGAAAAAAAAGAATTGGCAGTTAAAACGGTAAGGCCTGTTCCAAAAACTGCTCCAACGACAACAGCCAATCTAACAGTTAGTGTTTACGGACTGGATGGAAAAGTTAGTGGAAAAGTGTCTCTTCCCAAAGAAATTTTTGGAGAGACGGTCAACAAAAAACTTTTAGCGCAAGCTGTAAGGGTTTATCAGGCAAATAAAAGACAGGGAAACGCCAATACCAAAACCCGGGGTGAGGTTGATGGATCAACAAGAAAAATTTACCGCCAAAAAGGGACGGGAAAAGCAAGACATGGATCACTACGTGCGCCGATTTTTGTTAAAGGGGGAATAGTTCACGGACCACGTTCACGTGATTTTGGCCTTGATTTACCTAAAAAAATGAAGAGGAAGGCACTATTTTCAGCTCTTTCTGGGAAGTTGATGGATGGAGAAATAAAAGTTCTATCAGGTCTTGAAAATATTACACCCAAGACAAAGCAATTTGCTGCTGTTTTGGAAAAATTGGCATTTGAGGGAACAAATAAAAAGCTGCTTGTTGTTGCGCCTGATAGTTTTGAGAACGCAAAGCGGGCATCAAGGAATTTGACAGGCATAACAAATACATCGGCTCTTAGATTAAACGCTCTTGAAGTGTTAAGCAGTAAGAATCTCTTAATTTCTAAAGAAGCAATTACTGAAATGGAGACATATTTTTTGAAAAAAGGAGTAACAAAATGAACAGTACCGTGATTATAAAACCGGTTGTAACCGAGAAATCAATGCAAAGCTCAGGCCCTGTAAAATTTACTTTTATGGTAGCAGCATATGCTACAAAAACAGATATTAAAAAGGCATTAAAAGATGCATTTGGGGTAAATGTTGTATCCGTTACAACGAGCAAGATTAAAGGAAAAAGAAAAAGAATTGGGGCAAGAAGAGTTGAGGTATCCGAGACAACAGCAAAGAAAGCAACAGTCCAGTTAAGAAAAGGAGAAAAAATCTCTCTTTTTGAATCAGGAACTGATGAAGAAAAGAAAAAAAAGAAGAAATAAAATTAGAAATTTATGAAACGACTTAAAACAATTAAAAAACAACATTCAGGACGCGACGCAAGCGGACAAGTATCTGTCAGGCATCAGGGTGGTCAGCACAAGAGATTTATCAGAAGCATTGATTTTAAAAGAGATAAATTTGACATTGTCGGGAAAGTTTTGGGAATTGAGTATGATCCGAATAGAACATCTGATATTGCTCTTGTTCAATACACAGATGGGGACAAGCGTTATATTCTCGCACCAGTTGGACTTAAGAAAGATGATATAATAGTATCGGGTAAGACGGTTGATGCAGTTTTGGGCAATTCACTCCCCTTGTCTAACATGCCCCTTGGTACTATTGTTCACAATGTTGAATTAACGCCAGGTAAAGGAGGGCAAATTGCGAGAAGTGCTGGGGCATCAGCAATTGTTACAGCAAAAGAAGGAGTTTACGTTCACTTAAAGATGCCATCCGGCGAGATGCGCAAAATTCGGGTTGAGTGTTTTGCATCAGTTGGGCAGCTTGGAAATGAAGATTGGAAAAATGAGCAAATAGGAAAAGCGGGAAGAGCAAGGAATATGGGTAGGCGACCGACTGTCCGGGGAGTTGCACAGAATCCAAGATCTCATCCTCATGGAGGAGGAGAAGGAAGATCCGGTATCGGTATGCCGGGGCCCAAAACTTTTGCAGGACGCGCAGCAGTAGGTAACACAAGAAAAAAGAAAAAATATTCGGATAAATATATCTTAAAGAGGAGAAAAACTAAGAGAGGACAAAAATAATATGGGAAGAAGTACAAAAAAAGGTCCATACATAGACGAAAAATTGATGAAAAAGGTCATGATGCAAAAAGCGGGCAGTAACCGTGATGGAATCAAGACATGGGCAAGGGCTTGCCAGATCCCACCTGAGTTTGTTGGGCATACATTCATGGTGCATAACGGAAAAAACTTTATTAAAGTGCTTGTCAGTGAAAATATGGTGGGATACCGTCTCGGTGAGTTTTCGCCAACACGGACATTTAGAGGACACGGAAAAGTTGTAGCGCGTGAGGTAAGCAAAACTTAGTTATGAAAGTACATGCAATAGCAAAATCAGTCAGAATGAGTCCAAGAAAAGTGCGGTTAGTTGCGGATGCGATCAGGCAGCTTTCAATTGAGCAGGCTTTTATTGTTCTTGAAGCCACACAAAATAGAGCCGCCGGCCCTCTTGCAAAGACGCTTCAGAGCGCAGTTGCCAATGCGACGACGAATAACAATTTGGACCGTGACAATCTTATTATTGATAGTATTTTGGTAAATGAAGGACAAGCCCTGAAAAGGTTTCATCCATCATCTCGTGGCCGCGTCCACCCATACAAGAAAAAAAGCAGTCACATAACAATTGTTCTGAAGGAAAAAGCTGTTAAAAAGGTCTCAGTTGCACAGACAAATGATAAGAAGCAAAAAAATGATGATAAAAAAGAGACAGCATTTGTAAAAAAACAGACGACAAAAGGAGGTAAAAAATAATGGGACAAAAAGTTAATCCGCATATCATAAGATTGGGAACTGTTTTTAGCTGGAGCAGCCGATGGTTTGATGAAAAAAAGTACAAGGAAACTTTATTTCAGGACTATACTCTCCGTAATATGCTTATGAGTAAGTTGAGACCGGCCGGAATTGCCAAGGTTGAAATTGAGCGCTCTATTAATAGTTTGAAAGTTATTATATTTGTTTCTCGCCCCGGAATTGTTATCGGGCGCGGCGGATCAGGTCTTGAGGATTTGAAAAAGACAATTACAAAATTCTTTAGCCAAAAAGCTGGTTCAGGCCTGCCCAAGCTTGATATACGGGTTGAACCTGTTAAGGATCCAAATCTTGATTCTTATCTTGTAGCAATAAATATCTCAGATCAACTAATCAGAAGATTGCCATATAAGAGAATATTGGCCTCAACAGCAGAGCGTGTTATGTCAAGCGGAGCAAAGGGTGTCAAGATTTTATTAACCGGGAGAATTGCAGGATCGGAAATTGCTAGACGGGAAAAGATTCATCTGGGCACAGTCCCGCTTTCAACGATCAGGGAAAATATAAGCTATGTAAGCTATCCATCTTTAACAAAAAAAGGGTATATCGGGATTAAGGTTTGGATCAACAAGCCTGAGGAGAAATAATTATGTTAATACCAAAAAGACAAAAATACAGAAAACAGCAAAGAGGCAGCATGAAGGGCGTTGCAAACCGAGGCATTAAACTTTCTTTCGGAGATTTTGGTTTGCAGACGCTTGAGATGGCATGGATATCAGCAAGGCAAATTGAAGCAGCGAGACGGGCAATTACCCATTACACCCAAAGAGGAGGAAGAGTCTGGATCCGTATTTTTCCGGACAAACCAATTAGTAAGAAACCGGCTGAAGTTAGAATGGGAGGCGGAAAAGGTGATACGCATGAGTATGTAGCACCAGTCAGACCGGGAAGAATGTTATTTGAAATTGCAGGAGTAACGCATGAGGTTGCCAAAGAGGCCCTGCGACTGGCCTCTCACAAATTACCGGTTAAAACTAGATTTGTTTCAAAATTAGATCAATAATATGAAAATACAAATTAAAAAAGAATTACACGCAAAAACTGCCTCCGAGCTTAGAAAGCAATTGGTTGCAGCGCATGAAGAACAGCGGACAATGAGACTTGATCAGGAAATGGGCAAGCTTAAAAATACAAGCTCTCTAACTAGCAAGAGAGTTGAGATTGCTGTAATCAGCACAATTCTTAATGAAAAATTAGCTGAAGAGCCGGTTGCTAAAGAAGTAAAAAAAGATGAAAAAAAAGAAACCAAAGTAAAAGATAAGCCAGCCGCTGCCACTAAATCTAAGGTGGAAAATAAAGCGGACAAAGAAGGAGGTAAAAAAGCATGAGTAAAGTATTAACTGGAAAAGTAGTATCAGTGAAAATGCAGGACACAGTACTTGTTGAAGTTGTACGCAGAACGCCTCACAAGCTTTATGGGAAGCTAATGAGACTGAGTAAGAAATACAAAGTTGCGATAAATGGACAGACTGTAGTTGCCGGGGACCAGGTAAGAATTGAGGAGACAAAGCCTGTGTCAAAAGATAAGCACTTTAAAGTGATCGAAGTTCTAAAAATAGGAGGTAAAGCATGATTCAGCAGAGAAGTATTTTAGTTAGCGCAGATAATTCCGGAGCAAAGCAATTGATTGTTATCCACATGTATGGCGGCTCAAAGAGAAAATTTGCCCGGATCGGTGACGTCATACATTGCGTAGTGAAAGAGGCTGCGCCAAATGGCCAGGTAAAGGACAGCGAGATGGTAAAGGCGGTAATTGTGAGAACAAGAAAAGAGTTTAGGCGGGCAGATGGATCATATATACGATTTTCAGATAATGCCGCAGTTGTTATTGATAATCCAAAAGATAAAAATGTAAGGGGAACAAGAATCTTTGGACCCATTGCGAGGGAAGTTAAAGACCGCGGATTTACAAAGATTGCCAGTATGGCAACGGAGGTACTATGAAATTGATAAAAGGAGATACAGTTAAAATCATTAAAGGAAAAGATAGTGGTAAGACAGGAAAGATTGAGAAAATTTATCCAAAAGCTGGTAAGGCAGTTGTTGAGGGAATCAATCAATACAAAAGACATATCAAGGCAAAAACGGCGCAGCAGAAGTCAGAAATTGTCATAATCACAAAGCCTTTGCCTATGAGCAATATTGCTTTATTGTGTCCCAAGTGTAAAAAACCAACACGCGTTGGATACAAGATGCTGAAAGATAGCAAAGTGAGAATATGCAGAAAGTGTAGCGCACAAATATGACAGATTTACAAAAAAAATATAAAGAAGAAGTAATTCCGGAGTTACAAAAAAAGTTAACTCTTAAAAACCCGATGAGTGTGCCAAGGATTTCAAAAATTGTTGTCAACATGGGGGTTAAAGATGCAGTTGCTGATAAGAAAAATATTGAGAAGATGGCAGCAATCATGTCACAAATCACAGGTCAAAAAGCTAAGATAACGAAAGCAAAAAAGGCTATTGCGAGTTTTAAGCTCAGAATAGGTGATCCAATCGGACTGGTTGTTACTTTAAGAGGTGAGCGGATGTATGATTTTTATGATAAGGTCGTCAAGATTGTTCTCCCCCGCATAAAAGATTTTAGAGGAGTTAAGAGAACAAGTTTTGATAAAACAGGGAATTATACGCTGGGACTTTATGAATATTCAGTTTTCCCGGAGATTGATCCAGGATCAGTTGAAAAACTTCAGGGTATGGAAGTAGTGATCGTAACAAGCGCCAAAAAAAATGATGAATCACTTGCACTTCTTGAAGCAATGGGAATGCCATTCACGAAAGAAAGAGCGAAAGAGTAATTATGCGTGAAGTGTGGTATAATTCAAGGCTAGTACAATATAAAAAATATGGCTAAATTATCAAATGTAGTTCAATCAAGAAAAAAACAAAAATTCACAACGCGGGTTGTGAATAGATGCGCAATTTGCGGCCGTTACCGAGGATATTTCCGTAGGTTTGGGTTGTGCAGGATTTGTTTCCGCGAGCGCGCTCTTAAAGGAGAATTACCGGGTGTTCTTAAAGCAAGCTGGTAGAAACAGCTAAATATTATGTATTACGATTTTGTTATTCAATTAAAAAATGCGGCAATGGCCCGCAAAAAAGATATATTGGTGCCTTACGCTAATTTAAATAAAGCGATAGCAAAGGCGCTTATAAAAGAGGGATTTTTGGAAACAGCAAAGGAGGAGATTGTTGACGGGAAAAGGTTACTAGGAATACGACTCCGCTATCAGAGCCGCAAACCAGCGATAACAGATCTCGTTCTTATCTCAAAACCGTCGCTTAGAAAATATATAGGGGCTTCGGAGGTTGGAAAAATTCAGGGCAGGGCATCAACAGCAATAATATCAACAAACATAGGTGTACTTTCTGGAAAGGAGGCAATCAAAAAAGGAGTCGGAGGCGAACTTCTTTTTAAGATTTGGTAATATGTCAAAAGTAGGTAAAGTTCCAATTGTGATTGCAAACGGAGTAAATGTATCGGTACAAGGGCACCAGGCCCAGGTTAACGGTCCAAAAGGAGCGGCAACAGTCAGTTTACCGGAAGGTATTCAAGTGGCACTTAGTGAAGGACTTGCAACTGTCTCTGCTGTAAATAGTGAGGATAAGAAAATAAGAGCGCTTTTTGGAATGTTTAGGGCAAACCTTGCAAACGCAATAAAAGGAGTGGACAGCGGATTTGAGAAAAAGCTTGAAATGGCAGGAGTTGGTTATAGATCGCAAATGCAGGGGGCGGATTTGGTTCTATCGGTAGGATTTTCTCATCCCGTGAAATTTACACCAAAAGACGGAATTAAGCTTTCAGTTGCGGACAATGTAATATCCGTATCGGGAATTGATAAGGCAATGGTTGGGGAAATGGCAGCTGAGATCCGTGCAGTAAGGCCTCCTGAGCCATACAAAGGAAAAGGGATTAAGTATCAGGGAGAATATGTAAGAAGGAAAGCAGGAAAGGCAGCAAAAGCTGCAGGAGCAACTAAATAACTATGAATAACTCAGATAAAAAATTTCAAAGACAAACAAGAATCAGAAAGAAAATCGGTATAGTAACAACCAGGCCAAGACTTACTGTATTCCGCTCAAACAATTACTGCTACGCTCAAATAATTAATAATGCAGGAGACACGCTTATCGGGCTTTCAGATAAAGCAATTTCCGGGAAAGAAAAAGCAACTCCAATTGAAAAAGCCAGAAAATTAGGCGCCGAAATTGCAAAAATGGCTAAAGAGAAAAAGATCAAAGAAGTGGTTTTTGATAAGGGACGATTTTCTTACCACGGACGGGTTAAAGCAATCGCCGAAGGCGCAAGGGAAGGAGGGTTACAGTTCTAATGAGACAACGGTCAATGAACAGGATGCCCAATCAGCAAAGCGAGTTTGAGGAGCAAATTGTGCAAATCAACAGAGTATCTAAAAAAACAAAAGGCGGAAATAAGGTAGGTTTCTCAGCTCTTACTGTAGTAGGTGATAAAAAAGGAAGAGTCGGCGTTGGGCTTGGAAAAGCCCCTGATGTTGCTTCAGCAATTAGAAAAGGTATAAGTTATGCAAAAAAACATTTGGTCTCAGCTCCCCTTGTAAACGGAACTATACCTTTTAGAATCGATATTAAGCTGGGCGCTGCAAGAATTATGCTCAAGCCCGCTCCTCACGGGTCAGGTGTTATTGCAGGTGGGGCTGTCAGAAGCGTGGTAACAGCTGCCGGAATTGAGAACATCTCATCAAAGGTTCTTGGCACAAGAAACAAAATAAGCAACATCTATGCAACTCTTGAAGCTTTAAGGAGATTAAGTGAGCGTGGACAAAAACAAAAAGATAGAAAATCCGCAATGAAAGGATAATTTATTTCAAATCAATATGAATTTAAGTAATCTTGAAAAAATAATAACTAAAAAGAAGAAACGGATCGGTCTGGGGCATGGCTCAGGACGCGGAAAAACAGCAGGACGTGGAACAAAAGGACAGAAGGCCCGTGGAGATGTTCCATTAGATTTTGAAGGAGGAGCTCTTCCTCTTATCAAGAGGCTTCCGTTTTTACGCGGAAAAGGAAGAAACAAGCATTTTAAAAGAAGACTAATAGGTATCAATGTCGGTCTTTTAAATAATCTTCCCAAAAATACTGTTGTTGATGTTGCAAGTCTGGCAAAGGCAAAGCTGGTAAAGCTTGACGAAGCTCGCCTATCAGGTGTTAAGATATTAGGTATGGGGGAGCTGCAGATTCCTCTTACCGTTAAAGTTCCGGTATCAAAAGGAGCAAGTGAGAAAATAACAAAAGCAGGCGGAACTGTAGCGTAAATAAATTCACATGGACAGCTTTATAAAAACCCTTCGTAGCAGCTTTAAGTCACCTGAGATAAGAAAAAAGATTCTTTTCACTCTTGGTATTTTTTTGGTATTTAGATTCTTGGCGCACGTTCCAGTAGCAGGTGTTAATGTAGCTCAGCTGAAAAATCTTTTTGCAGGAAATCAATTTCTGGGGCTTTTGGACATCTTTTCAGGCGGAACTCTTGCCAATTTCTCGATAATGGCGCTTGGGCTTAACCCGTATATAAATGCTTCAATTATACTTCAGCTTTTAACGATGGTATTTCCTAAGCTTGAGGAACTCTCAAAAGAAGGAGCATCGGGACAGCGCAAAATTAATCAATACACGAGATTTTTGACAATCCCGCTGGCCTCTCTTCAGGCAATAGGTATGTACGCTCTTTTAAGATCCCAGGGAATTATAACAACGCTTGCGCCGGTTTCATTTATATCATTTATAGTAACTATGGTTGCCGGGACTATGTTTCTCGTTTGGCTGGGTGAGCTGATTACAGAACGCGGAGTTGGGAATGGAATTTCACTTATGATTTTTGCCGGAATTGTAGGCCGTTTCCCTGTTCTTTTGGGACAAACCCTCTCAACCGCGACGCCTGAAACAACAGTGAACACAATCACTTTTCTAGTTCTTGGGTTGGTGGTAATTGCCGCTGTTATAGTTATGACTGAGGCAACGCGTCAAATTACAGTGTTTTATGCCAAAAGGGTCCGGGGAAACAAGATGTATGGCGGGGAGTCAACTCATCTTCCGCTCCGACTAAACCAGGCAGGAGTGATTCCGATTATCTTTGCTGTTTCAATTGTTCTTCTGCCGTCACTTCTTGCTAATTTTTTCAGATCCTCCCACAATCCTGTATTGTCCGGTTTTGCGCAAAACGTAAATATTTGGTTTAGTCCTACGGGAGTTCCCTACAACTTATTATATTTTCTTTTGGTTGTTGGGTTTACTTATTTTTATACAGCAATTGTTTTTAATCCTAAAAAAATAGCTGAGGAGATACAAAAACATGGTGGATTTATTCCGGGAATCAGACCGGGCACTCCAACCACAAAATATCTCAACTATATTTTAACCAGAATTACATTGGTTGGAGCGTCATTTTTGGGTCTGGTGGCCATCCTTCCAACAATTGCGCGTGTCCTGACCGGTGTGCAAACCCTTCTTCTTGGGGGCACTAGTATATTAATTGTGGTCAGCGTTGTCCTCGAAACCTTTAAAGCAATTGAAGCAAATCTAGTAATGCGTAACTACGAGGGATTTCTCAACAAATAATATGAAGATTATCCTCTTAGGAGTACAAGGATCAGGTAAGTCGACTCAAGGAAATCTTCTCTCAGAATCCTTAAAAGTTCCATATCTTTCAACAGGTCATATTTTCCGGCAGCTCGCACAAGAAGATACCCCACTGGGAAAGGAAATAAAAAAGCTAATGACCAAAGGATATCTTATCCCTGATGATAAAACACTTGAAATAGTGACGGATTACTTAAGCCGCCCTGAATATCAGAACGGGTTTATTCTTGACGGATATCCCCGTAATCTTTCCCAAGCAGAATCATTCCCGACAGGTATTGACAAGGTCGTGTATATAAATGTGTCAGATGAGGAGGCAAGACGAAGAATTGAAGGAAGAAATGATAATAAAGAACAGACCCGCCCGGATGATACCCCGGAGGCGATTACAAGAAGAATCGGAATTTTTCATAAATTTACAAAACCGCTTCTTGAATACTACAAAAATAAAAGAGCTTTGATTGAGATAAGCGGTGAACAGGCTCCAGAAAATATTAACAAAGAGATAATAAGGAAATTAAAATAATGTCAAAAGGATTCGTTATTGCAATAGATGGACCTGTTGCCTCAGGTAAGGGTACAATTGCTCAAAAACTTACTGAAGAACTAAATGGATTTTATTTGTACACGGGAGCGATGTATAGATGTATTGCTCTTTTGTGCATTGAAAGTGGAAAAAGTCCGGAAAACGAGAAAGAAGCTGAATCCGTTCTGCATGATCTGAGCATTGAGTTTACAGACGGTAAAGTTTTACTTAATGGAAAAGATGTAACGGAGCGAATAAAAGAGCCGGATACCGCAAGTGGCGCATCCGTAGTTGCAGTTTTTCCAAGAGTCAGGGAAAGCTTAGCCGCTAAACAACTAGAGCTAGCAAAAAGGGAAATAGATAAAGGTATGATTGTTGTCGCAGAAGGACGGGATATGGGAACAACGGTTTTTCCAAACGCTCCTTTAAAAATCTACCTAACCGCACGTCCGGAGGTACGCGCAAGGCGAAGGATGGAGCAGTATGCAAATGCGGAAAAAAATCTGGATGAAGAACTGGAGAGTTTGAAAAGCCGCGACCAGCGGGATACAGAAAGGACTGAAAGTCCACTGACCCGTAATCCTGAAGAGTTGGGATATTTTAAATTGGATAATTCTGATATGACAGAGGACGAAACGCTTGATGCAATAAATATAGAGTTGAGAAGGAGAAAACTCATTTATGATTGATATTAAGTCGCAACAGGAAATCGAAATAATGAAGCACGGAGGACATATTTTGTCTGAAGTTTTATTTGCTGTAATGGACTCAATAAAGCCCGGCGTTACAGAAATAGAACTAGACATTTTGGCTGAGAAATTGATAAGAGAAAAAGGCGGGGAATCAGGATTTAAAAGAGTAAAAGGATACCATCACACAATTTGCATGTCCACAAACGATGCAGTGGTGCACGGAATTCCGAGAAGTTATAAACTTAAAGAAGGAGATGTTGTAGGGGTCGACTGCGGCGTTTTTTATAAAGGGTTTCATACCGATATGGCCGAAACTAAAATAGTTCAAAGTTCAAAGCTCAAAGCTCAAAGCTCTGAAGAAAAGTTTTTAGAGATTGGGAAACTTGCGCTTGAGGAAGGAATAAAACAGGCAGTAATTGGTAACAGGGTTGGGCATATTTCAAAAACAATTCAGGACATTGTCGAAAAACAGAATGGCTACTCAGTCGTAAGAAGTTTGATCGGGCACGGAGTCGGACGGGAGCTTCATGAAGAGCCGGAAGTACCAGGATATTTAAATAGAAAAATAGAAAAAACTCCGCTTCTGGAAGAAGGTATGACTATTGCGGTGGAGGTGATTTACAATATGGGATTAAAAGATGTGGTTTTGGATCATGACGGCTGGACAATTCGGTCAAAAGATGGAAGTATGGCAGGTCTATTTGAGCGCTCAATTGCAATTACAAAAAACGGACCGCTTTTATTAACAAGTTGATTGCGCTTTTGAGCCTGCTTTGCTATAATGTCTGAACGGTCCTTAGGGTTTACCTAGGACTTGTATTGAATTATGGCTCATCAAGGGTCTTTTGAAACAGATGGGGAAGTTGTCGAAGCACTGCCAAATACATTGTTTCGCGTTAAGCTAGAAGACGGATCTCTGGTACTTTGTCACTTATCAGGAAAAATGCGGATGCATTTTATAAAAATTCTGCCGGGAGACAGGGTAAAAATTGAAATGACGCCATATGACCAAACACGTGGCAGGATAATGTTTCGCTATAGATAAGCGTCTAGGGTTTAGCGGCTAGCGTCTAGAAAGTACTAGACCCTAAACGCTAGAGGCTAAGTGCTAAATAATATGAAAGTACAAGCAAGTGTAAAAAAAAGATGTATAAAATGTAAAATAATTAAACGCTCAGGTGTCGTGAGGGTTACTTGTGAGAATCCAAGACACAAGCAAAGACAAGGATAATTTATGAGAATTTCAAGTGTTACAATACCAGACAATAAAAGAGTCGATATCGCTTTAACATATATTTATGGCATAGGCAGAAGCAATGTTTTGCCTGTCTTGAAGGATTCAAAAATAGAACCTTCCAAAAAAGCAAAAGACTTAACAGAAGAAGAAATAAAAAGAATTACAAAAATTCTTGAGAAATATAAAATAGAGGGAGATTTGAGAGCGGATGTCGCAGCAGACATTAGAAGGCTTAAGGAATCAGGAAGTTACCGCGGTATCCGTCACACACGTGGGTTACCCTCACGCGGACAGCGAACACGCTCAAATGCCAGAACCAAAAGAGGAAAGAGAGTAACAATCGGAGCAATAAAGAAAGAAGTTGCAGCAAAGATGGAGGTAGCGGCAAAGGCTAAGGGGAAATAAGTTAAAAGTTCAAAGTGAAAAGTTAAAAGTTGCTGTTGAAAGTTAAAAAATTTTAATAAATAACTTTGCATTTTAAACTTTGAATTTTAAACTTGACTGAAAGGAACATATGGCAAAAAAAGCAGATAAAAAAATAGTCAAAGAGAAAGAGAAAAAGACCAAAGTTAAGATAGGTGCAGCACGCAAAAAAATAAGCAACATCACAGAGCGCGGCCGTGTTTATGTAACTTCTACATTTAACAATACTCTTGTAACAGTTACAAATGATAAAGGCGACACGCTCGGATGGAGCTCAGCAGGAGCTCGCGGTTTTAAAGGTACACGTAAGTCTACTCCATATGCTGCGAGTCTTGCAGCTGAGGAGGTTGTGAAGCGGATTGTTGAAAAAGGCTTAAAATCAGTCGATATATTTATCAAGGGCCCTGGAAACGGACGCGACAGCTCACTCCGTGGCATCCGAACTTCAGGAGTATTTATCAATTCAATATCAGATATAACGCCTATGCCGCACAATGGGCCAAGGGCTAAAAAGAAGAGAAGGGTATAGAAGATTAATGATTTAAGAAGTAAGATTTAAGAATTGCCTGTCGGCAATAAGAATTCTTTAATCTTGAATCATAAATCTTAAATCACATAATATTATGGCTAGATATACAGGACCAAAACATAAATTAGCAAGACGCGAAGGAATAAATATTCTGGACAAAAATTCAGCGTCTTTAATGCGAAGGCTTAATATACCACCAGGTGTGCACGCCGGAAAAAAGGGTAGACGTAGACCATCTGAATATGGAATGCAGCTTCGCGAGAAACAGAAAGCAAAAGTAATGTACGGATTGTTCGAAAAGCAGTTTAAGCAGCTGGTGCAAGCTGTTACAGCACAAATTGGTGATACGGAAGAGCTGCTTCTTTCAACTCTTGAGAGACGGCTTGATAATATTGTTTATAGACTGGGTCTTTCAAAGTCCAGGATGATGGCCCGCCAAATCGTAGTACACGGACATGTGTTGGTTAACAACAAGAGAATGACGATTCCATCATATACAGTCAAAGAAGGGGATGTTGTTTCAATTAGTGACACAATGCAAAAAAATCCTGATATTATAAAATTGTTGGAGGAAAAGCTTGAGCCAATTGCATTCCTTGAGAAAAAAGGACCTGTAGGCAAATTAAAGCGCATGCCTACGCCAGATGACATTATGCCGCCTTTTAGTACAAGACAAATCATTGAATATTACTCGAGATAATGATACAATAGGTAGATTACTATGGACGAATACATTTTTAAAGTAAAAGAAATAAGCTCAACCGCCGATTTTGGAGAATTTTCTATTGAACCATTGGAGCCGGGATACGGTCACACGATGGGTAATAGCTTGCGCCGTGTTCTCTACACAACCATTCCTGGAGCTGCTGTTACATCAGTTAGGATCAGTAATGTAAAGCACAAATTCTCAACACTCCCCGGCCTCAAAGAAAATATCATTGATCTTCTTCTTAATATTAAAGAGCTAAATTTCCGGATTGTTGGAAGCAAAACAAGCGAGACAATCAAGCTTTCGGTTAAAGGAAGCAAAAAAATAACCGCAAAAGATTTGGAATTGACAGAGGGAATTGAGGTTGTCAACAAAGACCAATACATTGGTTCTCTATCAGGAGATAAGTCAAAATTGGAAATGGAACTCACTATTGAGAAAGGGTTTGGCTACTCACTCTCAGAAGACAGAAAAGCAGCCTCTCTTGGTAATATTTCAGTTGATGCGGTATTCACACCGGTCAGGCGGGTCACATACACAGTTGCAGCAACACGTGTAGGGCGGCGTACTGATCTTGATAAGCTTATTCTTAAGATCTGGACCAATGGATCAGTAAGCCCTGTAGATGCGCTGAACACAGCTTCAAAGATTTTGGCATCTCATTTCACGCAGATTTACGAACCAAAGGCTCAGCCTGTCGCTGCCGAAGGGTTACCTTCCGCCTCTACAATTTCTCAAAGCACCCTCAAAACAACAATTGATGAATTGGATCTTCCTACAAGAATTTACAACAGCCTAAGAAACGGTGGCGTCGAGACAATTGAGCAGCTTTTGGCTGTACCGCGAAAAGAATTGGTAAGTATGCGCAACATGGGAGGCAAATCCATTTTTGTTATTGAGGAAAAACTTAAAGAAAAAGGTGTAACATTGTCTGCCTAAGTTAAGAGTTAGAATTCAAAAGTCAAAATCACAATTCAAAAGTAAAAAGTCTATAAAGTTTTGAATTTTTACTTGTATTTTTGAATTTTGCCTTTAGTATTTTGACTTTTTTTTATGAAAAAAAATGTATTTGGAAGAAAATTTAAAAGAGATGCAAATGAGCGTAAAGCATTATTTAAAAATTTGCTTACGTCTCTTGTTTTGGAAGAGCGCATAAAAACAACTGAGGCAAAAGCCAAGGCTATCCGGGGCGCTGCTGATAAAATGGTAACAAAAGCAAAAAAGGGAGGCGCCAATGTATATAAAAGTCTACACCCTGACATAAATGAGGAAGCTGTAGTAAAATTAATTGACGATATAGCGCCACGTTTTACAAAAAGAGCCGGAGGATACACACGAATTATAAAAATAGGCAAAAGGCGTGTTGCGGATAATGCGGAAATGGTATATTTGGAGTGGACAGAACAAAGTACAAAAGTTATAAGCACAAAGCCTGAAAAGAGCGAGAAAAAAACAAAGAAACCCGTAAAAGCTAAAAAAAATGTAAAAGTCACTACGGTTGAAGCAGTTAAGCCGGTTATCGGTAAGAAGGAAGAAAAAGTCCAAAAGCCGGGAATTTTCAAGAGATTAGTTACACGACAGAAAAAAGGGCAATAAATTATGAATCAAGCAAGTATTACAGTTGCAACAAAAGCGTCAGACATCAAGCGGTCCTGGCACGTTGTTGATGTGAAAGGTAAGATATTGGGACGAGTCGCATCCGAGATAGCGCATCTTTTGATGGGTAAAGGCGAGCCTTATTTTGTCCGGAATCTTGACTGCGGAAATTATGTGGTGGTCGTTAATGCGAAGGAAATTAAAGTAACCGGTAATAAAGAAGAACAAAAAAACTATTACAGACATTCAGGATATCCGGGAGGATTTAGGCAGGAAACGCTTAAAGAGTTACGGGAACGCAAACCTGAGGAGATAGTAAGTCGCGCTGTAAAAGGCATGCTTCCACAAAACAAGCTGCGTGATAAGATGCTTAAGAGACTTTTTGTTTTTGCAGGAGAAGAACATAAATATCAGGATAAGTTCAAAGTCTAAAGTGCAAAGTGAAAAGTTTTTTAACCTTACATTATGACTTTTAACTTTTAATTTTGAAATTTTAACTATAAAAATATGGCAGACGAAGTACAAAAACCAAAAAAAAATACTAAGAAAGAGTATGTGTCAGCTGTCGGAAGGCGCAAGTCTGCTGTTGCGCGTGCAAGACTTTACGAGCATGTTAAAGCTGATTTGGTATTTGGGAAAGAGCCGGTAAAAAAGGGTGAGATTTTTGTAAATGAGCATCCGATCGCTGAATATTTCCCAAGTGAGGTGCAGAGAAAACTCTACACAGAGCCAATGCGCATCACCAATACTCATCAGCAAAACTACGCTGTGACCATAAGAGTTACGGGGGGCGGGAAAAGCGGACAATTGGATGCAGTTATTGCAGCAATTTCAAATGTTTTGAATAAATTGGACCGTGACAAGCACCGGGCCGTTCTTAAGAAAAAAGGATTTTTGACACGGGATGCCCGCATAAGACAAAGACGTAAAGTAGGTATGGGCGGAAAATCCAGAAGAAAACTTCAGTCACCGAAGAGATAAAGTGCAAATCTTTTTTTGAGCCTCATTTTTACACACAATCATTGACAAGGCCTCCTAATTCTGCGATAAATAATTAATGGGTGTTACTGCTGATCATAAAGAAGAAGTAATAAAAAGTATTGTTGAATCGATTATTCAAGCTCTTGAAAACAGCAATCTTTCAGAGGCCGATCTTCCGGAAATCGGTAAATTTGTCCTAGCACGAATTGACAATATACAGACACATGACGAGCTTGTTTTATTTGTCGGAGAGCTCGCAACCAAATGGTCGGTCTTCAAACACATTGAATCCTCTGAAAAAGCTGTAGCCGAAAGGCATGACGAACTCCAGACTGCTGAAAAGATAGGCGATCTGGCAACAAGCGGAAGAATTGAGGAGGCGCTAGGTCTTGCAAAGAAAGCGACAGAGGAATAATTATGGCAGAACCAACCCCATCAAGTGAAGCAGTAGTAAGAGTGGCTGCTTCTGAAAAAGTAGAAAAAGTCCGCCCGGGCCCGACTAATGTTGATCAACAAAGAGCAAATACTTTGCGCGTGGAGATGGCCGAAAAAGGTGCTAGGAAGACTTTGGAAGACACTATTAGCTTGACCCCTAAAAAAGGAGAGATAACAGCCTTGATAGATGAAAATCTTGGCACTGAGATAGATCCTGAAAACGGAGAAAAGGTAAGAAAGGGAAAACAAAGGACAGAGCATAAGACTGCCATAACAAGTGTTGATAACCTTTTTGCATACATAGAAACGGGTAAAGTCTCTACCGATAACGAGGTACAAGTCCGGGCAGACATAGGGGAAATTTTCAGGATGTATCCCGGGGCCGAAGATATTATAAGAGAATTGGGGAGCGAAACAATAACGGATAGTGTCTTAAATGATCCTGAATTCCGTGTAAAGCTTCAGGAACGACTGACTGAAATTAAAGGCAAAAAGGTAGCTGAAATAGACCCCGGAGCAGAGAGTGCTTTTAAAGAGGCACAGAGAGCAGAAGCTGCCAAGCAAAGAGAGCATGACAGGCTTAAAGGCGAAGCAGATGGGGTCAGGAAAGGGTTGAAAAGTTTTGACAGTACGGAAGTTCCACCGGGCGAAAAGAGCAAGAGAATTGATAAATTAACTAAAACTGAAATACCAAAACTCGAGAAAGATAGTAAAAATGCAGAAGCTAAAATAAGAGATTTAGACCGAAGGATAAAATCGCAAGAAACAACACGAGCACATATAGATAAAGGAGCAGTTAAAGCAGCAAATTATGGAGAACTAATAGGTGAGCTGGACACAGAAATTGCAAATCTGGAAGAACAGAGAGACGAGCAACAGGCAATAGTCGATACGTACGATGAAGCAAAAAGTGAAAAGGAACAGCTAATACAGGAAAAAGATGATTTGCGCCAGCGGAAAAGTGAACTTGACCCACAGGAGGACCGTGTAATTAGTGAGTTAGATGAACTACATGAGCAGACCGCTCAAGCGGAAGTTGCTTTTGCCAGAGCAAAGAAAGCCCATTCAATGCAGGAGCGGGAATTTTTATTAAGCCTTGAGGATGTATATAAAGATGCGGCTGTGAAATTATATGATGACAGGATAAAGAATGCAGAAGCTGCGCAGGATGCCGTATTGGCCAAAGAATTAGAAAAGGCCAAAGATGGGCTTGAAAAACAAATAATGGATCAATTCAGCGGTAAGAGATGGGACGAGAAATATACGAAGCATGGAATTCTCAGACCTGACCGGCAGTCAGTTAGGATTAAAAGTGATGTAGTTGACAGAGATTTTGCGAAATTAGTAACAGAAGGTCCCGAAGCAACAGTGAGGGAGATTCTCTCATCCAAGAATTCAGGCTTTACTGCTGCTGAGATTGAAGAGAAGATGAAAGATCCTGAATTTAAGAAACAAGCTCAAGATATGCTTGTTGAGCAGCTCGTAACCCGAAAGATCAAGACGGGAAAGATTACAGAGAGCGAAGCATTTATCATAGGAACGAGTCCATGGGGAGCCGAAGTGATAGATACGGCAATTGCCAAGAACTCAGCAGTCCAGAATAGTATAGATCAATTGCGGGACATAGGAGCCTTAAAGGGTGATGGAGTGATGGATTGGATAAAGAATCACCCAAATAAGACCTTTGCTGCTATGCTGCTCTCAGCGATATTTAGCGGAGGACTTGCTCTTGTAGCACTTCCTGTCGGTCTTGGAGTGGCAGGCGCAGCTAGCGCAGCAGGTGGTTTGGGCGCTGGAGGTTATGGTATAAGAAAAGCAGCTTAAAACCTAAATCTATTCCCTTTCCTCGATTTTGCCAACCTCTTTTATCTCATCAATTGTATCCTCGGGTTTGAGGCGGGTTGTATCTATGTTCTCTCCTCTATAAAGAATAAGCATACCGTCGATAATTTCTTTTGCTTTTAGAGCATCCCTCCTTTTAAGAGCCGGAATATAAACTGTCCATATCTTTAGCGGATGTGGGCCATAGTCAATAATTAATTTGCCCATAAAAAGTGTTGCTTCGACCCGCACATCCATAATTTCTTTAATCATTATACTTGTTACGGTTTCAGTGGCGAAAAAGGTCTTTATGATGACATCGACCTTATTGGCATCAATTATGAGAGTGTTTGGGAAAAAGTCCAAAGGGAAAATCCCTTTTGCTTTTAGAAGAATCTTATCAGACCTTGAAACAAGTACATTAAGCTCTTTTTTGGCTTGTCTAACCTCATCTTTTTCATTCTTTTCAGTATTATTTTCTTGAGAGTCTCCGGAATCACTATCTGAATTTTTTTTATTTTCTTTGGATCCTCCCTCCATGCTGCTCATCTCATCCTCTGTTACAAAAGGATCCTCGGCGAGCTTGTCCGCTCGCATTTTAAGAGTTTTGCTGGACTGTTCCTGCCTACCGGCAGGCACTGCATCTGTGCGGTCTTTTTTGGCATATTTGGGTAAATCTTCATCGTCCTTTAATTTTTTTCTTCCGCCCACTTCATTTTTTTGGACACCGGAAGATTTGTGCCTGATTGGTTCCCCCGGCACTACCACATTTTCGTATGACGCTACTATTTTTTTCATATTTACTCTTGATTCTATTCTTCTGAGGATCAATAATCAATAACCAGGACAAAAACTTGCAAAAATCCAAATATGTGCTATAGTTTTATATACACAAAGTATGAAAAAGGTCTCACTTACAACCTTGTTAGGATTGATTATAGCTTCTTCGCTAGTCACACAAGTTAACGCAAATACAGATGTAAACATCTCAAACAACGGCGAGGGTGCAAGTTTAAATGGTGCAAGTTCAAATGTGGATGTCCATACCAATACCGGCGGTAATACAATTTGTGTTAATGGAAAATGTACTACATCAAGTAACAGCAATGGAAAGAGCACAGTATGCATCAATGGAAAATGCCAATCATCAGATGGGGGAAATATCGATATGCAGTCTGAGGATGGGCACTCAAACGTCCGCGTAAATAATTCAGATGACTCAGGGATAAATATCCAAAAGCCAGATGATTCAAGTCAGAGCGCAACTGAGCTGAAAAAAGAAATAAAAGAAAAGATTAAAGCAAAAAAGAAAGAAATAAAGAAGCAGATTAAGAAACAGAGGTTTGATTTAAAAGAATTTATGAAATCCCAGCTTGAATCATTACGGAGGCTTGTTACATTCCAATTTCTATTTGGCGATAAATAATTAATTCAATATATAGAGGTCCTGATTATATCCCCCGACTCCTACAAATTCCGCTTGGTTATTTATAATTGCCTCAAAGGGTAGACAGGCAAAGCAGCCTCCTTTTTTGCATATATATTCTCCAATTAATCTTGTTTGTTTTACTTTTTTTGCAATCTCAAGCACAGAATCCAGCGCTTGCGCTTTATCCGGAAGAGATTTATTTGTCAATGCATCATCACGCTCCAAATACCAGTAGCTGGCCTTACTAACTAGTCGTTTCTGACAGTTTTCAACCAAAAGACAATAAATAGGTAACTGAAGTGAGTTAGGATTTTCGTCATTCCGGCCGGTTTTAAAATCAATTATATGCAAGCTTTCATCCGGCATGTACTCAAGCCAATCGATCTTGCCGCATAGAATTATATTGTCCGCCTCTGATAGGTAATAGTTAGGCAAGTCCTTATTTATTTTGATCGCTTTGTTAAGAATAGGGCCGGGATTGTCTATAACGCGCTTCAGCATTTTCTCTCCCCGCTCTTTTACTGCCTCTTCTTCATCTTTATTCCGAAAGCCTCCAAGCTTTCCTGCTACCTTTCCCCAGGACAGGTTGTATTTATCAAGAAGTGATTCTTTAAAACGGTCCTCGACCTTCAGGATAGACAAATCTTCAAGTACTTCATGAACAATTTGCCCTAGGGCAAGTGATGGATTTATAATATTGACTTTGTGGTTCGTAGCGGGATCTTTATAAACGTTTCTCAGGTAATATAAGCGGGGGCAAGATAAAAAATCACTAATTGAAGAATTGGAAACCCAGATAGCTGAGTATTTATCTTGAGGCATATAATTGATTCAGGACTAGAAATGAGGCAGTGATAGATTACTGATTGATCCCAGTCCAAAGATATTAAGAATTATTTGCAGTATAAAGTAAGCAACGAAGGCGATGATAAGCCCGACTATAGCTGCTATTACATGCTTTCTGGCTTCGTCAACTTTTCCCTTATCTCCGCCTGAGGTAATCCACCGGATACCACCATATATAAGGTAGAAAAGGGCGATAATCACTGCTGCAAGCAATAGTATAGTTATGACTGTTTGGATAATTCTACCTATATCATTTGCTCCGAAATGAGAGCAGAGTGGATTGAAGTTGCCAACCGGGCAAGGATCAATGTTGGTAACGCCCTGTGCAAATGCAGGCAACGCTGAATATGCAAGTAAACCTATTCCTCCAATTAATGCTGAAACCTTTTTCATAAGTACATACCTATCATAGAACAATATTTTTCTCCTTGTCAATACAGTAAAAGTAATTAGACGAATTTTATCAAATCAACTTTAAAGAGATAACCGATAAGACTTACTATAAAAAATGCAATAAAAGCAACGATAAGGCCACCTATTGCCCAATTCAACTTTGATCTTGCCGCTTGTAGTTTAGTTTTGTCACCACCCGATAAGACCCACTGTATGCCCGCCACAACAATAAATATCAAAGCCAAAAAAACACAGGCAATAAGCATGATGACAAAACTATTACGGAAGACTTTGCTTATTGTCTCAAGTCCGCCGCTTGGAACGCTTGACGGAGCGCTAATTGTTTGTCCACCTGGAAGACCAATGGATAGATACCTCATACTATTACAGTACAAAGTTTTATATAGAAAAGCAAGAGGACATAAGTTGAAAGTCCAAAGTTAAAAATTAAAAGTTACAGTTTAAAAATTTAAAATTTAAAAAAACTTTGCACTTTGCATTTTGATCTTAAAACTATAAAATAGTTGTATGGAGCAGGTTCAGCTCGAATCACTTTACCCGGATAATGCGTGGTTCTCAGAAATTGAAAAATTGGGAAGTTTTATAAAAGACGGGACTTCCTGTCAATTATTGAGTATACCTGGCGCTGGCCGCACAACAATCCTCCGCCTTCTTGCGCTTAACAGCAAAATCCGCTTAAAACACTTTGGAAAAGAAAGCATAAGCATTCATTTTGTCCCTGTCCATTTTTCAGAAATCAAAAAACGTCCGCTTTTTGACGTAATTAAATTTCTATTCCTATCTCTTACGGATTCTCTCAGGGCACGCAAAATGAAGGAATACGAAAAGATTAATGCTCTATTCAAAGAGTCTTTGGGATTTAATGATCAGTTGGTTCTTTTTCAAGCCCTAAAGGAGGCCATCGATTATCTGGCTCTTGAAAGGAAGCTAAAAATTGTTTTTTTGTTTGATCGTTTTGAGGAATATGTGCCGATGTTAACCGGTGAGTTTTTTACTAATCTCAGAACTCTTAGGAACCGGGCAAAGTATCAATTTTCAGTTGTATTTTCCCTAAACAGACCACTTGAGGAGCTTTTGGAGCAAGATCAGCTTTTTGATTTTTATGAATTTATTGCGGATCACCATGTCTATACAGGTTTGTATGATAAAGTGACGACTGACTTCCGCGTTACATATATCGAAAAAATTACAGGAAAAAAAATATCCTCAAAAGTCCTTACAGGCATTATTGAAGAGACAGGTGGGGTTGGAAGGCTAATAAAATTATCTGTTGAAAGTATTTTATCTAAAGATAGGAAAATTTCAGAAGACTTGGGTCAGTTTCTTTTTTCCCAGAAAACTATCCAAAGTGCTCTGATGGAGATCTGCCGTTCGTTTTTACCTTCTGAGCAGTTAGCATTAATTAGTAATAAATTCGAAGATCAGGCAGCCAAAGCCTATCTTGAAACCATTGGGATAATCAGAAAAGGTAAAATACAGATTCCGCTTTTTGAAAAACATATTAAATCACATGTGGGGAAATACAAGCAGGATACCAAGAAAATAGTTTATGACGAAAATACCAATGCAATAAAAATGAGGGATGTTGTTTTATCTGATCAGTTGACATCTTCTGAATTCAGGCTTTTAAAATTTCTTCTACAAAACGCTGATAGAATTGTTGGTCGGGACGAAATAATAAATATTGTATGGTCAAGCCTCAAGTCTACTGCCGGTATAACCGACCAGGCTGTAGATCAATTAATTTTTAGAGTAAGGCGGAAAATAGAAGATGACCCAAATAAACCAATCCACCTCCACACGGTCAAAGGCCGTGGTTTTAAGTTTGTAGCCTAGTTACTACTTAAAAGAGCAGATATGACGTGTGGTGTTTAAATTTATCTTTTCATCTGTTCTTTTGCGGAGACAAAAGAACCAAAATCTCGTTCGCTGCAAAGTCACGCTAAATTGTATTAGTCGTTAGTCGGGGGATTGTCCTCCCCCTTCGGCCACTCACCTTCGGTTCGAGCCGGATTCCCCCTGACAACTCCTAATACAATTATTAACGCGCTTTGTTTTAACGCTCACATGTTATATCCGCCGATTCGCTGCGACTGCATGAGAAATAAGTGAGTGAACGCCCGAAAAGAGGAAAAGCAAGCGTAGCGAAGACTGGCTCTTTTAGTGAACGAACGAAATTTAGAAAGCTGGAGCTAGGCTCGGCGGTGTTTTCCATTCTTTGTACACACAAAGAATATAAAGAGTTTGTAATCTTTCTGTAATCTAGATATCAAGTCATTTCACCCCCACGAAGGTACAATCCACTTATATGGAAAACAGTTCAGAAAAATTGACAGGTTCTGTGCGTTGCGGATATGATGGATATATGTCAGAAACGGGAGCCGCAGTACTGGAATCATCTACAAAAACTGAGGATGAGCTTAAAGATAAGTGGGCGCCTGAGCTTATTAAGGCAGGATCGGACTCCAACCTAAGAGATGCCATAATGTCCGCTATTAGGCGGGGAGAAGAGCCCAGGGGAGATTTAGGTCAGGAACAGCTGCGGAAAATGAGTCAGGAAGAAGTTAACCGCAAATTCAGTGAGATGACGGATAATCTGGAGGTCAGAAAGCCTGAGGATATGTTCTTGGTTGATAAGATACTTGACCATTATGCGGAACGGGTCAAGGGATGGGTGGGCAAGAGTGGGGAGCTGCATCCGGGGGAACTGAAGGATGACTCATCACCGCCGGGGGAGATTTTAAAGGATTTGGATACATGGGAAGATTATGGCTGGAGTGATGATGAGCGGAAAGAGGTTAAAAATGAATTAAAGGATCAATTTAGAGCTCTGGGAAATGCAGATGAGGTAGATAAACAAGCAGAGATTATTATGGAGATATTGGTTTCTCATGGTAAAACGGGCGCTGAATTTAAAGGACACTTGTCTGAAATGAGACAAGAAGCGCATGAATTGTGGATAAGCAAAAAAGAAAAAGATGATTTGCAGTTTAGGCGTCAGTATAGTGACAAGGAAGAGATATTTTTTATGATGGAGTATTTGGGAATTGAGGATATACAAATCCGGCATTTTATATCACCTGATTTGTATGTACATGATAATGATCAGGAGATTGATTATTCGGCTCCGAAAAATGTTGAAGAGCTTGCCTGGCAGATGATGCAGACACCGGGCAAGCAATACAGAGGATGGGGTGTAAAGGGTGAGTCTCCTCTTCTTGAGATGCGGATATTAAAAGACGCTAACAGAAATGTAGATACAGAAAAAAGCCGTTACCGTGTCAATACAGCCAACATGGTCCTCTGGGCCCGCTCCAATATGTATATAGCATATGACCTTGACCGGGAAACTCCTCACAATTTTTTTCAGGAGATTGCTCTTAAGAAAAGATACCCGCTTTCACTCCAGGAAATGCTTTTGAACCCTTCACAATATTTTGTCTCGGAAGACGGAATACAGTATAAGCAGCTTCTGCTGGAGTGGTATAAAGAAGCGGCAGTTATGACAACTGTCAGGGCCTGGGATGTTATGTATAGGAAGGTTGCTGGTGATCCCGATGAACTTGCAAAAGCTTTCAGGGAAATGTATAACACCGAAAATTTATTGACCAGAAACGCACTTGGCGCCAACCTCATAAATCTTATGACTACAATGCCGCTTCATTTTAAGGGAGTAGAAGACGGAAAGTGGCAAAGCGACAGCAAGATGGGAGCCGCCTGGATGGATATCTACCGCGCTTATGACAGCATGAGCGATCTTGAAGGCCTTAAAAGAGTTCTTGGTGAAGGATCAAAATTTTTTACCTTGAAGGGCTGGGTTGAGGCAATAGGAGAAGTGGGAACAGAAGGCATCGCTGCCACAGGAGTTGATAAATACAGGGTTTTTATGGGGAAAGAATATTATGAGTTTTTTGAGAAATCTTTTGATAAGAACGGAGAGATTACGACTGCAGAAAACAAAAAAAATTTTATAAAATTTATAAGTATTTTCGGACCGAAAATGATCGGGGGAAAGGTGGAATGGACAGTACGTGCTGCCCTGCGGGGAGCGATTGCCGAAAAATTCGGAACTGAAGTGTATGTCAAAGATAAAAATGACAATCCAATTGTGGATAAAATGCGACCTATCAATAAGGATGGAACACCCAATTATATTAAAAAGCACGCTTTTATAACTGACAGGGGTAAGAAAAATGAGAATATAGAAGACAGGATCGAAGACATGGAAAGCTTGAAAGTTTCTGAGGCGATTGCCTGGTCTCTTGTCAAGCCTTTTGGGGCAGGGGCCAAAAATGACGCCGATGCTGTCGGGCATGACTGGATGCAAAGAGTTTATAACACCCAGCTGATGAGACAGAAATATCCCCACCGCGGTGATAAATTTGGTAACGAGCACAACATCATGCAGTTCAAGCGGACCGGTGTAGATGCTCTTAACGCAATAGTTACCGAAGCTTATACAGAAGAACTGGATGATGAGGGCAAGCCAATAAAGGGTAAAGACGGTAAGCTAAAAACGCGCAATAAAACCATAATGGAGGTAATGAGGGAGCTGTCAGCTTTTAAGACAGCCAGTGCCAATAGACTGAAAGAGCTTGAGATGGAGCTTATTGGCTTGGATCCCGCATCGGCGGAATATAGAGAAAAAAAGCAAAATATAAAAAAGATTAGCGCTGAAGATAATCAGATATATCAGGATAAAGCCCAGGACATGTCTTTTGGCCAGAGAACGCTTTCCAATTACTGGGAGGATCATCTGAAATTCGGAATTGATCTCTATAAGCAGCTCGTTGAGTCCAAAGAAATAGCTTTTGAAAAATTCACCGATTACAATGTTTTCGGAGGAGTGCGTTTCAAACAGGCGGAATTTCAGCAGGAAATTCAGGATACATGGATTCATAAGATCCGTTATATGATTGATACCTATCCAAGCCTTAATTTTAATCAGACAGTACGTGTTATGGACCAGACAGAAACGACAAAACGGCACTATGGTGAACACCGACTGCAGGAGCCTGCTTACCATGAAGTTAAATTGGGTGAGGCGATGTTTGGCCATGAGATGCTCAACAGGGCCGAATTCTGGAAAAGAGATAAACACGATAAGCCGATAAATTTAATAGATAGCAAGGGTCGGAAGATCAAAGGAAAGTATGAAATTGATTATCAAAAAGTACAGGACAATAAGCAGCAAGTCTGGAAGCAGTGGTTTATGATGAAGGTTGCAACCGATCTTTTTGCTCACCGGGCGCTTCATGCCAATGAGCCCAGATTTAATTTCACCTATTATCAAAACGCCGTCGAGGCAATCGGCAGGATCCCCGGGGACATCATGCAGGACGAGTTTAATATGAAGCAAACGGATGTGACAAAGTATTTTTTTAACAAATCTGACATAGCTTGGCTGCGCAAAACCGGCAGAGTCCAGAATTTTGATCTTTACTGGAAGGCTATGGTTAAAGATGTATTGTTGGATGATAAACCTGAGGAGGGGATAGGTATTTTTAGCGCACTCGCACTTGCGATGAAAGCAATTGTAAGAGATAAAGTTTAGGTTTTCTTAGGTCCTTTGGGTTGATTAGAAGGCTGTTGAGGACCTGTTGTTCCTCCTCCACCGCCTTGGCCTGTTCCTGTTGAGCCTCCTGATTCACCTGTTCCTCCGCCACTACCACCTTGTGATCCGCCTGAGCCATTGCCGCCGCGGTTTCTTCTTCCCCCACCCCGCCAAGTTCTTCTTGGTTTTTCAGTGTTGGCTTTTCCCCGTTCATAATCCGGGTTAGGGTATAGACTTCCTGTTTTCCTTAATTGTTCTCTATCATCCAAAGCGGCTTTTGCGCGTTTAATTCCCAATTTCCCAAAAGCCCCAATCGTTTTATCACCTGTTACTCTTTTAAGTTTGGCAAGTGCTCCAATATCTCCGCTTCTCTGGTCGTATCTATTTAGGTGTTTCATAGCGCGCCCGACCGGTGCTCCGATAACTGCTGCCCCGCCTGCAATTCCCGCAGCCATAATTCCGGGTGTTCCGACATTTTTGACACCCATTTTTTCTCTCAGAATTGTCTGAATCTGAGGCGTTATAAGAAGAGCCCCAAACGCCAGAATGGCGCCAAAATTTAGATTAGGGTTGGGATTACCGACCAAGGGTGGCACAAAAAGCGCACCGCCGGTTTTTGTATCGAAAAGATCCATAAGAAGCCGCGCTGCAACTATCATAAATGCAGTTAGGGGAAATACAGCGATATTTACAAAGAACCTTCTAAGCCAATTCTCAAATCCCAGGGGTTTGGTTGGGAGAAGACCAAAGACAATCATAACGGGGCTTATGATTACGTACATTATAGTATAAAGATATGCTTTCAATAGAGTAAACCAGATCTTAAATAGCGTAATCACCAGAACAACAAGAAGAACAAGTTTGACAACAATTGAGGCAAAAAATGCCAATGCTCCCGCAAGACACGCCCGGAAATCAATAAGGGGTTTGGCACCGCCTATGTTGATAGGAGAAATAGCATTAAAACCACTCTTGAGAATATTTCCAGCACCGGCGTTGAAGCACTTGTCTCCATAATCCAGCCGGAAGATGTCCTTTACAACATTCCTGAGAAGTTCGCCTACATTGTTGCTGACATCCTGGGTTATATGGAATATACCGCCGGATGGTGTTTCAAAAATCTGATTTGCAAATAGAAGAGGGGGAGTCAAAAGATTTTTATTGGCTTTTTGCGCAAGTGATTCGCCGTCTTTGGGAAAGTGCTCTGACAAAACGTTGATACCTGCATATGTAGTAACCCACATCAAATCAATAAGAACAGCGGACATAGCGTACGAGAAGGTAATAAGTATTATGGCGATTATGATTTTGGGGATTTGGTTTTGAATAGACATAACGGTGCGGGGGTCTATCTTCACCCGGAGCATGATTCCTACCCCTATAAAAATGAATGCAATTGTCAGTAGCATATAAGAGATATTTCTGACAGTCATCCAAAGTCCGAGTATCGGTTTTAGATTGTCAAATCCATAATCGGTTGCAGCATGGGCTTTTTTGACAATCCCAAAGTTCTCAGAAAGGTATTGAGTGTAGGCTGATGTGCTTACAACGGGCCGGTAGGTGTAGGCAATCATATCCGTTGTACTGCCTAGTACTCCCCCAAGTTGGGGCTTGCCGTTTGAGTCCAAAGGGGGCTGAGCTAATCCGAGTTTGCGTGTTTGAGGATTTATGCCCAGACATCCGGTGCTTGGATCTACGGGGTCAATTCCTGTAATCTGGCAAATAACTGCTGATAAGACCTCAATAGTTACCGCTTGAGTATATGTATGCTGATTTTGCGGAACATCAGAATCTACATT
>JBBSGK010000002.1:0-105660 GCA_038254115.1 Candidatus Levyibacteriota bacterium | reverse complement strand
ATTCAACAAAGGATTGAAGAAAATAAAAAAGGAGTAAGCGTATTACAAAAGTTTACTTCCTTATTTAGGAAACTCAGATAGGATTTAGTTATCGTAAAACTTTCTCCCTTTCAATTTTTCAGGGAGAAATGACAGTTCTTTCTTAGGCCCAACGCGTTTTTCGTTCCATTCATATTCTTTACCATAACCCAGATTTTTCATCAATTTTGTTGGGGCGTTTCGGAGATGCAGCGGGATGGGTTCGTTGGGAAAATCATAGACTGCTTGTTTGGCTTTTCCCAGCGCGTTAGGAACGCCTCTTGATTTTTTGGCTCCCGCCAAATAAATCACAACGTGCGCAAGTATCAATTGAGACTCCGGCATTCCGATTTTATTTATCGCTTCAAACGCTTCATTTGCCTGAATGAGTGCTCCACGGTCGGCCATCCCGATGTCTTCGGACGCAAAAATTATCATTCGTCTTGCGATGAATTTGGGATCTTCACCGTTTTCAAGCATCCGCAGCAGATAATAAAGCGATGCATCAGTATCTGATCCCCGCATGGATTTTATAAATGCGGAGATGATATTGTAATGTTCGTCCGCTTTTTTATCATAAAGCCCGGCGGATCTAGTCTGGAAAATTTCTTTAATTATCGCTTCTGTAATAGCTTTTTCTTTATAAGTTGTTGCTGCCATTTCCAATGCATTTAGCATAATCCGCGCGTCACCGCCAGAAAGACGGATTAATAATTCCTTTGCATCTGACTCAATTTTTTTCTTATACTCCCCTACTCCGCGTTTTTTATTTTGCAAAGCATAATCTATAATTTGTTCAAGATTTTCATTGGTTAAACTTTTCAGAACAAAAACCCGCGAGCGGGATAAGAGAGCGCTTATTATTTCAAAAGAAGGATTTTCTGTCGTCGCTCCAATTAGAGTAATTAGTCCGGATTCAACCTGGGGTAAAAGGGCATCTTGTTGTGCCTTGTTCCAGCGGTGAATTTCGTCAATAAAAAGAATCGTCCTTTTTATATTTTTTAAGGACTTTTCTGCTAATTTAATTATTTCTCTTAAGTCAGATTTACTTGCATTTACTGCGGAGAGGTGGTGAAAGTCTGCTTTTGTAGCTTTAGCGACAAGGTGCGCAAGCGTTGTCTTTCCTGATCCCGGAGGGCCCCAAAAAATCATTGAGGAAAGCTGCTTGCTTTCAATCATCTTCCTAAGGATTTTATCCTTTCCAACTAAGTCATCCTGACCTACGAATTCTTCAAAAGTTTGAGGCCTCATTCTAAATGCGAGGTTCATAGTCCGCCCATTGTATCACATGGTTAGAATTAAGAAGTAACCTGCCTGCCGGTAGGCAGGAAATTAATAATTAATGTTTAATAATGTATTTTCGATTGCAAATCTGGGATTAACATTTGTAGTTTTTATAGTGGTGTGAAGTTTTTGAAAAGATTTAATTTGCTTGAAAAAAATTGTATTTTCCGGATCTCTAAGCATTTGATCCCGTAAGACAAAGATCAGCTGAGAAAGCCACTCAACTGCTTTATCTTTATCCCTTCCTATCTCTTCTGCTTTTTTAAGTTTCTCCCCTATTCTCATGGTAGAAAAATTCTCTATAAATTCCAAATATTCCGAGGTTTCGCCCTCAGCTGTTTGGTTTTTTTCAGTAGAGAGTTCAATCACCTGACACCTTGAAAGAATTGTCGGTAAAAGTGCCTCAGGCGTATCAACGCCCAGTATGATAATGGTGTGCTCTGGTGGCTCTTCAAGCACTTTTAAAAGCGCATTTTGGGCTTGAATGGTTAGGAGATGCGCATCTTCCAATATTACAGCTTTAACCTCAGATTGAAGTGGTTTTAAAAAGATTTTTTTGTGGATTTCTTTTATCTCATCAATCCCGATACTTCCAATATTTTTGGTTGTGGAATCTTTTTCAATGAGAGTGATGTCGAATTTACCGATATTTAACTCGTCACAATATTCCTTTATGTACAATTCCCTCTTTTTTTTATCAGTTGAAGCTACAACAAAACTTGTCATAAAGCACGCATTTATTATACACTAATGGTAATGCCCGAAACTACTCAATTAGTACAGCCTAACAAGCCTCAAGTAGATGATGCAAAGTCAGCAGTAGACATACTATATATCGACGGTAGCCTAAGTAAGGAACAGTACGATGATGCTCTTGTTAAGAGCGCGTCTACCGGTCAATCCCCAACAGAAGTTTTAAAAAAATTAAAGTTAGTAACCGACGAAAAAATAGCACAAGCTGTTGCAAAATTAGTGGGAATTGAATATATCGATCTTACTACCGTTTCTTTTTCTCCGCTTGCCCTTGGCCTCCTTCCTCAGGGAGTAGTAGAGCGGCTTTCGTTAATACCATTCCTTTTTGACGAAAAAAATAAAGTAGTGTCAATAGCGATGGGAGATCCGCTTAATCTGGATTCCGTTGCTTTTGTACGGCAAAAAACAGGACTTAGCGTTAAAGCATATGGCGCAAATCCTGAAGAAGTTAAAAAAGCTATTGACCAACAATATAAGCAGGGTTTGGTAGGAGAAGTAAATGAGGCAATTAAAGAGACTGAAGAATTTACAACGAAGCGTACGGTTGACAGTAAGCAAATAGCTCAAATCATAACGGATGCCCCAATGGCAAAAATTGTTTCAACGATACTGGAATTCGCGGTAAATTCCCGGGCGTCTGATGTACATATCGAGCCTCAGGAAGACAGAGTAAGAGTAAGGTATAGGATTGACGGTATCCTTTATGACAAATTAAGTCTTCCACGAAACGTTGAGGAGCAGCTTGTATCACGTATAAAAATTCTTGCTGAGTTAAAAATTGATGAAAGAAGAATTCCACAAGATGGACGTCTGAATTTTAAAATTGACGATCAAGAGGTAGATCTTAGAGTTTCAACAATTCCAACGGTTAAAGGTGAAAAGATAGTTTTGAGACTTCTTCGTAAAAGTGGAGGAGTACCGACTCTTCAGGAGCTTGGTTTGACAGGCGGTTCCCTAAAAAACTTGGAAACAGCAACTCTTAGGGCGCATGGCATTATCCTGGCCTGCGGACCTACCGGATCAGGAAAAACAACTACTCTTTATTCACTATTGTCCAGACTTAACACAACGCGTGTTAATATAGCTTCTCTTGAAGATCCGGTAGAATACGAAGTTGCCGGAGTAAATCAAGTTCAGATAAATCCGGCAGTTGGACTTACTTTCGCTGCAGGGCTCCGGGCGTTTTTAAGACAAGATCCAAATATAATATTGGTCGGTGAGATTAGGGATAAGGAAACGACGGACCTTGCAATACAAGCTGCGCTCACGGGCCATCTTGTTTTTTCAACCCTTCACACATCCAATGCTGCTGGCGCTTTGCCTAGGTTAATGGATTTGGGCGCAGAAACATTTTTGATGGCATCAACAATTAATGCAATTGTCGGCCAAAGGATTGTTCGGAGAGTCTGTCAGAATTGCCGGGAATTGTCTATGCCGCCCAGCGTCTTAATAGATCAAATAAAAAGTGTTTTGGGCAATCTGCTCAGCGCAAAAGATGAAATAAAGATGTACCGCGGCAAGGGATGTGACAAATGTTCCAATCTTGGTTATGTGGGAAGAGTTGGAATATACGAGGTGCTTTCAGTATCTGAAAAGATCGCGAAACTTATCGTTGAGCACGCTGATAATGATGATATCGAGAAGCAAGCGATAGCTGATGGAATGATCACAATGAAGCAAGACGGATACTTGAAAGTTCTGCGTGGTGAAACTACAATTGAAGAAGTATTGCGTGTTGCGCAAGAATGATATGAGTATTCATGAGTTGCTGGCTCTTACAATTAAAAATAAAGCATCCGATCTCCATTTGATGGTAGGGGTCACGCCGACTTTTCGTATTGACGGAATGCTGCGTTCCCTGACAACTATTCCCGTTCTTAAGTCCACGGATATTGAGACAATGATGTACTCCCTTTTGACTCCTGAGCAAAAAGAACTTTTTTTAACAAATAAGGAGCTGGACTTTTCATTTAGCTTTTCGGAAACTCCTGGTGAGGAATTGGGAAGATTTAGGGTAAACATTTACTTTCAGAGAGGTACAGTCGCAGCGGTTCTCCGGTTTTTGGCTCCGAGCATTACCTCACTCGACGATCTGGGACTTCCAAAGATTTGCCACACGTTTTCTTCCCTTAGGCAAGGCTTTGTTATTGTTGCAGGTCCCACGGGACATGGAAAATCAACAACCCTTGCTGCGATTCTGAATGAAATTAATATGGGAAGGGCTTCGCACATTTTAACGATTGAAGATCCCATCGAGTTTGTATATCCAAAGGGTAACAGTATTATTTCTCAAAGAGAGATGGGAACTGATTCTCATTCATGGAGCATGGCTCTTCGCTCATCCCTCCGGGAGGATCCTGATGTTGTTTTGGTGGGAGAAATGCGGGATACCGAGACCATGCAGGCCGCAATTACTCTTGCTGAGACCGGCCATTTGGTTTTTTCAACACTTCACACTAATTCTGCTGCCCAAAGTATAGACCGTATAGTTGATTCATTCCCTTCTGACCAAAGATCTCAAGTCCGCGTTCAGCTAGCAGCTACGCTTAAAGGAATTATTTCCCAACGACTTTTGCCCAGAATTGGAGGAGGAAGAGTGCCAGCAGTTGAGGTAATGATAGGCACCTCGGCTATTGCAAGCAATATACGGGATGGAAAATCTCATCTGATTGATTCTGTTATTCAAACATCAAAAGATTTGGGAATGTCAACTTTGGACGAATCACTTGCTGCATTGGTCCGATCAGGCATAGTATCTCTTGGAGACGCAAAGGCTTACACTTTGCGGGAGGGCGAATTGTTGAGGTTGATCGGGTAGCTATGAAAATCTACTACAGAGCAGTTTCTCTTGACGGTCAAGCCGTTACAGGCTTAATAGACGCAAAGGATGCCAGCGAGGTTGCTAATTATTTAAGAGGCCACAAACTTACCCCAATTAAAATTACACCTGTTGCAAAAAGCGGTTTGGGCCGTTTCGATTTTTTAAATAAACCTAAATTACAAGACAGAATATTTTTTACACGGCAGGTTGCAAGCATGCTGACTTCTGGACTCACGTTAATGCAGGCGTTGGAAATTGTCAAAAATCAAACCCAAAATCCCATTATGGCAGAAGTGGTGCAGGATATTATTACCGAAGTTGAGAGCGGCAAGGTGTTTTCGGCGACTCTTAAAAAATATCCTGACCTATTTCCCCCTATATATACAGCGCTTGTCCGCACATCTGAGTCCTCAGGCCTTCTAGATAAGGTGCTTCTTAGGCTTTCTGATAATTTAGAAAAACAAGATAAGCTCCAACGAACTATAAAATCTGCGTTAATGTATCCTACAATTGTAATTATTGTAATGATTTTAGTCACAGTCATAATGATGATTTTTGTTTTACCTCAACTAACCTCGCTCTACACAGCTTCAAATTTACCCTTGCCTCTATCTACGCAAATAATTATTAATATCTCCTCCCTCATTGGAAAAATATGGTACTTGTTGCTTATTGGTATTGCGGTTGGGGTATATTATTTCCGGAAATGGTATAAAACAGATTCTGGACGAAGGATTATTGATGGTCTTATTTTGAAAATTCCTATTTTTGGACGACTGATTATGCAGACAATGATGGCAGAGTTCACACGAACGTTAGGACTAATGATCGGAGCAGGGTCGCTGGTTGTGGATTCCTTGACGAAGAGCTCAGAAGTTGTAGGAAATATTTTATATAAAGACGCAATAGTTCTTATTTCAGAAAGAGTTGAGAAAGGAATAACTATGGGGAATGCAATGGCAGCCACTCCCCTTTTTCCACCTATGGTTGTTGAGATGGTGAAAATCGGTGAGCAAACAGGTAAGCTTGACGAATCATTAATGCACTCGTCTGAATATTTTGAGCGCGAAGTGGATCAGACTGTAAAGAGCCTTACTACGCTTTTGGAGCCAGCGCTTATGATCATATTGGCATCAGGAGTAGGTTATTTAATTTTTTCAATTCTCACTCCTATTTATGGTTTGATCTCTTCAATCAAGTAATTAATGTTTTTTTACATGTTTCAAAAACAATATGCCCATTGTCTATGCTCAAATTCAATTCGCATTACTTTCTGTTTTACGCGAGCCTATCCCCTCAGTACAAGGCTTGACAATAAATAACAACTGAAGCTATAATTAGATTATGGCAGGGCAGTTACAAAATCCGCAACAGCAGAGTCAAGGCGTTCCACCGCAAACGGCTCAAATTCCTCAACAACAAGTAGACACTTTCTATCTCAACTTTGTAGACAAAATTGATCTTGAAAGAGTTAAGTATGTTATGAATGTGTGCTCAAATATAGTTGACCAAGTAAAACCAAAAAATATATACTTTTTATTCTCATCAAATGGCGGTGATGTAGATGCTGGAATTGACTTATATAACTTTCTTAAAGCATTGCCCGCTAGGGTAATTATGCACAACATTGGTTCAATTGACTCAATTGCAAATGTAGTTTTTTTGGCAGGAGAGGAAAGATATGCTTCAAAATTTACATCATTTCTGTTTCACGGCGTAAATATGAACATAAATCAACCCACTCAACTTAACATAAACCAACTTAATGAGATTACAAATAGGCTCAATACAAGTCAAGAAAAAATAGCTGGCATTGTCTGTGAAAATACAAAAATTACAAAAAAACAGATTGCAAATTTATTCAAACAAGGGAAAACTGAGGGCATTAAATTCGCTTTAGATAAAGGGATTATAGATGCTGAGAAGTCTGCTCAAATTCCCACTGGAGCTCCTTTTCTTAGTCTTAATTTTATTGCTGGGAACACTCCGTAATACAATTCTTTCCACCACTTGAGGCGGGTTTTCATTACCCGAACTTATCTTAAAAGTCCACTCTGGCAATGTATTATAAAGTTGAAGATCCATAAATGTATTATAGCAGATTAGTCAAAACTCGCAAGTCTGCTCGCTTGCGAGTTTAACAAAAATAACAGAAAAAGTCAAATTTTGACAAGTATGATAAAATAATACCAATGAAGAAAAAAGATAAAGATAAAAAGTTGAAAGAGTTTATTAAGAAAGGTGGTCGTGAGGGCTCAAAAAAAGACTTTCTCTCGCTTCTTAAACGAGCTTCTCAGCCTTCAAAGTCTTAACTTCCGCAACTTGAGCTAGCAATAGCTCAAACATTCCACCTTGATAGACTCTATTGTTGTATTTCCATGCGTATTCATCAGCATAGGCTTGTAGGTACTTTTTACTCACTACCCTATATACTCCATAAATACCTCTTTTTAATCCTCCCCAGAAGCTCTCAATGCTTTGCGTGTGTACTTCTCCTCGTGCATATTCACGAGCCTTATGTTTTACAGATTGATGAAAATATCCCATTTGAGTTAAGCCATGATATGACATTAGCTCATCAGTCATTACTCTTGCGGTAAGAGATACATTTTCCTTAACTTGTCTTAATAGAGTATATTTACCAGTATTAGGTATATGTTTTATATATGCCTTACCCTCTCTCTGAATGAAACCCATTAAGATTTGTTTTTCCTTACCCTCAACTCCTTGTTTCCATTCATAAGCCCTATTCTTTCCCTTACCGCCTATAAATGTTTCATCTATCTCAACAATCCCGTCTAGTAAGCCACCATTACTTTCAGCCATTAACATTCTAATCTGCTTAAACATTCTCCATGCTGTTTTATATGTTACTCCTAACATTCTCTCAAGTTGTTTGGCAGATATACCAGACCTTGTTTGCACCATGAGATACATAGCGAAAAACCATAAGTCTAGTGGAGTAGTGGATTTCTCAAAGATAGTACCAGCTAAAGGGTAGATGTGATGACCACAATTATTGCATGCATAAGCTGTACGACCTTTAACAGGATAAAACTTTTGCTCTGTATTACATTTGGGACAAGCATAAGGCTCAGGGAAACGCAACTTCTTAATAGCTTCAAGGCACATTTGATGTGTACCATATTTATATTTGAATTGTCTAAGGCTAAATCTATTTGTCATAGCCATAGTATAACATACTATTTCCTTGTTGTCAAGGGATAAGTGCCGTTTTACGCACTTGACAAGATTATTATGATATGGCAATAATAGTATAGAAAGCTAAATTAACGTATGACATTCAAATTGCCTAAATTTAAAAACATTCAAAAAGGTTTCACCCTCATCGAGCTTTTGGTCGTTATAGCAATCATTGGTATTTTAGCAATCGGTCTTATAGCTGTAATCGATCCAGTTGATAAAATAAACGCAGGAAATGACTCTAAAGTCAAAAGTGATGTAATTCAAGTATCTAAAGCTGCGGAAGCATATGCGGTTTCACATAACGGTGTATATCCTGCCGCGCTGGACTCTGCCTCATTTGGTGGAGAGTTAAGAAGTGTGCCTGCGGGTCTTACTTATGCCCAGGTAGGGGGCGGGACAAGCTTTGCTGTTTTTGGCACGCTAAGAGCTAAGGCCAATCTAAATGGTGGAGCTGCAGCTTACTTTCGGTATGATTCTACAGTTGGTAAATCGTGTATTCTACCAAACACTACTACATACTGCAATTAAACTTCCATCAAATTTCCTTTTTGCTTATTTGTATATATAATGTTTAGATATGCCTTTTTACCTCGTACTTATTATATTTTCTTTAGGTGCAGTAATAGGAAGTTTTTTAAATGTTCTTGTCGATAGGGTTCCTATTGGAGAAAATCCAGTTAAGGGAAGATCGCATTGTGACAACTGCAAACACGTTTTAGGAATAATGGATTTGATTCCTCTAGTTTCTTATGCCACTCTTAAAGGACGATGTAGGTACTGCAACCGTAAGCTCAGCCTGTATTATCCCTTTGTAGAATTAGTGACAGGTTTGCTATTTGCTATTGTTGCGTACGCTGTCATTAATGGGCGTATAAGCCTTGTCCCAAGCTCTCCAAACTCATATATCATTTATATAATATATTATTTGTCTTTGATCTCCGTACTGATAGTAATCTTTTTCACAGACTTGAAATCAGGAATAATTCCATTTGGCAGTATAGTTGTTGGATTATTAATAGTTATTTTAGGGTTATTAATTTTTCCAAGTGATGTAAGCTTTATTAATCATTTTTATTCGGCTTTGGGAACTTTTGCTGCATTCATGCTTCTGTTTCTTGTGACCCGTGGCCGTGGAATCGGCTTTGGTGATGTAGTCTATGTATTCTTTATGGGTTTTTTGCTAGGGTTTCCAAAAATAATTCTGGGAATATATATTGCATTTATTACAGGTGCAGTTATCTCCTTGCTGCTTATCTTTTTGAAAAAGAAAAAAATTAGAGGAAGCACGATTCCGTTTGGTCCTTTTTTAGTTCTCGGAACGGTAATTTGTTTATTTTGGGGAGATTTTCTCCTCGGCATCGCCCTTCCCTATTTACTTGTTAGGTAAAAATGTAAGATAATAATATTGCTATGAAAAAGGGGTTTACGCTCATTGAATTGTTGGTTGTAATTGCAATATTGGGTATTTTGGCAACCGGAATTATTGCGATTATTAATCCATCAGCCCAACTCAAAAAGGCGCGTGATGTGCGTAGAAAAACAGAATTACATCAAATAAGCGCAGCTCTCGAACTTTATAGAGCCGACCATGGAAACTATCCGATTTCAGACTGGAAGTCTAGTGATTCCGGGAGTGATCCCTGGATTTCAGGTTTAACTTCTGAGTACATAAAAACAGTTCCAAAAGATCCCTCAAATACTGGCGGATATCCTTTCAATGGAGGACATACTTATGGCTACTTTAGTCAAGCTTACAACGGGGCTCCACCTGGAAGTTCATACATTTTAACAGCACGTTTAGAGAACACAAGTGACCCCGATGTTGACAAAACCATTCCGTATGGAACGGGCACATGGCCACCATCATACTATACTGGATTATATACCATAACAAATCCATGAAAGCATTTACTTTGATTGAGATCATTCTTGTTTTTGCAATCATCGGAATAATTACTACTATTGGTATTGGTTCATTTAGTTCTTACAACTCATCTCAAGTTTTCGGTTCCGGTGTGTCTGAAGTCGCTAGTCTCTTAAGAATTGCCCGCTCAAGAGCAATCTCTCAAGTGAAACCTGCTAATTGCGGAGCAACTCCTCTTGATGGATACAGAATATTGTTTAACTTTTCAGGATTAGCGCAAGACTATGAACAGGATGCAATCTGCGGCTCTACAGTTGTTGTAATGAGTAAAAAGAAATTGCCTGGCCAGTTAAAGTTTCAAATAGGCCCGTCAGGTATTTCCAGTATTCTATTCGACGTTTCAACAGGTACTGTTTCGGCTCCCGGCAATGTTATTATTAACGGCTACGGTAAAAACAGCACAATAAATATTGATAGCACAGGCAACGTCAAGTTACCATAAACATGAAAGGTCAAACATTAGTTGAAGCCCTACTGGCACTTAGTCTTATCGGCATTATTGTATCAGGGATCACAGTAGTCATCACTTCGTCTCTAAATAATGCGCAGTACAGCAGAAATCAGAATTTGGCTACCGGATATGCTCAGGAAGGTTTGGAGGCGCTTCGCCAAATTAGAAACAGAAATTATTCTGTATTCGGAGGGTATGATAACAACTACTGCTTAGGCAAAGGAGATATAGCATTGGGTTCTCCGGTAATTAACTGTTCAACTCCTAATGTTGATAATTTTATCCGCGCTATAAAAATTGAAAAAAATGGATGCTCATCCAATATTTCTCGGGCTACCGTCACTGTTTCATGGAACGATGGAAAATGTTCAGACAGCGGTTATTGTCACCAAAGCAGACTTATTTCTTGTTTGTCTACAGTCAACGCGGTGCAAGCGCCATGAAAAAAATAATAAAAAAAATTATAAAATCCAGGATGCAGGGCTTTACACTTATTGAGTTGTTAGTCGTTATAGCAATGTTTGCGGCAACAAGTACCGTTATTTTGTCTATACTTTTTGTTACTCTCCGAGCAAGCAGTAAATCCGATAAACTGATTATTCTAAAACAAAGCGGTAATGCCATAATGTCTCAAGTGGTAAAACAGATTAGATATGCAAAAAGTTTGGATACTCCATCATCATGTCCAGTAACTCCTGATGTGACACTTTCCTCCATTAAAATTACATCTGTTTTGGACAATGGTCAAACCACTTTCAGCTGCGTTGATCTTTCTCCGGGGCCCCCAATGAGGCCTGCTACTATCGCATCAAATTCTTCATCCCTTGTGGATACAAATTCAGTATCAGTGACTCAGTGTTCTTTTTCTTGCTACCAGACGACTCCAAATGACCCTCCAACTATTAATTTTAGCTTTAAATTGGATGCAAAAAGCACAACTAACGCTGTTGAATCTACCGGATCTATTCCCTTTCAAAGCTCGGTCACGATGAGAAACTCAAACAAGTAAATTGACCCATCTCATCTGGGATTGACACACCTATACGAGCTTGTTACGATAGAAATGAATGATAAATATTCAAAAAAAAGATTCTCTCAGCCTCTCCGGGTCAAAGCTCTCTAAGGGCGCAACTCATATATCCTGGATTAAGAGATCCCAGGCAGGTCAAACTCTCCTTATAGTCGTTTTGGTTATGGTAGTTGCGTTGACAGTAGGATTGTCAGTTGCCGTTAGAAGTATTACAAATATCCATGTCTCAAGCGAAGATGAAAATTCACAACGTGCTTTTTCAGCTGCAGAGGCAGGCATAGAAAAATCCCTCACGCAAGCTAACAATTTTCAAATTAATGGATCGCTGGGTAATACGGATTACGTCACAAAGGGTAGGCCGCTAGCCGGTCTAGGAATCTTGGTCCATAACGGTACAACAGTTTTTAAAGATGAGCCGGTAGATGTTTGGTTATCTGATTATTCTACCGACCCAACGAAAATATACTTAAATCAATGGACTGGAAATCTAACATTAAATTGGGGCGCAGTGGGTGAAGTTCCATGCTCGCAAGCCGCCTTAGAGGTTGTGACAATATCGACTACTTCGCCCTTGAGCCCAAAAACAAATAACAAGCTAGCTACTTATACGTTTGATCCGTGTTCATCCCGCTCAAGCGCGCCTAATGGCAATAATTTTAAGAATATCAGTTCTGGGAGCTATACTGTCAACGGCGCAACCTTTGCATATCAAACTACTCCGATTTCAGTTACATCTGGCCTGTTGGTGCGGGTAATTCCACTATATGCTTCAAGTACGATCGGAATAGGTGGCAATATCCCGTTGCCTACTCAGGGAATAGTTATTGAGTCAACGGGAGTGTCAGAGAATGCGCAACGTAAAATTGTTAGCTTTAGAGGATACCCCAAACTTCCAATAGAACTATTTCCTTTTATTATGTTTTCTCCTAAATGATGAAAAGCAATGCATTTGGTTTGGATATAGGAACATCTAAGATAAAAGCTGTCTGGCTCAACCGCGAGGGCGACGCATTGTCGTACAATAGCGCTTTATCTATTTCAAATCCTTCTCCCGGGATCCAATCTGAATCCCCTTTTGACCATCAAGAGTTAGCGCAAACAATAAATAAATTGGTAACAGATGCTAAAATTACAAGCAGCAAAGTGAATATTGCTCTTCCTGAGCATCATATCTTTACCAAAGTAATAGATATGCCTGTATTATCTGATAAAGAATTATCAAGCGCAATTTATTGGGAAGCAGAACAGCATATTCCCGCACCTATGGAAACGATGACCCTGGATTGGACAATATTGAAGCGTCCCAAAGAAGTTGTAAGTGATAAAAAAATGCAGGTTCTCTTAGTTGCTGCCCCGAACTTACTTATTAGAAGATACCAGGATGTTTTGGAATTGGCAGGCCTTTCAGTTACTGCTATAGAAACAGAGACACTTTCTATAATACGCGCGACAATGAAAAATCATTCTGTGACATCTTTACTTATAAACATAGGATCACTAAATACGTCCCTATCAATTGTGCAAAGCGGAGTAATTGTTTTTAACTATTCTATACCTTTGGGCGGAGTTGCGATTACGCATGCGATAGCCTCCAATTTTGGGCTGAATACTGATCAAGCTGAGGAATATAAAAAAACTTACGGTTTTTCTGATAAAAGTCTAAATGGAAAAGTAGGAAAATCAATCGAACCAATATTCGCGAACATTATATCAGAAGTGAAAAAGGCTGTAGCTTTTTATACAGAAAGATATAAAAATGAATCTCCCATCTCGCAGATCTTATTAACTGGAGGCAGCGCTAATCTTCCGGGAATTGATATCTATTTTGTAAAAAACATTGGAATAGAAACAGTAACTGCAAATCCTTGGAAAATTCTTAATGTATCAGATGTTCCCAAAGCTATTGACTCACTTGGTACAGAGTACGCAATAGCATGTGGGTTAGCAATAAAAGAATATGAAGAATAGTATAAATTTACTAGATTATAAAAATAAAATCCACCCCAAACAGGATCATGTTAAGCATAGGCATTTAAGGCTCATTGCAATAAGTCTTTTATTCCTTGTCTCCTCTTTGTCTATGATTTTTTTTATATTGATTACCCTATCTCCTCTTCCTCAACTTAGAAAGCAGGAAAAAATTGCATCTTTTAATTTGACACAATCCCATCCGGATATTATTAAATTGGCTTTAATTAAAGAAAGAACTGACAAAATTCAGGAGCTTATAAACAAACGCCCCTACTATGACAAAACTTTAAAGACAATACAAGAGAAAATTCCAAGAGGGGTCACAATTGATTCAGTGGAAATAGATAAGAATAATTTTTCTGTTACTTTCCTAAGCAACTCGTTGTTACAGATTGATAGTTTTTTAAATGAAATGACAAAAAGTGATGAGACAAAAAAAGAATTTTCTCGAGTTAAAATAGTCAATCTTTTGTCTGGAGAAAATTCGACATCATTTCTGCTTACTATAAATCTAAACACCTTATGAATAACATAATATTTTTTGGTCACAACGATGTAAGATTTTTTTATTATAGATATAAGGATTCAAAATACTACTCTTTATCTATCTTACTGGCAACAATTATTGTTTGCATAATACTTGTATTTCAAGTAATCCTTCCACAAATAGAGAGTTATTTTTCAGTAAGGCGGGAGGTTGTAACTCTTAGAGCAAAAATAAGTACGATTAATCAAAATATTAATTTTGTAAATAATCTTGATAAGTCATTATTGGATTCACAACTAAAAGTAGCGACTGAAGCTCTGCCAAGCGATAAAGACTTTGAAGGAATAATTAGCGCTATTTCAGCTGCGGCTGTCAGATCCGGGGTTTCTGTTTCAGACTTTAGGTTCCGGCTGGATGATACTCCAGTTTCTACAGACAAAAAGAATCCGAATTCTCTTTCGCCCGTTGGCATAGTTTTGGATGTAAGAGGAAGCTCGGATGGCGGAAAAAAATTCTTATCAGAAATATATGAAAAAATTCCAATAGTAGAAGTAACGGACATTAAAGGGGGTTCTAGTTCTTTAATTGTCGGAGTTCGATTTTTTTACAAACCGTTACCTAAGATTTCTTTTAGCGAAGAAGAACCTATTACTGAGGTGTCTGAATCTAAGCAAGAATTAATCAGAAAGTTGAATTCCTGGCATTCAGCATCATTTAATCACGATGTTGCAGTCCCAAGTTCATCATCTGCTATTCCAGTTTTTTAGTTTTAATTAGTGATTTTTTTAATAAATCAGGACGAAGCTTATTTGTTATCTCCACAGCTTTTTCCTTACGCCACTTTTTGATTTTAGGATGATTTCCTGAAAGCAGAATATCCGGAACATTTTTACCATCGTAATATTGGGGCTTTGTATAGTGAGGGTATTCCAAAAGTGTTTGGCCATCTACAGCCGCAAAAGACTCATCTTCTGTTGCGTCGGGGGGTAGAACATCCGCGATAAGTCTCGAAACACTATCTGTAATAATCATCGCCGGGATCTCTCCGCCCGTTAGAATAAAATCCCCTATGGAAATTTCTTCGTCTATATAATCCTTGATCCTTTCATCAACTCCTTCATAATGCCCACATATTAAAATAATATGATCGAGTTTGGAAAATTCTTTGGCTTTTTGCTGAGTGTAAGTCTTACCCGTCGCACTAAGAAATATTATTTTTTCATTGCAGTTTGCAGTTTGCAGTTTGCACTTTGCGCCTTGTAAAGCCTCATGTATCACGTCAACTTTCATTACCATACCCACTCCCCCGCCATACTCTGTATCATCAACAACCTTGTGACGCCCTTGCCCGAAATTCCTTATGTTCACAAAATTAATTTCAACCAGACCTTTTATTTTTGCATTTTTGATGATTGAGTGATCAAAAGGTCCTGCAAGCATTTCCGGAAATAGAGTTAAAATAGTAATTTTCATAAATGTATTATAACAGCTTATACAGAATAGAGATAAATGCCGGATTTAGTTTTTTTGACAAGCTTTAAATTTGGGAACGGAAATTTGTATGCAATTATTTTAGCGCCTCGGGGCAATTCAAGTTGAAGTTTTTTTTCAATATTCACAATAAATCGCGGCATGCTGTAGCAGAAAACAACAGAAGCGTTTTTTATTTCGGCTTTGCTATATGACTGATTATGCATATTGATCCTTTGGTGTAATCCAAGGATCATAGCTTTTAATTTGGTCCAGTAAACTAAGAATATATTTATTTCCCACCCTTGCGCAATTGCGCCTTTTTTGGCTGACTCAATTAGTAATCTTCCATCTCCTGACCCAAAATCAACCACTATGTCATTTTGATTTATTTTTGCAATATTTACCATTTCTTTGACTACCTTTAAAGGGGTCGGAACAAATGGTGCGCCAAAAAAGAAAGAAAGCGATAAGCCTAGTGTAAAAAATGTTAGTAAAAAAAGAAATAATAAAAGGAATACAAGCAAAACAGTTGTCATCAAATTATTTTATCACACAGAATAACTTGTTGATTTACTCTTGAGGTATTTCGGCGAGGGTTATATTGATTCTTGCATCCTGCTTCATAGCTTTAATTTTCATCACGTTTCTTATACTGCGGATTACTTTTCCTTCTTTACCGATAATTTTCCCCATATCTTCTTTTGCAACCGTTACAATGAAGTTGATTAGACCATCTTCTTCTCTCTCTTCTATCTTTACAGCATCGGAATCATCGACAATTGCGGATATAATGTATTGCAGGGCATCTTTCATTATTTTACCAGTAGTCTTACAGTTTCACTTGGTTGTGCTCCAAGCGAGACCCAGTGTTTATATTTTTCCATATCAATTTTTTTATTTTTCATATCTGCTGTTTTGTTGTACCAGCCCAAAAGATCGATGTATCCACCGTCGCGTTTACTCCGCTTTTCCTTGACAACTACACGGAATTTACGTTCACCTTTTTTTCCTGTTCTTGTTAGTCTTATTACGAGTGACATAGTGTATATTGTATCAGAGTTTGCCTATCTTCTCAAGGGCTACTCCGGCTGCTATTTCTTCGGCTTCCTGCTTTGAGCTACCGCTTCCTTCACCCAGTTGCTCATTGGCAACAAATACGCCAATTGTAAATCTTTTTGCATGCGCAGGGCCCACCTCCGAAATTACTTTATACAAGGGAGAGCTTTGTTTGTTAGCCTGGATTCGTTCCTGAAGGAGGCTTTTTGGATCTTTAAAAACTTTTTTCTGAACATGTTCCGAAACAGAAGGAACGAGCACTTCTGTCAAAAATTTGGTGACTGCTTCAATTCCCTGATCGATAAATAAAGCACCTGTGTATGCTTCAAAAGTATTTGCAAGAAGTGACATATTATTTCTTCCTCCCGAATCTTCTTCGCCTCTTGAGAGAAATAGCCTATCTCCAAAATTAAGAGTCTTACTCATTTTTGCCAGGCTTTTGGTGTTTACGACTAGTGATCGTAAGTTTGTTAGAATTCCTTCGTCAAATCCCGGATAGGTTTTGTATAGATGATCGGATATCACATAAGAAATTATACTGTCCCCCAAAAACTCAAGTCTTTCGTTGGATTCAGTTTCAGATCTTGATTCGTTTAAAAATGATCGATGAATAAAAGCTAACCGCTCCAGTTTGGGATTTTTAAATTTAGGTAGTTTTTGCATAAGAAAGTATGTGTCCCAAGACTCCATTTATGAATCCGGGGCTTGTCTCTCCCCCAAATTCTTTTGCAAGCTCAACTGCTTCGTCAATTACCACGTTTTCAGGTTCTTTTTTATCAAACAGTAATTCATAAGTTGCGAGTCTTAAAATAGCTAAATCAATTTTATTAATTTTATCCACCGGAAAATCAGGAGCTGCATCCTTTATGTTTTTGTCTATTGATACTTTATGTTTCATAATATCTTCAGCTTCCGATCCGACGGTCTGTGCATGAAATTCTACTCCAAATAATTGCTGAACTATATTTTGTCTTTTCTTATGCCGGGGGTCATGCGCGGTTTTCATTCGGGTAGCTGGGTCTTAGCCTCTTTGGCGGCAACGACAAGCCGACCGTTGTAGTATCCGCAGTTGGCACAAACAGTGTGTGAAAGATATAAGCTTTGACAATTTTTGCAAACTACGGATTTGGTAACTGTAAGCTTAATACTTGCGCGCCTTTTACCTTTGCGTGCAATAGAATGACGTCTTTTTGGTTCCTGTGACATTTCTCTATTTTACTTTATTTAGGCGCTCTTGACAAGGAGCCGTTTTTGGATTAGGCTAATTATAGATATGGATAATCAAGAATCCGCTATTGCGGATGAATCAACAATACCCGAAGGAGGTAAAGTCGCCAAATCTTCCAATAAAGCAGTATTTATTACTTTCGTTGTTGTATTATTTTTAGTTTTTGCTGGAATTCTATATATGTTATTAGGTAAATCATCAAAAAATAGTAATAATGAGGTATCTACTAACCAACAAATTGTCACCCCAAGCGTTTCAGATTCATTAAGTACCACTGATTCCCAGCTTGATAAAGATACCCAGAGTATAGATAATAATATAAAAAAATTGGATTCAGATGTAACGAGTGTGGACCAGGGCTTAAGTGACACGCCTGCAGATCTAAGTCAATAGTATGAAAAAAATCATATCTTTTATAGCTCTATCTTCTATCTTTTTTTCAAACGTTATACCTGCTTTTGCTATGGATGGGGTTAAGGAACATCCTCTAAAAGAGCAACGCCTTGCATCAAGAGAAGCTGTAATTAATCAGAAGGTACAAGCGTTTACGGATAAACGTACAAATAAACTAAATGAACGGGCAGCAATGGAAATTGATAGGCGGATAGAATCTCTTAATAAGTTGGTTGTTAAAATCAATGCAATTAAAAAGCTGAATACTTCTCAAAAGACAGATTTTGTAAATCAAATCCAAACAGAAATTAGCAATCTGCAAACTTTGAAGGCCAAGATTGAGGCAGATACTGATCCCGCCGTGCTGAAAACAGACGTACAATCAATAGTAAAATCATACAGGGTTTACGCATTGTTTATGCCAAAGATTGAAGTGATTGCTGCTGCTGATAGAATGGAGGATGCTGCTGATCAAATAAGCAGTCTTTCGGCAAAACTGCAAACAAGAATTGATAGCGCAAAAACAGCAGGGCAAGATGTGGCATCGCTACAAACACTTCTAATTGATATGAAGGCGAAAACCGCAGACGCGAAAACACAAGCCGCCAATGCGATAAATGCAGTTATTTCTCTTACTCCCGCCGGATTCCCCGCAAATAAAACAACTCTCAAATCAGCCCGGGCACTACTCAGAGTTGGGCACCAAGACCTGATGACTGCACATCATGACGCTCAAAGCATAATTCAAGGCCTGCACACCCTTTATAAAGAAGAGAATTCAAGCTCAAGTGGTTTTGTGAAATCCTTGAGGTCAAAGCACCCTAAAACTCCCAATAAAACAGAAACCCCTTAATAGCGTATGCTAATCCGGAGAAATTTTTTCTAGAGTAATAGTATCAACTTTTTCCTGTAGCTTTACGTACTTGTCAAGGTTTGGGAATATCCTATCTGCTTCGTTTTTGGCCCGCTGAATTAAATTGGTATCACCAAAAGACGCAGCTTTTAATTTGAAAATTCCATGCTGGGCAGTTCCATACATATTGCCGGGTCCCCTGAGGCGAAGGTCCAATTCCGCCAACTCGGCTCCTGAATTGAGTGTTTCCATTCCTTTAAGCCGTTTGGAATTTTGCGCAAATTCACTGTCTGTAAATAGTAAGCAGTAAGATTGCTTATCTCCCCTACCTACCCTGCCTCTTAATTGGTGTAGTTGTGCAAGCCCAAATCTTTCCGAAGCCTCAATCATCATTATGGTAGCGTTGGGAATATCTATTCCTACCTCAACAACTGGAGTTGCTACTAATATATCAAATTCTTTTTCACGGAATTTGCTAAGCACTTCATCTTTTTCTTTGGACTTAAGTTTTCCATGTAGAAGCCCCAATTTCAAATCGGGAAAAATATCCCGGCTTAACCTTTCATACTCTCCCTTGGCCGCTTTAATAGTCTGCATGCTTTCTGACTCTTCAATGAATGGGCAGATAATAAATACCTGTGAATCTGTTTCTTTAATTTGTTTTCTTATCCATTCATATCCAGGATTTCTCTTCTCAGGTGGCACAAGCCATGTCTTTATGATTTTCCGTCCCATGGGCATCTCGCTTAAGTATGATAGGTCCAAATCGCCATACATGGTCAGCGCAACTGTGCGGGGAATCGGGGTTGCGGTCATTGTTAATAAATGTGGATTTTCACCTTTTCCTCTTATTATTCCTCGTTGCGCTACGCCAAAACGCTGCTGTTCATCAATTACAACAAAACCAAGCTTTTTAAATTTAATTTTTTCTGAAAGAACAGCATGAGTCCCTATTAATATATCAGGGGTAAGGGGTAAGGGGTAAGGGGTAAGGGTTTTTCTTTCTTTTCCCTTAACGCTTAACGCTTTCCCCTTTTTTGATCCTGTTCGAATTTCAACTTTTACACCAAATGGTGACAATAGTTTGTAAATAGTTTGATAGTGCTGCTGAGCAAGTATTTCAGTAGGCGTCATAAATACAGACTGAAATCCGTTGATAAAAGTCACATACATCGCAATTGCTCCAACAACTGTCTTACCTGACCCCACATCTCCTTGAAGCAGCCTATTCATAGGTTTATTCTTCCCCAAATCGCTGAGGATATCATTAATTGCTTTTTGTTGGGAATCAGTAAGCTTAAAGGGTAGCGATGAGACAAGTTTTTCAACATTATTTCTGTATTCCGAAACCCTGAATGGCGTTATCAAATTTTGTTCTTTCCACGCATTACGTCTTCTATTTGCTGCAAGTTGGATAAGAAATAATTCATCAAAAGAAAGTCTTTCTCGGGCTTTTGCAGCTGTTTCTAAGAAGCTTGGAAAATGGATCTCTTTCAGCGAAGTTTTATAATCCAAAAAACTATTTTTTTGGATTAAATCATCCGGCAGATATTCCCTGATCTCAACTTCGTGTTGATCGAATATATTGTGGATTTGACGTCTTAACCATTTGGATGAAATGCCTTTTGTTTCTGGATAAACAGGAATTAATCTTCCCGTATGAATTGGATTCGACTGATTATCATAAAGTATTTCATAGACAGGGCCGGATATGGATAGTCCTTTTTTTGATAATTCTATTTTTCCTGAAACAGATACCCTACTTCCCTCGATTAGCGACTTTATGAGAAACGGCTGGTTAAACCAAACCAGCTCGATTTGTCCTGTCTCATCAGCAACAATTGCTTTTTGAATTGTTTTTATCCGCCGTCCTCTAAGATATTGATTTTTAATTTCTGTTATTTTTCCCTGAATCGTAACTGTTTCACCGGCCTGGACTTCTCCGATTGTGGAAATTATAGAATAGTCTTCATAGCGGGAAGGCAGATGAAAAAGAAAATCTTCAAGAGTGTTGATGCCAAGCTTTTCAAGTCTTGAAGCGTACATTTTGAGAGAGCGCCCGCCCATTGAAACAGGAGATTGAAGATTCATAATTTGTATTATAATTCATTTTGTTCCTTGGAGCGAATGCCACTGAATTACTGATTAAAGAGTGTCAAGAACGGGAGAAAAGTAGCCGCGATTAGAGAAAGGCATGCAAAGATCATAATAACTTTCCAAATTGTTTTATGTTTTCCAAATGTCTCCATAGATTATTATTTAGTATAAAGTATTTTGCATTAACTATAAAGGGGGATTCTTATTTAGAGTGTGCTACGAAGTTTTTTAAAAATTTTCTCTTCAACTTGCCTAATTGCTTCACGTGTTACTCCAAATTCTTCTCCTATCTTCTCAAGTGAGCGTCCTCTCTCGCCTTCCAACCCATAACGTTTTCTTAAAATATATCTTTCACCAGGTGAAAGTTGTTTCCATATCTGAGCCACTTCCACAGTACTATCAACCGCTTCTATGGTCCCAGTGGCAGCGGTATCGCAAATACGCTCTGCAATCGATGGACTAAGCCCGTCTTCAGCGAGCGCCGAGTCACCAAATATTTGACCGAGTGGGGCTTCCCGATTTTGCTGCACCCTAATACGTCTATCCCAGTATTTTGCATCTGCGGAAAATGAAATTTCCGTTCGATCGTCTGATATGCCATCAAAATCGCGTGGTGGAGATAATGGTAGGGAGTATCTCTTTGTTGTACGTCGGGATGTATCTAAGTCATTACTTCGTCCAGTTCGTTTTAGCTCTTTTTTTGCAGCCTGCTCAAGTACGGTTGGATTTTTCAATGTAGGTGAGCTTTTAGCTTTGAAGCTGTCTCCATGCAACCTTGTTGGTTCTTCACCTATTGGCTCTTTTATTCTTGGTCTAACTCCTCTTGGTCCCACCATTCGTAAATTTGTTTTAGGGGTATTCAATTCATCAAAAAATGCTTGATTTACAAAAAATCTTGAAATCCCTTCTTCTTTTTTATGAGCAACTAATTTTTTTCCTTTTATTGATATTCCTATATCTACACAGCTACTTGTACCAGCTAAGTCAGGTTTATATGCAGTTAGTCCTCGCTTTTTAAGTTCGTCCCTGATTTCGTCTCTAGTCATTCCGTGAGTATCTGCATTTTCATCATGTTTTTCAAGCATCATCCTCAAAATTTCCTGTCTGATTAGTAGATGCCTACCCACCCCTGGAAGTCTAAAAATAAGCCCTTTTATATCTACCTCAAAATCAGGTAAAAAGGTGATGCCTGTTTCCCTCGGTGGTTTAGCTGAATTACCTCGCTCAGAAGAGTTCCGAGGAGGTTCCAGAGATGTTACCATACCTATTTCTCGAGAAGACATGTCTTATAGTATATCAGTGCTGAGTGTTTTTGTCAATTAGTCGCAAAGATGATTTTCGTACTTACTTATTTACCCCACTCGTGGGGTGGCATAGGTAGATACCTCCGGAATTTTGCTAAAATCTACTCCATTTTTACTTTTACAAATCTTCTTTTTCCGACTTGAATAATTGTTTCGTCGTTTTTGGCAAGAGTCTCAAAGGAAATATTTGGATCTTGCATTCTTTCATTGTCGATTTCGACTCCGCCTTGTTCAATTAATCGCTTTGCATCGGATTTACTAACTGCCAGTCCTGTTTCGACCAGGACATCACCAATTGTCACAGCATCTGCGAGAATGTGAGTGGGGATATCTGAGGGCATCTCTTTTTCTTGAATAGTACGTTCAAAATTTTTTTGCGCACTTTCAGCGTCCTTCTCAGAATTCAGTTTTTTTGTTATCTCATAAGCAAGTTGTTTTTTAAACTTTATAGGGTTTTGCCCTGCTTCAATTTCCTTTTCAATTTTTTCAATATCATCCAGTGAGACACTGGTTAAATATTCAAAAGCTTTGACAATTACCTCGTCTGAAAGACTCATTATTTTACCAAATAGATCGTTTGGTTCATCAGTGAGTCCGATCACATTTCCCTCAGTTTTGCCGATTTTACGCCCTTCTGAGTCAGTAAGTAGAGGCGTTGTCATGACACATTTATCTTTTGTTTTCATTTTACGCATCAAATCTCGACCGGTCATCATATTAAACAATTGATCACTTCCCCCAATTTCTAAATCAACGTCCATTGCAACAGAATCATAACCCTGCAATATTGGATAAAAGAACTCCCTTAAATTTACATCTTCTCCCTTTTTTATTCTTTCTTGGAATAGATCTCTTTCGACAAGTTGTTGCAACGAAAAATTTCCAATAATATCAAGAATTTCGGCAAGCTCCAATTTATTTAACCAGTCGCCATTGTAAAGAATTTCAACAGGATTTTTGCCCTCAAACCTTACGATTTTTGAAGCCTGCAATACATAATCGCTTGCATTTTTTCTGAGTTCATCTCTTGTCATAAATTTGTCCCGACGTGTTAATTTGCCCGATGGGTCTCCGGCTTGTCCTGTCCCATCCCCGATCAGAAAAATGACTTGATGTCCAAGATCCTGCCATTGTCTGAGTTTTTTCAGTCCTACCATATGGCCGATATGAAGCTGTGTTCCTGTTGGGTCAAAACCCTGGTAGAGTTTCAATTTTTTGCCGCTCCGCAAAACTTTTTCCAATTCATCTTTAGAGGGGTAAATTTTATCAACGCCTCTTGTCAATAATTCTTCTATTTTGTCCATATTACACAAAGTATAGCATATTTATTTTCTATTTTTGCTATAATGGAGATACTCCTATGGATTACAGAACTACTCGACGAAGTCGTCTTCGGAGGCGGAAGAAAAAGTTTGACATTTCTCAAATATTTACCTACAGCAAACTATGGAGATATACATTATATGCTCTAATTGGGCTAATTGTTGCAGTTCCTCTGATGTTTTTGTGGTTCTCGCATGATCTGCCAACGCCGGGGAAATTAGTATCCTCCAAATATAAAGATGCAACTAGGATCTATGACAGGAAAGGTGATCTTCTCTATTCTGTTTATCAGGATGAAAACAGAACATATGTAAAATTGGACCAAATCCCCAAAAGACTTCAGGAGGCGACAATTTCAATTGAAGACAAGGATTTTTACAAGAATAACGGGTTCTCCCCCCTTGCGTATTTGAGGGTTGCGCGGGATGCTCTTTTGGGTCACGGATTGACCGGTGGGTCTACAATTACCCAGCAGTTGGTTAAAAATGTACTTCTATCCAATGAACGGAGTCTGCCAAGAAAAATTAAAGAATTGATTCTTGCAATTCAAGTTAATCGAAAATATAAAAAACCTGAAATTTTGGAAATGTACTTGAACAACATTTCTTACGGCGGAACAGCAATTGGAGTTGAGGCTGCCTCACAGCAGTATTTTGGAAAAAAATCTAAAGAAATAGATCTTGCCGAATCAGCTTTTTTGGCAGGTCTTCCCCAAAGCCCGAGCAGATATGCCCCTTTTAGCGGGAAAAAATACTATCTTGACCGGACAAAAGCAGTGCTTAGGCAAATGGTAGCCAATAATTACATCTCTCAAAATAACTCAAATGACGCACTAAATGAAATAAAAAATTATAAATTCAGCCAGCGCGATGAGGCAATCAAAGCTCCGCATTTTGTTATGTATGTCCGGGAAATTTTGGCCAAACAATTTGGCGAACAGGCAGTAACCACAGGAGGACTTCAGGTAACGACTACGCTTGATTACAGTATACAGGAAAAGTCCGAGCAAATTATTAAAGATGAAGTAGACAAATTGAAGACATATAAGGTAAGCAATGGAGCAGCAATTGTTGGTGACCCCAAGACCGGTGAGATTTTGGCAATGGTTGGCAGTAAAGACTATTTTGATAAAAGCAACGATGGTAATTTCAATGTTGCGACATCTAATAATAGACAACCAGGAAGTTCTCTAAAACCTATCATGTATGCTGCAGCTTTTGAAAAAGGATACACTCCGGGCACTTTAATAATGGATACCAAAACAGATTTTCCATCCGGAGATCCAGCGCACCCTGTCTATTCGCCAGTTAATTATGACGGAAGATATCATGGCCCTGTGCAGCTCCGGTTTGCGCTTGGTGATTCTCTAAATATTCCGGCAGTTAAGATGCTTGCCAAGGTGGGTATAACTACTGTTCTAAGGAAAGGATATGAAATGGGGATTAATAGCTGGGAGCCGACGGCCAAGACGCGTTCACAAGTTGGTTTGTCTCTGGTTCTTGGAGGTAAAGAGACATCCCTTCTGAATGAAGTAACTGCATACAGCGTTTTTGCAAATAAAGGCGTAAAACAAGATCCTGTTTCAATTCTTAAAGTAACTGATCCGAAAGGAAATGTTCTCTATGAAAAGAAAAAAACAGAAGGTAAAAAAGTATTGTCTGAGGAAGTTGCATTTCTGATTTCTCACATATTGCTTGATAACAATGCCAGGACGATGGCGTTTGGACCAAGTTCATATCTAAACATATTGGGGAAAACAGTATCTGTTAAAACAGGAACAACTGATGAGAAGCGCGATAACTGGACATATGGTTACACCCCATCCTATGTTGTTGGCGTATGGGTAGGAAACAATGATAATACCCCAATGAATCCAGTTATTGCCAGTGGAGTAACCGGAGCCAGTCCTATCTGGAACAAAATAATGACCTACGTTCTAAAAGGCAAGCCTAATGAGCAGCCCCAAAAGCCGGATAATGTAATTGCAATGCAGATTGACACTCTGGCTGGAGGATTGCCGCATGGCGGACAGCCGACCCGCTCTGAGTACTTTGTGAAGGGAACCGAGCCCACTGGTGAATCACCAATTTATAAAAGCAAAGACGGGCAAAATTATCTTGTATTTTTGGAAGATGATCCTGTTTCAGTGGGCAGTGTTAATGCCTGGCAGAAAGGAATTGATGAGTGGATTGAGCAAAATCATAAGGACGATAAGATGTATCATCCCCCCGATGATGTAAAGAATCCCAAACACGAAGACAAGAAAGAAGAGCCCACTCCAACTGTATCTCCTGCAGTAAACGGCGCTGCAACTACTCCAACGTCATCCCCTACCCCGTAGTTACTTTTTATAAATAAACCTCTGCCAAAGATTCCGGAGAATTGGGAGAGTTAGCGTAGATAGAACAAAGCCAATTGATGGAATCAAAGCGTTTGTCCAGGGAGATGGATTATTTATGGTTACCAATGTGATTCCGGCGACTAAATAGGTAAGGCAAAACAAGATTATTTTCCGTGTCCAACTCAACTCCCAAGCTTTATTCACTTCCACCTTTCTGTTACGTTCTTTTAAAGCCTCAATCTCCTTTTTAAGCTGTTCGAATTCACTCATTTATTCTTTCAATCTTGCTCCGTGTTCTTTTTTAAGTGCTTTCAGAATTTTTTCTCTTATCTCCCCTATCTCTTCATTTTTCAAATTGCGTTCGCGGCTTTGATAGACTACATGAAACGTTCTCGTCTCCTCGTACTTATCAAGAAGAGATATTTCAGAAATCAAAGAGCTTTGTTTTTTAATTGTTTTTATTATTCCACCAGTCGAAACGTTACTAGGTGCTAGAATTGCCATATCTTCGACAATTGGCGGAAATTTGGGAACAGAAATAAATGATTTTACAGGTTTTAATTTTTCTAATACATAGGAATAGTCGATCTCAAAATAAACCCCCTCATCAATCAGTTCAATACTATTCATTGGATTATCCTCTATTCCCAAGTTTTTGTATATCCTTTCAAGAATTCCTTTTACTTCAAAAAAGTTTTTTGAATTAGTTATTCCTGCCAGGTTATATCTCTCTACTGCTTCATCAAGATTTTTTCCAGAATATATTTTACCCAATTCAAATAAATTAATTTTTGGAGAAATCATCCTGTTTTGTATTAATGCCTTTCTCAAATTAATCTTCAAATCTGGCCTTAGATATTCAAATTCACGGCTCACTGGTGTGTCAACGCGTAAATTTTGCTCTGAATTAATTCCAGCATCTAGTAAGTCGTTCTCGCTAACCAAGCTATATGTATAGATTTCAGAAAATCCTGAAGAAATAAGTAAATTTTTTACTTTCTCATCAATTTTATAATTTTTAAAATATGGAATTGTATTTATAGGAATTTCGCCTTCCGGCAGGTTTTGAGGAAAGTTGCTATAGCCATAAATCCTCGCAACCTCTTCAATAAGATCCTCTTCAAGTTTTAAATCGTTTCGGTAGGTAGGAATGGTACATTCTACTTTTCCATTTTGAAGTTTGGGAGATAAATTGAGAGATGTCAATATTTCCAAAACTTTTTTTTCTAATATCTCAATTCCCAATAGTTTGTTTAACCTATCTAGACGCAGCGAAAGTTTCCATGGCTCAAAGTTTTCTTTTTTTAAATCATACAATTCACTAGCAATTTCCCCTCCAGCATTTTCAAGTATTAAATCAACAGTTCTCTTAAGCGCATCAATTGTTCCTCCCCTATTTACATTACGCTCAAAAATAGCGCTGGCATCAGATCTTAGGCTAAGCGCTTGAGAGGCTTTTCTTATGAGGACCGGATCGTCAACCTCAACTGTAATAAAGACGCATTTCGTATCTTTGTAAGTCCCGCTGTTTTTACCTCCTTTTATTCCAATCAGGTCAAAGATTTTTTCTTGATCTTCTAAGATTATCGCTCCTTTTGGTAAGTGATAACTTATTCCATCAACGCTCTCAAATTTTTCCCCACCAAGGGACTGCTTAATCCACATTTCATGTCCCGTGATTTTGTGATAGTCAAAAGAATGGATGGGATTCCCAAGTTCATACATGACAAAATTTGTAATATCGACTATATTGTTTATTGGTTTTTGCCCGAGTTTTTCCAGTTTTTCTTTTAGCCATTCGGGGGAATCCTTGACTGTTACGTTATTGATTATTATTCCGGTAAGTCTCGGGTTAATGTCAAAATTTGTATGAATCTTAAGCGGTAAAATTTTCGCAGATTTTTGGGGCTTGAGATCTGTTTTAAGACTTGGATATTTAATTTTTGTGTTCCCTATTGCAGCGACTTCGCGGGCAATTCCTAGAATTGATAGACAGTCGGGTCTATTTGGAGTAATTTCAAGATCCAAAATTGTATCACCGTCTTTAGTTTTTTCAATACTTTCTGTCCCCAGCCCTACTTCGCCCAAACGTTCAATAAGTGATTTGATATCACTTTTTATATTTACATAGTCTTTAATCCAAGATAGTGGTGCAAGCATAATTAAAATTGTTCGAGAATTCTTAAGTCGGGATTAGTCAAAAGTCTTAGGTCATCCATCTGATAGCGCAGTGTTACCATCCGTGACAAACCCATGCCCCACGCAAATCCTGAAACTTTTTCCGGATCATAACCAACTGATTTTAATACGTTAGGATGGATCATGCCGCATCCTAGGATCTCAACCCATCCTGAATGCTTACAAAAGCTGCACCCTTTGCCTTTACATACAGTGCAGCTCATGTATGCTTCTGCTCCGGGCTCAACGAATGGAAAGTTGTGGCAAACAAATTTTACTTTTGTTTCCTGTCCAAAAAATTCTTTTACAATGTAAGACATAGTCCCAAAAAGATTTGTCATCGTTATATCGGTTCCAACAGCGAGGCCTTCAAGCTGCCAAAACTCAAATCCATGAGATGCATCCACCTGCTCATAGCGGAAGGCTTTCCCCGGATAAATTGCCCTTATTGGAGGCTTAGCCTTTTCCATGATTCTCCCCTGCATGTTTGATCCATGCGTTCTGAGAAGTATTTCTCCCGGATTTGTTTTGGAATTTCTGGTATCCAGATATAACGACTGTTGAGTATCGCGGGCCGGATGATTTTTGTGCATGTTTAATATCTCAAAATTATAATGATCTGTTTCAATATCCGGTCCGTCTGCTGCTTGGAACCCTATTTTTTTAAATATATCAACCATTTCAAAAAGTGTTATGGACATAGGATGGAGATGGCCGATTTCCGGTTTGATTCCCGGTTCCGTCACATCAATTTTTTGTAAAACGGGCTTAGTATTTTTAAGCTCTGATTCTTTTTGTCTTATCGCATCTTCTATAATGTTTTTTACCTCATTTGCAACTTTTCCTATCTTGGGTTTTTCATCGGCTGTTAGTTTGGCCAGTCCCTTAAGCGCTGTCGTTAACTCACCGGAGCGCCCGAGAAACTGTAGCTTGATCTCCTCAAGTTCTTTTTTTTCTTTGGCATCAAAAATTAGAGAGAGGGCATTGTTCTTAATTGTTAATAATTTATTTTCCATAATATGATTTTACCACAAAATCAGCGTTCGACCACCAAAAAACTTGTGTAGTTTTCTTTTAGATCCTGTAGATTTTCCTCAACAATTTGTAGAGCATATATTTTAGCCAGAATCTTACTTCCCATTGTTGCGATGTTTTTGGGTATTTTTCCCTCTGATAACCGTCTTGCAACCAAGGCATGATCAATCAACTCTCCTTTTCCTGATTCTTTTTTTAGATTAGTATACTTTTTTGAAAGCGTAGTTTTGCATTGCGCAAAAACCTGAGGATGAGACATAATTGTTGTAATGTCTGAAAGCTTGGCATCTTTTCTTAGCATAAGTGTATGTGAAATGATGATTTCAAATTCTTCAATAATTGAGAATTTGTATTTTGCCATAGCCTGTATACTTTCATCTACTATCCCGCCAACTGAGTTATGTATTGCAAATTGTCCCCGGTCGATATCCCCGAAATGGAGTGCCCGTAGTACATTTTCGGTAGTGTGAAGGTATTTAATTTCATAATTTTCAATATTATTTGTCTTTAAATACTTGACTACTGCTTCCTCGTTAAAGCTTCCCTTACCTCCTTGAATTCCAATTGTTAAAAACTTAGGATTAACTTGTTTAGGCAAAAGCTTATTGTATAATTTGTCATAAGCCTTTCCAATTCTTACTCTCATGTTTTTGGTATATGGATTGTAGTGTTGAAGATTTGTGAATAATTCCCAGGTATCATTGCAGACTTGTTCCTTCACCTCCTGGAATTTTTTTGCTCCAACTGGATCTATAGGTGTAGGCTTAAATTTAAATTCCTCCAACAATCTACCGATAAATTGAGTTAGACCCAAAGAGTCGGCTCCCAATTTGTCATGATCTACTGCGGCCATTTCGACAACCTTTAATTTTTTACTTTTAAAGTATTCCTTCCAAAATTGGTAGTTTGTGTCTGAGGCTCTGAATTTATCAAGCACTATTGATAAGCCTTCGAATCCATTTATAGAACTGTCAGGTCCAAATATCGGGTGAGATAGGAGCGCTTGAGTTTTGGAAATACCCAAATATTTTTTAAAGACTTGGGATGGGTATACTTTGACTGAAAGTACATCAATTAGAACCTGATCTTCTCTAAAATATTTTTTGTGTGATGAGATCACATCTTCAAATGCTGAAATAGGAACAGCATAGAATATTACTTCGCTCTCGTAAGCTTTTTTTAGATCTTGTGTAGCGGATATGTTCTTGTCGGCAATTTTGTTTCTGCTATAAACAATAATCTCAAAATCATTTTTGAGAAGTTTATAAAGCGTTTGCCCAAATCTACCATAGCCAATTATTGTAATTTTTTTCATATTAAAAATATTTATGAATGCGCAATCTGCTTGAGGTTATCATTTGTTTTCTATTTCGAGTGAATAATCATGTAAAATTTTATAAATTTTTTCAACGAAATCACGGGAGATATTCTCTTTTTCTGCAATTAGTTTCCACTTATTAATCACTTCTTCTCTTCTTTTTTCATTCAGTAGGCCTAAGCCCTCCTTTTTTTTAATTATTCCTATTTCTTTTACCAGATTAATTCTTTTCGAAAAAGATTTCAATAACTCCCTGTCAATTAGATCAATTTCTTTCCGTAATTCGTCAATTGTTTTTTTCATATTTTTATAAATTCTGCGCTTTGTGTCTTAGATAGTGATCCATAATTACCAGGGATGCCATAGCATCAACAATTGGTACTGCTCTTGGTAAAACGCATGGGTCGTGCCGTCCGGCTGCCTCAAGGATCACTTCTTTTTTATCACGGTTCACAGTGGTCTGCGCTTTTTTAATTGTGGATACGGGTTTGAATGCGACCCTGAAGTTAATTGTTTCACCATTTGAAATACCGCCTACTACACCGCCTGAGTTGTTAGTTTTGGTTTTGATTTTTCCATTTTCATTGTAAAACGGATCATTGTGTTTACTTCCTCTTTGTTTGGTTCCTTCACAACCTGAACCAATCTCAAATCCCTTGACGGCGTTAATAGAAAGCATTGCTTTTCCCAAATCTGCTGATAGCTTATCAAATACAGGCTCGCCCAAGCCTGCAGGGGCTCCGTTTATAACTCCCTGAATTACGCCGCCAATCGAGTCCCCATCGTTTTTTACCTGTTCAATTAGCGCAATCATTTCTTCGGCAGCTTTTGGGTCAGGACACCTTATGATGTTTGATTCAACTTGATCAATGGTTACGTTATTGAGATCTGAATCTGCCTTTATATCTCCCACCTGGGCAACGTAACTTATAAATTCGATTCCAAGTTTTTCTTTTAGGTATTTCTTGGCAATTACTCCTGCGGCAACTCTAGCTAGAGTTTCCCGTGCTGATGCACGTCCGCTTCCGCGCCAGTCGCGTACTCCGTACTTTGCTTCGTATGTGTAATCAGCGTGGGAGGGGCGATATACATCTTTTAACTCAAGATAATCATCTGATTCAAATTCTTCATTGTAGGCGATAAGAAGAATTGGGGTCCCCGTTGTTTTTCCCTCAAAATAGCCGGATAGGATTTTTATTCTATCTGCCTCTTTCCGTGGTGTTGTGATTTTGCTTTGTCCGGGTTTGCGCCGGTCTAGCTCTTTTTGGATTTCTTCCTCAGTAATTTCTATGCCGGGAGGACATCCATCAACCACGACACCTACCGCGCCGCCATGTGACTCTCCGAAAGTTGTAATTCTAAATAATTGTCCAAATGTATTTCCAGCCATAATAATTAAGCCCCCAGTTTTTTAAAAATATTCTCCAGTTGCCTTTTTGTTAATTGTCCCGGTGCTGACGCTTCATCTTGTTTTGCGGGACAGAAAACCATTTCATTTCCCCAGATTGTTCCAAAGATTTTTGTAATTTTTCCATAATCCCCCATTCCAGAAATAATATGCTTAATTTTTTTTTCTTTTAATACCAATTGGAGCTGCAAAAGTCCTAGTGCATCAGCTTCAGAATTGCACATTGTCGCAATCTTAACAATTTCCGGATTATATGTATTCATTGTATCAATTATTTCATGGATTTGCTCGTTAACGGGTGTTTTTTCGTAACTATGGTATGAAACTATTTTTTTTATTTCTAAATTATTATTTTTAATAAATTCCAGTTCTTCCTTCTGGTCAAAAATATCAAGGTCAAGAAATACGCTTTTTTCGTTTAAAAGATTGATAATCGAGCATCTTTCATCTTTGGGCATTTTTACTTTTTCGAGATTTTGTCTTCTAAAAAGTAAAATTAATTTTCCTCCCAAACTTTCCGACAATTCTATAACAAACTTTTCGTCTATGTCCTCAACATAATCCAGCCAGACCTCTAAATATTCAAATTCATTAATATTTTTTCCGATTTCAGATTTTACCTCACTTTTTTCAGTTTTAATAATAGGTAAGCAATAATTTATTTTCATAACAAAGCCTTTCTCATCGCTTCTTCAGGTGCAGCACGGTTTGTGAATAGTTCAAACTGGGATAATCCCTGCGCTAGCAGCATTTCAGTACCTGATAAGGTTTTTGCTCCTTTTTTATCTGCTTCTTTTATTACTCTAGTTGAATACCCCAAACCATATGCTAAATCGTAAACAATCTGCCTGCTATTGATGTATTCGATTGGAATGGGTGTATCATTTTCATTTGGATGAAGACCAACGGAGGAAGCATTTATAACCACATCCATATTTCTGACTTGATCCAAATTTGTAAGTTCAAATGCATCGCCGTCAAAGTCTTCCGCCAATGCTTCAGCCTTATCAATTGTCCTATTAAAAATACTTAATTTCGCCCCTGCTTGAGTTATACCGTAAGCAGCAGCTCTTGCAGCACCGCCTGCCCCGATTAATGCAACTTTTTTATTCTCCAAAGAGGTCATTTTTTCTAAAGGCGCTACTACGCCGATCCAATCGGTATTGTATCCTTTTAACAAGCCGCTTTGCTTAACTACTGTATTCACAGCGCCAATTTTTTTGGCAACCTCGTCAATTTCATCAAGATGTTTCATAATTTCCAGTTTGTGAGGAAGAGTGATGCTCACTCCTCTTATCTGCCGCATGGTTCTTGCTAGTTTTACAAAGTCTTCCAAATTCTCAGGTTTGACATGTGTCCCTAAGTAAGCAAATTCACTTTCAATCTTCAACGCTTCATAGCCTGCATTGTGCATTAGTGGTGACAATGAATGCTCAACCGGGTCCCCAATCACCATGCAAATTTGTGTTTTACCTGTTATTTTCATAAGTTTATTCTGGCAATAATATCATCTACTACTTCGTTCACTGTTTTACCGTCTGTTGAGACTTGAATATTCGCAAACTTTTTATATAAAGGCTTTCGGAGTTCATAGAGTTCTTGGGCTTTATCTTTATCTTCAAAAAGAGGTCGGGGAATTTTTGGGCTGATTCTTTTTAGGACATTATTAAAGGTAGCAGAAAGGTCGATGATAATTGAATTATTTTTTAGATTATCTAATATAATTTCATTCATAACCACTCCTCCGCCTGTTGAAATTACGACGCTGTCAATATTTTGCAAATCTTTTCCAACAGCTACTTCCAGTTCGCGAAATCCTGCTTCACCAGACTCGGCAAAAATTTGCTTTATGCTTTTTCCGGCTTTATCAGTAATCAGATCATCCATCTCAATAACGTTAAGTCCCAATTTTTTTGCAAGAATTGGTGCGACTGTTGTTTTCCCGGTACCCATAAATCCAATTAAAACAATTTTCATTAATTGTCCATCCTTTCGATCTTTATTCCTATCTCCTCAAGTTTGTCCCAAAATTCCGGAAAAGTTTTGTTAACAACATCCGGATCGTTTATTTCCATGCCATAAAGCGCGGAACCTGCCACAGCAAATGACATAGCAGTTCTTTGATCACCGAAAGTATTAATTCTTGCAGACTTAGGATCTCCTCCAAATATTTCCAATGTATCGTAAGTAGATTTTGTCGTAATATTCATTTTGTTTAATCCAATTTCGACCGCCTTAAGTCTATCAGTTTCTTTTACGTGTAGTGATTGCAAACCTGATAATACAGTTTCGCCATCTGCGAATGCGGCCAAGACAGCTAGGGTTTGTGCTTGATCTGGAAAATCAACCATATCTGTATTAACTGGTTTAATGCCACGACCAGTGATAGCAACATTGTTTTCTCCGTATTTTATTTCACTTCCCATATCTTCAAGTATTTTAAGAATTTTTTTATCCGCTTGTACGGAATTAGGATTAAGGTTATTTATAATTAAATTTGACTTTGTTAAAGCAGCTATTGCAAAGAAATATGCTGCGCTTGAACAATCTCCTTCGACTACATACTCGTCAATATTATATTTTTGGTCAGACGAAATAATATATTCGGTGTAATTATTATTTATTACCTGAATACCAAACGCTTTCATGCTATCAATTGTCATATCGATATATGGTTTTGAGATTTGCTCACCTTTTACATTAATTGTCAAACCACCTATCATTGGCGCAATTATAAAAAGAGAAGTAAAAAATTGGCTGCTTATTCCTCCATTTAAATCAATAGTTTTACCTTTTAGTTCGGATGTTGTAATCCTAAGAGGCGGATAGCCGTTTTTCTCCATGTATTCTATTGAAGCTCCAAGTTTTTGTAAACTCTCTACAAGGTCTGCAATTGGTCTTTTGTTCAAGCCCTGCTCCCCTTTTAGTGTTTTTGTTCCCGGCAAAATGCATAGAAGCGGCAAGAGAAAACGTATTGCAGTTGCGGCAAGATTAGTATTTAGTTCGTAGTTTCCTTCTGTAACATCTTGATAAGAACCAACTACAGTAATGGCCTCTTTTTCAACTTTTGTCTCTATCCCAAGTTTATTCAGACAATCTATTAAAGCCTTCGTATCATCGCTAAAAAGAGGATTAATTATTTTAACTGGTTTTTCAGTCAGTGCTGCCATAAGCAAAGCTCTATTTGTGTAGCTTTTGGATCCGGGAATAGTGATCTCAGCATGCACTGGAGATTTTAAGGGAGTTATTTTTATAGATTTCATTATTTCGTGATATATTCTAAAGATTGAGTAATTAAGTCTTTAGATACATTTTGGTCATATATTGCATTTCCAATACTTTTAAGCAAGGTAAAATTAATTTTTCCGTTATCATTTTTTTTATCCAATGCCATTTTTCCCATTACATCAGTTGTTTTGATACCGGAAATTGAAGTGGGCAGACCAGCATTTTGCAGCTCGTGCTTAATCAGCTCTAACTCCTCATGTGAGACTAGCCCATTAAGCTCTGAAATTTTTGCTTCTGCAATCATCCCTATGCTTATTGCTTCCCCATGCAAGAGCGGTTCAGATGTCTCCAAACTCAATGATTCAATTGCATGACCGATGGTATGACCGAAGTTTAAAAGTTTACGTAAGTTTATTTCCGTTGGATCATTCTCAACAATTTCCTTTTTGATCCTGCAAGAGCCGTCAATAATCCCTATTAATCCATCGCTTGAAAAATCTCTGGGTTTTTTTGATGTTACAAGTTCAATATAATCCTTGTCCAGAATCAATCCATGCTTAATAATTTCTGCGAAGCCCGAAATAAATTCACGGTCCGGAAGAGTCTTGAGTGTTTGTACGTCAATTATTACTAGTCTGGGTTGGTTGAATGTTCCAATCATGTTTTTAATTCCCGCGAAATCAATGCCTGTTTTTCCTCCTATGCTTGCATCAACTTGTGAAAGAAGAGTTGTTGGAATATTAATAAAGTCTATCCCTCTCATGTAGGTACTCGCCGCGAATCCTCCCATGTCTCCTATTACACCTCCACCTAGATTAATAACGACAGATTTTCTATCACAACCTGCATTTTTCATTTCTGCCCATATTTTCTGGACACTTTCGATATTTTTTTCATTCTCTCCCGGTGGCAAGATGAAAGAGACTGAGTCAATCTTTAAAGCTTTCGAAAGCTTTTCAAGCAAAAGAGGTTTGATATTATCGTCGGTGACTATCAACGCTTTAGAGTATCCTGCAAAATCAAAAACTGTCGAGATTTTTTCAATAAGACCATTCCCAATAATGATAGAATATTTTTTATTTTCAGCTTCTTGAAATGTGACATTTATAGTTTTCATATTTGTATATATGCAGGATCTTTGGAAATCAACTTCGTTTCTTTCATCAGTATATCAAATTCTTCCTGTGTTAATGATTTTTGCATAAAAAAACCTCCCTTGTGGGAGGTGTTGTGTTTTGGTTTATTTACTTTTAGTTATAAACCGCGACTCAACCTCCCGGATTGGGAAGTAAAGTAAAAGTAAAACCAATTTTTCTGTTCTGACGAGCTCATAGGCTTATTTATACTACACTTTTTTGGCTAAGTCAACAACTTGCTTAAAAGCTGCGGGATCTTCCGCAACTAAGCTGCTTAGGATTTTCCGGTCAAGCTCGATATTGGCTTTTTTAAGTTTGTTAATAAAAACGCTGTATGATATGCCCTGTTGTTTGGCAGCTTCTCCAATCCGGATGATCCAGAGAGACCGGAAATCACTTTTCCGCTCTTTCCGGCCGTTGTACGCGTATTGGCCGGCATGAAGACTGGCTGCTTTTGCTTCTCTCACAAGGGTACTTTTTGTTCCCCTGAAGCCCTTTGTCAGATCCAACAATTTGTTGTGTCTTCTTTTTGATACAGTTCCTCTTTTAATTCTTGCCATAATTTTATTAGCATCTAGTATATTAGCGTCTAGCGTCTAGATAAAACTAGATGCTAGCTGCTATAAGCTAAAAGCTTCTCCTACGCCACTCCCAGCATTTGTTTGACTTTTTTTGCAAATGCACCCGTCAACTCACCCGGTTCTTTTTGACGTCTTATTCTGCTTTTTGATTTGTGCAGCTTTTTGTGACTGCCATATTGATGGGCAAATTTTACTTTACCGGTTTTGGTCACTTTAAATCTTTTGCTGACAGACCCTTTTGCTTTTTGCTTTGTTTTCATTGCCTTCTTCATAATTATTTTTAATAAATTTTATTCCGTACTTGCTACAGTTTGTTGAGATCCGGTGTCATCATGTTTTTTTCCTTTATCTGCTGATAGCAGAGTGACTAATTGTTTCCCTTCAAAGTGCGGTTCCCGGTCCACTTTTGAAAGACTTCCAAGCGATTTTATTACCTTATTTACAATCTCCCGTCCGAATTCAGGATGTACAATTTGGCGCCCCCTAAATTTTACAACCATCCGTAATTTATGTCCTTCTTCCAAAAATCCTTTCCCGCGTCTTATCATGACCTGCAAGTCATTGTCAGACATAAAAGGGCCAAGTCTTATTTCTTTGGTTTCACTTACTTTTGCCTTTTTCTTTTCTTCTTTTTTCTTTTTTTCCTGTTGATAGAGAAATTTATTAAAATCAACTATCTTTGCAACAGGAGGATTTGCCTTTGGCGCGATCTCGACCAAATCCAATTCCTGCTCTTGGGCAAGTTTTAGTGCTTCAAATTTTGAAAGAACACCAATCAATTTTCCTTCTACGTCCAGTACTCTTAGTGGTGACGCAAAAATACGTTGATTGAGTCTATACGTTTTCCTGAGAGTTGGTTTATATTTTCTTATCAATTTTTTCTTGTAACTTATTAATTAAGGAGTCAACAGTGAGCGATCCCAAGTCTTCTCCGCCACGAATTCTGACAGATACCTCTTTGGTGTCTGTTTCTTTATCCCCTATTATACCCATAAATGGTACTTTTTGTAAAGCAGCATCTCTTATCTTGGCCTGGAGCCGTTCAGACCTCGTATCAACTTCTGAACGGATTCCAGCGTCCTTTAACTGTTGATTAACCTTTTGGGCATATTCATTGTGTCTGTCAGCAATTGCAAGAATTGAAACTTGCACAGGTGAAAGCCAAGTAGGAAATGATCCGCTCGTATGCTCAATATAAACAGACAGAAATCTTTCGATGGATCCGAGCAAGGCTTTGTGAATCATAACCGGATTTTTTTCCTGTCCGTCTGCATCAATATATTTTATTCCAAACCGCTCTGGCTGTACAAAATCGAGCTGTTCAGTTGCACATTGCCATTCGCGTCCCAACGCATCAACTACCATGATATCAATCTTTGGTCCATAAAATGCAGCTTCACCTTTTACTGCTACATAGTTTATGTCTAGTTTTTTTGCAACGTCTTCAATAATTTTTTCCGAAACATCCCAATTTTTTTTATCTCCGAGATATTTGTCTGAATCATCCCTAAACGATAAACGAGCTTTAAACTTCATGTTAAGCGATCCGTACAGTGTTTTAATCATGGTCATTATATTTTCAAATTCTTGCTCAATTTGATCCATCTTGCAGAAAGCATGTGCGTCGTCTTGCGTAAGGGAGCGCACGCGTGAGATTCCAGATAATTCTCCTGCTTTTTCGTCACGGTAAACTGTAGTTGTTTCCATATATCGAATAGGTAGCTCACGATAGCTTCGAGGGCGGGATTCATAAATCTGAATATGATGAGGGCAGTTCATAGGCTTCATAACAAATTGATCATCTGTTTCCTGGCTTTTAACAAGGAATAATTCATCACCAAATTTATCCCAGTGGCCTGATTTTTTGTAGAGATCTGTTTTGGCAATATGGGGAATCCAAACTTTTTGATATCCATACTTTTTTTGAAGCGATTCAGAAAACTCAGCTAATAAGTCACGAAGTAGTGTCCCCTTGGGTGTAAAAAGAGGCAATCCTGCACCTACTAAATTAGATATCACGAAAAGATCCAGCTCTCTTCCAATTTTTCTATGGTCCCGCTTTTTAGCCTCCTCAAGCATCGCAAGATATTCATCCAGCTCTTTTTTTGTCGCGAATGCTGTTCCATAAATTCTTGTGAGCATTTTGTTTTTTTCAGAACCTTTCCAATATGCGCCCGCAATTGACAATAACTTAAAAGCGCCTATTTCCTTTTGCGGATTTTTAGAGTGTCCCCCTTTGCATAGATCATCATAATCGCCGCTTTTATAAATTGTTAAAAGCTTTCCTTCTTTTGAAAATTCTTCTATAAGTTCCAATTTATATGGTTCGTTTTTAAACTCCTTATTTGCTTCCTCAACGCTTATTTCTTTTTTTTCAAAACTATTCCAACTCTTAAGAATCTCTTCCATTTTCTTTTCTATCTTTGGTAAATCTTCTTCGCTTAGTGGTTCTTTGAAGTCAAAATCATAGTAAAATCCGGATTCAATTGCCGGACCAATTGCCCGCTTCGTTTCAGGATAAAGGCCCAGCACCGCTGCGGCCAAAAGATGAGCTGTAGAATGTCTGAGATGTTCCAAATTTTGTTTATCCATACTCTGGATTATATCTTAATTGTGACTAATTATAAAGAGAGGAGTTATCTTTGGAGGTGAGGATTTGTAGCGAGTACGAAGTCAATAATCTTTGACACAAACGAACCAACATACGGCACAAGATTAACATTTTTTCCAATTATTCCCAAAAGTGTAAATATAAGACCAAGTCCAATCGTTGCGCCAAAAGCCCAGCTGATCCCACCCAATATGTTATTGAATATAATCTCTTTTTTTGAAAGCCTGAGACTTGATTTTTCGTATGGCTGATTCATGTGTTTAGTATACCATTTATTTAAATATTTGTGGGCCCAAGAGGAGTCGAACCTCTGACCTTTACAATGTCAATGTAACGCTCTAACCAACTGAGCTATGAGCCCGAACCTAAAACAAATTATAGCACAACTGATATAGAGCAGCTTAATTAATCAGTTAGAACAAATTTTTCGCAAAATTTTGCTCCATTTACTAGTTCATGGATAAGCACATATTCACGTGTTGTATGTGGATTGTAAAAGCCGGCGCCAATGCATAATGTCTCAATTCCATGTTTATGAAAAATATTTACGTCCGCGCCTCCTCCTGAGGGCACGAGATGTGGTTCCAGCCCCATTTTTTTAAGTGTTTTAACAACGCGTTGTATGACATGGTATGATTCTTTAAATAAATATGGGTCAAATTCGGTATGAGAATTCAAGTCAATTTTTGCATCTGGATGCTTTAGGAGAACATCTTTTAAAACTTTTTCGAAATGTAACTTATGTCCTTCCAGTTTTTTTAGATTGCGGCTTCTGATTTCTGCTTTAAAATGCGCAGTTTCAGGTACTGCATTTCTTGCTGACCCGCCTTCAATAAGTCCCACATTGGCTGTTGTTTCATCATCAATCCTCCCAACTTCAAGCTGTGATATGATTTCTGAAATGATCTTTATGGCGGATATTCCTTTTTCGGGTTCAAAGCCTGCGTGGGCCGAGCGCCCGGTGACAGTCACATCAACTCTTGCATATCCCGGCGCAGCTGTTGTAATATTTTCCACACCTCCGGCCATATCAAAAGTGACGCCTATTTTTGCTTTTACTTTGGAATAATCCAAATTTACAGCTCCCAATAGTCCCACCTCTTCACCAAGTGTCAGTACGATTTCAAGGGGAACGTGAGACTTATTTTCTTCAACTAGTGAGGCTAATGTTTCAATAATTATTGCAAGTCCCGCTTTATCGTCTGCGCCTAAAATTGTTGTTCCATCTGAGGTAATTTTCTCCCCGGTTACGTGTGGTTTGATCCCCCGCCCCGGATCTACTGTGTCCAAATGAGCGTTGAGCATACATGGAATACCTACTCCATCGAATCTGGCAATTATATTGCCATAACTATCAAATTCCGTAGCTCCACCCAGCTTATTAAGTTTTGCCGCGATCAGTTTTGAAATTTCTTTTTCTTCTCCTGAGGGGCTATCAATTTGTACAAGTTCGAGGAAAGTTTCAACCAGCCTATTCTTCTGTATCATACAATGACTTCAGCAATGGCTTCTATCTCAACAAGCGCGTCTTTGGGGAGCTTAGCGACCTGTACAGTTGCACGGGCGGGCTGCTCAACAAAATATTTGTTATAAATCTCATTAAATTTTTGATAGTCTGCCAAATCGGTTAGATAGCAGGTTGTTTTGACTACGTATTGAAGATTGCTTCCTCCTGCTTCAATAACAGCTTTTAGATTAAAGATTGCCTGGGATGTTTGAGAGATTATGTCTGCGCCTTTTAATTCACCTGATTTTGGGTCAAGGCCAATTTGACCGGAGCAGAAGACTAGGCCATTACTTATAATAGCTTGTGCATATGGGCCTACCGAAGCGGGAGCAGCATTTGTAAATACATCTTTCATAATATAAAACCATATAGCGGGTCATCGCTCGTAATCTTTGTATATAATATCTGCAATTTATCCATATTGTCAAGAAGTGTGGCAAGATCTTCTTTTTTACTTAGCTCTACTCCAATTAGAGCGGGGCCTTTTTCCCGTGAATTTCTTTTTATGTATTCAAAAAGCACGATGTCATCCCGAGGCCCAAGCGCATTATTAAGAAATTGCTTCAATTGTCCCGGTTTCTGCGCGAATTCTACCAGAAAATAGTGCTTTAACCCTTTGTACACCAAACTTTTTTCCATTATTTCAGGATACCGCAAGATATCATTATTCCCGCCACTAAGTATGCATACTACCGTTTTACCTTTGATTTCGGCTCTTAGTTCGTCAAGAACAGACAGAGACAAAGCGCCTGCCGGCTCCGTGATTATCCCTTCATTTTGATACAAGTCAATCATTGTAGTGCAGACTTTTCCAACCTCGGCAATATGTACATTTTCCACCAATTCAGAGCAAATTTGATAAGGCAAATGACCCACCTTATTGACAGCAGCGCCATCGACAAAAGTATCAAATGTTCCAAGTGAAACAATTTTGTCCTGCTTTAAAGATTCTGCCATGCTCGCAGCGCCCTTTGCCTCGACTCCAAAAACTTTTACTTCTTTTTTCTTGCCTTTGACATAAGTGGCAACACCTGAGATAAGGCCTCCTCCGCCAATCGGGGAGATTACTACATCAACTTTACCTTTCAAATTATCGTAAATCTCTTTTCCCACTGTTCCTTGACCGGATATTGTCAAAGGATCATCAAAAGGGTGAATAAAAACAGCATTGTGAGCCTTACAATATTTGCGCGCTGCGTCCACTGCCTCATCAAATGTTTTGCCAATTAATTTGATCTCAACATATTTACCTCCGAAGTGCTTTACTTTATCAATTTTTTGATTGGATATTACCGTTGGCATGAAGATTACTCCCTTTATTTTGAGAAGAAAGCAGCTGTAAGCAACGCCTTGCGCATGATTGCCTGTACTGGCCGCTACGATTCCCCGTTTCCGCTCCGTTTGTTTTAGGGAATTAATCTTGTTGTATGCGCCTCTTATTTTAAAGGACCGTACGTCTTGAAGATCTTCGCGTTTGATGTATAAATCGCAATTAAACTCCGCTGAAAGTCTAGGATTGTACTGCAGAGGCGTATTGCTGACAACACCGTCAAGCGTTTTTGCAGCTTCCTCTATTGTGTTTACTGTGATTTTATCCATAAAAAAACTCCCGTCCGGGAGGTTCAAAGGCTATGCAATGACCTCTCCGTTATGAAGTTATAATTTTAATACTGATATTTTTTATAGTCATTAAATAGATCATATCAATGCACTTAAGGTATGTCAACGGAAGAATTATCCAACTTGGGTTGCAACTCCACGTTCGTTTGATAATGCAAAACTGGTACCGTGCTTCTTGAACATTCCCCAATAACCTTTTTTCTGTCCTTTACCTTTTTGCGCATTTAGCCAGTTGGATGATTCTTCAACTTTTTTTCGGGCATCACGTATCATGATGATCATCCACTCAAAGAAGTTAGTGTGATAAGTTCCCACATTTTCAGCGTGTTGTTCCATAGTTACTTGGGAGAATTCCATTTGAATCTCTTTAGTTGATGCAATAAGCGACTGAATCTCCATTTTTATTTGTTCTACTTGATTGCTGAGGGATTGAATTTCCTGCTTGGAGATCCGCTCACTAGATCTTAGGATATCGCGGTGATAATCAATAGCTGCTTCAACGTGCTGCTCAACTTTTTTGGCTTTTTCCTGGAAGTTGACAATGTCTATTGAGCCTGTTTCAGTGTTGGGGGATTCCTGTGAGGATTTATCAGAATCTTTCTTATCTTTTGATGCCACATCCATTCCTAAAAAACTTAAAAAGTCTTTGCCGCCGTCAAGCGCTAAGTCATTTACCAGGGAAGACGCGGCACCTCTCACAACGCCGGATGCATCGCCAATATTGGTTACTGCTTCAAGCGAATTTCTTATTAAACCCTTTTTTGATACTTTGCCTGCCATAGCAACGTGATTCTATCACAAACCCATCAAAAAATCAAGCGTTTTCTGTTGACGGAGAATGGCTGCCAATAGATATTTATTATTCTCCAAATTCTGTTTTTCCTCCGGTGATTTTGCTTTCTGGATTGCCTCTTCAATTTCTTTTTCTTCAACTGTTATTTTTTCCAGTTCTGCAATTTTTTGCAGTACAAATTCCAGTTTCATATCATCTTCTGCTCTTTTGGCATACTCAGCTCTAAGATCATCGGGAGTCCGCTTGGTTGAGGCAAGATATTGCTCCAGATTGAGCCCAAGTTTTTTAATGTCATTCAATAATTGCGCCAGGAGTCTGTCTGTCTCCTGCTCAAGCAATATTCCGGGGACTTTGACAGTCGAGGTCTCAAGAACAGCCTTGGCAATCTCTTCAAAAGAAGGTTTTTGGACTTCTTTTCCGGGAATAATAATTTTGCTTTTGGCCGTTATCTTTTGGACATTTTTTTTGTAATCCCCTGTTTCAACGCTCGGCGCCTCGCAGGTTATTGCTTCAAATACCCAATCCTTGTCCTCTTCGATCTTATCTATATGAATTTTAGGGTTCATAATTGGTCTAAGTTGATGTTCCATAACCGCTTGCTGGTAATGCATGGGAATCAGCTCTTTCAGAACGTCTTCTTTTATCTGTTCTTTATTGAGTTTTTCCTCAACCAATTTTTCCGGAGCTTTTCCTTTTCTAAACCCGGGAACACTTGCCTGTCTGCTTGCGGCTATTATAGCTTTTTCCCGCATTTTGCCAATCAATTCTTGGGGAATTGTTATTGTTAGCTTTATTGTTCCATCCGGTTGTCTTTCGATAAGTGATTTTGTCATAGTTTAATTATTTAAGTGCGGATGAGAGGAGTCGAACCTCCACACCCTTGCGGGCACAAGGTCCTAAACCTTGCGTGTCTGCCATTTCACCACATCCGCATGCTCATATTATAAATTATTTATAGGGAAATGGGAAGAGAGGTATCTCAATGTATCTCAAAAAAAATCCTAACGCATGTGTTTTGGGCACATGCCTTAGGATCTAGGATGGATAATATCATATAACTATAGGTTTGTCAAGTAGCAAACTATAAGTCTCAAATGGAGATTAGCCCATTTATATAGGAAAAAATTAAGAGGTTATTGAAGTCTATTCATGGTGCTATTGACCCCGCGTGCCCAGCTGCCATTGCTGCTAGGAGTATACATAGTCATTATTTGATCAGGAGTTACCAGTCCCCGGGTTTTGTATCTTGTTGCAAGGGCTTTACTTACTGTATATATGCCTTCCTTATAGTCAGCAAAGCGTGTTACATGTCCCGTATATATTCCAAAACCCCAGCAATTGAATGAATTATCAGGGATTTTTTTACATAGCGTTGATTCCTGCATAGCAATTCCGACTATTAGTCTGTGATCAAGCCCATATTCATCGGCAGCATTCACAATGTCCACAGCATATGGCTCAAGGGGCGAATTATAAGCAGCTAAAAATTGACGTATTTTCTCGGCAGTTCCACCATCGCTTTCCATAATGGTCGCAGCAAGCACATTTTGAGTACTTGGAAGAGCGGCGTACGCAACTGTTTGGCCCGTAATGGAGGCGTGGGAGCCCTGACTATGTACCACCAGTATCATGATTAGGCCAAAAATAAATGCAAAAGGAGCGAAAACAATGAGAGTTGATGTAAGCAGTAATTTCCTCATGTGGGCTTTCTTATATTTGCAAAATTTAGCTCCGTTGTCAAGTCCATCCTCATCTGATAAAATTACGATTGGCGCTTGTCAAGAAATCTTTGCCCAGGTGGTGAAATGGTATACACGCTGGCTTCAGGTGCCAGTGCTCGCAAGGGCGTGGAGGTTCAACTCCTCTCCTGGGCACAAGTAAACAATAGGACTGCGGACGTGGTGAAATCCTGCCTGCCGGCAGGCAGGGGTATACAAGCTAACCGAATACATGTTTTATGTTTATATTCTCAAAAGCATTAAGAATAATAAATTTTATAAAGGACAAACTGGTAACATTAGACAAAAGATTGATTGAACACTTTTCGGGTAAAATGAGCGCAACGAGACATATGTTACCTGCGGAATTAATTCACGTAGAAATTTGTTCAACCAGAGGTGATGCTAGGAAATTAGAATTATTTTTTAAGTCGGGTTACGGAAGAGAAATAATTAAGGAAATTGCAGAAATTCAATAAGCGGACGTGGTGAAATGGTATACACGCTACCTTGAGGTGGTAGTGCCCGAAAGGGTGTGGAGGTTCAACTCCTCTCGTCCGCACTAATTAGGTTGTTAAATCAATATAATTAGCTATTTGTCCATAAATTTAAATCTTTTTATAAGTAAGGATTATCATCGCTACAAATTCTAACATTTTGTAACCATTAGGACAAAGTGCTAATAAGTTTTGTACGACATTAACCCCAACTACTCTAGCAGAAATTGCTTTTACTAATTGATAAGATTACCAAGAGGACAAATGCCAAATCTTAAGCAGGCACTACCAGTGGAGCGACATGAACAACGTCATAACCATCACCGGCATTCCAGCGGAAGACATTCAAACCACTAGCGGGGTGAAAGGTACCAACACAAGCGACACTAGAGCCACCCGTTTTGGTTTTTGTCCTTGCATAGTTAGAACCATATTTTTCGCCAAATAAGTAATCCGGTTGTCCATTTCCTCTTGTGGCGTCTAGGTGGGCAAATGCTAGTTCTACATAATCAGGCGCTTCACCAATAACCGCTTTAACTCCTTTAATTGTTTTGCCAAGTTTTTCAGAATACTTACCTACCATTGCTTCCTGTTGGGAGAGATCTTTACCATTACTTCTTGTTAAATACAGCTTACTTGGGTTTATTGCGACTTCTGATTGCATTGAGCTGTGTGTTTCAAAATCAAATCCGTTGTGCCAGGCTGACCAAAATGGTCCACCACATGCTCTAAGGGTTGCTATTGATTGCCCTGTTAAGCCATATACTACAAATCCCTGACTTTCTAGAGCTTCTCTTGCCTCAGGAGCAAATCTTTTAATCTCTATAGGGCTCTTTCTCTAATGGGAAAGGGGATATCACCAAATTGCTCACGGAGAGTGCGAGCCATTTCTGCTCCTGCGACATTTCCTGTTTGTCTTTGGATTAATTCCCATCTTTCCATTGCCATAGGTTTGGGATAGTATCATACTATGAGTTGTTTTGTCAAATTTTAATTGCAACCAGCATCTTCTCGATCAATATGGTGAAGATTCTAATTCTGCTAGGTAAGTGCGAGTTTCAACATTTCAAAATGTGTATTATGCGCCGAATTTCTATTATGCTAAGGCAATTGTTAAATGTATCAGATCTTATCAATACAAATAGGAGTGTCCCTTATCATCTTGCGCTTGTGTAGCCCACAAATCGTTAAGACTGATCTTTTTAGATTCAGTTCAAGCGGTTCCCAGTGTGTTAAGATGGCGTCAGTCAGGAGTTCAAGAGTCATCGCTTCTGGTGCACTGAATGAGATACTCACTTTGACCTTGTAAAAATAAGATCTTCTGCTAGAATGCGTTTTATGGCTAAAGAGGATGAAAAAGGTAGAGGGTTTAAAACTATTGTACTTCCACATAATCAAGCTCGAGCAGAACTTAAAACTCTTGTAATGTACATGGAGAGGATTTCCGAAAGAAATGCCATTAATGATCTTCTTACCGGACAGTCAGGCATAGTACTTCATACACCTAAAACTTATTTTTTGCCCACGGTTGGGTGTGCAGAGTTTTGCTTTGATAAAAAATTAGGAGATCCTATACCTCTAACCAGTAAGCGTAATCTTTTTCTTGCTCCACGGGCATATTTAGCTCATTGCAACTATCAAACCTTGGCGGTTGATGAAGACCCTTTAGTTAATGATGTTGTTGTATATACCTCTTTAAGACCGAAAGAGCTTGCGGCCACAATGCTTGAATTAGTTGCTAAAGAGTTCAATCTTGAATTAGCTCATGCAGTACATTTTGGGGTATATCTGGGGGATGGAAAAGTAAGATCAAAGTTTGGTAAGGGACACGTGTTTGATCATTCGATTGACAACGTCCCTGATAACTACGGGGATGAAGGTTTTTTTGTAAGAAGAGATAAATAACTAAATTCCTAAATCTTTTTGCAACTGCCGTACTTCTTGACTCTATAAATTTCATCTGATACAATCACTTTTGGTATATGAAAAAAATATTAATTACAGTCGTCCTTCTCGTGGCCCACTAATGGCGGGAGGAGAACGAAGTAATAAAAATCCCGCCAAATAGGCGGTTTTTTTGTGATTAAATTTATGAAACAAATAACTGGATCACAAGCAGTAATGGAATCTCTTTTGAAAGAAGGAGTAGATGTAATATTCGGTTACCCCGGAGGGGCAATCATGCCTGTTTATGACGCTTTGTATGATTACAAAGAAAAAATCCGTCACATCCTTGTGCGTCATGAACAAGGCGCAGGACATGCTGCTGAGGGTTATGCGCGTATTACCGGTAAGCCCGGGGTTGCGCTCGTTACATCGGGTCCGGGCGCGACCAATCTGATCACAGCTATAACTGACGCAATGCTTGATTCGGTGCCTATTGTTTGCATTTGCGGACAGGTTCCCGCCAAACTTCTGGGGACTGATGCGTTTCAGGAAGCAGACATCATCGGAGTTACAACCCCTATTACAAAATGGAATTATCAGATTACCACTGCCTCTGAGATTCCTGAAGTCTTTGCAAAAGCATTTCACATAAGCAGAACCGGAAGGCCGGGACCGGTAATGATTGAAATCACAAAAAACGCTCAAAATGAGTTACTGGATTTCACTTATCAAAAATCTCCTACTATTTTGGGTTACAAGCCACAAATAATACCCGATGAAAAGCAGATTATACAAGCAGCAGAACTTCTTAACTCAGCAAAGCGTCCGTTTATGCTAGTTGGTCATGGAGTGCTTATTGCAAAGGCTGAAGAGGTACTTAAAAAGTTTCTGGAGAAAACAGATATTCCGGCAGCATCAACTCTTCACGGGCTGTCAGCGCTTCCTTCAAACCATCCGCAATATGTTGGTATGCTTGGCATGCATGGAAATTACGGAACAAATCTCCTAACCAACCAAGCGGATGTCATACTTGCAGTTGGCATGCGGTTTGACGACCGTGTTACGGGCAATCTGGACAATTATGCCAAGCAGGCTAAAATAATTCATATTGATATTGACCCTGCAGAATTGAATAAAAACGTTGAAGTTGCTGTTCCGATTATTGCAGATGCAAAAGAGGCGCTTGCCGCTCTTACAGTCCATGTGAAAAAATCCAAGCACTCTTCATGGATTGAAGAATTCAAGAAGTGTGATGTAAAAGAGCAAAAAATAGTCAAAGATGCAGAAATGCACCCCACAACCGGAATGATTACAATGGCCGAAACCATAAATATGCTTTCTGAAAAGACAAAAGGTGACGCAGTTATCGTTGCAGATGTTGGACAACATCAGATGGTTGCTGCTAGATATTCCAAGTTGGCAAAGCCGGATAGTTTTATAACATCAGGAGGGTTGGGAACAATGGGATTTGCCTTGCCCGCAGCACTTGGCGCTAAAGTTGCTGCACCCAACAGGCAAGTTGTTGCGATTATAGGGGATGGGAGTTTTCAAATGAATATCCAGGAACTGGCAACACTGTTTCAGGAGCAAATCCCCGTCAAAATTATTGTTCTTAACAATAACTTCCTTGGAATGGTAAGGCAATGGCAGCAATTATTTCATGGCAAGCGATATTCTTTTGTTGATCTGGTAAATCCGGATTTTGTTGCGGTTGCCAAGGGATTTTTTATTGATGCAGTACGTGTCGATAAAAGAGAGGAGCTTGGAAGCGGACTTGAGAAGCTATTGGCATCAAAAAAACCCATGCTTTTGGAGGTGACAGTCCGGAAAGAAGAAAATGTATTTCCGATGGTTCCGTCGGGAATGTCCGTTTCAGATGTAAGGCTTGAATAATATGGATCCTAAAAACAGTATTATAACTATTTTTGCTGAAAACAAACCCGGAGTGCTTTACCGCATTTCTGATCTTTTTTTGCGGAGAAAAGTAAACATTGAAAGTCTAGATGTCTCAGAGACTAAGACCCATGGAATTTCTAAATTTAAAATAGTTGTTAATCAAGATAAGAAGACCACACAAAAAACTATCAAGCAGCTAAATAAAATTATTGAGATAATTGATGCTTTTGAAGGCGAAAACAAAGAGCCGGTTGGTAGAATTTAACAAAACTGATAAAATTCCGTTGAAAGGGGGTGAAATATTATGGCAAAATTAAATTTTGGTGGAGTTCTTGAAGAGGTAACAACCCGGAAAGAATTTCCACTTGAAAAAGCAAAAAAAGTATTAATAAACGAAACAATTGCAGTTATTGGTTACGGGGTGCAAGCACCGGCCCAATCGTTAAATATGCGCGACAATGGAATTGCAAATATAATTATCGGACAGCGCAAAAACTCCCCATCTTGGAAAAAAGCAATTGTTGATGGCTGGAAGCCAGGCAAAACTTTGTTTGAAATTGAAGATGCCCTTGAAAAGGGCACTATTATTTCCTATTTGTTGTCAGATGCAGCACAGATCAAACTCTGGCCAACTGTCAAGAAGCATTTGTCTAAAGGAAAAACATTATACTTCTCACATGGTTTTGGGATAACTTTCTTAAAACAAACTGGAATTGTACCACCAAAAGATGTTGATGTTGTTCTTGTTGCTCCAAAAGGATCAGGAAAAACGGTCAGGAAAATATTTTTGGAGGGACGGGGAATTAATTCAAGTTATGCCGTTTTTCAGGACGCAAGCGGCCACGCACAGGACACAGTGAAAGCTTTGGGAATTGCTATCGGATCAGGATTTCTATTTAAAACAACATTCGAAAAAGAGGTTTACAGCGATCTGACAGGTGAACGTGGTGTATTGATGGGAGCAATTGCAGGACTTATGGAAGCCCAGTATAATTTGCTTCGCAAAATGGGTCACTCCCCCTCTGAGGCATTTAACGAAACAGTTGAGGAAGCAACCCAAAGTCTTATTCCATTGATTGGAGAAAATGGTATGGACTGGATGTTTGCAAATTGTTCAACAACAGCGCAGCGCGGTGCACTCGATTGGAAAGAAAAGTTCAGAAAGGCAACAGAACCTGTTTTTTCAGAATTATATAAAAGTGTTAAATCAGGAAAAGAAGCAGCGCGGACTATTAAGAAAAATAGTGAGTCCGATTACCGCAAGAAGCTTGAGGTAGAGCTGGATACTATAAAAAACAGCGAAATGTGGCGAACAGGCAAAAAAGTAAGGGAATTAAGGCCTGAGAACCAGAAATAAATGTTTTAGGGCGGTTATCAAAAACCGCCCTGTGGAGTGGATGAATATGATAAAAAAAATTGACCATATTAATATTGTGGTAAGTAATTTAGAGGAGACTAAGAATTTTTTTCTGAATTTTGGTTTTATTGTGCAAAGAGAAGGAACCCTTACTGGAGAGTGGATCGATACTCTTTCAAGGATGAAAGACGTAAAAGGAATATTTGCTGCGTTAAATTTGCCAGGAACAGAAACTAACTTAGAGTTATTACAATTTTTAAATCCTGTTGGATCTACAGATCCCAAGATAAATTCTCTTAATCAAGTTGGATACCGTCATGTTGCTTTTGCGGTTGAAGATATTGAAAAAGTTGTCGCAGATTTAGGTAGTAAAGGGATTAAATTTTTTAGCGGAATCCAGGAATATAAAGAATCAAATAAAAAATTGTGTTACTTTGAAGGGCCGGAAGGGATAATTTTGGAACTTGCAGAGTATAGTTAAGAATATGAAAAATTCGACTAATAAGAAATGTGAGAATTGTGATTGTGGTGACGATAATTTTGATGATTCAAATTTCGTAACGGATAATCCCGGCCGCGATGTCCAAAAAGTAGGTACTGCCAGATTCTTGGAGCAAGACCCAAGCAAAATTCACAAAGATGTTTGGGGTGTGACAGGAAGTTTGGGTGACAGCCAATGCTATCTCGGCGTAACTCAAAAAGTTGCAGCAATCCAAAAAGCGCTTTCTCAAAGAATAAATAAGGATGATTTGCCAATTAGATTAATACCTCAGGCATATACAATCGGGGTTTCCGATGGGCAACTTAACGGAACAGGCAGGATGCGTTACTCCCTAATCGGGCGTGAAGTTACTCACGATTCTATGACTTTGCACCTCAGCGGAAGTGACATCAAAGGACTAATCTCTGTTGTTGCATGTGACAAGCCCCCAGTCGGGACACTTGCAGCGATTTTGGAGCACAATGAGCCGGCAATTATACTTTCTGATGGTTCTATAAGACCAGGAGTCGACCCAAAAACTCATGAGCCGATTGATATCGTCAGCGCTTTTCAAGCCGCTGGAAGCGATGATGAAGAGGAAAAAAAGCGTGTTGCTTTGAACGCATGCTGCGGACAAGGAAGCTGCGGTGGGATGTTCACATACAACACCATGCAATCGTTTATTGCAGTTCTTGGGATGGAACCTCTGCACATGGTGTCTCCCGCATCGGATGATAAGAGGCGTGTTGAGGAATTTCCGGATCAACTAATTGATTGTCTTTTAAAAATGACACAGAAAAAAATAAAACCCCGTGACATCGTGACACCCGCTTCTTTAAAAAACGCCCTTACCATCGCGATTGCAATGGGCGGATCGACCAATGTAGCGCTTCACAGTGTTGAAATTGCAAGAGCCGGAGGAATCAACCTATGGAAAGATGTGATAACGCCCGAAGAATTTAACGAACTTTCAAAAAATGTGTCGGTCCTCGTTAATGCCAGACCATTTGGATTGTATTCAATGATTGATATTGATGAAAGCGGAGGTTTGCAGGTTATTGTCAAAGAACTTCTGGATGCAGGATTGCTTGATGGCAGTTGTGTGACTTGTACCGGCGAAACACTTGCCGAGCAAATCAAACGTCTTTCCCCTCCCTCGCCTGATCACAAAGTCATTTATTCGGTAACCAAACCTTTCAAGAAAACGGGGGGTCTCCGTTTACTTAAGGGCAATCTTGCGCCGAAAAACGGCGCAATTATCAAAGTCGCAGGAGTTGAGGGTGGCTTGGAAAATGGAATATTCAAAGGCGTTGCCCGCGTATTTAATAGCGAAGAAGAATTGATTCAAGCTCTTGAGGACTCACCAGATATTTTTCAAGACCGCGATATGGTTGTGATCCGCTATCTAGGTCCACGGGGAGCCCCCGGAATGCCTGAATTACTTGATCCGACGTCCCGCATCACAACACTTTGCCGTGAAAAAAGAATAACGATCGCCCTTATGACAGATGGGCGTTTTTCAGGAGGATCTGTGGGACTTGTGATTGGTCATGTAGGGCCAGAAGCGTACCTTGGCGGGCCCATAGCGCTAATTGAGAATGGAGACACAATAATCGTTGATATCAACAAATGCACTATTGATTGTCAGGAGTTATTAGACAGTAAAGTTTTTGATCAGCGGAAAAAGGCTTGGCAGAAAGTTGCAGCGGATAATAAAGGTATTCATCCCCTTGTAAAACCTGTTGACAACCGATTATTAAACCGGATGAGGGCAACAGCAAGACCGGCAATAGAAGGCGCTGGTCAAGAGGTATAAGATTTGCTAAAATCAATTTATGAAAACTCAAGCATTTCCATACGCATTTTTTCAAGGAGAAATCGTAAAGATTGAGGATGCAAAGGTCTCTATTATGACCAATGCTCTGCAGTACGGCACAGCTTTTTTTGGTGGCATCAGGGGTTACTACAATAAAGAAGAAGGATTTGTTTCTCTTTTTAGAATCGATGATCATTACAAGAGATTTTTGTCTTCGGGTAGAATTGTAGGATGTCCGCTTCCCTATTCGCACGAGGAGTTAAAAAAAATTACACTTGATCTTATTGCAAAGAATGAGCCTAAAACAAATATTTACCTTCGCCCGTTTGCATATGTCGGTAATACCGAGCTTGGTCCTAATTTTGCAAATATAAAACTTGATTTTGCTCTCTACATGATTCCGCTTGAGGAATATATGCCGGTTGATAAAGGCTTATCCATGATTGTCTCGACCTGGCAAAGAATCAGCGATAATGCAATTCCTACCCGTGCAAAGCTTTCAGGAGGATATGTAAATTCAGCCCTCGCAAGAAAGGAAGCAACTGATGGTGGATTTGATGAAGCGATTTTACTAAATAGTTCAGGGCATGTATCTGAAGGATCTGCAGAAAATCTATTTATCGTCCGCGACGGAAAACTTATCACACCCGGTCTTTCTGAAGGAGCCCTTGAGGGAATTACGAGGAGGTCTGTTATTCAAATTGCAAAAGACATGGGCATTGATACAATTGAGCGTTCTATTGAACGAAGCGAATTGTATGTTTCGGATGAAGTTTTTCTTTCAGGAACTGGTTGTCAAGTTGCGTGGGTTGCAAAAATAGATAATAGACAAATTGGAAAAGCCGGTATAGGATCTGTCACCAAAAAACTTCAGGAAAAGTTCTTCAGTATTGTTCGTGGGAAAGATAAAGATTACAAAGCCTGGACAACGAAGATTTAAAATCTAAAATAGTTTCGTTCGATTTTAAAACTTTTAAACATTAGGGAGACCAACGCTCCGATTGGAAGCATTAAATTCATCTCTTCTCTCTTGCCATAATGTTCTCAGGAAACCTATTGGGCCAGCAGGAGTAGATCCATCAATTCCCATACTATGTGGGTTTGGATTTCTGTCATTCATATCAACACCGTCAAGCCTAAAGTCTTCGTGAACTTTTCTGTCTGCAATTACATCCCCTGTGATCTCGTACTCCTCTCCCCATCTCCACGTTTTTAAACTCACACGCTTTACAGATGAAAATCTTATTCTAAAAGATCCGTCAGCTTCTTTGCCTAATGACGCATGTATACCACCATCTCCAGATGGCTCAGTTCTTGTAGTAAACCCAAAACCAACTTTTTCTCCACCACTACCAAGTCCATGTCCCCATCCATTTTGAATTCCTCGCATTTCATCCCAAAGAACTGTCAGTTGTTTACTAGGAGAATCTACAGCAGCTGCTCCTTCTCCTGCGCCTCTATTATCTCTGGCTTCTGTCATAATATCGATATTTTATCATAAAAGCCTGAGAATGCAAGCTTTTTCGCACTTAAATTTTTTATGGGATAAATTTAATTTACGCTGCTTGTTTTGAAGACTCAACTTGCCTTAATCTCTTCTCATGATCTTCAACTTTGACCTGAAGCTCTCGGGTCTGATGCGTTCCAACTGTATTTTCAACTCTTAACTCATCAATTCCCCCGACTAAACTGTCCAACGTATTCTGGAGTCTATCAAGTTTGGTATCCATGCTTTTGTTATCTGCGCCAATTTCTTTTATTTCATCTTGTATATATTCTACTTTTTCCTCAACCCTCAAAAGCTCTCCCCGTATAGATTTAGTTTCTAATTTGAGGTCTTTTATATCTGTTTTTGCAGCAAACTTCTTATCCTGCCTTTTTTCAAGATCTAATAAGTCTTCTTTTGTTGCGGGTTGAGATTTATCCATGAACAATAGTATACCACCTCGCTATACTTTCCAGTCAATATCTCAAACAGGATCAGGCGTAACAAAACTATTGACGGATTGTGATTCTTCTGATATTATCAAATCAACATGAATAAAAGACAACTTCTTAACCTTACACTTCTTACCGTTTAGGCGGGGAGATTTGTTTGGTTAGTAACAAATACACCCCCGCTCAGCGGGGTTTTTTTTGTGGGTTCAGGATGTTAGACGAAAAGAAAACAACGGCGGGTGTATAATTAAAATTATGTTCAGTATAGCGATAATTGCATTCAGAGAGTTTTTGGAAATATTCCTAATCATAGGTGTTTTTCTGGGAGTATCACGAAAGCTTCGTTTGAAAAAAGAAACAGAGATAGGGATTGCTGCAGCACTGGGAATTTTAATTTCTGTTATTTTGTCAACTGCAACTTACACCTTTGGGGACGCGGCCCGAGTTATACTAACTGAAAAGCGGGCAGAATTATTGGGAAACTATCTTATGCTGTTTTCCGGATTCTTCATAGCTTATGTTATTTTTTCCCTTCACAGGCGGATAAGTGAGAATAAAAAAGCTATAATTAAAACAGCTAAAACAAAATTGGAGAACAGAGCTTTTGATTTTACATTGTTTGCAACTATTATATTATTAGTAATAAGAGAAGGATTTGAAATTGCTCTATTCACAGCGAGCACTTCGCTCTTTGCTGTTTTCTTTCAGAATATGATGGGGCTTTTTATTGGACTTGGATCAGCATCGCTTGTTGGGATAGCGGCATTTTTTACATACACCAAATTTCCCATACAGAAAGTGTTCCGCATTACGGAATATATGATTATGCTGCTTGGGGCATCAATGGTCCAGGTGGGAACAACAGAGCTGCTCGCTCATCAATTTAATTTTCGCTTGTCTGACATTGTTTCATTTCAAATGAGATTTATGCCTGACGAGCGTAGCCTGATTGGTCACGCAGTACGTAGCTTTACAGGAATAGATTCTGAATTTAGTTTGGCCAGACTTTCTATAATGGCGGGATATATAGGGGTTATCTATTTATTATTCCTGGGAAAAAATAAAAAATATGAAAAATAAAATTTTTATCTTTGACACAACATTAAGAGACGGTGAGCAATCCCCCGGCTGTCAGTTAAATACTGTTGAAAAAATTGAAGTTGCAGAAATGCTTGAGTCGCTTGGAGTCGATATCATAGAGGCAGGCTTTCCTATTTCAAGCCCCGGGGATCTGAAATCAGTCCAGGAAATTAGCAAAGTTGTTAAAAAGCCAATCATTACTGCTTTGTCCCGCGCAATAAAAGGAGACATAGACGCAGCAAACGAATCGTTGAAGTTCGCCAAACACAAGCGCATTCATACCTTTATCAGCAGTTCGGATGTTCACATCATCCATCAGTTCCGCTCAACACGTGAGAAAATAACAGAACAAGCCGTGGAAGCTGTAAAATACGCCAAGAAATTTGCCGAGGACGTTGAGTTTTCGGCCATGGATGCGGGACGGACTGATAATGAATTTCTGGCAGAGTTTATAGAGAAAGCTATAAAAGCAGGTGCTACAACTGTAAATATTCCCGATACAACCGGCTATTGTCTTCCTAGTGAATTTGGGGAGAAAATAAAATACTTGTTTGATCATGTCGATGGGATTGAAGATGTAATCGTTGCCGTTCACTGTCATAATGACTTGGGCATGGCGACTGCCAATTCAATTGCTGCTGTCCAAAACGGCGCGAGGCAAATTGAGGTAACAATTAACGGAGTTGGCGAGAGGGCGGGAAATACTTCCCTTGAAGAAGCAGTGATGATCCTCTCAACCAGAAAAGATCTTAACGCAATAACTCAAATTGATACCAAAAAAATCTATCCTGCATCGCGCATGGTATCGCGCCTTATGCGAATGCCTGTTCAGGCAAATAAAGCAATCGTCGGGCGCAATGCTTTTGCGCACTCTTCAGGAATCCATCAAAACGGAGTTCTCAAACACCGTTTAACTTATGAAATCATAAGTCCTCAGGATGTGGGAATCAAAGAATCCTCCCTAGCTCTGACAGCCAGATCGGGCAGAGCTGCGCTTAAATATCACCTGGAAAGACTTAATTATAAAGTGACACCTGAAAAACTGGATGAGATTTATAAAAATTTCCTGACAGTTGCCGATAAGAAAAAAGATATCAATGATGATGACTTGCGGATTCTTATGGGAGACCAGGTAAATGGAGATAACGCAACATTGGATCTTTTGGAAGTTGTCTGCGGAACCTCAGTTACACCGAGCGCAAATGTTACTATAAAAATAAATGGTCAAGAGATGAAAGCTCAGGCAACAGGAGACGGACCTGTGGATGCAGCTTTTTCGGCAGTCGATAAGATTTTAAAGAAAAAGGTTAAGCTTGAGGAATATCTTGTCCAAGCTGTAACCGGAGGAAGTGATGATCTGGGCAAGGTGCATGTCCAAGTTGAGTATAAAAAAATAATGTATTATGGTTTTGGCGCGGATACGGATGTCATCGTCGCATCAGTTAAAGCATATCTGGACGCTCTGAATAAAATAATATGAAACCCAAAACACTTTTTGAAAAGATCTGGGATCAGCACATTGTCCATCAGCAGGATAATTATCCGGCTGTGTTTTATATAGATGCGCACCTGATTCATGAGGTTACCAGTCCACAGGCATTTAACGGATTAAGGAAACGCGGAGTTCCTGTTTTCCGGCCTGATAGAACTTGGGCAACTATGGATCACAATGTACCTACCAAAGACCAGGACAAACCTATCAAAGAGGAAATGTCCCGAAAGCAAATTGAGATGCTTGATACAAATTGCCGCGATTTTGGAGTTCGTTTGTACGGACTGGGCCACCCATTTCAGGGAATAGTCCACATAATCGGGCCCGAGCTTGGAATTACCAAGCCAGGAATGACGATCGTTTGCGGAGATAGTCATACATCAACACATGGGGCTTTCGGGACAATCGCTTTTGGCATCGGGACAAGTGAGGTTGAGCAGGTATTGGCAACCCAGACTATTTTGCAATATAAGCCAAAGACAATGAATATCAGAATTGACGGAAAACTGGGAAAAGGAGTCAGCTCAAAAGATATTATCCTTTATATAATTTCCAAGATTTCAACTTCCGGTGGAACAGGATACTTTGTTGAATATTCCGGATCTGCAATAGAATCACTTTCCATGGAAGCGCGTATGACGATTTGTAATATGAGCATTGAGATGGGTGCTCGTGGCGGATTGATTGCGCCTGATGAAACGACATATGAATACATGAAAGGACGTAAATTTGTGCCCATAGGTGAAAAGTGGGACAGCGCCGTTGAGTATTGGAAAACTTTGCCGACAGACAAAGGGGCTAAGTATGATAAAGAAATTTCTTTTGACGCAGCGGACATTGATCCGATGATTACATATGGAACCAATCCAGGGATGGGTATGAAAATTACAGGAACGATTCCTGATGAGAGTATGTTTGAGGAGAAAAATTTAAAAGATAATTTTCTGAGAGCAATGGAATACATGGGAATGGTATCCGATCAGGGGAAACAACTTCTTGGCAAAAAAGTAGATTATGTATTTCTCGGATCCTGCACAAATTCACGTATGGAGGACTACCGGAAAATCGCACAAATTGTTAAGGGAAAGAAGAAGCCTGATTGGCTGACTGTATTTGTTGTTCCGGGATCTGCGCAAGTGGTTAAGCAAATTCAGGAAGAGGGACTGGATGACATTTTTATGGCGGCAGGATTTCAGATGCGTGGAGCAGGGTGCTCAGCTTGCCTTGGAATGAATGAGGATAAGATACCTGCCGGTAAGTACTGTGTTTCTACATCCAACCGCAATTTTCAGGGAAGACAAGGCCCGGGGGCGCGGACATTTCTTGCAAGCCCGATGACAGCAGCCGCTGCTGCAATTACCGGAAGAGTAAGCGATGTAAGGGAGTTTATATGAAGAAAAAATTACTTAAAAGAATCATATCAACAGCAATTCCACTCGATATGGAGGATGTTGATACAGACCAGATTATTCCGGCTCGTTTTTTGAAGGCAATCACACGGGAGGGGTTTGGCGCAAATGTATTCCGGGATTGGAGGTTTGATCCCGAAGGAAATCCCAAACCTCATTTTGTTCTAAATCACCCAAATTATAAAGGGGAGATTTTAATTGCCGGAAATAATTTCGGCTCAGGATCAAGCAGGGAGCACGCTGCATGGGCTTTGTCTGATTATGGGTTCACTGTCGTTGTGTCGAGCTTTTTTGCAGATATTTTCAAGAATAACGCCCTCAACAACACCCTCCTGCCCGTACAAGTCACAAAGCCATTCTTGAGAAAATTGTTTGCTGAAGTAACAAAAGATCATAATATGGTTATTGAAGTTGATGTTGAAAACCAAACCATCAGTATTCCTGCAAAAAAATTGAGCGAGCCTTTTGACATAAATCCATACAAAAAAATCTGCGTTATCAATGGATATGATGATGTGGATTATCTGCTAAGCGTGAAGAAAGAAACCGAAGAGTTTGAAAAAAAGCGCAAAAACGACTTTTCATTAAAATCTTAGTATGAAAAAAACAATTGCTGTGTTGCCTGGTGATGGGATTGGCCCAGAGATTATTGCAGAGGCTGTAAAAATCCTCAATAAAATAGCTCAAGTCTATAATTATAAGTTTGAGTATGAATACGGCTTAATTGGTGGGGCTGCAATTGATAAGATAGGAACTGCATTGCCGGATGAAACTCTTGATTTGTGTAAGAAGACTAACGCAATTCTTTTCGGTGCAATTGGTGATCCGAAATACGACAACGACCCACTTTCCAAAGTGCGCCCTGAACAGGGAATCTTAGGCCTGCGGCTTGCGCTGGATCTTTATACCAACTTAAGACCGATTCATATATTTAAAAGTCTTATCGACAAATCTCCGCTTAAACCGGAAATTGTTAAAGACGTTGATTTTGTAGTTGTCAGAGAATTGACCGGAGGTATTTACTTCGGCAAAAAGGGGCGTACTAAAAATGGAAATAGCGCTTATGATACTAGCGTCTACACAAAAAAACAAGTAACCCGTATATCGCACGTGGCATTTAAGCTTGCAGGCCAAAGAAAAAGTAAGGTGACGTTAGTAGATAAGGCCAATGTTGAAGAAACATCAAGATTGTGGAGAGAGGTGGTGCAGGATATTGCAAAAAGCTATCCTCAAATTGAAACTGAATATATGTTTGTAGATAATGCTGCAATGCAGATTATAAAAAGGCCATCAAGCTTTGACGTTCTATTAACAGACAATATGTTTGGGGATATTCTGTCCGATGAGGCATCCGTTATAACAGGGTCACTTGGCATGTTGCCATCGGCGTCAATTGGTGACAAAACTGCGCTGTACGAACCGATTCATGGCAGCTATCCAAAAGCTACAGGGCTGAACACGGCCAATCCCATCGGAACTATATTATCAGCAGCAATGATGCTTGAGCGGAGTTTTGGCATGACCGAAGAATCAAAAGCAATCTATTTAGCGGTTGAGAAAGTGCTTGAAGAAGGATACGGAACAAAAGATATTACGACGGACAAAATCCTCGGAACAAAAGAGCTGGGAGATAAAATTACACAAGCAATATGATTACAGTCATTAAGCTTTTTGAAGAAAGGTTTTGGATTCCTCTAACTTTGTCTTTGCTGCTCGGTTTATTTTTTCCATCTTTTGGCCGTAATTTTAGTTTTCTTGTTATCCCTCTGTTGATGTTGATGTTTTTCCTAGCTTGCCTCAAAATTGATTTTCTCAATGTAGTTGCTCATTTCAAAAAACCTCTATTCCTTCTCTATATTCTCATACTCTATCTTATTATTATTCCAGTCCTATTCTATGCGCTGTTTAAATTTATAAATCCTGAAATTGCAATTGGCATGTTACTGCTTTCAGCTATCCCCCCTGGATCTGCCTCCCCTGCTGTGACAGATATCTTTAAGGGAAATACCTCTTTAAGTATCGCTATTGCAGTTGCTGCTTATCTTGTGTCCCCTTTTACTGTTTTATTTTTGCTCTTTGTATTAGCACAAAAAATAATTCACCTGGATTTAGGAAATTTATTCAAAACTTTGCATATTGTTAACTTTATTCCTCTAATTGCTTCTCAAATTGTTCGAAAAATTGGAAAGAATGCTGTACTCAAAACCACAAAATATTATAGCTTTATCAATATTCTTGCATGCTGCGTAATAAATTACATTGTGGTTTCGACTCAAGCCAATCAAATTATGGCAAATCCATTTAGTACGTTTGTTGACATTCTATGGCTTCATTTATTATTTATTGCAACATTTATAATTACCTATTTTGCAGTATTTTGGAGAAAAAAGACGGATAGAATCGCAGTAGCTGTATCAAAAACATACATGAATAACGCCTTGGCAATTGGGATTGCTGTCGCGTTCTTTAGTCCTAGAATAGCACTCTTCATGGTACTATCTGAGATTCCCTGGAGCTCCTCTCCCGGCATACTTAAGCTTTTTACTGATTTCCATGCTAAAAAGATTTAAGAGTTTGTTTGGTAGCAGAATAAATCAGGAGGGCGCATTTTGTACGTGCCGGTGTAAGTTCTATGCCCAACTCTTCCAGGACATCATCCGGGCCGAGTTTTTTAATATCCGAAAGCGATTCTCCTTTTATTTTTTCCGTAAAAAGTGATGCTGATGCCTTGGATATTGCGCAGCCCTCACTTACAAAGCCGATATCTATCAACTTGCCATTTTTTATTTTTCCGGTAATGCGTATCTCATCTCCGCAAAGCGGATTGAGATCAGTTACATCAAAATCAGCATTATCCACTACCCCGTAATTTTGAGGGTCTTGCCAGTGTTCCAGAATAATTTCGCGGTAAATTGGATCCTGCATGTTATATTTTAAATGTTTTTTCAACAAGCTCTATTCCATCAACCAGTTTATCAATGTCATTTTTTGTGTTGTATAGGTAGAGGGAAGCCCGGGCTGTTCCCATTACTCCTAGACAGCTCATGAGGGGTTGAGTACAGTGATGGCCTGATCTTATGCAAATATTTTCCCTATTAAGAATTTCCGAAACATCATGAGGATGTATCCTACCAACTGCAAATGAGAATACGCCAAGTCTATTTTTTGATAGTTTTGATCCGAAAAGTTTGACATCTTTCAAAGTTTTAAATTTATCCAAAGCATATTCTGTGAGTAATTGTTCATATTTTAGAATATTTGCCAATCCCGTACTTTGTAGATAGTCAATTGCTGCTCCTAGGCCGATCACTCCCTCTATATTTCTCGTTCCGGCTTCAAATTTATCAGGGATATCTGCCCACGTTGCTTTATCCTTCGTCACTTTTTTTATCATATGACTTCCAAAAATGAGAGGATCCATAGACTCCAAAATTTCCTTTTTTGTCCATAAAACTCCAACTCCGCTTGGTCCGAGCATTTTGTGTGACGAGAATGCCAAAAAGTCACAATCCAAATCTTTTACATTGATTTCAAGATGTGGAATTGATTGCGCAGCGTCCACTAAGACTTTTGCTACTGCCCCATTTTTTCTAAAATGATTAACAATATCAGAAATTGGATTAATTGTTCCCAGTACATTTGAGACATGAGTAATGGCTAATAGTTTTACTTTGGAATAATTTACATCAAAGTTTTTATAATCCAGAATTCCTTCATCATCAACCGGAATAAATGTTACCTCAATCCCCTTTTCCTCCTTCAGTCTTAACCATGGGACGATGTTGGAATGATGTTCCATCTCAGAGAGTACTACGATATCACCTTTTTCCAAATGTTTATTCCCGTAGCCTCTTGCAACAAGATTTATTGATTCAGTTGTTCCGCTAGTAAAAATTATTTCGCTTGCTGTTTTAGTGCCTATAAACTTTGCTACTTTTTCTCTTGTTTTCTCAAAAAGATCTGTTGCATTATGACTAAGTGTGTAAATTCCGCGGTGAATATTGGAGTTATGGGTTTCACAGAAATTAGAAACAGCATTAATCACGGCTTGAGGTTTTTGCGAGGTAGCTGCGCTGTCTAGATAGACCAAACCGGGGTTATTTTTAAAGATTGGAAAATCATTCCAGCTTGCGTCTTTCATAATCTCAATTCCCTTTCAGCAGTTTGACTTAGATTTTTGGGAAACTGCTCAATCATTTCCCGTAAGAATCCCTCCACAATAAGATTTTTTGCAGTTTTTCTTGATAAGCCCCTGGACATCAGATAAAAAACTTCCATATCATTGATTCTTCCAACAGTTGTCGCGTGCCCTGCTTTAATATCATTTTCAAGGATTTCAAGACTTGGAACAGCTCTTCCTTTTGCCCTTTCAGACAATAAAAGTAAATGTGCTGCGAGCCATGCATTTGTTCCCTTTGCTCCGGGATCTATTTTTACAAGACCTTCTATATCAACCTTTGCCGATTCAGTAAGAACACTTTTTATGATAATTTTACTTGTAGTCTGAGGAGCAGCATGAGTTACTTTTACATTCAAAGTTAAAGTTTGCATTCCTTTGCCGATGATAAGCCCCAAAAATTTTATGGAAGAACCAATGCCGGCGAGTTTGATATCGTAAGATAATTCAGTTTCTTTTCCTATCCACAAAACAGTTATAACTTTTTCTTCGTTTTTTTTTACAACTATGCTTTTCATCTATTATCCGACTGAGCCTTCCATTGAGAGATTTATTAACCGGTTCAGCTCTACTGCGTATTCAAGTGGCAATTCTTTGACAATCGGCTCAATAAACCCGTTAACGATTAGTCCGGTTGCTGCGGCTTCAGACAGGCCTCTGGACATAAGATAAAAAAGCTGCTCCTCACCTATTTTGCTGACTGATGCCTCATGCCCAAGTGTTACGTCTTCCTCATTCACGATATTTGTCGGATAAGTATCGGACCGTGATAATTCATCAAGAAGAAGCGCGTCACATCTGACAAAAGACTTGCTTCCTTTTGCGCCGTTTATGATTTTTACCATACCCCGGTAACTGGACCGGCCTCCCCCGACGCTTACAGATTTTGAAGTAATAGTGCTAGTTGTGTAAGGCGCCAGATGAATAGCTTTTCCACCTGCGTCCTGATGCTGCCCTTTTCCGGCAAACGCAAGAGACAACACTTCTCCCTTGGCACCTTTGCCATTCAGAATAACCGATGGATATTTCATAGTAACTTTTGCCCCGAGATTCCCATCTATCCACTCACCAAATCCCTCCTCCTCAACCAGCATCCGCTTTGTAACAAGGTTATAGACATTATTGCTCCAATTCTGAATAGTTGTGTACCTGACTCTAGCTCCCTTTTTGACTATGATTTCTACGACTGCCGCGTGGAGTGAATCTGTTGTGTAAATAGGAGCAGTGCAACCCTCAACGTAATGTACGTAACTCCCCTCATCAGCAATGATAAGTGTCCGTTCAAATTGTCCCATATTAGCAGCATTAATTCTAAAATACGCCTGAAGCGGAATGTCTACATGGACACCTTTTGGAATGTAAATAAAGCTTCCCCCGCTCCACACAGCTGAGTTGAGTGCCGCAAGCTTATTATCGGACACAGGAATAACTGTTCCGAAATATTGTCTGAAGAGATCAGGGTATTTGGTAAGCGCCGTGTCAGTATCAACAAATATAACACCCAGATCTTCCCATTTCTTTTTCAAATTGTGATAGACAACCTCCGAGTCGTATTGAGCACCAACTCCTGCCAGATATTTTTGCTCAGCTTGTGGAATTCCAATTTTGTCATAAGTGTCTTTAATATCAGCCGGTACATCGCCCCAATCTGTAAATTTTTTCTCACTTGGACTGATGTAATAGTACATAGCATCAAAATCAATTCCCGATAAATCCGCACCCCAAGTGGGAAGCATTTTCTGCTCAAACATCATAAGAGCTTGCAGGCGGAATTGCAGCATCCATTCAGGCTCATTTTTAAAATGCGAAATTGCCTCAACAACCTGACGGTTAAGACCCATGGGTGTTTTGAAAAATGATGCTTCGGGTTTGTGAAAACCGTATTTGTAAGATGTTTTGACTACCGGTTGAGACTTCATAATGTTTAGAAATTAGAAATTAGAAATTTTAAGACGAAAATCCTTCGTACCCTTTTTCCTCTATTGTTTTTGCTAGTGATTCATCTCCGGATTTAACAATCTTTCCCTTTACAACGATGTGAACAAACTGAGGTTTTATATAATGAAGAATTCTCTGATAGTGAGTAATAAGAATTAGACCTGTTTTATGATCAAGTCCGTTAATACTTTTGCCAATATATCTCAGCGCGTCAACATCTAGTCCTGAGTCAGGCTCATCAAGTACTGCAAATGAGGGCTTAAGAAGTTCAAGCTGGAGAATCTCCGCTTTTTTCTTTTCACCGCCCGAGAAACCCTGGTTTAGAAATCTCTTTGTAATTTCATCAGAAAATCCCAGTTGTTTTGCTGCAGGTGTAAGGAGATTGCGGAAGGCAATCGGAGAGACCTTTTTTCCGCCTTTTTCGATATTTTCATTCATTGCTTGCCTCAGAAAACTTCCAAAATTTACACCCGCAATTTCAACGGGATACTGAAATCCTAAAAATAGGCCATGTTTTGCGCGCAAGTCAGGGGTTAATCGCGTTATATCTATATTGTTTAGCATTATTTTCCCCTCCGTAATTACATATCCGGGGTGACCCATCAGAGCCTGCGCAAAAGTTGATTTCCCCCCTCCATTGGGACCCATGATTGCATGAATTTCTCCCTCCTTAACTGTCAGAGATATTCCATTTAAGATCTTTATCCCGTCTAGTGTTTGGACATGCAAATCAGTGATGACTAATTGATTTTTCATACTTCTTAATTCTTATTTCTTACTTCGTAATTCTTGCTTCTGCGTGTTGCTCGCGCCATTCTTTCTCAAGCTGGGTATTGATCTCATCAATCATATCCTGCATTTCAACCTCCGTCATGTTGTGCATGCTTGCTCCTGTTTCCAGGGAATCGTATTGATTGGCAAAGCAATTGACACAGTGAAGGCCATATTCTGCCAAAAGCTCGGCTGCCCGCGGAGATTCTTCAAGTATAATACTCAGCGCGTCAAACTTGGTGATTACGTAGGGTGCTTGAGCGGAATTCATGCCTATATTATATCACGGACAGGCACTCAGACCAAGCTTCTTGATAGTGACTACAAATTCAGATATAATCATGTATCAGGACGATTAGCTCAGTTGGTAGAGCGCTTCATTTACACTGAAGATGTCGCGGGTTCGAATCCTGCATCGTCCACCGCGTCAAATGCGACCACGCAAAGCTGAGGTAGCCAAGGTGGTCAAGGCACCTGTCTGAAGAACAGGCTATGTCAGTTCGACTCTGACCCTCAGCACCCACTCGCTTGCTTAGCCCGCTAGTACAAGCTTTTTTAGTACTCATAACTACAACACCCCGGAATATAGTTTTATCTGAAGTACTTTAATTTTTTCGTATTATATTTTTTCTCCTCAGGTTGCCAAGAGGGTAAGAAGTTAATTTGCTGCATTAACTATTATAGGATAATTAATATCCTTGAATATGAGGCTAGATTGGTGACACTATACCCCTTGACAAAGCAATTTTAATGTGATAGAATATCCAATTCAAACCAATTGCTTTTAATAAAGCAGTTGGTTTTGATTTTTAATATGATTATTACTTTACTCGCAGGATTCTTGGCATCATCCGTTTTGACGACATCCTTGCCGCCAACTCCAACGCCAACGGTGCATTATAAGTTCAGCCAAGTCTTGGAGCAAACTGACTCTTCTACTTATGTTGTCCAAGAGGGGGATTATTTATCAAAGCTGGCACAAGAGTACTATGGAAATGAGGACTACTGGACAAATATTTGGAATGAGAATCCTCAGATTCAAAATGCTGCGCAATTAGAGCCTGGAACAGTTTTGAAAATCCGCAAGACAAAAACGGAACAGCCTGAGATTTTAAAGACAGAGCTTGCTGACCGTTTGGCACCCGAAGTACCTCTTAACACTTATGCTTACGCTCCAATAGCTCATTACCAAGCTGCAGTTGCCGCGCGTCAGGTTCCTGCGGCAAATATAGTTGCAAACGCGCCGAAAACATTAACTGATGAGCAGATTAATGCTTTGGGAAGCTGCGAGGCAGGAATGGATCCTGCCAAAAATACCGGAAACGGATATTATGGAGCTTTTCAGTTCTCAGCGGGAACTTGGAATAGCATGAATACCGGATATGCAAGGGCTGATCTTGCGCCAATTGACGTACAGAAAGCAGCAGTTCAAAGACTTGTTGCGAGGTCAAGTATACATACACAGTTTCCCGGATGCGCCAGAAGAATGCAAAGCGCGGGACAGATATAAAAAATTTAAAACTTAAAACCTAAAATATATAACATTTTCTTTAATTCCTCATAATTTCCTTTTTCAGCAGATTTTACCAATACTTCCAGTGCCTTAGGAGTGTTCATGTCATCATCCAAAAAATTATTAAACTGCTTAATTGTTTCATTGTTTGTTCCCTGTCTGCCGGCAGGCAGATCGAACTCTCCGTTCGAAGAATAACCATCTAGCGCCGATTTAATCACGTTTATTTTTTTCTCCGCCTCTTCCAATTCCGCTTCATGAAATTCCCACTCTTTTCTATAATGATGGGAAAGCAGTAGATATCGTATTGCATTTGGTGAATATTTTTTCAAAAGATTAGAGACCATCACCAAATTTCCAAGAGATTTAGACATTTTTTTTCCTTTAAAGCTTACAATCTGATTGTGAAGCCAAAACCTCGCGAAAGGGATTTTACCAGTCCCTCCCTCTGATTGGGCTATCTCAGACTCGTGATGAGGATATATCAAGTCCACTCCTCCGCCATGAATATCTATCTGCTCGCCAAGAGATTTAATTGCCATTGCTGAGCATTCCATATGCCAACCAGGGCGTCCCGGGCCGAACGGACTTTCGAATGACGGAACATGTTCAGCCTGATTATTAGCTGTTGGTTTCCACAATGTTATATCAAGCGGATGATACTTGTCAGGATTGCTCAGATCTTCTTCAAATTCTTTTGCAATACTTAGCATTTTTTCCTGCGGCAATCGGGATAGTTTACCAAAATCATTGATCTTAGAAATATCCAGGTACACTCCCCCATTTACTTGATATGCTTTTTTGTTCTTAATTAGTTTTTCAATCAGATCAATCATTGCGGGTATTTTTTCGCTGGCAAATAGATAATTGTCAGGTTTTATCCAATTCAGCTCTTCCATATCAGAGAGGAATTTATCTGTCCAGAACTTTGCAAGATTTTGCCACGTGACGCTTTGTTCTTGTGCCCGTTTGAGGATATCGTTGTCACGGTCATTAATATCTGTGACGTTTTGGGTATATTCCACGCTAAATCCCTTGTACTTTAAAAAACGCTGCAGTGCATCAAAAAAAATATATGTGAATGCATGCCCCAGATGCGTGGTGTCATAGGGAGTTATTCCACAAACATACATTTTGACAGTTTTGCCATCAATTGGAGTAAATTCTTCCAGTTTGCGGGACAAAGTATTATAAAGTTTCATATTTTTGGCAAAAAACGCTCTTTATGGTAGGTAATTTATTGTCGATTTGTTCTATTTTTAATATTTCGGCGTGACCCAGTTCATATTTTTCTTTTCTGATCGTTGCGAGTTCCATGGGCAAATTATTTATATATGCTTTCAGGATTAAAATCGGGTCTCCGTGGGATACTACGGCAACTGATTGACCATGGTGTTTATTTGCCAGTCTTTTAAATACTTTACTCATTCGATCTCTGATACTGTGCATTGTGTCATCGTTTTTTTGCCAAACGGGCGCCGCGTAATAATTGTGATGAATAAGATCCAGCTTGGAACTTAATTCTCCTTGAGCTGATGATTTAACTTCTAATAAGTCTTTTGTTAAAAAAACATTTGGCAAATATAATTTTTTTTGAATTATTTTGGCTGTTTGCCTAGCTCTTAGAAGAGGACTGGAATATATCGTGCTGATATTTTTGTCTATCAAAAAATTTGCTGTTTGTTCAACCTCTAGAACACCCTTTGTCGAAAGACGGAATCCTGGCAATCGTCCATAAACGATTTTTTTTGGATTGTGAACCTCTCCATGACGGACTAGATAGATATTTGTAGTCATAAATCTTATGGATATTATATAGTATAATGATCTAATGCAAAAGAAACGTCTCGCGGTTATTTCGTATCACACATGTCCCCTCTCAGATGAGGGTTCGGAAATAGGAGGAATGAATGTATATGTTCTGGAGATATCAAAAGCACTTGCAGTTAAGGGTTATAGGGTTGACATCTTTACAAGATCTCAAAGCAAAGAAAGTCAGCAAATTGTAAACGTGTCTGAGAACCTAAGAGTTATTCATTTACCGGCGGGTGTTCAGGGTTATTTGCCTCCTAAAAAACTTAAAAGCCACATCCCGGAATTTTTGGCAAATTTTTATAAATTTGTGAAGGATGAAAATATCAAATACGATATATTAAGCTGTCACTATTATTTATCAGGCATTGCTGGACTTGAAATAAAGAAAAAATATGATCTACCTATGCTTATGACTTTTCACACGCTAGCATTTATGAAAAATCTTGTAGCACGAAATAGTGAGGAAAAAGAAACTATGCAAAGAGTCCAGACTGAGCTGAGGCTTGTCAGAAAGTCCGAGATGGTAATAGCCACAAGTCCAAATGACTCCGAATATTTGCACACTTTATATAATTGTCCCAGAGAAAAAATATCAGTTCTGATACCGGGAATTAACTTTAAATTATTTCAGCCGATGGACAAGAAAAAAGCAAAGAATTTTATCAAAGCAGATCTAGATCACAAAATAATATTATTCGTAGGTAGAATCCAGCCGCTTAAAGGGCTAGATGTACTTGTCTATGCTACAAAAATTTTACTTGAGAAGCAACCGGATCTTAAGCTATGTCTTTGGATCGTAGGCGGAGATGTTTCAGGTCACACTAGCAAGTGGTCCAACGAGCTTCAAAAGCTCGAACGTCTCAGGAAGTTACTCCATATATCAACTTCTGTAAAATTTGTTGGTCGTAAGGAACAGGACGAATTGTCGTATTATTACAATGCAAGTGAAGTTGTTGTGATGCCATCGCACTATGAAGCTTTTGGAATGACAGCTCTTGAGGCGATGGCCTGCGGAACGCCCGTCATAACAACGGACGCTGCAGGAGTGTCAGGTATATTTGATAAAGCGCATGAGGCACTTGTAACTTCTGCTAACAATCCTCTTCTTCTGGCTGAGAAAATGCAGGGTTTATTGGGAGATGAAAAATCTCACAAAAAAGTCAGCTGGGAAGTTTACCGCAATGTGCAGGATCTTAGTTGGGAGAATGTTGCCATCAAATTTATCTCACTTTGCTAAAGTATCACAGAAAAATAAAAAACAAGTACCTGCTTTTAAAGTTGGCTTTTTCTAGCTTTAATTGAGATATCAAATAGACCGTGTGTGACTTCTACACCCGTACCTAAAAGGTGGGTAGTGTTTTCCCCCTGAAAATGTCTTGCAGATTCTCTGCTTTGAGATCGCAAAGTACCCCATAATTTACTTGCAGTATGGGAATTCAACCTTTTCAATGCTGGGTTATTTCGGAGTGCAGGTTCGGCATTCACCCGACAACTTCCGCATCCGCAAACAGTTGCAGCGATTGCTCCCGTTAATTCTCTTACTGAAAGCAAATCACTGGACTCCGGATCATTAGTTCTATTATATCCAAATAATTTGGAAAGTCTTCTCCAAGGGTTTTCTAATGACATAAATTTTGTGCTTAACTGAAAAGTTTTTGCGCACTCGGACGATGATACTCCTTCAACAAATCATTTGTCAATATTTGATTATTAAGCCTTGAGGATAGATAAATATTTTGTTATACTCCATGTACTGCGGGTATAGTACAATGGTAGTACACCTGGTTGCCAATCAGGTTACAGGGGTCCGATTCCCCTTACCCGCTCACAAGTAACGTTTGGACTTGTCCTCAATATCCTTCAATATAATCGCCCAACTATTGGAAATTATAAATCCTCAGATAACTGCATTAAGAATACTTCATTAGCTGTAGATATTTATGTAGTAGCTGCCAATACAGTTTTGTGGGGGCCTTTGATTGTGTTAAAAGGTGTTAGCAGATTAGTAGGAGAAGTAAATTAAATGAAAAAAATTGTTTTTGCATTTAACCATAAATACGTGCATTTGCATTTTTGTATAATTTATGATAAAAATACGTCAATATGGCAGACCTTTCAGAAACAAGAAGAGGGAGAGTAGATCAAGACCCGGCAAGTAGGGCTTTTGGTTTTGTAACAGTTAATACTACCTCTGAATTTATGAATTTTAAAACTCCTGAGAGACTTTCATTTGATGGAGACATTTTTGCATATGCTGCAAGATTTAATATGGATACCGGTATTGAAACAGTTGTTGCATATAATCCGCAACATAGAAGACCTGAAACGCATTTATATTATGCTGGAACCGACGCACGACATCAAAGAGTATGGAAGCCATATAATAAAGAGGCAACTTCTTCCGAGGATGCTAATGCTTTTGCTAGAGCAATGGAAACAATAAAAGCTCCCGATAGGAATGCGAGAAGAAGACAGCAAACAGCAATTAGAAATATTAAAAATTATGCAGAAAAAATGCGAAGATTGGAATTGAGGCGAAAAGAACTTATCGGTTCTTAAAAGTTGAGTTAGCGCTCTGAATAATCAGAAATGATGTCAAGATAATCAGTCCGAAGCCTTAAATGAGATTCACTTTTGTCAGAGGCACTTTGAGAAATGTCAAAGTAGGCGAACTGAATTTTTTTTATACCCCAATAGCATGAGCTACCCTGCCCGGCTTATCCCCCCTTAATCTCCAGATGCATCGGGCATGTGTAAAAGTTCATTAAGATCCTATTTTGAGTTGTTCTGAGGGTTCGTAGGTTGCAAATATTACGCCTGTTGAGGTGATTTTTGTGTCTACCGGAGTGAATTTTTCAGGACGAGTTCCTTCGGCGAATAATTTTTTACCGCTGCCAATAGTAATGGGGTATGTCAAGATATGCATTTGATCTATCAGATTATGTTTTAGAAGCGTTTGTATGAGGTTGCCGCTACCCCACACCCACAGGTCGGGACCGTCTAAATCTTTAAGCTTTTTTATTTCCGAAATCACGTCTCCCGTAATAAGCGCAGAATTGTTCCATGAAAGTTTAAAAGGTTTATGTGCGACCACATGCTTCTTCGTACTGTTGAACGGATTTGCCACACTTGGCTCTTTTTTGTCGTTTGGCCAGTATGCTGCAAAGATTTCGTAGGTGCGTTTTCCCAAGAGCAGCTCAAAAGGAGTCTTCATAAAGCTGTCCAGAATCTTGTCTGCCACTTCATCCTCTTGATTCCAGCCCAGAAGCTGCCAACCTCCGTACTTGAAGCCGTTTGAGGTATCTTCATCCGGTCCTCCAGGAGCTTGCATAACGCCATCAAGAGTTATAAATGTAGTAGTGATGATTTTCCTCATTTAATCAATTCTACCACACCGTTAATTCATTGAAAACCTTGGATTTTAAGGCTAAAACCTGGCATTGGTTGACTACCTGCCTGCCGGCAGGCAGGTGTGGGAACTTATTATCAAAGCTACACTTCAGACGTTTTGACATCTCCTGCACGCTTGTAGTATGCAAAAATGATACCATTTTGGGAAATTTTAGAGTCGAAGAGCTTGAAAGATACAGGGATAGTGCCTTTGTCAAACAACCGTTTTCCTGTCCCGAGAGTAACAGGAAATATTTTCAGCCAAAATTCATCAACCAAATCTTGCTCCATTAGTGACTGAATTAGATTTGCACTTCCATAGACTTGGAGGTTTGGACCGTCCGAGTCTTTGAGTTTTTTTAATGCTTCAATGTCTTTTATAACGATAGTATTTTCCCATGTGGGTTTTTGGAGGGTTTTTGAGACAACATATTTAGTGATTTTGTTTACTTGTGGCCAAGACTCGGTATTTTTAGGCCAAAATCCCGCAAAGATGTCATATGTATTGCGTCCGAGGAGCAGGCCAGCTGTCTTCTTCATTTGTTTCTCCATCTCCAGACCCGCAATCTCATCTTTTCCAAAATATGGCCCCATCCAACCACCATATTTGAAGCCTTCGGCTGCATCTTCTTTGGAGTCGCCAGGTGCCTGTATGACGCCATCCATAGTAATAAATTCGAGCACAAAAATTTTTCTCATTTAAACAATTCTACAATACCGTTAATTCATTGAAATCATTGGATTATTAAGATTCAAAACAATGCTGGGAAGCCTGGATTCGAACCAGAATAAACAGCTCCAAAGGCTGTTGTCCTACCATTAGACGACTTCCCATTATTTGTGACTGAGTATGCCACAATGCATATTTTACTAAAACCAAGCTTAAAAAGCTATTAACTTAAGATAATTATCTTTGTTTTTTCTCCTACTACAATCTTTCGTTTTGCAATTTCTCCGGTCGGGAGTTCAATGCAAGTCTCATATAAAGGATTCCAAAGGAAAATATGGTTTGGCTTTAGGTTTTTTGCAAGCTTTACTACAAAATTATTTTTGTCTAAAATAATTACATCAATCGGAAATTTCATCCCCAACGTGTGAATTCCGAAACGGGTTTTTAAAAGCACGGGGTAAGCTTTTTTTGAACCCAATAAACCTCTTATTTTGCTCCTTCCATTTAATAGTTTTACTCTTAACTCAATCACAAATATATTATACTATTTAGCAAGCAAGTTTAAAATTTAACTTCCTGAGCTGGACTTGCTATAATATACATATGGAGATTTTAATCGTTCTTTTGCTGATTGTTCTGAATGGATTTTTTGCCATGGCAGAGATTGCCATAATCTCAGCGCGCAAATCCCGTCTCAAGCAGCTTGCTCATGATGGAAATATAAATGCGCAGGCGGCGCTTGATCTGTCTCAGTCCCCCAACAGATTCCTCTCAACGACGCAGATCGGTATGACATTTATCGGAATTTTTGCAGGCGCTTTTGGGGAAAAGACAATTACGGCAAATGTCGCCAATTATCTTAGAGCTTATCCATTCTTTGCTCCGTATAGCGAAACTTTGGCGCTTATATTGGTAGTTGCAGCGATTACATATCTATCATTAATAATTGGAGAACTTGTTCCCAAAAGAATAGGTCTTAACAATCCTGAAAAATTTGCCAAGCTACTAGCTCTTCCCATGAATTACATATCAATTATTGCTTCTCCCCTCATAGTCATTCTTAGTGCGTCAACTGATTTTATCCTAAGGTTGTTCAGGATCACTTCAAAAGAAGATCCGCCTGTAAGTGAAGAAGAGATAAGGATGCTTATTCGGGAGGGAACGCGCGCGGGGGTATTTCAAATTGCTGAGAAGGATATAGTAGAGCGGACTTTTAGGATGAGTGATAAGAAAGTGCAATCCCTTATGATTCACAGGGCTGAGATAGTTTATCTTGACGTTGACAGCAAGTTTGCTACTCTAAAAAAAAGAATATCTCAAAATCCGCATTCGTATTTTCCGGTTGTTGAGGACAGTCTTGATAAAATACTTGGAGTAATAAGAACAGAGGATATTTTAACCAATTTTCTCATAGAGGGCGAAATAGATTTAAGAAAACATCTGCACAAGCCTCTATTTGTTCCAGAGGGAACAACCGGATTAAAAGTTCTTGAGCTATTTAAGAAATCCGGAATTCATGTTGCGCTTGTAATTGACGAGTATGGAAATGTTCAGGGATTGGTATCTCTAAATGATATATTGGAGGCTATAGTCGGAGATCTTCCAAATCTTAATCAGCTTGAGGAAAAGGAATTTATAAAACGGGATGACGGATCATTTCTTGTTGACGGAACGGTACCAATTGATGAATTTAAAGATCATTTTGGTATTAAAAAACTTCCTGCCGAAAAGTCCGGGCACTTTCATACGATTGGAGGATTTGTAATGGATAGAATTGAGCGTATCCCTGTGACGGGAGATAAATTGGAGGTAGATAATTTGAAGATTGAAGTAATGGATATGGATGGGAATAGAGTTGATAAGATTCTTGTTTCTTCTATTAAAAATAAGTAGGTCAAGAGGTTTATTCTTCTTTATTTCTTACAAATGGGTATTATAATATTCTGATCTAAATGGATAATTTAAGAATTTGTACATGGAATATTAAGCGGGGCCAATATTTGCCTATCCTATTGAGGGAGGTTGCCTCAAATGATGTGTTTTCAGGACTGGACTTTGTTGGAATTCAGGAATCGCTTATACATGATAATGTCGAAGATGCTTCGGAAATTGCCGAAATATTGGGTCCGCAATATAAATACTTCCAGGAGAATATTGAAATAAAAAAGAATATGTTCCAGGGAAATGCGTTTATTTGGAACTCAAATAAGATAAAAATAACGAAAAAAAATAGTTTTTTTCTACCGGATGTCTACGGCCTACATTTACCAAAATGGGAAAAAATGCTATTTCGGCTTGTTCCAAAACAGGAACGTAATTGCATTGTGGTTGAGGGAAAATTCGGAAAAAAATCTATAAGGGTATATGTTACTCATCTGGATGTGTTCGGTTATTATCATAAGCGGGCGCAGCTGAAAGCAATCTTCACACATTCAGAATCACAAAAGCCCGTTGATCTAACTTGTATAATTGGTGATTTCAATACATTTAAAGTTGCGTCCAGACCCCGATGGAAAAATCTTTCGGTAGACGCAAAAGAAGCCGGATTTCTTGACCTGACAACGGAAATAGTATGGACTTTTGTGCGTCCCGGGGTACGGTTTAAGCAGAAATTGGATTCTATATTTATAAAACCATTTAACTATCCATATAAATCCTGGAGCCTTGACATAAAGGGATCGGATCACATACCTGTTTTCTGCGATATAAATATCAAATAGCTTAGGAAACGAGGGAGCTTAGAAATGGGTAAAGATGCCTAGCATCAGTGATATTTTTTGTGTCTAATTTGTGCGACTTCTTGAGAAGAATAAATGGATGCGCTTGTGAACCGCCGATAGATCCATGTCCAAACACAGGCGCTTCAAAACTTATCTGACGGTTTTTTACATGCTGGCCAAGAAATATAATCTCCCCAGAGTTTTTGAAAGAATTTAGATCAATTAGTTGTTTTGCAACTATTTCCGGTAAGTCATACTTACCCAAAACTTCCTTGGCCACTTTTCCAAGTGGGCTATTTAGATAGAATTCGCCTCTATTCGTTATAAATATATGATCTTCCGCTTCTCTGACAATAGCACCGTTGATTTCAGGAAGTGCCAAAATTTTTCTTATCAAATCTGGAAATTTTCGCTTAACTTGTGAGTAACTCATCCGGGATTCATTTTCAGCGTCATATAGATGCGCAAGTCCCCCAGAGTACGCAAGTACAATCTTTCCTTTTGATTTTCCCGGTGTCAAAATATGTTTCCCGGGATTCTCTAATATTTCATAGTCCGGAAGTACATCTGAAATATGCTCAGCAAATGTTTTTCCGGTAATAGTCTCTATGAATGAAAACTCTGTTTCCCCATGATCTGACAAAATAATTAAATCACATTCTTTTCCCTCATTGATCGTGTCGGATATATTCCTAAGTTTTCCGTCTATATCTTTTAAGGCACTGTTGCAATGAGACGAATTGGTACCGAAGAGATGAGCAATAACGTCATAAGAATAAAAACCAGCAAAGGTAACAGGATAATTTGCATTTAGAGCTTTTTTAATCGCAATAGTCGTCGGAAATACAAGAAGAAATTGCTCGAGAAGATAAATCGGAAAGTGCACCCAATCGATATATTTTCGTTTTAAAATATTTTTAATTAATTCACGTCCAATTTTAATACTTCTCCTGAATGTATGCCAATTCCATTTAATAGTGTTTATGGGATTGAGAAGCAAATGAAGAGCTGTCTCGCGGAACAAGGAATTGAAATATTTCCGATTCCCTTTTTCAATATATGAAACAGCGAATACATCTTTTGAACCACCTGCGTATAATGATGCTATTGCTGCCCCCTTTTCCAGAAGCGGTTTTTTGTTATTGAAATACCTGTGCTCCACATCATAAAAGGACTTGTCTCCCGCCACGCGTATTATTTCACTGTTTTTGCGGTCCCACCATCTGAAAGCGGGGATTTCCTGATTTTCTCCATATAGTATGCCTGCCTGAACATATGGTGTAGTTGATGGAATTCCTGATCTGTATCTTAAAATCTCATACTCCTCCTCAGTCAGAAGTTTCTTCAAAAAAGGCATATGTCCTTCTTTTATGGCTCTTTGAGCGTCATCAAAGCCCAAGCCGTCAATATGCAATATAATAACTTTTTTCTTTGGTTTCATGCTTTAACTATAAGATATAAATGTAAGAATTATGTAAGAATGAGCCTAATAACATGTAATAGCAATATTTTACAAATTAGGGTTTTAATTTTAGCCCCAGTCTAGAGATAAGTAAAGAAAGTTTTTTTATATTTTCTATTATTACGCTTTTTTTTGCGCATACGTTTGCAAGCGCTGCATTATCATCAGCGGAGAGTGCTGTGGCCTCGGTCGTCCTGGGAAACATGATTGAGAGGTTGTTATTGTTGTGAGGTATTCCGATTGAGTGTCCCAGCTCATGCGCAAGCGTGTGCTTAAGCTCGGCTGATGAATTATCAAAATAAATATTAATTAGTTCATGTCCGTTGTCATAAATATATTCCCCTTCTTCAGGTTTGTACTGCAAAGCCGCGTTAAAGGTGTTTACTGTTTGGTGAAGCTGTCCCACCTGCTGATTATATAGATCTGTTGATTGATTAAGGGATGATGCTTCATTTTTTAATGAAATTGATTCCTGCTCAAGACTATTTTGACGGTTTTTTAAAGCATTATATTCTTCGCTCGGAGCTCCTCCTTTTGTATTCCAATATTCGATGTCACTATTTAGTTTGTTAATTTTTGCCCTGAATTCGCCAGCCCTTCTTTTATAATCTGCTATTTTAGGGTCCAATTCACTCTGCTGCTCTTTTACTTTTGAATTCAGATCATTGATCTGAGTGTTCAGAAGTGATCTTTGATCATAGACAAGATTAATTTCAATGTTCCCTTTTGGGTCATAAGCAAATAAATTTTTACCAGTAGAGCTGCTCCAAATGCTACCTGCTTGATTGATACTCGCTATAAAATTATCCCGAGTCATATTGTATTTGGGATCAATGCTTCCAATGCGGTAAGTTCTTGGTATGTCACAGGGGGATGCGTACAAAATACTGTCCGCATAGGTCACGAGAGGAGTTTTATAAACATACCCCATTATTATAGATACAACCGCAATGATTAAAAAAATGAGTTTTTTCATAAATCAATTATACAAAACACTAATCTAATTTGCTATAATTTGGATATCCAAAGCCAAATGGCCGGGCAAAATAATGAAGCGCTTAATATTTTTCGTATTTGCTTTTTTCTTCTTACTACTCCCCCATTACGTTTTTGCTGATGAAGGTTGGGTAATTGACAATTTTAATTCCAATATTGAAATTCAGAAAACAGGAATTGTTAAGGTCGACGAAACTATAGATGTTGATTTTGGCACGCTCTCAAAGCATGGGATATACCGGGATATTCCGTATGTTTATGAGCAGGATGGCAAGAAAACGTACACAGAAATTAACGTAGAGGGAGTTATGCAAAATGAGAATAAGGCAAAATACTCAGTAACACTCACTGATGGGTACGTTAGAATTAAAATTGGTGATAAGAATAGAACAATTTCAGGGAAAAATACTTACAAAATTACATATTTAGCAAAAGGAGTATTAAGAGGATTTAGTGATCATGACGAGCTTTATTGGAATGTAACCGGTAATAATTGGCCCGTCGGAATAAATAATGCAAAAGCCACAATAACTTTACCTACGGACGGAATTACTAAAGTAGCCTGTTTTCAGGGTTATGCGGGTTCACAGGGAGAGTGCCATAGCGCTATTCAGTCACCTCAAGTAGCAAAGTTTGAAGCAACTGAGCAGCTGATGGAAGCAAAGGGATTGACTGCTGTAGTAGGTTATAAAAAAGGCTTAGTGCCTCTACTAACGGTAGTCAATCCTAAAACGTTTTGGGAGAAATTTATAGATACACCGTCGCTTATTATGCTTGGTATAATTCTGGCTTTTGGAATGGGTGGAATTATTTACTTATGGATCAAAAACGGACGTGATTATTGGTTTGGCGATTCAGCATTTGGAAAAGTTTCAGATCCGGGTTCGGTCAAACCAATCGGAACACACGAGACATCTGTCATAGAATTTACTCCTCCTGAGGAGCTAAGGCCAGCCGAAATTGGTGTCCTCATGGATGAGAAAGCGGACACTCTGGATGTGGTCGCGACGATAATAGATCTTGCGTCACGTGGATTTTTGACTATCACAGAGGTAGATAAGAAATGGGTTTTTGGAAAGACCGATTATACTTTAACAAAAAAACAAAACAACACAGACGGATTGATGAATTACGAGAAAATGCTATTGAATGGGTTATTTTCAAGTGGAGAAGAAATAAATGTCTCAACGCTTAAGACAACTTTTTACGACGATTTAAAAAAAATCAAGGACGAGCTTTACCGGGAAGTTGTTGAGAAAAAGTTATTTGCAGAAGATCCTGAGAAAGTCCGCAGTAAATATTTTGCCGCTGGATTTATCCTGGCCTTCATAGGCGCATTTCTCATCGGGTACATGATATCTTTCAGCAATGTCTTTCTTACTGATTTATGCGTTGGAGCAATAATCAGCGGGTTGCTATTTATATTGTTCGCCAAATTCATGCCCAGACGCACTGCTTATGGACGTGACCTTTATAGAAGGATCAAGGGATACCGTATGTTTATCGATAAATCTGAAACATACAGACAAAAATTCTTTGAAAAAAAGAATTTGTTCAATGAAGTTTTGCCGTACGCAATTGTCTTTGGTTTAACCGGAAAATTTGCTCAAGCAATGGACTCCATAGGAGTCAAATCTACAGCAGTGGGATGGTATTCGGGAACACATCCCTTTAACATGGTTTATTTCGGATCAAACATGAATGATTTTTCAAGTTCCATGTCTTCAGCAATTGCATCAACGCCTAGTAGTAGCGGTGGGTTCTCAGGAGGAGGATCATCGGGAGGAGGTTTCGGCGGCGGCGGCGGCGGAAGTTGGTAGTTAAAGCAGTCGTCCCAAAGTAAATGTCTCTTTTTTTCCTAATTGGATTTCTCTTGATTCATTAATAACCACTTCAAGCATTCGGTCAGCTTCTAGTTTATCGGGAGATATACATACAAATACTACTCCATCCACTCCATCAATTGTTTCATTAAATCCAATTACACTGGTATCGGAAAACCATCTTTGGCGCTCTAATTCAGGAAAAGGGGGAATTCCTTCTGTGGGTACGATACTAGCTTGAGCATTTATACTCTTAAAAATTTCTGTAACCCTATCTCTTGTTGCAAGTTTGCTAGTTGTAAAACCGAAAGCATTTACCAACACAGCGACGTTAATAGTGCCCATTGAACCTTGGGCTCTTATATCACCTAAAACTACGGGCGGTTTTACTCCTTCAAATCCTAAAAGCGATCTCATAGTAGTATCAAGAAGTGACCTGCCTTGGTACCTGCTAGCATCGACTGGAGACAAATATTCCCCTTTAGTAGCCATATTGAAAGGATTATAGCATGTTTTGGTTAAAAATGTGAATCAAGGGTACGAGCTGAACAGATTTTATAACCATTCCATAAGTGCTACAATGCAAGGATGCTTGTTGATAATGTAACAATCACTATTAAGGCCGGGGGTGGGGGCAATGGCGCATCTACATTTCTAAGAGACGGACAGCATGTGCGGGGCGGACCAAATGGCGGCAATGGCGGTAATGGGGGCGATATATACTTTCAGGGATCCAACAATATAAATGATCTTCGTCTCTTCCGCTTCAAAAAGAAATTAACTGCCGAATCAGGAGTTGACGGTAAATCCAAAAATCTTTTTGGGAAAAATGCAGAGGACATGACAATCTACGTCCCCCGCGGAACAAAAATCACAGATGTTGATACAGATAAGATTTATGAAATTACAGACATAACAACCCCTGTACTTCTTGCCAAAGGAGGAAAAGGCGGACGTGGAAATACGGAGTTTAAAACATCAGTTACCCAGGCGCCGACGTATGCGGAATCAGGTACACCAGGGCAGAAAAAAATTCTTTTTCTTGAGCTGAGACTCATTGCTGAGATTGGTCTGATCGGACTGCCAAATGCCGGGAAAAGTACCCTACTCACCGCCCTTACTAATGCAACACCAAAAATCGCTGATTACCCTTTCACAACTCTTGAGCCCAATATCGGTATGATGGGATCACGTCCTATTGCTGATATACCAGGACTTATAGAAGGCGCGTCAACCGGTAAGGGTCTTGGAATAACTTTCTTAAAACACATTGAGAAAACGAAATTGATAATTCACTGCATCGAGCTATCTGATGATGATGCAAAGAAAAGATACAAAACAGTAAGATCCGAATTTGAGAAATTCAATCCCCTGCTTCTTGAAAAACCTGAAATTATACTTCTTACAAAAACAGATTTGTTTGATGAAAAATTTGTAATTAAAAATATAAAAGTATTTGAAAAAATGGGGAAAAAAGTTATTGCCTATTCTTTCGTTGACGAAGAAAGCTTAATAAGACTTAAAAAAGAAATCGGAAAATTCCTCTAGGTAAAACGCGTCACCACAAAAATAAATACTACTCCCACAATTGTAAGTCCAATCATCCTATATGAGCTGTGTTCGCTGTGCGCCTCGGGCAGTAAATCGCTTGCTCCTATATAGAGAAGAAATCCTGCAAAAAAGCCCAGGTATAGTTGCAGAATACTTGTAGGAATTGTAAATAAATACGTCGAAAGAACTCCAATAATTGGAGTAACAGCATCAATTAAGAGGAAAATAATAGCTTTTTTCTGGGTGTTTTTGTGAGTAAGCATTATAGTCACAGTATTGAGTCCATCTGAAAAATCATGAGCTATCACGGCAATAGCGATTAGAAGTCCTACGTGCGGATTTACATGGTATCCAAGCCCAATTCCCACTCCATCAAGCAAGCTGTGGAATGCAAGACCCCCTGCTCCAATTCGCCCAACAGTTGGGTGTTTGTGGGTGTGAGTCGCGTATTCGTGTTCATGTGAGTGATGAATTAGAGCAGACTTTTCGAGGACATGAATAAGTAAAAAACCTGTGACAATTGCCACAAGACCGAAAGTTATATCTAAATTATTTTTTGTAGTAATGTTGAACATCTCAGGGAGAATATCAAAGAAACAAACTGCCAGTAACACTCCTGCTGTGAAACTCATAATGAGGTGAAGACGTGATTTATTACGAAGGCCGACAAACCCGCCAAGAGTTGTCGAGATAAATGCAAAAAAAGATAAAATTAAAGCTTCCATTATTTTTGGCAGTCAGCGCATAATCCGTAAAATTCTAAAGTGTGAAGCTTAACTAGAAAGTTTTTTTTGGTTTTGATTTCTTTCTCAAGAGCGCTTATGTTGCAATCAGATATATCTTCAATTTTTCCACAGTTCTGACAAATCAGATGGTGATGGTCTTCGTTATTTAATTCATAACGCGCTTTATTTTCCCCGAATTCCAGTTTTCTCAAAATACCATGTTCAGTCAATACATTCAGAATTCTAAAAACAGTAACCTTATCCACGCTGAATGCGCTTTGCAATTTATCAATCAAAAATTGCGAGTCAACAGGGCTCTTCTCTTTTTCAATTAACCTAAGAAGCGAAACGCGAGCTTGAGTTGTTTTTAGGTCATGTTTGTTTAACAACATTGTAAAATTTTGATTTGCCATGGCACAAGTATAATGCAACTCAATTGCATTTGTCAATACGCATTTCTTGAGGTATAATCTAAAAATGAAAATGATTGTCCGTGGACTTTGCGCCATGCTGTTGTCGCTAATTTTTCTGATTCCGGTAAGCCCCGCTCACGCTCAGCAAAACACAGCTCCCCCAAAGCAAACGTTTGTCAAAGCAAAAGTAATAAAAGTTGAGGATGAAAATGTAAAGCTCGTTGAAGGGGTAAAAAATGTTTATCAAAAAATAAAAGTTGAGATATCAGATGGAGCTGACAAAGGAAAAACGGTTGAAATCGAAAGCGGGAAAAACACAACTCTCTCCCCCTCACAAATTGTAAAAGAAGGTCAAACGGTGGTACTAACCAAGATCGCGCCTCCCGGGCAAAAAAGTCAGTATCAAGTTTATGATTCGTACAGAATTAATGAAATCATATACATATTTTTGGCGTTTTTGTTCGTTGTGATTGCTGTTGCCGGATGGAAAGGATTGGGATCTGTCATCGGTCTTGCGATAAGTTTGAGTGTAATATTTCTTTATATTATTCCATCTATATTACATGGAGCCGATCCCCTTCTCATCAGTATTTACGGATCTATTGCAATACTTCTCCTGACAACTTACCTTGCTCATGGGGTATCAAAGCAGACTACGGTTGCTCTTATCGCAACCTTTATTTCACTTATGTTGACAGCGTGGTTATCATCTCTGTTTGTCAATGTAACCCATCTGAGCGGATTTACCGAAGAAACATCCTCTCTTCAATTCGGAGCAACAAGCAATATAAGCGTCAAGGGATTGCTCTTGGGAGGAATAATTATCGGGACACTCGGAGCGCTGAACGATATTACAACAACGCAGGCAGCTGCCGTATTTGAGCTCTCAGCGACTGATACCAAATTGAAGTTTAGAGAGCTTTTCAGAAAAAGCTTTTCTATCGGGCGCGAACATGTAGTATCCATGGTTAACACCCTGGTTCTTGCATACGCAGGATCGGCTCTTGCCCTTTTTCTCTTTATCATTCTTAATCCACTCAAGCTTCCTTTGTGGGTAATGATAAACAGTGAGGATATAAGTGATGAGATTGTCAGGACACTTTCAGGAAGCATTGGGCTAATTTTGGTAGTGCCAATAGTGACGCTTTTTGCAGTTTTTGTTTGCAATGATGAGGTGAAGCGCGCTGCTAAACAAATATTCCACTCACTAAAGTAGCATTCCCTGTACCTTTGTGCTATAATACATTCAGTTGAAATAGATTAGAGCATCCTACTCAAAACCCTCACAGGTTTAAGCAGATTAGATTGCTCAAGTTAGAGCTAATTGCTTAAATACACACTCTGCCTTAACTCATCACATTCAATTTATAAATATGTATAGAAAATTTCAAAATTCACGTTCTTCCAACGGACGTTCTAAATTCAATAATAATTCGCGTGGAAATTTCAGAAACAGATTTTCAGGTGGAGGACGTAACAACCAGAATGCCCAGAAAATTGACATCAACCGCTTTGTCAGCAAGGCAACTGAGCCCGGAATGGTAGTGCCATATGTAGCTGTTAACTCATTTGTTGATTTCAAAATTTCAGAGTCACTCAAGAAAAACATTATAGATAAGGGTTACACAATTCCGACGCAAATTCAGGATCAGACGATCCTTCCAATTCTCGAAGGACGTGACGTTATTGGTATTGCCAACACTGGTACCGGCAAAACTGCAGCTTTTCTAATTCCGCTTATTGAAAAAGCAATTCAAAATAGAAATGAACATTTCCTGATCGTCACACCAACGCGCGAGCTGGCTTTTCAAATCAATGAAGAGTTGATAGCTTTCTCAAGAGGTATGAATATTTCATCTGTTCTCTCAATTGGCGGGTCATCTATGTTCCGCCAGATCCAGAGGCTTCGTCAGAATCCGCAATTTGTGATCGGGACTCCAGGAAGACTTAAAGATCTCATTCAGCGAAAAAGCCTAAATCTTCAGAATTTCAGAAACGTAGTGCTTGATGAAGTTGACCGGATGGTTGATATAGGTTTTATAAAAGACATTAAATTCATGGTGTCTCTTCTTCCCTCCCCCAGGCAATCATTATTTTTCTCAGCAACTGTCGATCAATCAACCCGTGAAATTCTAGCTGCGTTTGTTAAGGATCCTGTTACTGTTTCTGTCAAAACAGCTGAAACGTCTGAAAACATCGATCAGGATATTATCAAAGTAAAGTCCGGTCAGAAAGTAGATCAGCTGCATGATTTATTGGCGCAGGATGGATATGACAAGGTTATGATTTTTGGACGCACCAAATACGGTATTGAAAAGCTCACCAAGATGCTGCTCGAGCGTGGATTCCGCGCAACGGCAATTCATGGCAATAAATCCCAGGGACAGAGACAGCGTGCACTAATGGACTTCAAACAAGGCGCAGTCCAAGTCCTTCTGGCAACAGATGTTGCCTCCCGCGGACTGGATATTGACGATGTATCCCATGTTATAAATTATGACGTACCTGCAACATATGATGATTATGTCCACAGAATTGGAAGAACTGGACGCGCCGGAAAAGTCGGATCAGCAGTTACGTTTGTTGAATAAGCCCTATCTTGCAAGATTTGGCAACATTAGGCAATATCTGGTAATATAAGGATATGCTTATTCCTACTAAATATTCATTAACGAACATTATTTCTCAACACCTTTCCTCAATAGAAGCAAGCAAGGCAGTAATTGAATCAATTGAAATTCCATTGGATGTTGAGATTAATATCCGCCGTCAATCCTCACTTAAAAGTTCTCTCTTTTCCGCAAGAATTGAAGGAAACCCCACTACTCTTGAGGAATTAAATTCAAGACCTTCAAATGACATAAAAAAAATTGAGATCTTTAATATTCTCAAAGCAATTAATGCCCTCTCTATTGCAGATAAAAAAGAAATAACAAAAAATGATATTAAAAAATGGCATAAAGTTATTATGAGCAATTTGGACAATAGTTCTAATTCAGGAGTGTTCAGAAAAGAAATGAGCGCCATTTTTAATTCAGCAGGTATTGCAATATATATGCCACCTCCACCTTCAATTATTCCAAAGCTTATTGATTCTCTTCTCGAATACATAAATAGTTCTTCGGAGCAATTTATACCAATCCGCGCTTGCCTTTCTCATTATTCTTTTGAAAAAATACATCCCTTTTTGGATGGAAACGGAAGAGTCGGTAGATTGCTGATCCAATCTGTTTTAAAACAGGGCGGATATTGGATGAAGGGATTAATCTCAGTTGAAGAATATTTGGATAATCATAGGTCAACCTATTATCAGGTACTTGAAAATTCTGAAAAAGATGTTACCGGTTATTTGGAATTTATGCTTGAGGCAATAGCTTTTACGGCGGACAATGCTAAGCAGCTGGTTTTAAATAAGAAAGAAATTGTGCACGAGGATTATTTACTTCCAAGAAGAACAGAAATACTAAATATTATAAAAGATCATAGAATTATCAATTTTGATCAAATACGCAGACGTTTTATGGCTGTAAATGAGCGTACACTGCGATATGATCTAAAAAAATTAACTGATGCGGGGTTTGTAAAAAAACTCGGTACGACAAAAGGTGTTTATTACGAAGCAAAAAACGTGATATAATTTAGTTGTGAACCGGTTTTTAAATCCACTTGATAATCTCCTCAATAAAGTAACGATGTACCGTCTGATGCTTTATTACCTCACAGCTCTTTACTCTCTTGCAATAATTTTTAGTTTTATAAAGATCATTCCCTACAGTTATATTGATCTGCTTACCTCCGGGCTTTATCTGATTTTTATTTCATATCTTGTGAATCAGGTCTTTGCTTATCTATTTAAAGTACGACCCAATTATGAGTCACAGCTTATCACGGGAACGATTCTGGCATTGATAGTAGGCCCTCTTCCTTTACTCAAAAATCTTGTTTTCCTAACAATACTCGGAGTAATCTCCATGGCATCCAAGTACCTTATCGCGTATAAAAAGCAGCATATTTTTAATCCCGCAGCTATTGCGGTTACCGTGACAGCCGTAGCGATCGGGCAGGGAGCGAGCTGGTGGATAGGAGACAAGACCATGCTTCCGTTTATTGCTATTGGAGGATTGCTTATGATCCGCAAGCTGAAAAGGTTTAATATGATCGTCGGTTTTGTATTGAGTTACGCATTTTTTCTATCTGTATTTAGTTTCCAGTCAGTAGGTATTGCGGGTTTGCCGGATTTGTTGAAAAGCGCTTTTCTATCTCCTCCAATTCTTTTCTTCACTTTTGTTATGCTCACTGAGCCGATTACAAGTCCTGCTGATAGGAAATTAAGGCTATATTTTGGGATATTCTGCGGGTTTGTCTATACATTCCTGGCAAATTATTTAAATGTTTCTTATACCCTGGAACTTTCCCTGCTTGTATCCAATCTGGTTTTCAGAATCATCAGATTTAGTGAAAAATATGATTTGGTCCTGCAGAGCAAAAAAGAAATTGCCAAATCTATCTGGGAATTTGTATTTGAGCCGGTTAAGTCATTTGCATTTTTACCCGGCCAATTCTTGGAGTGGACTCTCCCCCACCCGCATGCAGACTCACGCGGAAATAGAAGATATTTTACAATCAGTTCAAGCCCTACTGAAAGCACTGTAAAACTGGCAGTTAAAATTCCTGAGAAGGCAAGCAGTTTCAAGAGCGCGCTAAACAAATTAAATCCAGGAGACTCAATTTATGCAACAAATCTTGAGGGAGAATTTGTACTGGACAAAGAGACAGATACGAAATATGTTTTTGTCGCCGGCGGAATCGGTATAACGCCTTTTGTAAGCATTATCAGATACATGCTGGATAAAAAACTCACTTTTCCAATAGTCTTGTTTTACATAGCCCGCGATCCATCAGAATTCGCTTACAAAGAGCTTTTGGAAAAAGCAGAAAAAAATGGGGTAAAGACAGTATACGTAATTTCAGAAAATCCGCCTGATGGCTGGAAGGGTGAAGTGGGCAGGCTAAATGAGGAAATGATTAAAAAATACGTTCCAGATCCTGCGTCTCAATTGTTTTATATTTCAGGCCCTCAGCCTATGGTCATGGCATACGAGGAGATGCTTCAGAAGCTAGGAGTCAAATACAAAGCAGACTTCTTCCCCGGATACGAGGAAACATATTCAAAGTAATAATGTGTAAATCTTGGAAACACTGCTATGAAAGGGATAGATCTAAAAATTTCTTAAAAACTATCTGATACAAATTAAACGGGCTTACTCAAGCTTACCGTGGGGATTTGTAGTTAGGATTATGTCTGTTTTGCCACATTTCAACTGCCATAGCGGCATAAGTTTTTGTTTCTTGAAACGGACCTGCATTATTTGTATAAATTCCATCTCTCATATTGTTCGCGGCACCAGGACCCCCGTTATATCCCGCAGACACCAGTCTTATCGTTTCGTCCCATGATGGTCCATGAGATTCTTTACCGAATAATTTTTTCAGTTGCCCCAAGTAATGTACTCCCATTTTTATGTTGTCATCCGGGTTATGCAGATCATAAGTTACCATACCCAATTCTTTTGCAATACTGGCAGCTGTAGAAGGAATAATTTGTAATACGCCCTTTGCATTGGCAGTACTTACTTCGCTTGAATCTCCTCCAGATTCGATTGCCATAATAATTGCAACGAACTCAGGGCTAATATCATTTTTTTCTGATTCAGAGATAATTTTATCTTTGTATTTAAGAATAGATTTGGAAAGCCAAGGTATATTAATTTGTGAATTTTCGTTGCTATCTAAATTCGGCGGCGTCAGATGTTCTTTGATTGCGGGTATGTGTTCTGGCCCCGTTGCCGGAGGCTGTACCGATTCGGGTGATTGCAAGTCATTAATAAGATCTTTAAAAAAACCTTCCCCGGGATCTGTTCTTGAGTCAGGGTTAACAGGGTTTAATTGATAATGACCGTAAACGCCGGGAGGAGGATCATCGAATTTATTAGATGGAGCTCTCCAGGTTGAATTATGCTGCGGATCAGCAATCGGTATGTTATATAATTTCATTAGGGCTCTGACCAAGGCAAGCGTTTGTTTATATTGCGCTGTCGGCGCCTCCGATTTGCTATTATAAATGTCTTTAGCAGTAATTTCTATACCGATAGACCCATCGTTATTGTAAGCTGCGTGGTACATTCTATCGGCTTGGCTAGCTAGAGTTTCCCCCATCTGTATCGTGTGACCATCATTTCCTATAACAAACTGCGATGCAACACCGCGTCCTCCGGCTCCGCTTGCAAAATATTCATAAATTCCTTCAGCTGTTGGCTCAGGAGAAGCGGTCGTGTGTATGACAATATATCTCGGCGCTTTAACGCAATCACCTGGTCTACCAGTTTTTAAGTCCGGAGTGCTAACAGGTATAAGCTTTTTTTCTACACCCTCAAATGATATAGGCGGACCTTCGCAGTGAGTTTTATCACCTGATCCGTAAGCTCCTGGATCATTAACAGGCAACGCCCGTACGTCTTTATCAGGAACTTTCTGGGCCACTGATTCTTTCGGTACTCCGGCCACTGATTGGGTTTTAGCAGAGGGTTTGGGCTTTGAAGTACCTGAATCTAAGAGGTGGCCTGCTTGACTTGGAAGTAAAGCAGCAACTGCCGCCACCGCTGCGGCTAAGCTTCTGTGTATATTTCCCGGTACTATTTCTTTTGTTTCTAATACAGGTATATCTACGCGGACAACGGGCTGTCGAGTTCTGAGTAATCCTGTTGCGTCATCGACGATTCTTAATGACTCTACTAAAGTTTCATGACTTGGACTCACTCCCCATTTATCAAAAAAATCTTCATCGCTTGCGATAAGGGTTTTTATCATTGCTTCATCTCGCGCCATTACAGCTGGATCTTTTTGCTCCGAAATAAGCAGCGCAAGTTCTTTAGCTGTTTTTTCTTTATACCTCATCAACATGAGCTCAAGAATTTGTTTTGCACTTTCCACAGCTTTTCCAATTGATTTATCCCTAGCAAAATCTTTCACTACGATTAAGGCATGAGTTGCAGGATTCAAGGATGAGGTATCTGCCGGGGGATATGTACGCTGCACTATACCGGCAAATAGCGTCTCGTCAGGGGTCGTAGTAACCGGATCTCCGGTAGATAAAACTTCCATAGCGCTATCCCAACGGTCAGCCAGTGGAGTAGGACTTATCACATCTGCCGCTATGTGCAGATCAGCTTTTGCTGACCATAATGATTTGGGATCTGGTTCTGTAGCATCAGTCAATTCGTCAGGATCCACATCTATACCCAATAATGAACTTGCCATTGCAACAGCCATACTGCGCGCAACGCTCTGCCTTTTGAGAGCAGTTGTGTCTGGTTTGAAAATTCTATCATGATCCGGATCAAGGTCATCATCCGGAGACCCTAATATAGGAATTTGTCTTCCGTCTATTGTTACTGTTGGAAATCTTCTGTTTTCAAAAAGTCCTTCATCTGATTCCGGATCTCCAAATATATCCTCATCATCAATAGGTATTATTCGAGTAAAAAGTCCAGGCTTTTCAGATGCATCTTCAACAACAGGTGCAGATTTTGAAGGCAATCCCGGCGCATCTGGTGGTTGGGCTTTGCCTTTCCTTTTTCTTTTTAGTCTAGGACTTTTATCAGGAGCCGAAGTTGTGCCTAGCTTTCTACCTTGAGATAACCCTCTTAATCCCCTTCTTTTATTATCTGTACCTGGAGCAATAATAACTTCTTCACTTGGAACATCTTCTAAATCACCTGGAGGAAGGAGTCCTAAGAGTTCGTGACCTAATGTATTTAGAACAAGGTTTAGTTCTGCTTCCGCTTCTGGCACATTTACTCCTGGAGGCATGTTTGCAATAACTTCCAGCGGTTTTCTGTAGCGTGCTGCAAGCTCGGCGAGTTCTGCATTAAAGTCTCCGGTATGGCCTTTCTCCAGTAATGTGAAAGCTTCACCAAATGGATGACCAGCTCCTCTTTTGTCAGGTTTAGATGGTTCCCGTAATCCTAATCTTTTTTCTAAAGTACCCATAAGTTAAATTCTATATATATTTACTTCAAACCAAGATGTAATCCTACATTTCCTGGCGCATTTCTTTCATACATAATATTATTTCGGTTTTATCAGACCAGCACTATTTAAGGCAACGCGGGCATTTTCAATCATTCCCGCATTATCTCTTAAGAACTTTTGGTAGGCTGGACTTTGAGAATCTTTTCTTTGAGCATATAAATCTGCTACAGTTTGGATAAAATCTGAAGGGTCAGGATCCCCGCGATCAAAAACACCAGCAACAAGACCTACGTTTCCATTTGTTAAATTCATTGCGACTGCAAGCCATGTGGAGAATATATCCAAACTTTCATTTGGATCCATAAGGTTAAAGGAGGCTTTCCCCATTCCTTTTGCAACATCAGATGCCCAGTCATTAGTCATGAGCACTACTCCTTTGCCGCCGGGTTTATTTATAAATGGATTACCTGCTGTTCTTACCATAACGTAAATTTTTACCAGATCAGGATCGGCTCCATGAAGTATAGCGTAGGCATTTATAGCGTCATTGCACCAGTTCATTGTGTCCAATTTAAGCCAAGGAATATCGGCAGTTACTTGAGGTTTGGTTTCGGGTGTAACTTTGGGTGCTTCGGTAGTAGCTACTGAAGTAGATGTACTAGCTGGGATTACTGCGGTCATTCTATCCCCTTTTTTGTGGATGTGGGAAGCTGAATTGGGTGTTTTACTTGATGCATCTACCAGTCTTCCTGCTAATGGAATTCCTGATATAGCTTCAGCCGGAACCACGCCTGTCACAGCAGCCGCTGCTAGAGCAGCAGCTACCACTGATGCAACAGCGGCTGTTGCAGTTCTTTGGCTGGGTCTGCGTCTGCGTCCGGAGCGAGAACTTCCACTACCATTTAAATCCCCGGGGGTATCTAGAGTGGCTGTATTTCCTGTTGCATCAGTCATGCCCTTACCTTCTTCAATAAAAGGCAATTTTGATTCTGTTACCTTATAATAGTCAAATCCGTATCCCGGCAATACAAGTTCACGCCGGTGGGCAAATTCATTCTTTACTTGAGGGTATAGATCAGCTTTACTGGCGGTTTCCCCTGCTTTTTTTAGAATGTTTATTTCATGATTTATACGCGCATGCATAAACATACCTTCGGCCCGGTTTCCAATCTTGCCGTAGTCTTCTTCGCTATGCTCAAGCAAGAAAGATAAGCATTTTTTGCCTTCAGGAGAAAGAATGTTATCACCCTCCCCATATAGTTCTTTGTCCATAAGAGCTCTAATTAATTCTGTTACATCGGCTCCTTCCATTGTTTGAAAATATACAGCACTTTCACCATATGTGTATTTGTCTGTATATAGGGGTTGGGGTTCAACGGTTTTTGGTTTTTCTTCTACAGGAAGTCCTGAAATTTTCCAGGCTTTATCAAACACTTTCTGAAATCTCTCCAATTCTGTTTCGGGTCTCCTCTCCTTCTCATCGGGAGATGTGGAGGTAACTATTTTCCTCACTCCTCTAACGTGAGCTTCAGGAATAATTATTCCACTGGGTTGGACATCACGATCCCCTAATCCTCCTGGCCGGGAGGGAGCAACTAGTCCGGGATTACGTCTGCTTTCCCCTGAGGTTGCGGGAGCAACGGTAGGCAGACCTTGGGCTTTTTCCAAAAGTGCCATTGCCCATTCAGCAGTAACTCGAAAATCTTTACGAGGTATTTCTTCCTTACGTCTTCCTATTTCGGGATTACTTCCCATAATGGGTCATAGTATATCAATATATACCTCAAATGTCAAGGAGTAATAAGGCTAAATACAAAAGCTATAAGAACAGAAGATATTGTATTTAATACGTTATAAGAAACATATTATGTGCTTATACTTTGGGTTGTGCAGGCTGGCGGTCAGAATCATTTTCGGCTAATCTTTCTCTGGCTTCTCTTTTTATACGCTTGCGTCTTATTCGCTGGCCAATTCGGTAAGCTACAGAACTCCCTGCCTTAATTGTTAAATATCCCGCACCAATAAGTGTGGCAAGAGCAAAAGGAGCTGCTTCGCCGAGCGCATGGTTTCGCTCCTTTGATGCCTGGGAATCTAATTTTTTTACTTTATCTTCCAATATACTTGCGGCACCTGAAATATTTGCCATTACAGCAGTGTTATCATTATCAGAGTGAACTGATCCACGGAGTTTATCCGTATCTACGGATCCTTTTGTGTTGGGATCTTTTCCTAATATTCCGTCAGTAGAAGCAAGTGCTTTATCAGCCTTTTCCGTATCCCGTCCGCGTTCCCCTTGAGGAAAATCCAGACCCAAATGTCTTTCAACTTTTACAGGACCTGGCGCGACAGCCCATGCGGCATCTTTCAACGGGGGGGCTGCAGCAACTAATATTGCTTCGCGTTGTCTATGCGTTGTCCAATCATGCTTGCTTGCCTGAAGAGCCATGGCATCCGCGCCAGCTAAAGTTGCTACACCTAATGTTACCGCTACGCATTTTCTTGTAATTCGTCTTCTTTCATTCATATTTTATTTTACCAAATTAACCGCCCGCCGCGTGTCTGGGAGCGTTAGGCTGTGCGGCAATTGCCGGATTGGGTTCCGGAGGAGGGGGAGCTCCATGAGCATTGGGTTTGTCCACAGCATCGATAAATACGCCTGCAGGTAGTCGATCTTTTACCGGCACCTCCGGCTTGTCTTCGAAAATGACATCTTCACTCGTATATGGCAAGTGAAAAGCATCACGTGTTTTTTCTAGATCTTTCTTGGTCTGCGCGGTGATCCAGTCCGTTGTAAATCGTTGAAACATAAAGTCGTTTTGTATGAAATTTGTAATAACAGCTTTCTCTCCTACTCGGGCCAAATCAAAAGCAATTGCAAGAATCTCGTCAGGATTCTTTGAATCCTGTCCTCCCATTCTTTTTAGTTGACCTACGAAATCTTCAATTACGCCACTCTCAATTTCTAGGTGAGGGTGTTTATCGCTTATATCCGGGAATGCTTCAATTACGTGGGGGAATGGTAATCGTGTTGTTACTCTTAGACCGTCTTCAGAAAGGGTATTATTGCCTATCAAACCAGCGTGGTCCACCCCAACTAACGCTTTATAACGCATGGTTAGCTCACCTCCGCCTTTTGTCATCCACCCCGGCACTTCCCTTCCTAGAATTTCACGCAATTTATCTCTTCTTATTTTAACAAGATATGTCCTGTCGGTAGCGATATTATCCTCTCTTTTGTTCGTCTCACCGCCTATAATACCTTCCATTGTGGTTCTTTGCTGTTCACTATAAACAAATCTTCCGGCTGCGTCACGGACATCTTGCGCTGTTTTTCTTGCACCTTCTTTAGCGGCTTGTGGCACACAGTATGCGAGTGTCGCAGTTCCTACGACAACACCTCCAACTATCCATCCCGCGCGCTTTAGTGTCTTTATATTGGTGAATCCTCTTTCATCCAAATTCGGTCTGTGACTCCATTGGGGGGTATCTCCGTCTATTTCGGGATCTTGGGACCTTCGTAAGGCCTGTCTAAATTCATGTGTTTTCCCTTGTTCATGTCTTGCCATAATTATTTAATATGATCTGCGGCCTTATTGACCTACCGCAGTGTTATGATCACTTTTACCGGGAAATCTATTAGTATCTTGTAAACCCTGTGTGAGTGCTGGCGATAATTTTGGTGGTTCTGTAGGAGTGGGCGCAGGTGCTTCGGCCGGTGCGGCAGAAGTTGCAGGAGGAGCAGATGGTGCAGTTGCCTCGGCCCGTGCGGCAGTTGTAGGAGGAGCAGATGGTGGAGGTGCCTCGACCCGTGCGGCAGTTGTAGGAGGAGCAGATGATGCCGGTGCTTCAGTCTTAACAGTTGTCGGGAGGGTTGTGGGAGTAGTGTTTCCTTTTTTCTCAGCACTTCCACCCATAGGGGATTTACCGTCCAGTCCGACCCATATCAAACCCGCAGCTACTGGTAATGCTATAGCAGCTAGTCCATATCTTCTTCGCCTTGATCTAAGGGATGGGTTATTACCAGAATCACCATCATGAGGGTTGTCCAAGGTTCTCGCTCTCACTACCAAGGGACTTTCATCACCTGGGGCTCTTCCGGCGTATTTGGCCATTAACCCTACAAGGTCATCTGGTCTAAGTGAAACATGTATTTCATCTCGTTCTCTACCCATATTCCCCATAGTATATCACTAAAATTTTATTTGTCAAGAAGTAATATAACTTATAATAAAATATCTAAAAAATATATTTGTACTTTGGTGGAAATGATGTTGGTGATAATCCTGGTTTAGTAATTCCGTTACGTCGTCTCTGTGGTTCATGTGGTATGGCGGGTATCCTGCTAAGACAGTTTTTAGATAAAGTGCGGTCTGAAATCATTGATGCAAGCAGTGTTGGGAGCTGGAAGTCTGTCCTGTGAACACTGACATTCATGAACAAAAATTCCAGCTGCCCATCGGGTGATAACTTGTCAAACTCTCCTACTCTATCAGGTTTTTCTAATTGAGCATCTTCTTTATATGTTGATGCCAGGTGTGGGCGTCCTGCACGAGTTGCGATCATGTAACCTGCGAGATGCAAGGTAGCAAGTCTGTCGTTATAATCACCTTGTTCTTCGTAAGAAAATTTATCCTTTGGATTTGGTAAATGTTTAATTGCGAGTTCTACCAAATGCAAATTATCAAATAAATCTTGCTCGCCTGAATTCAAATGTTGTTCTCTCATAGTTATAACTATTGTATCATACTTAGAAACTAATTACAACCTATAATAATATATTTAAATATTAACACACTTTGATTGCCATAGAATTTGCGTGAATAATAGTTTATAATTTCATATAAATGAAAACTTCGGTCCACCTATTTCTCACCGACATCCTTCCCGAAAAGCGGCGAATACTTAACAAGGTCGTAAAGAACAGAATTTTTGGCAATACACCTGCTCGTAAAGTCTTCTCCGAAATGAAGAAATCAGGAATTGAAGGGATTGAGGTGCTTCTCCCCAACTTCGTAACACCTACTGATATTGAAGATCTTAAAAAATCCGCTCAAGAGAACAAGATGAAAATCTACAGCGTGCACCAGGCTCTTCGTTTTCTGACAAAGACCAGGATTTCAGAGATCAAAAGTTTATTTGAATCAGCCCGGCTTCTCGGCGCAAAAGTAATTGTCTTACACATGAGCTCTGTCGGGAAACAGTTATTTGATACCAAATATATCGATTCCCTGCATCTTCTGGAAGAAGAATATAAGATAAAAATCGGTTTTGAAAATCAAGAAAAACATGTGGTGTCCGCACTTAGCGCATATTGCTGGGATTCAAAAAAATTTGCATCACTTATGGAGGAGAAGAACTTTAATATTACATTGGATGTTTGCCATTTGGGCCAATCAAACGGTGACATTATAGACTTTTTCAAAAACAACAAGGATAGAATAGTTAATATACATCTCAGCGATTACAAAAAGCATTATCTCAATAATTCGCTAAGACCCATGCGCTACAAACATATGCCTCTGGGAAAGGGAACACTTCCGATTGATGAGTTCCTAAAAACACTAAAATCTGAAAAATACGATGGACTTCTTACCATGGAGATTGAGACAGATCTTGATGGCCTTCTTAAAAGCGCTGATATAATAAATAATGCTTGATTAGCCCGTGTGCATTGCATATAATAATATTGAATGGCAAAAAAATATAAAAAAGCCAAGTTTGGATTTTTCGGTTTAAAAGTACAAATCAAAATATCCTACTCTCCAAAGTACTCCTTACCTACTCTACCTGTAATAAACATAAATAAAAATTTATTGTTTTCTATGCTCCTTATTATAATAGTACTGGCAGGCAGCATACCGCTTAAGGAAAAACTTATTATTCCGGTTTATGCTACAGAAAACACCAAACTCTTATCTGATATTAGTCCCCTATCTCAAATCAGTGAAAATAATATTCCCCGTCCCGTATCAAAAAATGATGACGTCGTTTTCCACGGCCCGACGGATAAGAAAAAAATTGCGCTTACATTTGACGCGGATATGACTCCCCGGATGAAAAATAATTTAACTCGCGGAAGAATTCAGAGTTATTATGATCACCGGACAATTGAGATACTCAAAAACACGAATACAAAGGCAACGCTTTTTTTAAGCGGGATGTGGATCGAATCATATCCCACAGAGACAAGTTTCCTGGCAGGCGATTCCTTGTTTGAGCTTGCCAACCATTCCTACTCTCATCCATCATTCGATGGACATTGTTACGGGCTAACTCCTTCAAAAGACGATCAGGATAAGGAAGAAATAAATAAAACACAGAAGCTCCTGAGTGAATACGGTAAAAGTGGAAATAAATATTTTAGATTTCCGGGCGGATGTTATTCAAAGACTGATTTGGAAAATGTGAAAAAGGAGGGCCTGAAAGTCGTGCATTGGGATGTTGCGGGCCAGGATGGATTTAATGGTGACCGCGGACTTATTGAAAAAAATATTTTGGACAATGTAAAAAATGGTTCTATAATCGTCCTCCATATGAATGGTTTTCCAAACGAACCCGAGACTGCAAATGCTCTGCCCAAAATAATAGGAGCTTTAAAAGAGAAAGGTTATGAGTTTGTAAAAGTTTCAGAGCTTTTGGGAGCTGATAAAATAGTAACAATGAGCGTCAGGGATTCCATTGATAGTGAGTATGGGTTATAATAGCTGATTGTATGAATTTATCCAGATTCTCAACAGATAAATACAGATGGTATGCGCTAGTCGTTCTCGCTCTTTCAATTGCAATTGTAATCATCGATAATACAGTGCTTAACGTTGCGATACCTTATATTCTCCGGGATCTCAACACAACCTTTGATGCAATTCAGTGGGTGATTTCAGGCTACGCATTGATTATCGCAACCCTGCTAATAATTATGGGAAGGCTCGGTGATCTATACGGCCGGAAAAAAATCTTCTTAATCGGCACGGTATTTTTTGCAGTAGGCTCTTTTATTGCCTCGATCGCTCCGAATGTTTACATTTTATTTTTAGGTGAGGCCTTTATAGAGGCAATTGGCGCCGCGATGCTTATGACTTCATCGCTTTCTCTTATTGCAAGTGAATTTCAGGGAAAAGAAAGAGCAGTGGCTTTTGGAATTTGGGGATCAGTTGCAGGTGGATCCGCAAGCGTCGGGCCTCTTCTCGGAGGATTTTTGACAACTTATTACTCATGGCGCTGGTCGCTTCGTATCAACGTAGCTGTAGCCTTAGTTGCTATAATCGGATCGATATTTATCCAGGAATCCAAAGGTGATGGGGGTAAAAAGTTTGATATTGCCGGAACATTTCTTTCAGCTTCCGGATTATTTATATTAATCTTCGGACTTATTGAAGGCCGTAAATACGGCTGGTGGGCCCCTCAGGAGCTTTTTTCTCTTGGTAGTTTTGCATGGAACAATACGGGTATATCAATAATTCCATATGCCTTTGGCTTGTCGGCTATTCTTCTAATACTTTTTGTTTTGGTTGAGAATAAACTTGAGCGGAACGGACAGGATCCGCTCCTTAGAATGAGCATGTTCAAAAACCGGGGATTTTCACTAGGCCTTATAACACTTGGAATTCTATCAATGGGACTTATCGGGGTGTTCTTTGTGCTTACAATTTATCTGCAGAATGCCCTCGGACTAGATGCATTTAATACCGGGCTTGTATTCATGTTTGCATCCGTAAGTGTGGCTATTTTTGGTCCACTGTCCGGATTTATTGCATCAAAAATTGGTCCCAAATGGATATCAACAATCGGAATGTTCGTAACAGCTTTTGGAATTTTTCTCTTAGGAAATTTATTCAGTACGACGGCAACAGGTATGACTCTGGCTCCCGGGCTAATTCTTTTTGGGGCAGGCATAGGTATGGCGAGCGCGCAGCTTACAAATATAGTTATCTCTCAAGTGAATATAAAACTAGCGGGCGAGGCATCCGCTGTTAATTCAACAGTGAGGCAGATCGGAACAAGTATTGGTATTGCTATTTTGGGAACAATTTTGGCCGGAACTCTCACGACAAACATTCCGCAAAATATTAAATCAGATAACCGGATCCCGGCTTTTGCCAAATCAAAAATAATTGAGAGTATAAAAAATGTAAATGTTGAAAGCGGCGCAAAAGGAGATCCGAAATTTGCCCGTCAATATCCGGAAATCGCAAAGGCTTTAAAACTTGATATATCGCAAGCCGTAACGGACGGCGCAAAAGCAGCCCTTACTCTTGCATTTTATTTCACCCTTGCTGGAGCGTTCTCATCGCTTTTTATTCCCAAGACCAAAGCAGTCTCCTTCAAAGAAATGGCAAAAGCCCAGAAATAAATTGCAATTATTGGGTTAAAATGATATCATTAATGGGCCTCGCGAAGTGCGAGGTTTATTATTATGAACATACGTAACGTTGCAATTATAGCCCACGTTGACCACGGAAAGACTACTCTTGTTGATGCGCTTCTTCGTCAATCAAAGACGGATCTTAACAAAGAAGTATCAGGCACAGATCTCATCATGGATAGTAACGAGCTTGAGAAAGAGCGTGGAATTACAATTTTTTCCAAAAACGCATCAGTTGACTGGAATGGCACCAAAATCAACATCATCGATACACCCGGACACGCTGATTTTGGCGGTGAGGTTGAGCGCGTTCTGACAATGGCTGACGGATGCTTGCTTCTGATAGACGCAAAAGAAGGTCCTATGCCCCAAACCCGTTTTGTTCTCAAGCACGCGCTGAGGAAAAAACTGAAGATTATTGTTGTTGTTAATAAGATTGACAGGTCGGATGCAAGGATTCATGAAGTACACGACAAAACACTTGATCTGTTTTTGGAGCTGGGGGCTGATGATGAGACAGCTGATTTTCCAATTGTCTATGCATCTGCAAAGGAAGGTAAAGCAGGACTTGAGCCTGATTTGGCATCAATGGCCGATATCTCCCCGATTTTTGATGCAATTCTTAAATATGTCCCCGAACCATCAGGGGACCCGGAAAAACCACTTCAAATCCTTATGACAACATTATCCCGTGACGATTACAAAGGCCGGATTGCAACAGGGAGAGTTTATAATGGGATTGTCAAAGCAGGGCAAGATGTAACTCACATAAATAGATCGGGCGAGCAAAAAAAATACAAGCTTACTTCTTTGATGACATTTGTAGGATTGGAGCGGGTTGATGCGAAGGAAGTATCGGCCGGGGACATAATTGCTATTTCAGGAATACCGGATATTACAATTGGTGAGACTATAGCCTCAGCCGAGGATCCACAGGCTCTTCCGGTTCTTGCAATTGAGGAGCCAACTGTGCGGATGGTATTTCGGGTAAATGACTCCCCAATGGCCGGAAAAGAAGGGCAGTTCAAAACATCAAGACAAATTAATGAGAGGCTTTACAAAGAGCTTGAGACCGACACCGCCTTAAGAGTTGAGGACACACCTGATGGAAAATGGATGGTGTCTGGTCGGGGTGAGCTGCATCTTGCAATCCTGATTGAAAGATTGAGGCGTGAAGGCTATGAGTTTCAAGTAGGTAGACCCCAAGTGATCGTGAAAGAAATTGACGGGAAAAAGATGGCGCCTTTTGAAAGGATATTTATAGAAACGCCTCAGGATTATTCAGGAATTGTGATGCAGAAAATGGGACTCCGCAAAGCAATTCTTGAGGATATGACGACAGATGAAAATAATATCGTTTATATGCAGTTTGTGATCCCGACTAGTGCATTTTTCGGCTACAGATCTGAATTCATAACCGACACACGGGGCTTGGGAATAATAAACACGATTTTTCATAAATACGATGAGGATTCAGGCGAACCTATGAAGCGGGAGCATGGATCACTCGTATCACACGAGACAGGTGTCAGCAACCTGTATGGACTCCTAAATGCGCAGGAGCGCGGAACGCTTTTTATGGGTTCGGCCGTACCGGTGTATAAAGGTCAAGTGATTGGTGAAAATTCAAGATCTGAGGATATGAGTGTCAATGTATGTAAAACAAAGCAACTATCAAACATGAGGTCAAAAGGTGACGGAAAGGCGGATCATTTTGACGCTCCGCGTGTAATGTCACTTGAAGACGCGCTTGAGTATATAGCTGATGATGAATTGGTGGAGGTGACACCGCTAAGCGTCAGGATGAGGAAAATAATATTGGACGAAACCGAAGCGAAGAGAATGAAAGCACAAGGGATACAAAAGGGTTAATCCTCAATTAAATAAAAAAATTAATCGCACCTGAAGCAGAATAGCTTTCCCGTTAAGCAGCTACCCTCTTCAGTCTTCTGGGTCTTAGCTCACGAGCATGAGGTGCTTGAGCAAATATATTTACCTCTGCAGTTACAATATCTTTTTTTTCCAAATTGGATCGTATCTTTCTCGGAAGTCTCACCGTAGTACCCCATTGCGAATCCCACTCAGGTACCAATACGTGTGCCCTTCCTCTTTCCACCGTAATTATTCTAAGAGTAGTTCTAATCCATAATTCTTTCATGGGAGGATTATAGCTAAAAATATAATTCAAAATCAACTACTAATCTGGACATAAGTCCCCCAAGGGGCAATTTTCGCATTTGTGTGGTCTTGCGGGGCAATATTCGCGGCCGAAGTTGATTAAGAGATGTGAGAAGTCGATCCATTTGTCTTTGGGAACTATCTTCATAAGGTCCTGCTCGATTTTGACCGGATCTTTTTTATCTGTCAGTCCAAGCTTCTGACTAAGCCGCATGACATGAGTATCAACAGCTATGCCCTCGGCAATATGGAATGCATTTCCCAGAACAACATTGGCAGTTTTTCTCGCAACTCCAGGGAGTGAATCCAGGTCTTCCATATTTGTTGGCACTTCCCCGCCAAACTTTTCCATAATCATCTGAGCCGCTGCTTTAATAGATTTGGATTTGTTGGTGTGAAAATTAACTTTTTTGACCATTTCGTCAATTCCCTCAACTGACGCGTTGGCAAATGATTTGATTGTTTTAAATTTTTTAAATAAGTCCGGCGTTACGAGGTTTACTGTCTTGTCTGTTGCTTGGGCTGAGAGAATCGTTGCTATGAGTAATTCGTGTGGGCTTGAGAACTGTAATGCAGTACGGGGATCTGGATAGACTTTTGACAGCCTTTTAATTATCTCCCGTACCTTCTCCTCTTTTGTCATACGGAAATTATAACACATGCTTTTACTGATTTTGCCACTTGATAAGTCCCCGCAATCTCTTGTATAGTTAATATCCTATGGATGATAACGACCAAGTAATTGAAGGTGAAATAACTGATGTAAGCGCTACTGATAACGCATCTGCGGGATCAGATGAAGCTGCAATTGTGATCAGTCTTGATGAATTGATCCAAAATCATATTGAATCAATTGCCAAACTCCGTACTGAGTTGAAAGATCACAGAGAAATGTATGAGGACTCATTTGAAAACGATCCCGTGTACCGGGAAAACTCAGAAAAGGTTAAAGAAGTGACAAAAGCAAAATTGTCTGTAAAAAAACAAATAGGATCCCAGCCATCAGTTGCGCTGCTCGCTCAAAAAGTTAAAGACCTAAGAATTGATCTCAGTGAAAAAAATAAGACTCTTTCAGATCTTGTAGCTGACTACAAGGAGAAAACAGGTGCAACGCAGATTGAGACACGGGATGGAAAAATTATGGAAATTGTGAGTTCTGTAAAACTGGTAAAGAAAAACTCCAAATTTAATCCTTAAGCCTCTTTGCGCTTTGTGATATACTTCCCAATGTAAAAACATGAAAAAGTTTTTGAATTTTCTCCTTGCATTCTTTCCCTATCTGATTGTGTTTATCGGATCTATTTACACTTCGAACGATCCGGATTTGGGATGGCATTTAAAAAACGGTGAGTATTTCTTAAAGCACCATCAAATTCTCCGCGATAATCCCTATACATCATTGATGCCCAATTTTCATTGGGCCAATGTTTCATGGGGCACAGATATCATTACTTACATAGCTTATCATTTTGGAGGATTCTTGGGCTTGTCACTGCTGGGCGCCTTGATCGTCACTCTGACATTTTATTTTTTCTCAAAGGCTGCCTGTCTTTCTGTTTGGGATCAGATATTCCTGTTCTCTCTTCTTCTTTTTTTGGAGTCACCTATTAATGCCGTATCTTTCAGAGGTCAGCAGATAAGTCTTTTGTTTCTTGGAGTTTTATTTTATTTAATAAGTCTTTATCCGAAAAGTAAAAAAATTCTTTACGCTACAATTCCGCTATTTCTGCTGTGGGTTAACTTACACGGTGAATTTCTTCTCGGGCTTGTAATGTTTTTGGGGTGGATGCTCGTTTACATACTACAAAAATTGCTTTCAGGGATTGAGAAAAATACAATATTTGAAACTATTAAAAATAATTTAGTAGTCAATAAGAAAGAAATATTTTTTTTATTATTAATTTTTACCATGTCTTTATTGGCGACGTTAATTAATCCCTTTGGGGTAGGGATTCATATGGATGCGCTCTATCATGTGGGAAGCCCCTTACTTAAAAATATAGCTGAGTATCTTCCTTTTAATCCCTTGTCGCAACCTTGGTGGAACCAAGTAGTTGTTGCGGTATTTCTTGGAATAGGGCTGATTTTTCTCTACTTCCGCGAAAAACTTTCAACGCAGATTCCTGCGTTATTTTCAATTCTACTTCTATATATTCTTTCTTTTTCTGTCAGGCGCTATGCTTGGCCTGCCTACTATCTGATCTTACCAATATTAAAGCCAATACCGGGTTTTTTAAAGCCGGACAGCAAGAAAGTAACAAATATAACATCATTTATACTGCTTGCAATCTTACTTGTTATAACAGTAGCCGGCAAATTACCTTTTGAAAATTTTCAAAAATTCAATTGGAATGCATACTGTAAAGATGAATCCATGCTTTGCTCGCCGGCGAGCGCTTCTTATTTGAGAGATCATCAACTTACCTCCAATCTATATACGTTATATGGATGGGGAGGATATTTGATTTGGAATTATCCGGAAATTAAGCCGGTAATCGATGGAAGAATGCATATGTGGCGGGACGAAAAAGGTTACAGCGGATTTGAAGACTATTACTCATACGAGCAGGATAAGAAAGATATTGATAAGACAAACTACAATGTTGTTTATATATCACCTGAGAAGCCGCTATACAATCAAATGATAAGACTTACGCAATTGGGAAAGTGGAAACTTGTTTATAAGGATAGAGTTTCAGGAATATTTGTCAGGAATTAAGCGAGGGATGTTTAGAGATTCTAATTCTTATTTCTTTAGAGCCTCTTCGATTTTTGTCTTAAACTCATTGTATGGAAGTCCCCCTGTTTGTTTTATACCGTTAATAAAAAATGTAGGTGTCGCGTTAACTCCAAGTGAGTCTCCATCGCTCTGATCTTTCTTAATCTGCGCTTCATACTTTTTGTCTTCAACATCCTTCTTAAATTTATTTGTATCCAGCCCGATATTCTTTGCATACTTTACATAAATATCTATTGGATTTTTATTTTCACTCCATTCTGCCTGGTTGGCGTAAAGAGCATCATACATTTCAAAGAATTTTCCCTGTGCTCCGGCTGCCTCAGATGCTTCTGCTGCACTCTGAGCGTTCTGATGGACAGGAAGCGGGTACTGTCTAAATGCAAAATTTACCTTGCCCTTATATTCTTGAAGGATTTGTGTAACGATCGGATAGGAAGCTCCACATGCAGGGCATTGAAAATCACCAAACTCAGCAAGAGTCACCTTTGCTCCTGAAGCTTTCTGCGAATGACTATCAGGACGGACAACTATACTGGCATCGGCCGCTTTCTGGGGTTTGTCCGGACTTGAGGCTCCTCCCATGAAGAAGGCACCTACCCCTATTATAATAATAGTTACAATCCCTATTACAGAAATTACTTTCGCTTCACTGCTCATATTATTTTTTATTTACTGCTTTTAAATTCTTAAGGTATATTATCATACAAATATTAATTAATGTAAAGGCGATAAATGAACCTAACGGTATGTCAATAAATCCAAAAATGTGAAAAAATCTATTTGTGCAGGAAACGCCTGCCGTACAGGGAGCGATGCTCTCAGGCAAAATATGATAATAGAGCAGGTTGTGATAAAGGGCAATCCCCCACCCGATAATGCTAAGTGGGAGAACATATAAATAGAAGTCTTTATCCCGTTTCAAAATTCCAACAGTAACAATGGGTACAAGCGAATACATTGCAATCCGCTGATACCAGCAAAGAACACAGGGAATAAGATGCAGGATTTCACTAAAGTATAGACTGGCAAGAGTCGAAACAATTGTCAGAACAAGTGTTATATATGGTACATACTTTATCGTATTTTTTCGCATCAGTATATTATATCTAGCAAGATGCTTCTTGACAAGGGCGTTTGCCTTTGGTAATATCCACGAACTGCTCAATCTTTTACTGCTCCTATTAAAAACAAAGATATAATTATATGCAAACAGTTGCTCTAGTAAATAAATTTACAACTTACTTCAATACCAAGTCTGCTGCAGACTCAGATTCATCTAATTCCAATGGCGCATCAAGCGCGAGTTCAAAATTTAGAGTTAAGAAATTTAAACGTTTTGTCCGGAATTCAAAATACCTTCCGTTTGTTATTGTAGGATTTGTAGT
>JBBSGK010000001.1:0-136270 GCA_038254115.1 Candidatus Levyibacteriota bacterium | reverse complement strand
AACGTTGCCCTTGACAAAAAATGGGGAGCTCCAAATGTCGTTCATGACGGTGTAACGGTGGCAAAAGAAATAGATCTTCCAAATCCTTTTGAAAACATGGGAGCCCAAATGGTAAAAGAAGCGGCAAGCAAAACCAACGATGTGGCGGGAGACGGGACAACAACTGCAACAGTCATAACACGCGAGATTGTAAATCAGGGCTTCCAGAGAATCAATGAAGGGTACAATCCTATGCTTCTTCGTGATGAAATTGAAGAAGGGGTCACAAAAGTTCTCAAGTCCCTTAATTCCATGAAACAGGAAGTAAAAGGAGAAGACATCAAAAAAGTAGCAACTATTTCAGCACAAAATGAAAAAATCGGCGCGCTAATTGCTGAAGCAATAAATAAGGTCGGCAAAGACGGTGTGGTAACAGTTGACGAAGGACGCACAATGGAAATGGAAGTTGTCTATAAAGACGGTATGGAGTTTGACAAAGGCTATGTCTCTCCTTATTTTGTAACCAACACCGACAAAATGGAAGCAGAAATTAATGATCCTTATATTCTGATAACTGATAAAAAGATCTCTGCGCTTAATGAATTTGTTCCTTTTCTCGAAAATTTTGTAAAAGTAAGTAAAAACCTCGTCCTAATTGCTGACGATATAGAGGGTGAAGCGCTTGCCGCTTTAATTGTAAACAAACTTAAAGGGACATTTAATTCTCTTGCTATAAAAGCACCTGGCTTTGGCGACAGACGTAAAGAAATGCTTGAGGATATTGCGATATTAACAGGCGGAACTGTGATTTCAGAAGATACAGGAAGGACCTTGGAAAGTATTACGATTGAAGATTGCGGAAGAGCGGATAAAATATGGGCTGACAAAGATAATGCAAGAATAATTGGGGGCAAAGGAGACAAAAAAGCAATTGCTGCAAGAATTAACCAGATTAAAGGAGCAATTGATAACACGACTTCAGAATTTGACCGCGAAAAACTTCAGGAAAGACTTGCCAAGTTAACAGGCGGAGTTGCGGTCATAAATGTAGGCGCCGCTACAGAAATAGAGATGAAGGAGAAAAAAGAGCGCGTAATTGACGCAGTCGCAGCAACAAAAGCAGCACTTGAAGAAGGAGTTGTACCGGGCGGTGGTATATCTTTGTTCAGAGCTAGAAGTGTATTGCTCTCATCATCCGCCGAACTCAAAGGCCCAGGCCAAAAAGTTACTATGGAATTCACACCAAATCCGGGAACAATGATCTTATTCAATGCTCTAGCCGCTCCCCTAACAGCAATTCTTTCAAATGCAGGAGTCAATCTGACTGAGGCGCTTAATCAAATCAAATCCGCCAAAAATCCAAATGACGGTTATGACGTGGTAAAGAATAAATTTGGCAACATGCTTGAGATGGGTGTTATCGATCCTGCAAAAGTTGCCAGGCTTGCTCTCATCAACGCTGCATCTGTCGGAACAATGATTTTGACAACTGAGGCACTAGTCACAGATATACCTGAGAAAAAACCGGAAATGCCGGGTGGCGGCGGAATGCCAGGCGGCATGGGCGGTATGGATGGAATGTACTAAACTCCGGCTCCGTCTTTATCCCGTCCTATAATTTCTTCAATCTTTGATACCACTTCCTTCCAGTTCCCTATTTTCTGAATTGCTAGAATATACATACCTGCTTCCTTGACATCAAAAAACCATGTCAAGAATAGGTAAAGCAGCAGGCCTGCAATAGACGAAATTCCCGTGAGAAAAAGAAGATCCACTGTATGCGTAGTGTCAAATACCAATTTATCAAAAAGTTTTATTGGAATATATAAAGCAAAGGCAGTGAAAAAAGATGATGAAACGATCTTTACCCATGACAAAAAAATCGTCGGAAGATTAAATCCTCCCGTTGCCCTATGTAAAAGATATAGAAGCAGTGTTAGTTGGGCAATTCCCGCAATTGAGTAAGCAAGCGCAATACTTGAGATCCCCATTTGAAGTGGAACTATAAAAATATACCCAATACCTAACATAAAAAAAGTTGCAAACGCTCCAGTGATAAGGGGTGTTTTGGTATCATGAAGCGCATAAAACGCTCGATACGTTAGAGCGATTAAAGCTTGAGCAAAAATTGAAAGAGCAAAGAATGCAAGGGTCCGTCCCGTCAAAACTGTCGCGGGCCAATCAAGTTTGGGTGCTCCGAAAACAAGCCGCACTATGGGAATACGAAGAACCAAAATAAGAATTGAGATCGGGAGTATCAGATAAAGCATCTGATTAAAACTATTCATAAAAGTTAATTTAAAGTTTTCAAGATTTAATCGCTCGCGCGCTAAGACAGGAAATGCAGCTTGAGCAATCGCCTGCCCGATAAGCGCAACAGGCGCCCAGGCAATCGTCTGGGCAAGATCAAAGATAATGTAATTCCTCCCTGTTGCAGGTAAGAAAGAGACCAAGGAAACAATAAGTATTGTGCCCATCTGAAAAATGGCGTTTGAAATGGTTCTTGGCCACATGAGATTTGCAATTGTTATAACGCCCGAATTTTTAAGAGATAGGCTAGGCTTGAATTTAAAACCTATTTTTTTAACCATAGGCAGCTGAAATAGAATAAAAAATAGAGCCCCGATTATGGTACCTACGGCGCCTGAATAAATTCCTATGTAGGGTGAAAGTGTGACAAGCCCAACAATAATACCAAGATTGTAAAGAGCCAGAGCAAAACCCGGAATAAAGAAATGATTGTATGACTGAAGAAGTGCAGTAAAAAATGTGCCGATAATTATAAGTAGTTGGCCAAAAATTATGATTCTCAAAAGATTGGCCATGAGAGCCATGTCTGCCGGACTAAACCCACCTCCTGGATTAAATAGCTGTAGAAAAAATGGAGCAAAGATGGAAAGAGCTACGGAAAAGATAAAAAAAACGATCATCCCAAGTGTCAAGAGGTTTGATGCCATTTTGTGAGCATCTTTTTCCTTATCCCTAGCAAGTAAATCCGAAAAAACCGGAATAAATGCGCTTGATAACGCGCTGGCTATAACCAATTGAAAAAGAAGATCCGGGAATTTATAAGCAACATCATATACCCCAGTTGTTACGGATGCGCCAAAAAGGGATATAAGTAAACGCTTTTTAAAAAGCCCGAGGATCTGGGACAAAACAACTGTTCCCATGATTACAAATGCAGCGGATAAAATATTGCTTTGGCGGCGGGTTAAAATATCAATACTTTTTGTTAAAAAATTATTTTTCATATTATATTAATTGTGTTTTTAAGTATAGCATGGTAAAATACCTTTATGCCAATATTAAAACACGCTAAGAAAAAACTAAAACAGGACAAAAAACGGACTATCCGTAACAAAAAAGTAAAAAGCACTTACAAACTTGCTGTTAAAAAAGCAAAAGAAGAAAAAAGCGTAAAGTCCGTAAACGCAGCATTTAAGGCAATTGATAAAGCATCAAAAAAAAGCATGATGCACAAAAATAAAGCTGCAAGGATGAAATCTTCTTTGAGTAAATTGGTTGGCGGAAAAAGCGCTAAATCCACAGCAGGAACAACAGCAGCGAAGAAAACAACAAAAAAACCCGTAGCAGCGGGTATCAAACCCAAAGCACCTGCTAAGGCGAAATCAGTAGCTAAATCTAAAATAACTAAAAAACCTACCGCAAAAAAATCCACCTCTAAAAAGACAAAATAATAAATTGCTAACCTCCCCAGAAAAATATATAATTCCCTTATGCTTGATATTAAATTTATCCGGGAAAATTCTGAGGTTGTCAAAAAAGCGACTGCTGACAAACAAATTGATTTCCAAATCATAGATAAAGTTTTGGAACTTGATGAAAAACGACGTTTGTTGGTTCAGAAAATTGATGAGATCAGAAAAAATGCGAATTCTTTCCAGTCAGGAATAAAAGCCAAACCAACCGATGAACAAATTGCAGAAGGAAAAAAATTCAAAGATGAGCTTAGCAAGCTGGAGCCGGAACTCGCAGAAATAGATAAAAAATATCAGGAGATTATGTTTCAAATCCCAAATCCTGCAGCATCCGATGTACCCATTGGAAAAGATGAATCAGGGAATGTAGAAATAAAAAAAGTAGGAGAAATTAAAAAATTTGATTTTATTCCGCTTCCTCACGAGCAGATAGCCGAAAATCTCGGCCTCTATGATTCCAAAAGGGCGGTAAAAATAGGTGGAACGAGGGCTTATTTTCTAAAAGGAGACCTCGTACTTCTTGAGCAGGCTGTCTTAAATTTCGCTTTGGATTTCATGACCAGGGAGGGTTTTACGGCAATGACAGTTCCATGGATGGTAAATAAGGAAGCTTTATGGGGAACAGGTTATTTTCCTTGGGGGATCGAAGACCACTACACCACCCAAGACGGTCAGGGACTTATCGGAACATCCGAAGTCTCTCTTACTGCATACCATCAAGATGAAGTGCTTGATGAAAAAGATTTACCTGTAAAACTTATTGGGATTTCGCCGTGTTTTAGAAGGGAAGTTGGAACATACGGAAAAGATACAAAGGGATTTTTCCGGGTTCATCAATTTAACAAAGTTGAACAGGTTGTATTAACGGTTGCGGATGAAAAAATCACCCGTGATTGGCATGAAAAAATGCTCGGATTCTCAGAACAGATCCTTCAAGAACTAAATCTCCCCTACCAAATTCTACTTATGTGTACGGGTGACATGGGAGCAGGACAGCGCAAAAAATATGACATAGAAACGTGGTTCCCCTCACAAAATAAATACCGCGAAACACATTCGGCGAGTTATTTCAACGACTTCCAATCAAGAAGACTTAGCATGAAGTATCATGCTTCAGACGGCACAACGAAATATGTTTACACCCTTAACAACACAGTTGTTGCAACGCCGCGTCTTTTGGGAGCGATCCTTGAAAACTATCAGCAAGTTGATGGAAGCGTACTTATTCCTGAGGTGCTGCAAAAATATATGGGCAAGAAAGTAATTGAGAAAAAGTAGCATATGGCCAAATTAACTGTTGCGCTCGCTACATTTAACGAAGAGGAGGATCTCGGAGATTGTCTTGATTCGGTAAAAGATATTGCTTCTGAGATCATAATAGTTGACGGATCCTCAACTGACAAAACAGCCGAAATTGCCAAAAAATACGGCGCCCATATAAAAATTACTGATAATCCCCCAATCTTTCATATTAACAAACAAAAAGCCATAGATTTATCAACAAATGAGTGGGTCCTGCAACTTGATGCCGATGAGCAGGTAAGCCCGGAGTTGGGCCATGAGATAAAAAAAGTTATTGACATGACGGAAAAAGAATTAAAAAAATATCAGGAATATCTTCCAAAAAGAAAATTATTCCTAAGGCATCAGCAACTATTGGAAAAAAGGGATGGTTCTATTGGAATACAGGAGGACCCTTATGTTGCATTTTTTGTTCCGCGTCTTAATTATTTTCTGGGTAGGTACCTGCGTTACGGCGGAGTCTATCCAGATGGGGTAATAAGACTTATTAAAAAGAGCAAAGCTTTTCTTCCATGCGTTGACGTCCATGAACAATTTAGCGTGAATGGCAGAGTCGGCTGGCTGGAAAATGACCTGATACATCTGGCGGACCCCACCTTTTCAAGATATATAAAACGTAACAATAGATATGTTGACCTTATAGCGCAGGAACTTAAAATCAAAAAAACCGGTAAAGATCCAATAACTGCAGTTAAGTATTTGGTAATTCTTCCTGTTGGATGGTTTTTAAATACGTTTATACGGCACAAAGGGTTTCTCGACTCTTGGCAGGGACTCGTATTCTCATTTTTCTCAGCTCTCCGGTTCCCAAGAGCCTACAAACAATATATACAAAAATATAAATAATATTTTAAAAAAATAATATTTTTTAGCCTCATTTTGTTAGAAAAAAGTAATAATTTCCTATTCATAATTTTTGTTGCATTATCAAGCTAATTTGCCACTTTTGAAGCAATGAAATTTTCTTGACAAATTAAGTTATTAATTACACTATTAAATTATCCTAAGGTTTGGAGTACGCCTTCGTGCGAACTTCGGCGAGACAAGGGAGGTGATTTTACATGCCAGCAAAGAAAAAAGCAAAGAAAACAGCTACAAAGAAAAAGAAATAGTTTTGGTTAATGTTTAAAACACATTACCAACTGATCAATTGGTAAGCCCCGCCCATCTTATTAAAATAAATGAGCGGGGTTTTTTTTGAACCTAATTTGTGGTAAGATAGATATACGATTTGCCAGTGTACATTTTCCACCTACCATTTATCTTCAATTGGCCAGTCTTCAAATTCTAAAATCAATGGAAAATGGTAAATGATAAATGGAAAATAATTACATATGTTAGGTATTTTAAATAAATTTTTTGATTCCAACAACCGGGAGGTCGGAAAAATCCAGCCAATCGTTGATGAAATCAACAATCTAGAGAAAACGGTTGAAAAGTTAAAAGACTCAGACTTTCCCAAAAAAACTAAAGAATTTAAAGAGAGACTTAAAAAAGGAGAAACTCTTGAACAAATAATGCCTGAGGCTTTTGCGCTGGCCCGTGAAGCAACAAGACGTACTTTGGGAATGCGCCATTTTGACGTTCAACTTATGGCAGCAATTACGCTTGCAAGCGGTAAAATTGCCGAGCAAAAAACGGGAGAGGGAAAGACAATTTCAGCAATTCCTGCGTTATATCTTCACAGCCTAACCGGAAAAGGTGTCCATCTGGTTACCGTTAATGATTATCTGGCAAGACGGGATGCAGGATGGAACGCTCCTGTTTTTGACTTTCTTGGGGTATCTGTTTCATCAATTATAAATGACCAATCATTTATCTATGACCCCAAATTTACACAGGAAAATGCTTTTGATTACCGCTTGCTTCATTTAAAACCTGTATCACGCAAAGAAGCATATCTCGCCGATGTAACGTATGGTATTAATTCAGAGTTTGGTTTTGATTACCTTCGTGACAATATGGCACAGGAACTTGATCAGCTGGTTCAGCGGGGCTATTACTATGCAATTGTTGATGAGGTCGATTCAGTCCTTATCGATGAAGCCAGAACCCCTCACATCATCTCAGCACCTGATGAGGAGCCAAGTCAGCGGTATTATGAATACGCCAAAGTTGTGGATAAGCTGGCTCCCGACACAGATTTCATAATTGATGAAAAACTCCGCACCGCACATCTTACAGATCATGGAATCGGTAAAGTTGAAAAGCTTTACGGCGTGTCGGATATCTATGAAAAAGATTTTGACGTTGTTTATCATTTGGAAGCCGCTCTTAAGGCGCGTACTTTATTCCATAAAGAAAAAGAATATATCGTTAAGGACAACCAGGTGATTTTGGTTGACGAATTTACAGGCCGCCTGATGGAGGGAAGAAGGCTATCTGAAGGAATACACCAGGCAATTGAAGCCAAGGAAAACGTGCCGATTCAACGGGAGTCCAAAACTCTTGCTACTGTTTCGCTCCAAAATTATTTTAGACTTTATGAAAAATTGGCAGGAATGACAGGAACAGCTGTTACTGAAGCCGAGGAATTTAGAAAAATTTATGAGCTGGATGTTGTAGTAATCCCAACCCACAATCCCATGGTTAGAATCGACAATTCAGATGCAGTTTATAAAACAACCCGTGCTAAATACGCAGCTGTTGTCAATGCAATTGAAGAAGCGCACAAAAAGAAACAGCCTGTTCTGGTCGGTACCACATCAATTGAGAAGAATGAGATTGTTGCGGAGTATTTGAAAAGGAAGAAAATAAAATTTGAACTACTAAATGCCAAAAACCATATAAGAGAAGCTGAGATTATCGCGGAGGCCGGTAAAATGGGAGCAGTAACTGTTGCGACCAACATGGCAGGCCGGGGAGTTGATATCGTACTGGGTGGAGAAACACCAAAGAATAAAGACGGCACAACCAATAAAAGCTCAGCCGAATATAAAAAATGGGAAAAAGAACATGATGAGGTTCTCAGGCTTGGCGGATTGTATGTAATCGGAACAGAGCGTCACGAATCTCGGAGAATTGATAACCAGCTAAGAGGAAGATCGGGCAGACAAGGTGACCCCGGCGCGTCCAGATTCTTTGTTGCCTTGGATGATGAGATAATGCGCTTATTTGGCGGTGACAAAATTGCCGGGATTATGACACGCTTTAATATGCCTGAGGACGTTCCTCTTGAACATCCGCTTGTTTCAAAATCAATTGAAAACGCTCAGGTAAAAGTAGAGGGATTTAATTTTGACACCAGAAAACATCTCGTCGAATACGATGATGTTTTGAATAAACAACGGGAGATAATTTATCAACTCAGAAGAAAAATTCTCGAAACCGCAAAGGATGGAGATGCCAACTTAAAAGAAGAAGTTAAAAACCGCATCTCCGTTGCCATCAGTACCATTGTGGCTGTAGCAATTGCAAAAGATGCCCAACAAGAACTACACAACGAAAAAATAATAGAGGAATTCGGGACAATCATACCTTTTGATGAGCAGTCGAGAAAACAGTTGGTCAAACAACTTGAGCAGCTGCATACTATCGAGGAAAAGACTGAATTTCTGACCAAAATGGCAAGCGATATATATGATCAGCGCGAGGCTCAGGTTGGAACTACTCTTATGCGCCAAGTCGAGAAGTTTGTATTGCTTTCTGTAATTGATAATCTCTGGATGAACCATCTTGATGCAATGGACAACTTAAGATCAGGTATTGGACTCCGAGGATATGCGCAAAAAGATCCGCTGGTTGAATATAAAAATGAAGGATTCAATATGTTTGAAGGTCTTATGTCATCAATAAATGATGAGGTCGCGCACAGAATATACAAGCTTCAGGTCCAGGAGCAGCACACGCATGAAGATGGAACTGTACATCAGGGTCCGGCGCAGACAGGAAACGCTCCCCAAATTCCGAAGACAAACCCTCTTGCCAATGCAGTAACCAACACGCCTGAAAGTGAAGTCTCACAAGATGCTAAAAAACCAAAAGCAAAAGCGCAAAATAAATTAAGTAGAAATGACCCCTGCTGGTGCGGAAGTGGTAAAAAGTGGAAAAAATGTCATTATCCTAATTTATCATAAAAAATGCTTTGTCCACCGAAGCAAAAGCTATGGAGGAGAAAAAGTGCCACTACCCCAACATTCCTTAGGATTGTCGGAACAAAGATTGTAAAAAGTAAGTTTGAAATAAAAGGTATCCACTCTTGCGCAAATATCAGCTATACTCTTACTCCTTTATTATATAACCATGGTAAAGTATAGTAAGTTTTAGTCTAGTTTAGACAAGTTTAAAAACATTTATGGCTACAATAAACTCCAATTTACTAAATATTCAACAGTCAGCAGCATTTCTTGGTATCAGTGCAAGTACGATCCGCAGATGGGCGAAAACAAACCAGCTTAACGGAATTAAGGTAGGTACGCGGGGAGACTGGCGGTTTACTAAAGAGGATTTGCTCAAGATGGTGAAGGGAAATCATGAATAAAAAATCAACAAAAGAGTTGCGTAATAATAACCAAAGTGATGCTATAAAACACGCACAAGACATTATTGATATTGTCAGAGAGCCATTTCTCGTCCTTAATGACGCGCTCAAGGTAGTGAGTGCAAACGCTGCTTTTTACAAAATGTATAAAGTATCCAAAAAGGATACCGAAGGAACACTTGTCTATAAGTTAGGAAATCATCAGTGGGATATACCAGAGCTACGGAAAATCCTTGAAGAAGTGTTACCAAAAAAAGAACGGTTAACGGGTTTAGAAGTGACGCATGACTTTCCCGATATAGGGAAAAAAACAATGCTACTGAATGCCCGAAAGATTGCTGGCATTGAGCTTATTTTATTGTCACTTGAAGACATTACTGCACAAAGGCAAGCGGAAGAGGCAAGGGAAAGAGATGAGAAACGTTTTCGTGCAATGATTGAAAAAAGTGACGATGCGATTGCACTTGTTAATGCCGCTGGTAAAGTATTGTATGCCAGCCCTTCCACAATAAGGGTGATGGGCTATACCCCAGAGGAGATTCAAAAACTAAAAAATCCATTTGAACTTGTCCCCCCAGACGAGAGAAAACCAGTCACAACACTGTTTGAACAAGTCCTCAAAAAACGAGGCAGTAGTGGACATACAACACATAGAATTAAGCACAAGAACGGTAGTTTCATATGGTTAGAGTCTGTTATGACCAATCTGCTTTTCGACCCTAACGTTTATGCAGTAGTCATAAATTACCGTGATATAAATAAAAGAAGAGAGCTTGAAATCCAAAAAGATGAGTTTATTGGTATTGCTTCTCACGAATTAAAAACACCTGTTACAAGTATTAAGGGATACACTCAAGTATTACAAAACAGATTTCGAAAAGATGGAAATATAAAAGCAGTTGAACTCTTATCAAGAATGGACGGTCAAATTAACAAACTAACCAGCCTTATTGCTGATTTACTTGACTCAACCAAGATTGAAGGCGGGAAACTTCAGTTTCACGAAGGATATTTTGATTTTAACGAACTGACAACAGAGATTGTTGATGAAATGCGGCTCACATCAACCAAACATACGATTGTCAAGAAACTAGCAACTACAAAAACCATTTATGGTGACCGTGACAGAATTGGTCAGGTGATTACCAATCTCATTTCAAACGCAATAAAATACTCTCCTCATTCTAATAAAATTATTGTCACAACGTCTGAAGATAAAGAAACTGTAACGCTTTGTGTGCAGGATTTCGGCGTAGGAGTACCAAAAGAAAAACAAGATAAAGTGTTTGACCGCTTCTTTCGAGTCGGCGGAAAGAAGAGAGATACCTTTGCCGGACTTGGGCTTGGTTTGTACATTGCAGGAGAAATTATCAAGCGACATAGTGGTCGTATTTGGGTTGCAAGTGACGTGAAAAAAGGCTCAACATTCTGTTTCAGTTTGCCTATTAAAAAAGGAATGCGGAAGAAACAAACGAATACCCTTGTTGAGGAGGAATTAAAACATGAATAAGCACAGCTCTTCTACAAACAAGAAAAAGATATTAGTTGCAGATGATGATACTGCTATTTTACATGTTATGACTTTAATGCTTGAAGACGATGGATATGAGGTTACCTCAACATTAGATGGTGAAACTGTGCAGAAAGTACAAAATGAGTTGCCTGACCTTGTTTTACTGGACATATGGATGTCGGGTATTGATGGCAAGGAGATTTGTAAACAATTGAAGAGTCAAAAGAAAACAAAGCATATCCCAATTATCATGATTTCAGCTAATAAAGACACAAGAGATATTGCCAAAGAGGCGGGTGCAGATGACTTTATTGCTAAACCGTTTGAGATGCAAGACTTATTAGCAAAAGTAGAAAAATACACTAAATGAATTAGAGAAAAGTATGGATAAAAAAATAAAAGTTCCATTTACGAATAAAACAACTACAAAAAATGCTCGTGAGGTTTCAGTCGTGGGAGATGACGAGGGATACCGCTTATTTGTAGAGGGTGTTAAAGAATACGCAATGATTATGCTTGATTTAAAAGGATACGTAATAGGGTGGAATATCGGAGCAGAAAACCTTTTGGGGTACAAGGAAAAAGCAATTGTCGGCAAACACTTTTCAAGACTTTTTACCCTTGAAGACAGAAAAGCGAGTAAGCCAAAGTTAGAATTAGAACAAGCGCTGGAAACAGGCACAGGTGATGACGAAAACTGGCTTGTAAGACGCGATAAAAGCCAATTCTGGGCGAGTGGCATGTCAACGCCTTTAAGGGATAAGGCAGGAAACTTACTTGGATTTGCCAAAATAATACGGGATTTATCAGAACGAAAAGAGCTTGAACAGCAAAAAGATGATTTTATTAGTATGGCAAGCCATGAGCTTAAAACACCCCTGACAAGCATTAAGCTTTATGCTGAGATACTCCACAAACACCTTGAGCAGATTAAGGAAACCAAAGGTCTATCACACCTTACTAAAATGCAGGAGCAGATAACCAAACAGGAGAACCTGATTCGCGATTTGCTTAATGTTTCCAAAATCCAATCTGGCATGGCAGATTACCAGACTGAAGAATTTAACCTTGATAGTTTAGTGAAGGACACGGCAAAAGAGCTGGAAGCTACCGCACCAACTCACACTATTGTGGTCGAAGGGAAAACCTCCCATAAGGTTAGTGCCATTAAAGAGCATATTGGACAGGTTTTGACGAACTTTCTTACCAACGCCATAAAGTACTCACCCGAAGCTAAAAAGGTTATTGTTCGGCTGTTTGAGAATAAAAAGAGTGTAACTGTCAGTGTCGAAGATTTTGGTATGGGTATTCCGAAGGAGCAGAAAAAGAGAGTGTTTGACAGATTTTACAGAAGCGAAAACGTAAAGACAAAAAGTCTGTCAGGATATGGATTGGGCTTATATATCGCCGCGCAGATAATCAAACAGCATGGAGAACAAATAAAGGTTGAGAGTGTTGAAGGAAAAGGCTCGACATTTTCGTTTTCATTACCAATAAAAAAGAAATAATTGTAGAACTTCAGCTTCATGTGGTACCCTATTTGGCTGACAATTCAAGTAGTGCCAATTATCCAATGTTGCATGCAATTTCTAACAATACAGCATAAAATCAATCTGCATTAACTATTATGGCAAATTGGAGCAAGATATTAAATCGTGGAAATGTTGAAGATAGAAGGTCTTTTGCACCTGCTGCAATTGGTGGAATTAGCCTGACTGGTGTTGCGTTGCTTTTTTTGTTCAATGTCTTGTCCGGTGGAAACACTACAGACTTCTTAAATGAATTACAAAATATCCCCGTTAAGCAACAGCAAAATATTACCACTCAAGAATTTGAGGGAAAAGATAGTTATGAAGAGTTTGCTTCAACAGTCCTTGGATCGAATAATGAAATGTGGAAGCAGATATTTACCGGTACAAACAAGACCTATACTGAACCAAAATTAGTATTATTCCGGCGTGCAACTGAATCAATGTGCGGGGCGGCTACTTCTGAGGTAGGGCCGCATTATTGTCCGCTGGACAAGACAATTTACCTTGATGAAACTTTTTTTGATGAATTAACAGGGCGATTTGGGGCTAATGGAGGAGATGTTGCTGAGGCGTATATTATCGCCCATGAAGTAGCCCACCATGCCCAGAATGAATTGGGAATCATGGGGGAGCAGCAAAAAGAAATGGGGTCGAGCCCTGACCTCAGAAATAATTTATCAATAAAACTTGAGCTTCAGGCGGATTGTTTTGCAGGCCTTTGGGTAAATTCTATTAAAGATAGAGGCGTTTTGGAACCGGGGGAAATTCATGAGGCAATGGATGCAGCATCAGCAGTTGGAGATGACCGTATCCAAAAAAAAATTACAGGTTACGTAAATCCTGAATCATGGACCCATGGGTCCTCTGAACAGCGCCGGAACTGGTTTGATAAAGGATATCAGCAAGGCTCACTATCTGCATGTGATACTTTTAAATAAAGGGTATTCCAAATATTTAAAATGTGTGATATAATTTACTAGATAATGGCTACTATCAACAAGTTACGAGATAATAAAAACACCAGGCTTATTGTGATTGCGCTTTTGCTAATAATCGCGGCTTACTTGTTGTACTCTGTCTGGTAAAAATATATGGCTATACCAAAAATACCTAAATTAAAACCACTGGATAATGCCAGTGGTGGAACAAAAAATGTGATAAAAGCTGTGCTGATTGGAGTAGTTGCATTGCTTCTTGGCGCATTTGGACTTGAAGCCAGTAACAATGACTTTGATCTGGGGAAGCTTTTGTCGGGTTCATCAATGTCTGAATCAAAAGTCGCTAGAGATGAAAAGGGAAACGTTATGAGGGATAAATCAGGTAAAGTAGTAACAAGCGGTGGAAAACTCACAGATGAGTACAATTGCGATGACTTTCAAACCCAAAAAGAAGCACAGACCTTTTTTACTAATGCGGGTGGACAGAGTAAAGACACCAACCGCCTCGATGGGGATAAAGATGATGAAGCATGCGAAAGTCTCCCCGCAGATAAATAACTTTTCTAGAAACCATTACTTCTTCTTCCCAAACCACAATTAAGATTCAGAAGTTTTTGTAATTGTCAGATTGAAGCAATATCTCAACTTCTTCCCCTACGCTTTAAAAACGTGGTTTTAGGATAGTTGTTGATTTATTATCAAGCACTACAGGCAATGCGTAACTTTTCAGAGTGTTTTTTGAATCTTTTTTTATGTATATATAGCTGATGTTTTGCTTCTTTAAAAATCCGGTTATATTTTCAATATTAATATCCGAAAAAATATATTTGGCTGTTTTAAGCCTTTCTTTTCCATTTTTTACCTGATGGTCTGTAAGTACATTGGCATCATTACAAGCATATACAGGCTTATCTGCAAGAAGTGTTATGTATAGACAATCCGATACCGGGCTTAATATTACTCCGTCCGGTGCCTTTCTTAAGTATGCGAGCGCCTCGAGCTCATCATTACTTACAATTAGATTGGTTGGGTGAGGTATATCCTTAATTTTAAAAATTGTATCATGTAATGCGCGGGGTACAGTAAATATAATTAATAATGCAATTAATGCTAACTTAAACCCTTTATTATTTGTCCTCTCTGTCCAGAATTCAGCAGATAAAGCTGCATATATAGATATTATTGCTATTACGGTAATAATGAATTGGGCAGAATTACTACCGCCCACTTCTTGTATAAAAAATGATCCTGCAATCAGAGAGATAATAACACCTCCCAATAGAAAAAAGTGTATCTCTTTCCTGATTGAACTTAATGATTTCCGTGTCTGAAAAACTGCTATTAATAGCGTTCCAAAAGTGGCAATAAAATATAAAATCACAAAGAATATTTCATATATAAAAACACGCAGCCAGTTATTGTGGTTCAAATAAATAACTCTTGCTAATTCTAATCTTTCTAGTCCAAGAGGCGGGAAAACGATAAAATTTTCAAACCTCCACATACCGGTAAAGACCAATCCTCCGGAGCCGGTATTTACAGGTAAGTAAAGTAATAGTGAAAAAATCAGAGTTATTATTGAAGGCAGAAATGCTTTTAGATCTCTTTTAACAAGAAAATAAAGATCAAGTACAAAAAATCCCGCTACCACAAATAAACCGAAATAAACCTTCACACTGATAAGGCATCCAAATATAATCCCGCATATAACTCCCAGAAAAGTATCCTTACTTTTTAAAAACAAATTTAGAAATGTTAATCCCGTCAGGAAAATAACTATTCCATACACTCTGGATGGACTTGCCCAAAGAATAGTCGATTCATGTAATACCAGAGTTCTGAAATCAAGAATATGTTTTGAGAATAAAATAATAAGGTAAGTAGCGCTACCGCTAAAATAAATGAAAAATAATAACCAATAAATATATTTCCTGCTTAATCCAAGTACTCTTCCAAATGCTACAGCAGTTCCTCCCATCAAAAAAGAAAGTAGTACTGTTGAGAATTGAAAATATGTCGCTGTCAGTGGTAATTTAAAAACCCGTATCCATTCTGCAACTATCATATTTGAAAAATAATGATAGTTTTTTACGACTGTACCAAAAGTACCCGGTTCCATTGGTGGAAATTGTTTTACAATCTCATGAGTTAAAGAAAGATGATAAATACTATCAATCCCGCAGCACAAACTCAGCCCCTGAGGTATGTTAATACCTGTAAACCATATGCTTACTAGTTGAACGGCTGTACCTGCTAGAAGAAGAAGCGATAATAATATTGTTTGTTTTGAGATTCTTACCTCAGGGAAATTAGTATCGAACTTTCTAAACTGTATTAGCCAAAATACTAAACAGGCAAAAAGATAAATATATGTTCCAAATCTAAATCCAATATATCCAAAAATGTATCCCTGATATCCCCATAAAACCATTCCGGTCACTATGCTTAATATTATTTTGGAAAATCTGTCAATTTTTAATTTATTTAGTAACAAATTCCCCGGAATATAATTTGAGATAAATACTACCGGTATAAAATAAATAAAATTGAGCCAAAAATAGAAGTCGCTAAGAGAAAAGCTTCCAATCATGTTCTTCACAATATTTTATCACATAAGTTATTTACTTAACTACGACTGTAAATCATTTTCAAACAACCCTCTGCAAGTTGTAAAGAAAAATATTCTATGCTAGAATAGCCCGATATGGCAGGAGAAAATGATGGATTGACACCGCCAAATGTCCTAATAGAAAATGCGGTTTTACATACAATTAGAGAACGAGATCTTGTAGAAAGTACAGATGCGGCAAGCAATATTAGGCTTGCTGAGATTTTGGGAAGAGGTGGTAGGACCGCTGTATTCCATGATATTTCCAATAGGACTGCGAGGGGAATTAGAAGAGGTTCATCGTCTTTTATTGCTGACCATTTAGAACATTTAGAGAGAGAAACATCTGAAACTGAGGTGCCCTCCATTCTTGTAGTTCGCCATAGATTACGCTCAGGCAAAACGCAACTAGCTATAGCTATTGGATCACGCACTGTTGATCCAGAGCGTAATCCTTCAGACTTTGCAAGATCTTCCATATTTGGGGGTAGAGGCTATAGCGGAGTCAATAACACACTTTCAGTTATTCGCTATTCTGATGGCAAAAACTTGGTTATTCCTATGGAAAATGAAGCGAATACTGTTGATAGAGCAAAAGATATTGCCCTATTGCTTAGGGCGGTTACTCCTGATCCGAGAAGACAACCCAGATAAATCCCACTTTATATTCCTAGCCTCTTTTGCTATAATGTTTTTGTTGCTCCGCTTACCCAATTATGTTTAAAATCAACAAATTAGATTTCCTTATCGCTTTTTACACAACCTGTGTCATCCTCTCCGAACTCATGGGAGCCAAAACTTTCCCCATTGCAACTATCGGAACGTTTCACCTGAATGCAACTGTTGCGCTTTTTGTCCTACCTCTCATTTATTCAATCAATGATATTATCGTTGAAGTCTTTGGTAAAGAACGGGCCCAAAGCGTTGTGAGATCGAGCCTTTTTATGATTTTATTTATTTTGCTTTTTTCCCTTCTTGTAACTTATCTACCGCCAAGTAAAAGATTCTTGCCTACCAACACAGCTTACAATACAATCTTTGGGATTTCTGCAAGATTCTCTGCAGCCAGTCTGATTGCTTTTATAATTAGTGAATTTTCAGATATCTATATTTTTGCCAGGCTTCAGAAAAAATTTGGCAAAACCAAACTCTGGCTCAGAACAAATCTATCAAACTTTGGCTCAGAACTTCTGGATACTGCTATTTTTATGACGCTTGCTTTCTATGCTCTTGATAAACCATTTGCAAGTAATTTAAGCTTTATAATTGGCCTGGCAATTCCCTATTATCTTCTCCGCTGCTTCATGTCTATCATCGAGACCCCCCTCGTCTATCTCGGCGTCAACTGGCTCAAAAAGGATAAATGAAGTTGCTTTATTCAGGTAATGTAGCAAGCCGCTCTTTTCTTTGTTTTTTTGACCATTCAATTGCTTGATCCAGTAATTCATTGAACTTTGGATAAAGTTCACGGGCAACAGCTGGACTTGGATTTTTACTATACTCTCTCAATTCCTCATCTGCAAATCGCTCACTTATTGTGGATTTATCCTCGGCCATTGCACCAAGTAATTTCTTTGATCCGGCTAGTATTGCCTTATTTGCATCGTCTGCCCCGTCTAAAACATATCCATCCATATATTCAGACAAACGAATCAGGGTCGCGTGCCCAAATTCATTATCAAGCTTTTTTACCAGATTCCTTCGCGCTTGGTTAAAAGGATCGGGATCATCCGGATCACGGTCCATCACAAAGTACTTAAGAAATGGCTCATAGCCTATCTCCTCAGCAAGTGCTTTGAAGACAGGAATATAAGCTGTATCATAGATATGCTTTTTTTCGTCTGCGCGCTCTTCTCGTACTCTCTCATCTCTGCCGAGTAAAACCATGAGGTATTCAGTAATTCCTTCATCTATCCAATGATTAGTACTAAAGCTAGCTCCTTCACTTTTTTCAACAAATTCATAAAATCCTTTTTTTGTTGCAACGACTATTTCTCCCTCCTTTTTAACAAACCTTTTACCCGCTATGTATGTGTGGACAAGTTCATGATCTGCAAAATTACCTCTTGTTGCGTGTGATACATTCTCGGAAGGAGCAAGGTCATAGGAATTTTTAGTAAAAGTAATGAATCCTTGTGCTGCGACTGCCCAACCACGTGAGACATACGGAAAATCGTATGTAAGCACTTCTGATATCTCATCGGTCAAATACCAATCTGCCTCCCGCCTCAGGCGGTCATCAAAGACTTCACGGTCCAACGGAAGTACACCCTCGTCTATAAGCCTGTTTGTTTGCTCTCTGAATATTTCCATCCTTTCGTTTTTGAAACGCTCAAACAATAAGTCGGTGTGCACACGGTCTCTTGCATTTACATATCCCGCTAATGCTACAAACTGTCTGCTTACCGGTTCGCCGTTAGATTTGATACGGTTTTCTATGCTTGTCCTGAACTCACGGGGATCTACATCATACGTGCCTTGGGGAACATCGAAACCCAATGAGCGAAGTATTGCCGGCTTCATTTCATATGATAATCCATCTATGAATATTCTAACTGCTTTTAGCTTTGCCTCATGCTCTTTTCTCTCGCCATCATCCATAGTAGATGTGTCTGCTGTAATAAGTCCGTCAATTTGAGATTTTCTTAAGGAAATCTCCTCCTGAGCGTCCGGAGACAGAGCGTTTATATTAATATCTGTTCCTAGCTCCATGGAATCGATTCGATTACCTTCGTTAATATCTTGAAATGCAGGAAGAGAAGGAACAGCACCTTGTATCGCCAGATCCTCCATACTTCTTAAGATCACGCCACCGAAGATATGACCGGGGTTACGCTCACCACGAAGTTGCCAGAACTCACCAACAGCATTGGATGGGATTCTCCGCTTTCCTATTCTAGCCACTCTTTCTTTTAGCGTAGGAGGTCTACCATCAGAATGTCCAGGTCTCAGTTCAATTTGTACTGCCATAAGACCGATAGTATACCATTGCTATAGGCTAAAGTCAATTATATATTTTCTTCTGAATGACGATAAAATAATTGCCAGATTTAGATTATGTTATAATTTCCGCATGATAGTCAGATCCTACAAAACCCACAAAATAAAAGCCGGTGAGGATCTTTATAAAATTCTCGATAAATATCTACCGCCTCTTAATGAAAATTCAGTAGTTGCTATTACCTCAAAAATTGTAAGTATTACCCAGGGGGATATTGTCAAAAACGATGGAGCCATAACAAAGGAGGAACTTATAAAAAAAGAATCCGACTATTACATAGAGAATGATAAAGATTCTGAGTATGGAAAAATCTTTCTCACGCGCAAGAACGGACTTATTGTATTCACTGCCGGAATTGACGAATCCAATACAGACGAAGGGTATGTTTTATGGCCAAAAAATCTGCAGGAGATTACGGATAAAATATGGCAGTATCTAAGAGAAAAACGTAATATAAAAAATCTTGGCGTAATTGTAACAGACAGTGGAATTATTCCTGTCAGGACAGGCGTTATTGGCAGTTGCCTCAGCTGGTGCGGGTTTGAAGCGATCAATAGCTTTGTCGGCAAAAATGATATCTTCGGAAGACAAATAATGTTTACTCAGGTGAGTGTGATCGAATCCCTCGCCGTATCAGCTGTGGTTGTAATTGGCGAAACAAACGAACAAACTCCTCTTGCTATCCTTACTGATTTATCTTTTGTAAAGTTTCAGGATAGAATCCCTACACCGGATGAATTGAATGCAGTAATATTTCCGATCGAAAAAGACTTATATGGCAAACTCCTGACCTCAGTTGAATGGAAAAAAGGCGGAGGGGGAAAATGAAAATAAGGCTGGCAAAATTATCCGACTACGAAGAACTAATTAATCTCTATAATTTATTTGTAGGAAAGAAAAGATTTTCCACAAAAAATAATGATTCATTTGAAAAAGTATTGGATAGCTCCAATAATTTCGTATTTGTGGCTGAAGAAAATAATAAATTAGTAGGCTTTACCACATTTTCCATAAGGCTGGTTATAAGATATCCCAAACCGATCGCAGAACTGGATGAATTATTTATTATAGAAGAATATAGAAAACATGGAATTGGAAAAAAACTTATGGAAGCTGTTGAGGAAAAAGCTAAAGCGCTTGATTGCTTAAACATGTTTATCGAATCAGTTTATGACCGTACAGCAGCTCATGAATTTTATGAATCTTTGGGATATAAAAATGAAGGCTATCATTTTAAAAAAATCTTCTAATTGCCGCTTCATATGTTTGCAAAGTTATTTTAATTCTGTGTATTATCTATGTAACCCGTAATAAAACGGAAAGAATTTATCTATGTCTATAATCACTGCGCAGGTTAAACAGCCTGTTTTATATAAAAACGACTTGTTCACTCTTGATGTAGTGACAAGAGCAAAATCTACTAAAATCCGCATGGAAATGCTGGTATCAATACTTACTACTGAAAATTTACCGGGGACTTCCTATTTACTAAAAAAACAATTGCCAAGTATCATGTGCTCCAAATGTTTTAATGGTAATGATTACAAATTTTCAAAAGAAGTTCTAAATACTGAAATAGGACATCTTTTTGAACATATAATCCTTGAGAACTTAAGCGAACTAAAATACAACCAGGAGTCTAAAAACCACATCTATAATGGACTGACCAGCTGGAATTGGAATAAAGATCCGCGGGGGGTTTTCCGGATAGAAATCGATACCGGACATGAGGATAAAGAGCTAATAGATCTTGCTTTATACAAAAGCACCACGCTGCTTACGGAAATTTTGCAAGATGTTAAGGTGGATGATTATAAACCTATATTTACTGAGAGTCTAATTTCTATGGAACCTCAAATAAAAATATAACTAAATAACTTCAAACAGATAGCCCGCAACTGTCTGTCACAAATAACCCAAAACTTTTTGTTCTAAAAAATCACAACTGCCTACTGTCACTTCGCATGCTATCTCCTTCCGCTAATTCATCTCTTGAAATATTTGTAAAAGATACTGAGCTTTTCTGCCCACCTCGGCTTCTTTCGGCATTAGTCAGCTTATGCGCGTGACCGCTTCTTTGCGCTGCCTGTCCGCCTTTTTGACCCAATGCGCTCATGTCCTGCTGCATGGAACTCACCTGTCCACCCTTACTTTGAATATCACGTTTTTTTTGAGGATCAATTTTACTTGAACCTAGTCCCCGGCTTGTTCTTTTTGCCATAGATTATCCACCTCCTTTCCCGTTGATAATCCATTTAATCAGGTAACATTAAGATATATACTAGGACGGAGTAAAGGTCGCGTAAGAAAAAACTATATGCAATTATAAAACCCGAAGCTCTTCTTCAATAAACATATCCAAATCTCCATCCAAAACAGCATCCGTATTACCTGTCTCAACACCAGTCCGCAAATCCTTTACCATTTTATAAGGGTGCAGGACATATGACCGGATCTGATTCCCCCAGCCGGGCGTTTTGTAACCGCCCTTTAATTCCGCTTCTTTTTTCTTTCTTTCCTCTTCCTGAATCGCCCACAACTTTGCACGGAGAAGCTTCATTGCAAATTCCCGGTTTTGGATTTGGGAGCGCTCAACTGAGGCGGTAACTGCGATTCCCGTTGGCTTGTGTTTGATGCGGACTGCCGTTGAAACCTTATTTACATTTTGTCCGCCATGTCCTCCTGATCGGAATGCTTCAAATTCTATGTCATCATCTTTAAGATCCAGCACTTCTTTTGCAACTTCAGGCAAAATTTCAACAAGTGCAAAAGAGGTTTGACGGAGCTTATCTGCGTTAAAAGGCGATTGCCGTACCAATCGGTGCGCGCCTCCTTCATGTTTGAGGTATCCAAATGCATATTTACCGCTCACTGCAATTGTTATACTTTTTATCCCTGCTTCCTCACCCTGCGTCTGATCCAAAATCTCATATTTCCATCCCTTTTTCTCAAAAAATCTGGTGTACATTCTAAAAAGCATCTCTGCCCAGTCCATTGCCTCAACTCCTCCTTGCCCTGAGTGAATACCCATAATAGCATTCGCCTGATCATTTACTCCGCCAAAAAATAACAACAGTTCTAATTTCTTTAGGAGCTTAGCTGCCTCTTCATCCTCCCCCTCACTCACATACATTTGCAAGAGCTCTATGTCCTCAAGCTCTTTCTGGAGATCCGACAGCTCTTTCATTACAAGGGCTGCCTTTTGATGATCTTGCCAAAAATTGGGCTTTGAACTCTCCCCCTCGAGCTCTCTTATCTTTTCCCGCTTACTTTCAGCGTCTACTTTTTCAATCAATTTTTCAGCCCTTTCCCTTATGTTATCCATGGACTGATTTTAACATATCGGGCCCAATTTAATGTAATTTATGAGTAATTGTGCTATAATACCATATGGAGGTAGCAAAAATCCTATTGAAACAACAAAAGAGATATATTATAATTAAATTAGAATGCTCAGTGCCGAAGCATAAAAACATAACCCCGCTAACGAGCGGGTTTTTTTGTTCTTTTAATTATGAGTAATATTGATTTAAGAGAGAAATGCGGTGTAATTGCAGTATGGGATGCAAACGGTCATGCGCCATACCTTGCACGCCTAGCCCTAGCAGCTCTCCAGCACCGCGGACTTGAAAGTGCAGGCCTCTCTGTTTATACTCCAAAAAATAAAATTGTTACATATAAAGGCATGGGGCTTGTTCCTCATGTGCTTACTGATACTATTATTCAAAATTTGGGTAAAAGCCAATCCGTGATCGGACAAAACCGCTATGGAACTTCCGGCGAATCCTCATTTTCAAATGCCCAACCATTGGATATAACAAATGACAAATATCAAATAAGCATAGGCCACAACGGAAACATTCCTGATGTATCGAATCTTAAAAAGCATTTGGGAGGACACGAAAAAGCGAACAGCGATACAACGCTTATGGCCAAACTTCTTATAAAAGAACGCAAATCTTTTAATAGCTGGGAGGAAACTCTTGTGCACACCCTTCCCTTTTTTGAAGGGGCATATAATTTGACTATTCTGACAGAAGATGGATCAATTTTCGCTGTACGTGACCCTTTTGGCATCCGCCCGCTTTGCCTTGGCAAACTACCCAAGGGCTGGATTATCGCATCAGAATCCGTATCCATAGATACAACGGGCGCTGATTTTGTCCGCGATGTTGCGCCCGGTGAGATAATAAAAATAAGTAAAGATGGATCACTGAATTCCTACTTTTTCGGAGTTCCCAAACGTCACCAATTCTGTATACTTGAATATATTTATTTTACAAGACCAGACAGTTTTATTAACGGAAGGCGGGTTAAGGCTGGACGTGAAAGAAGTGGAACATTTTTGGCTCGGAGGATCAAACAAAAAAATATTAAACCTGATATTGTAGTTCCTGTATTTGATTCTGGATACCCTGCAGCAAAAGGAGTTTCAAAGGCATTGGGACTTCCACTTGTTGATGCAATCATGACAAGTCATTATATTGGGCGCACCTTTATACAACCAGGTCAGAAAAAAAGAGAGGCAGCTGTCGGACACAAACATAACGTAGTTCCCGATGAGGTGATAGGCAAAAAAGTTGTTGTTGTAGATGACTCTGCGGTAAGACTTACAACAAGTAAAATTTTGGCTAGGGAGCTCAAAAAAGCAGGAGCAACAGAAATATATATGGCATTTGCCTCACCTCCTGTTGTAGATCAGTGCGATATGGGAATTGACATGAGATCGAAGAAAGAATTGCCTGCTGCGCTATTTGAAAAAGAACCGTTTGATAGAATAGAAAAAAATATCGCAGAACTCATAAAAGCGGACAAAGTTATATACCTACCGATCGAACAAACTGCCGAAGCAATGGGTGGCGTGAAAGAAGACTTTTACTATGCCCCGTTTGGCGGTCCGCATCCAATCAGGGATAAACAAAAACCTCTTCCAAAATTAAATAAAAAAATAACAGGAAAGCCAAAAATTGCAGTGTTCATTTCCGGTGGCGGCACAAACTTGCAAGCAATAATTGACCAGGTAGAAAATGGGAATATTGATGCAAAAATTAGCGTTGTATCCAATAAAAAAGATGCTTATGGGCTGGTCCGGGCAAAAAAACATAAAATCCCGTCGGTTGTAATTCCTTACGAAGGAAAATTATCTGATAAATTGGGAAGAGAAAATTATGAGATAAAATTAATTGATTATGTAGAAAAAAACCGTCCTGATCTAATTGTATTAGCAGGCTGGTCAATGATATTGGGAGAACCATTTTGGGAAAAAATACAACAAATGCAAATTGGTGCAATCAACTTACATCCCGCACTAATTACAAAAGAATTTGATGAAACAGTTCAAACATCACGTGGTAGAATTCCGGTCCTTAGAGGATGGGGCATGCAAGTAATTAAACCTCCGTTCGAAAAAGAGTGGCCGGTTTCAGGAATAACAATTCATCAGATAGTTGCAGGCAATCACTTTGACATGGGACCAATTATTATGAAATCTGAGATAAGAAGAAGACCTGAAGATACATTTGAATCATGGGAGAAAAAAATACATGAAACTGAACATGTAATTCTACCAACTGCAATAAAGCGAGTTCTTCATGTAATAAAAAATGGTATTGATATCAGCAAAGGAGAATTTATTTGGTGAAAAAAAATAATGTTTTAATTATCGGTTCAGGCGGGCGGGAGCATGCGTTGGGATGGAAATTGAAGCAATCTCCAAAAGTTGGGAAAATTTACTTTTCCCCTGGCACTGCAGGAACGGAAACTGTTGGTGAGAATACAAGTATTAATCCGCTCGATTTTGATAGACTAATTAAATTTGCGATAACAAATAAAATTGCTCTAACCATTGCAGGACCTGATGATATACTTGCCGCCGGGATTGTAAATGCGTTTCAGAAAAAACGATTAAAGATTTTTGGCCCCACAAAAGAAGCGGCAAAGATAGAATGGTCAAAATCATTTGCCAAAGATTTAATGAAAGATGAAAAAATTCCAACTGCAAAATTTTCAACTTTTAAAAATGCCGCTGATGCAAAGACATATCTCAAAAACCACACATTTCCCGTAGTTATCAAAGCATCGGGTTTAGCGCTAGGAAAAGGGGTAATAATTGCCCGGAGTTTAGACCAAGCCTTGGGGACAATTAATGAACTTATGGTAAAAAAGATATTTGGAGAAGCCGGGAACGAAGTGGTGATAGAGGAATTTCTACAAGGCAAAGAGATATCAATTCATGTTTTTTCAGATGGAAATATTTTTTCAATATGGCCCGCATCACGTGATCACAAACCAATCCATGATGGAAACCTCGGACCAAATACAGGCGGTATGGGAACCATCGCACCGGTTCCGGATATTACAAAAAATGATCTGGAAACTATAAAGAAAAAAATTGTTGAGCCGGCATTAAACGGGCTTAAGAAAAAAGGCATACCATTTGTAGGTTGTCTTTATCCCGGACTCATGATGACAAAAGATGGACCCAAAGTAATTGAATTTAATTCAAGATTTGGAGATCCTGAAATGGAATCGTACATGAGACTTCTGCAAACAGATTTCTATGATATTCTAGTTGCCTGCGTAGAAGGAAATTTATCTGAGTTAAATATAAAGTGGGCTAAACAATCTGCATGCTGCATCATCCTTGCATCCCCAGGATACCCGGGAAGTTACAAAAAAAATATTGAAATTCATGGATTAAATAATATTAAAAACGAAGATATTTTTGTTTTTCACTTCGCAACAAAAAAAGCAAATGGAAAAATTTTGACAAACGGGGGTCGCGTTCTTGGTATAACTGCAATAGGTAAAACACTTAATGAGGCACTGAAAAAAGCTTATTCTGCAATTGGAAAAAATGGAATTCATTTTGAAGGCATGCAATGCAGATTGGACATTGGAAAGATATGACAACAAGGATAGGAATTATAGTAAAAGATTTTGATGCAAGAGCGCAAACTCGGCAAAAAAAGCTAAATGGTTTTGGCTTTAAAAATATTTCAGATCTTTGGATAATCGATGTATATACTGTTGACAAATCATTTTCAGAAAAACATCTCGAATCAATTGCACAAGCATTATCCAATCCTGTCACTCAGAATTTTATATTTCGAACAAAAAACAAAAAGGCAAAACTAGAAAACCAGTTTAGTTTTGCAATAGAAATTGGATTTCTTCCGGGAGTGACCGATAACATAGCGCACACTGCGAAAGAAATAATTGAAGACACTTTGAAAATAAAATTTTCAAACGATGAAGATGTTTACACTTCCCAAGTCACATTCATTAATGGAAAAATTTCAAAAGCGGATGCAGAACAAATCGCACTAAGTCTTCATAATCCTCTAATTCAGAGAACACTTATAAAAAGCTGCGGGCAGTTTATTAAAGACGGAGGGATGGATATCGTTACTTCCAAAGTAAAACTTATTAAAAAACCTCAAGTAACAGATGTTAATCTCAATATATCAGACGAGGAGTTGATAAAAATTGGAAAATCTGGAATTTTAAATTCTGATGAGACCCGGCGTGGTCCTCTTGCTCTTGATCTTCTATTTATGAAAGCAATTCAAAAATATTTTAAAAAGCTAGGACGTAATCCCACTGATATTGAGCTGGAGTCAATTGCCCAGACATGGTCTGAACATTGCAAGCATACAATTTTTGGAGGACCAATTGATAAAATAAAAGGCGGGCTTTACAAAACTTATATTAAGCGGGCAACGGAAGAGATTAGAAAAAAGAAAGGCAAAAAGGATTTCTGTGTTTCTGTTTTTACAGATAACTCAGGAGCAATTGTTTTTGATGATAATTATTTAATAACTCACAAAGTAGAAACACATAATAGCCCATCAGCTCTTGACCCATATGGGGGATCCATAACCGGGATTGTAGGCGTTAACCGCGATACGATCGGATTTGGTCTAGGTGCCAAACCTATTGCCAATTTTTACGGGTTTTGTCTCGCCCCGCCCGCCTCGCAAGCGAGAGCGTTGCGGGCAGGAGATCCATCGGATGAAATAATTTTATATCGTGATAAAGACCTCAAAAATCCAATACTCTCCAGCAGGAGGATAATGGACGGAGTAATAGACGGTGTAAATGCAGGAGGGAATCAATCAGGAATTCCGACACCTCAGGGATTTATATACTTTGATGAGCGTTATAGGGGTAAACCTTTGGTGTTTGCCGGTACAATCGGACTAATCCCGAAAAAAATTAAAGGCAAATTATCACACATTAAAAAATCCCTACCTGGCGACTTGATAGTAATGACCGGGGGGCGAGTCGGTAAGGATGGAATTCACGGAGCTACTTTTTCATCAGTTGGGCTAGACAGTGGAAGCCCTGCTGCTGCAGTACAAATTGGTGATCCGATTACTCAGAAAAAAATGAGTGATGCTATCATAAAAGAAGCGCGTGATCAGTTGCTGTACAACAGCATCACAGACGATGGAGCCGGCGGACTTTCCTGCTCAGTTTCGGAAATGGCAAAAGAATCAGGCGGCTGCATTGTAGATCTTGAAAAAGTACCACTTAAGTATGCAGGCCTTGATCCCTGGGAAATTTGGATCTCGGAATCCCAGGAGCGTATGACACTTGCCATTCCCAAAAATAACTGGAAGAAATTTTCAGATCTTATGAAGAGGCGGGGTGTTGAGGCAACTATAATTGGTGAATTTACAAGAAGCGGCCGGTGTGTTGTCGACTATAACGGTAAAAAAATAATGGATGTTGATTTAGAGTTTTTACACGACGGTCTTCCTAAGCGCCAACTTGAAACCAAAGAATTAAGCATTAAGAAGCAAGAATTAAGCATTGCAGAACCAAAAGATCAAAAAAAAATATTGCTTTCAATGTTGTCGCGTATGAATCTAACAAGTTTTAAATTTATATCACAACAATACGATAATATCGTTCAAAGTAACGCAGTCCTGGGGCCGCTTCAGGGGCGGGGCAGAGTGAATGCTGATGCATCGGTAATCAAACCTATTTTAAAAAGCCAAAAGGGAGTAGTAATGTCCCAAGCTTTATATCCTAGTTATTCTGAAATTGATCCTTACAAAATGGGTGCAGTTTGTATCGATAGCGCAGTAAGAAATGTTATTGCCGCAGGAGCCAAGCCTGACATAATCGCGCTTTTGGACAATTTTTGCTGGTGCGAAAGCTTTGAACCGGAACGCTTATGGCAATTAAAACAAACCGCAAAAGCTTGCTACGATTATGCAGTATCATATGGCACTCCTTTTATTTCAGGAAAAGATAGCATGTTCAATGACTTTAAAGGATTTGATAATAATGGCTTGCCTATCAAAATCTCAGTCCCCCCCACTCTTCTCATTTCATCAATTGGTGTGATTGATGACATAACAAAAACCGTTTCACTTGATGCAAAATTTGCTGGAGACATAATTTACATTTTGGGAGAAACACACGAAGAATTAGGTGGATCTGAATATTTTTCGATGATTAATCAAACAGGAAGTATCGTGCCGGATGTAGATGCCGAGAAAAATAAAAAATTATATGCTTCTTACTATAATGCAATTCAGCAAAAACTTATCGCATCAAGCATTAGCATTGGGCGCGGAGGACTCGCTGTTGCACTTGCCAAAAAAATAATAGGTGGACAGCTTGGGGCAGATATTTATTTGAAAAATTTACCGGGCAGCGTAAACAGAAATGATTTTGCACTATACTCGGAAAGCCAGGGAAGAATTTTAGTGACAATTGCGCCAAGCAATAAAAAAATATTTGAAAAAGCTATGCTAGGAAACGCGATATCCCAAATTGGAAAAATAGTCAAAGAACCAACCATAAAAATTAATGGACTAAAAGGAGAGGAGATAATTAACTTGAATTTGAAAGATGCAACAAACGCGTATAGAAAAACATTTGCGGATTATTAATATTATGAACAAACCAAAAGTTTTAGTTTTTTCAGGATACGGACTAAATTCAGAAGAAGAAACCGCATATGGCTTTGAATTAGCAGGGGCTAGCTCAGACATTGTTCATATCAATGATATCGTTGATGGGCGGGAAAAACTGGATAAATACCAAATATTGTCCTTCCCGGGCGGTTTTGCATATGGAGATGACACAGGTGCCGGAAATGCATACGCAAATAAAGTACGTAATCATCTTTGGGTGCAAATACAAAAGTTTCTTGAGAAAGATAAGCTTATCATTGGAATATGTAATGGCTGCCAGATTGTTACAAATCTTGGCCTTATTCCGGCCCTTTCTCAAAACTACGGTGAAAGACAGGTTGCACAGGTTTACAACCAATCGGCTCGGTTTATTACCCGCTGGGTAGACCTGAGGGTCGTATCCGATACTCCCTGGCTCTTGGGAATTGATACTCTGTCCCTACCAATCGCACATGGTGAAGGAAAGTTTTTCGTAGACAAAAAAGATCTCAAGGAATTACATAAAAACAGACAAATTGCACTACAGTATACACTGGGAGAAATGAGTATTTATCTGGATCTTCCTGCCAATCCTAATGGCTCAATTGATGATATTGCAGGCATTACTGACAGCACAGGTAAAATCTTGGGTCTTATGCCCCATCCTGAACGGGGAATGTTTTTTAATCAAATTCCCAATTGGCAATTGCTGAAAGAAAAGTATAATAGAGAGGGACAAAAACTTCCGGTTGATGGACCAGGGTTACAAATATTCAAAAATGCTGTAAAATACTTTAAATAACATGAATAATAAAAAATACATAATCTCGACACTTGGAAGCCACTCGGCGCTTCAGATATTAAAAGGTGCAAAAGATGAAGGATTCAGAACTCTAATAATAACAACTCCAGGAAAAGAAGAGTTTTATAAAACATTTCCCTTTATTGATGAATTTATAACTCTCCCCTCTTTTTCTGAATTCCCGACGATTGAGAAAGAATTAATAGATAAGAATGTAATTCTAATTCCTCACGGCTCATTTGTTGCCTATCTCGGCGCTGAGAAGAATAAGAGTATGAACGTTTTGTATTATGGCAATAAAAATGTCCTCGACTGGGAAGAAGACAGACAAAAGCAGCGCGAGTGGCTTGTAAATGCAGGAATCAATGTGCCCCACCAATTTGATTTTGAGCACGAGCCGGTAAAATACCCTATCATTGTTAAGTCATATGGTGCATCAGGCGGCAAAGGATATTTCTACGCAAAAAACAGAAGTGATTTTGAAAATAAAATAAGCGTTTTTGAGAATAAACAATTTGTAATACAAGAATATGTCATAGGTGTCCCGTTATATATTCACTATTTTTACTCCCCTCTATCCAATAAACTTGAAATCATGAGTATGGATAGGCGCTATGAAACCAATGCTGATGGCATAGGAAGAATTCCACTCCTCGGACAAGAAGAGCTAGATATTGAGCCAAGCTACGTTGTTGTCGGGAACAGCGATTTGGTACTACGTGAAAGTATGCTTTCTGAGGCATATAATATGGCCAAAAAAACGATAGCGCAATCAAAAAAAGTGATTGATAAAAGGGGAATTTTTGGTCCTTTCTGTCTTGAGACAATTATCACTCCTGACGGCAGGTTTTTTGTTTTGGAAATTTCCGCAAGAATCGTCGCCGGAACAAACTTATTTATCAACGGCTCTGCTTACTCTTGGCTTTATTACAATGAACCGATGAGTACAGGCCGGAGAATTGCCAGGGAAATAAAAAATGCTATTAAGAAAGACAAACTTTCAATTATTCTGGATTAGTTATGAAGAAGAACCAAACAGTAAATCAAAAATACGCTCTAATTAGTGTTTATGACAAAACAGGTATCTTAGATCTGGCAAAAATACTCCTCAAAAATGGAATCAATATTATTTCAACAGGCGGGACGGCAAAGTATTTAATTAAAAACGGTATAAAAATAATTCCGATCGAAGAAATAACCAAATCTCCTGAGAGTTTTGATGGACGTGTAAAAACAATAAGCTTTCAAATTGCATCAGGCCTTTTGTTTGACCGCGGCAATAAAACTCATGCAAAACAAGCAGCAGAACTTCAAACTCCTATTATAGATTTTGTTATTTGCAATTTTTATCCTTTCGCTGATCAACCGGGTATTGAAATGATCGATATAGGCGGTCCAACAATGGTGAGATCCGCTGCCAAAAATTATAAAAGTGTAACTGTAGTTACCGATCCTAGAGATTATAAATCTGTCGCAAAAGAAATTGAAAAAACTAACGTGACTAATGAAGATTTTCGTAAAGCACTGGCCGCCAAAGCCTTTTCTTACGTTGCGCAGTATAATGAAATAATAGCAAATTATTTTCAGAAAGAAATAGACGGAACTGATAAATTTATTACGCTGCAAAATGGAAAAAAATTACGCTATGGAGAAAACCCGCATCAAAGCGCAGAATTTTTCAAAGATGCTAAAAACAAAGATGGATTGGGACTGGGAAATTACAAAGTTTTGCAGGGGAAAGAAACATCATACAATAATTATCTTGATCTGGATGCAGGTCTTCAGGCAATTTCTTTAATAGGACAAAAATCCCCGGCTTGTGTAATTCTCAAACACACCAATCCCTGCGGAGCTGCTGTTTCTGAAACCGTAGAAGATGCATTTCAAAAAGCATGGTTTGATGGCGATCCTCTGGCAGCATTCGGCGGAGTTATAATTTTCAATAGAGCCGTTACGCAAGATTTGGCCACTCTCATGCTTTTGGATAAAAAATTCTTCGAGGTGATTGCGGCGCCTGGGTTTTCAAAAAAAGCACTAGAAGCTTTATCCAAAAAACCTAAATTGCAATTGCTGGAGAATACCCAGTTATCAAAGCCATATCTCAAAAATTATAAAGAGCAGAAAAAAATCAGGGGCGGTTATATTATGCAAGACACAGATACATATGAATTGACCAAAAAAGATCTGAAATGTGTTACAAAAATAAAACCAACTAAAGAACAACTGGATGACTTATTATTTGCATGGAGTATATCCCAAGTCAGTAAATCAAATTGTGTTGTAGCTGTAAAAAATGGTGTACTTTTGGCATCGGGTGTCGGGCAGCAAGACCGGAAACGCTGCTGTGAATTATGCGTAAGTAAAGCCGTTAAACCCCTAACCGGTGCAGTCGCTGCAACTGATGGATTTTTTCCCTTCCGGGATGGACCTGATATACTGATAAAAGCTGGCATAATAGCTATTATTCAGCCGGGCGGATCGATAAGAGACCAAGAAACAATTGATGCATGTAATGAATCAGGAGTTGCTATGATAATGACAGGAATAAGAGCATTTAAACATTGACTATGAAAGATAAAAACTATTGCACAATTTATCTAGTACGCCATGGACAATCCCATGGAAACCATCCTGTTGATACCTACGGACTAGATAAAGAATTAACTGAAAAAGGGCAAGAGCAGGCGAAAGATGCGGCAAAAAACCTTAAAAAAATTAAATTTGATGTCATTTTTGCATCACCTTTGGTAAGAGCACAGCAAACCGCCAAAATTATTGCTGAGGAACATAAGCTCGCCGTTCTTACCAAAGAACACTTGAAAGAAAGGTTTCATGGAGTATTGGAAGGACGCCCTACAGCTGAAGCAAAAAAAGAAATAAAGGAAATTATAGATACAATGTATAACATTCCTTATGATGAATGGAAAAGTAAAACTCTTGCCGTTGGACGCGAAACTGATGAGGAAGTTATGTCACGATTTATAACTGCGCTCCGGGAAATTGCTATTTCCTACCCTAACAAGACCGTTTTGACAATCAGTCACACCTCAATTATGAGAACGTTCTTAGTTCACTTGGGATATAAAACATACAAGGAGCTTGCCGATTATTCAATTGCAAATACCGCATATATCAAGATAAAAACTGATGGCGTTGATTTTTTCATTGAAGAAGTCGACGGATTAGAACCTATCAAGCATCATCACCAATGAATAATAAAAACATAACTATCGCAACAATAGGCAGCCATTCAGCACTTGAAGTTGCCCGCGGCGCCAAGGACATCGGATTTAAGAATATAATTGTATGCCAAAAAGGAAGGGAAAAAACGTATGCAAATTATTATAAAACCAAAGGCAATCTTGGATGCGTTGATGAAATTTTATTGGTTGATAAATTTTCTGATATTCTAACACCACCTATTCAGGAAAAGTTAAAGAGTAAAAACGCAATATTTATTCCCAACAGGTCATTTGAAGTTTATATAAATGACTATGATGCAATTGAAAACAAATTCTCAGTTCCTATGTTTGGCAACAAAAAATTGTTAAGAATTGAAGAAAGAGGGGCCAAACCAAATCAATACGATCTCTTAGACGCAGCAGGGATACGCTATCCGAAACAATTCAAGGATCCCAAAAAAATTGACAGGGTGTGTCTTGTGAAAGTTCTTGAAAAGGAGCGAGAGTTTGAGAGGGCATTTTTTATAGTTGATAGTTATGAAGACTATATTAAGCAAACAGAGCAAAAATTATATCTTGGTCTAATCACAGAAGACTTGCTAAAGAAAGCAGTAATTGAAGAATTTATTGTTGGAGTCCAAGTAAATTTTAATTTTTTCTATTCTCCTATCCATAACCGCTTGGAATTACTAGGAACAGATACCAGACGACAGACAAATTTTGACGGCATCACGAAACTTCCTCTAAATTACCAGGAGGAATTATTAAAAAAAGTAACCATCTCATATGAGGAAGCAAGCCATACTGCAGTTACTGTTCTTGAATCTATGCTTGAGCAGGTATTTGAAATAGGAGAAAGATTTGTGACAGCATGCAATAAACTAAAGAATCCCGGTATAATTGGACCCTTTGCACTTCAATCTTTTATAATACCGGGTCCTCCAAAAAAGGATATTGTTGTAATTGATGTCTCGCCAAGATTCCCCGGATCTCCGGGAATTACAGCAACTCCCTACAGCGGATATTTATTTGGAGAGCCAATCAATGTCGGTAAACGGGTAGCTATGGAAATAAAAGAAGCAGCAGAATCAAATAAGCTAGATTCAATAATTTCATGATAAATTTTAAAACATATCAATCGCCTTTTAGCTGGAGATACGGATCTGAAAAAATGAGAGGTATTTTTAGTGAGGAAAATAAATACAGGACCTGGAGAAAACTCTGGGTGGCACTTGCAAAAGCACAAAACTCTACGGGATTGGTAAGTACTGAGGAACTGAAGGATCTGGAAAAAAATGTAGACGATTTTGACATCGGGCGTATACTTGAAATTGAAAAAGACACAAATCATGATGTAGTTTCAGCTCTGAAAGAATTTTCAGAAAAAGCAAAAATTGGCGGTGGAAAAATTCATCTGGGTGCAACAAGTCAGGACATTGTTGACAATGCAGAAACACTCCGTAACAAAGAAGCGCTAAATATAATTGAAGAAAAATTAATAAGTGTATTAAAACTTCTTGAGGAAAAAATCTCAAAATATGCAGATCATGCATGCATGGGATACACTCATTTGCAGCCGGCAGAACCGACAACTCTCGGATATAGATTTGCTTTTTATGCGCAAGACCTTTTGCTGGATCTTGGACAATTGCGTTTTATTAAACAAACCATCAAAGGAAAAGGTTTAAAAGGCGCAGTCGGCACAGCGGCAAGTTACTCAGCATTATTGAAAGGAACTACTACCACACCGGCCCAACTTGAAGAAAAATTCTTGAAAGACTTGGACCTTGATGCTGTTCTAATCTCAAGCCAGGTTAATCCTAGAAAATTTGATTACTTTATTCTATCTTCGCTGGCATCAATTGCATCCAGCATCTCAAAGTTTGCATTTGATTTGCGTATTATGCAATCCCCCGGTTTTGGTGAATGGTCTGAGCCGTTTGGTAAAAAACAAGTCGGATCATCGGCAATGCCTTTTAAAAGAAATCCTTTTACATCTGAAAAAGTTTGTTCACTTGCAAGATATGTTAGATCGCTCCCTCCGGTTGCGCTAGAGAATGCCTCTGTTTCACTTCTTGAAAGAACTCTTGACGATTCTGCCAACAAACGTGTTATTATGCCCGAAGCTTTTCTAGCAACAGATGATATTTTGGAAACTGCAAAAAAATTAATTGGCGGAATGGTTATTAATGAAAACAAAATCATGCAAAACCTTAATCAATATGCTCCTTTCTCGGCAACTGAGCTGATAATAATTGAATCAGTTAAAAAAGGCGCAGACCGCCAGGAGACGCACGAGGTGCTTCGAGAAATTTCAATGAAAGCTTGGGAAGAAGTATCAAATGGCAATCCAAACCCAATGAAAGATTTATTATTGTCTGATCAAACAATTAACAAATATCTCAATAAAAAAGAAATTGAAGAATTGCTAGATGTAAAATCCCACACTGGCGACGCCCCCGAGAGAGCAAAAAAATTAGCTGAAAATATAAAAAATCTTTGCAGTAGATGAAAAAAAGAATTGGAATTGTTGGCGGCGGGCAACTTGGTAGAATGCTGACCGCTCCTGCAAAAAAATTAGGCTTCACAGTTAATATCATCGACCCAACCCCCAAGAGTCCTGCAGGTCAAATAGCAGATAGCCAGATAATAGCAGATTTTAAAGACGAGAAAGCGATCCGGGAGCTTGGAGATATTTCTGATTATCTGACATTTGAGATTGAACTGGCAAACTCCGACATTTTAAAAGAACTCGAAGAAAAAGGCGTTAAGATAAACCCATCTCCTGAAACTCTTGAGATTATCCGTGATAAATTTTTGCAAAAGCAGTTTTTGAAGACAAATAATCTACCTGTTTCTGACTTTCTCGATATAAACACTAAAAAAGATGTTTTAAAATCAGCTGAAAAATTCGGCTACCCTATTTTATTAAAAGCACGCTTTGATGCATATGATGGGCGGGGTAATGCCTTAATAGAAGATGAGTCGCAAATTGATAGTGCATTAGGCAAACTTGGAGGAAGAAAATTGTACGTAGAAAAATTTGTACCATTTATTAAAGAACTGGCTATTATTGTAGGACGTAGCACAAATGGCGAAATTGTAACTTATCCAGTGGTTGAAACAATTCATAAAAATAATATTTTGCACTATCTTCTCTCCCCTGCACCTATGGATAAAAAAATTGCAGATAAAGCAAAAGCATTAGGAATTGAAGTTATGAAACACCTCAAGGGAGCAGGAGTCTTCGGGATTGAAATGTTTTTGACAGAGGATGGTGAAGTACTAATTAATGAAATTGCACCACGAGTTCATAACTCAGGACATCACACAATTGAAGCAAATGAAACTTCCCAGTTCGAGCAGCACATAAGGGCAGTAACAGGAATGAATCTTGGATCAACCAAGACAACCTCTCCTGCTGCTGTTATGATAAATATCTTGGGCAATAGAACTGGAAATGCAGATCCGAAAGGCGTAGAAATTGCTGAAAAAATACCTGGCGTAAAGGTACATATTTATGGTAAACTGGAGACGAAACCAGAGCGTAAAATGGGACACATTACAGCCGTTGCGGATACACTTGAAGAGGCTTTAAAAAACGCAAAACTTGCGGGAAGTTATATAACTATATGAATAAACCACTTGTCGGCATAATAATGGGTTCGGATTCCGATCTCCCTGTTATGCAAGAAGCAGCCAAAGTGTTGGAGGAGTTCGGCGTTTCTTTTGAGCTGGAAATTGTTTCGGCCCACAGAACACCGGATTATATGTCTGAATACGCTAAGTCCGCTATCGGCAAAGGCCTTAAGGTAATAATAGCAGGAGCCGGGGGGGCTGCACATTTACCCGGTATGACCGCGTCATTCACCTCTTTACCAACAATTGGGGTACCTATCAAAACAAGTACTATGGATGGTCTGGACTCTTTGGTATCCATTGCCCAAATGCCGGCCGGAATACCCGTTGCGACAGTAGCTGTAAATGGCGCCAAAAATGCAGGACTTTTGGCAATTGAAATTTTGGGGACATCAAATCCGCAGTTACAATCAAAAATCGAACAGTACAAGAAGAATATGGAATCGACAGTAAAAGCGAAAAATGAAAAATTGAAACAAGATGGTAAATGAACAAACAATTCTAACATCACTTCCAAATGTATTAAAGACAATAAATCTCCCAAACCTCGGCAGAAAACATCAGGGGAAAGTCCGCGACTTTTATATTAAAAATGATAAAAGAATAACTATCACAACTGACCGACAGTCGGCATTTGATGTCATGCTTGGATACGTTCCATTCAAAGGGGCCGTACTCAATCAGCTTGCTGAGTTTTGGTTTGAGAAAACAAAAAATATTGTTCCAAATCATATGATCTCAGTCCCCGATCCAAATGTTTTGATTTCAAAAAACTGCGAACTGATTCCAATTGAAATTGTAGTACGCGGATACATGACAGGAGTTACTGTCACATCAATTTGGGATTCATACAAAAAAGGTGAGAGGGAAATTTATGGAATTAATTTTCCGAACGGCTTGAAAAAAAATCAAAAACTTCCTATACCCGTTATTACACCTACATATCACGGAGATATGACCGGTAAAGGAGGGCATGATACGCGGTTGACCAAAAAAGAAATTATCGGAAAAAAATTGGTCCCCCAAAATCTATATGAGCAAATGGAAGAAGTCTCGCTTAAATTGTTTGAATATGGACAAAGGCTATGCAAAAGAAGTGGACTAATACTTGTCGATACAAAATACGAATTTGGTTTGTATGACGACAAACTTATACTAATAGATGAAATTCATACTCCAGATTCATCAAGATTTTGGATAGCAAATACTTACGATGAAAGGTTTAGCAAAAACTTGGAACCTGAAAATTTTGACAAAGAATTTATAAGGCTCTGGTACGCAGAAAAGGGCTACTCTGGCAACGGCAGACCACCAGAAATGGCCCAGGAATTAATCTTAGCAACTTCTCAACGCTACATCAGCGTCTACGAAAAAATAACAGGAAAAAATTTCAAAGCTTTTGATTACCCGATTGAAGATAGAATAATGAAGAATTTAAGCAAAAAAATATGACGAAAATAAGAGCAGTTATTTTTGACATGGATGGGGTCATCTCCGATACTGAAAGGATTCACGCTAAAATTGAAAGCGCAATCTTTTTAAGTTATGGTATAGACATCTCAGAAAAAGAAATAACTTTATTGTACTCAGGAACAAAAGACGGTGTACAGTTTAAAAATGAATTTATAAAACATTCAGTTAACTACTCTCCTAGCGAGGCAGTAAGAAAAAAATGGCTGAAAATGAAAAAAATACCACACGACCAAATTATATCAATTCCAGGTATAATTGATTTGATTAATAGATTAAAGGGTTACAAACTAGGAGTTGCCTCCGGATCACCAACTCATTTTGTAGAATTAGTTTTAAAGATACTAGGAATCCGTGATAAATTTAGAGTTGTTTCAGGAGGTGATCAGGTTTCAGAAGGCAAACCAAATCCTGAATTATTTCTACTTACTGCAAAAATGCTAAATGTTGATCCAAAAAATTGTATTGTGATTGAAGATTCTTCAAACGGTATAAAATCGGCAAAAAGTGCTGGCATGAAATGCATTGCAATTACCACAACGCATCATCCTAAAGAACTAAAAAGTGCTGATAAAATTATTACATCTTTTGATGAACTAACACCTGCTATAATACAATCACTATGAAAAATAACAAAATTACTTATTCAGAAGTTGGAGATAACTATGACACAAAAGACCCAGTCAAAGTACTGGCTCAATCTGCTGCAGCAAATACCGGTATCAATCTAAAGAAACATGGTTTTGAAGAAGTTTCAGACTCCCGTGGTGAGTCAGCATATGTTTGGAAACAAGGGAATGTATTCATGGCATCGGTTATTGAAGGATTGGGTACTAAAAATCTTATCGCAGACGACACCAGAAAAATTACAGGTAAAACCTACTACGACAACATCGGTCATGATACTGTCGCAACAGTTATCAATGATTTAATAACTGTAGGCGCAACACCTCTTGTTCTTCATGCTTACTGGGCTATTGAGGACAATGAGTGGCTATCTGATGAAAAAAGGATGACGGATCTTATTAACGGATGGAAGAATGCGTGCGATATCGCCGGAGTCTCATGGGGCGGTGGAGAAACTCCAACGATGAAGGGTATTGTTGTCCCCGGAACATCAGAGCTTGGAGGATCGGCGATTGGAATGATTAAAAGTAAAGATAGATTAATAACCGATAAAAAATTAAAATCAGGCGACAGGATACTGATGGTTAAAAGCAGTGGCGTAAATGCCAACGGAATTTCATTAACACGCGCAGTTGCCAAACAACTACCAAAAGGTTATAGTACAAAATTACCAAGCGGTAAAACATATGGAGAGGTACTTTTAACAAAAACAAATATTTATGCAAAATTAATTCAGGGTTTATTGGATGAAAATATCGACATTCATTATGTCTCAAACATAACCGGACATGGGATGAGGAAATTAATGCGTGCAAGACAAGATTATACATATTTTATTGATAAAATTATTGAGCCACATGAAATATTTGTATTTATTCAGGAACATGCAGGCTTAACCGATTATGAAATGTATGACACTTATAATATGGGAATGGACTACGCAATTTTCCTTCCTGAAAAGGATATAGCGAAAGCTCAAGAAATCGTTAATAAAAATGGTTTTGAAAGCTTGAATGCGGGCTATGTAGAAACTGGAGAAAGACAAGTGATTATAAAACCTAAAAAAATTATCTTCAAAGGAGAAAGCCTTAAGGTAAGAGTTTAGAGCCAGTCGCGGTATTTAAAATAAGCAACTACAACCATTGCCCCGGCAAGTATCACCAAAAATAACACCCAAACAATCCAGGGAGAATTAGCATACGGCAGCCCCTTAACATTCATAGAATACAAATTGTTAACGATAACAAATGGGAAGGACATCGCAGTAAGTACTGTAAAAAATTTAACTAGCTCGTTACTTCTATTTGAAAGAATGGATTCGTGACTTGATGAGATACCTTGAATCAACTCTTTATTGTCCTCAAGTCTCTCCCAAATTTTCTGCAAATGGTCTAGGATATTTGACCAGTAAGGCATCATCTCACCATTCAATTCCTTATATCTCCCCTTTTCCAAGTCTGCAAATATCGGAAGTGCAGGCTTGATCATAGTTTCAAAAACAACAATATTGCGCCGAGTCATGGAAATATCTTCAATGACTGATGCAGACTTGCTGTCCTCAATCTGGCGGTCAATCACATCAATTGTCGTTGTAATATCCTCAATATATGAAAAAGCGCCGTCAACCAAAATATCTATAATGCGGTATAGAAGATAAACAGCGCCTCGTCCCATCAACTCTTCCCTGTGCTTTGATGTAATCTTACACATCTCAAATAGCTCATCAATTTGCGGTGTACTCTCGTCGTGAAGAACTACAACATAGTCTTTCCCAATAAAAAAATCTACCTCACCGACGCTTATCCGTTTTTTCCTTGCTGCTTTTGGAAAAATCGGGAGAGATATTCTATTTGAGATAGCATTTGGAATAAAAAAAGGTTTGTTTGCTGATCTTTCTTTTTTTGACTTACCTGCTTGCGGGATAAAAGGAACATCCAGCACAAGTAAAGAATAATCCTTATATGTCTCAAACTTTGGGATTTGAGTTTTGTACAGATAATCCTCAAGATTAAGCATGCTAAAACCAAAATTTTTATTAAGAAATTTTATGTCCGCCTCTGTTGGTTTATTTAGATTAATAAAAGAAAGACCGTTGTGTGTAACTGTTGGAATGTTCATAAGTATTACCTCCTAATTGAATCTTCCTGGGGATGCAAGCTAATTATACTATATTAAGTGTTTTAATGCTACCCACTAGCCTTAATTGTAGTTTCCAATACTTTAACCTGTCAACCAGCAAAAATAAATAATTAGGAAAAATAATGGGGATATGAGGAAGTAAGTGTCGGCAAATACAATTTTTCAAAATATTCTTTCAGCATTCTAGTTGCACTGAATTTTTCCAATATTAGACTGCGGGAATTCTTCATAAGTGTTTCTATATGACTTTTGTCTTGAGAGTAATACATAGGCAAAACATTGTGCTCAAGCACATCCAATATACTTTTCTCAACGCTTTCACTATCTATATCCCAACCGATTTCAGATGTATTTACTTCGTAAACCCACCCGTCTTTGGTACTCATTGTTAGGGTTCCATTTAGAGATGCTTTCATCCCGCTTGTCCCGCACGCTTCAGAACCAATTACCGGGGTATTAAGCCAAATATCACATCCTGTATTTAGCAAGCGTGCCAAAGTAACACTATAATTATTTAAAAACACTGCTGTATCCGGAAGCTCTTTTTGCATGATTTCTTTTATTTCCTCAACCATTTTCCGACCGTCATCATCCGATTGATGCGCAATACCTGCCATTACAATTCTTACAGGTGTTTTTATCGTAATATTTTTTAAGCGGCTAATATCACCAAACAAACTTAGAGGTCTTTTATAGCGGACCATCCTTCTTGCCCAACCAATCATTAACTCATCTTCTCCCCACATTTGTCCGGTTTCTTTTTTTATATACTCAAGTAGAGTTTTCTTATTTTCCTGGTGGGTGTGTGGCAAATCATTATCTTTTACTTTATCCCAGGATGCTATATGAATGCCATTTGTAACTGACTCAATTTTGTAATCAGACCAGGATTTGGATGCCTCTTTGGCATGAAGAGTACTCACAGCATTTATTTTTCCAGCCAATTTAAGACTCATCAGAGACATTGAGAAACTGTTTGACTCCTGGATAGTACCCAGAGCCAGAAGATCTGTCATTGGAACTTCAAGCTCTGCTGCATACCGGTTTAATAAAAATGTAAACAATTCATTACTGAATATTTCATTTCCCGATGCAACCAATGTATGATTTGTAAAAACAACATGATGTGTTGAGAGAGAAATAGCATCTTTAAATCCGATTTTACGTTTCTGCATTTCGTGGCGGATAATTTCCAAATAAAGCATAGCTGAGTGACCTTCGTTCATATGATAAATTGACGGCTCTATTTTAAGTTTTTCAAGTAACCTAAATCCCCCAATTCCAAGTATAATTTCCTGCTTCAATCTGGTTTCTTTATCAGAGTCATACAACTGATACACAATTTGCCTATCAACGTGGGAATTTTCTTCAACATCTGTGTCCAGTAGGTAGACAGGAATGCTATCTTTTTGCCACACCCAGGCTTTTACAAAAACTTCCCGGTCCTGGATAGGAACAGCAACAAGGATAGGCTTTTTATCTTCATCCATTACTGGCTGCAGCCCCTGTTCCTCGGGACTAAGTGGAACAGAATTCGTCTTTGCATGGGGAACATCGAGTACTCCATATTTATTTTGGTAGAAAAGTCCGATTGCAACAGCCGGTATCTTCTGATCACCGAGTTCCCGGACATAATCTCCAGCCAAAACTCCAAGTCCTCCGGCATAAGTGGGCAGTACGTCAGATAGGGCATACTCTACCGAAAAGTAAGCAATTGGCTTTTTTTGTAAAAAACTAAAATGCTCGCTCTTTCGGAATTCTTCAAACCAAGATAAGTAATTATTCATGTGAATTTTTGTCTTCAATTACTGTTTTGTACCACGCATCATATTCTTTTGCTGCATGATTCCAGGAAAAATCAGACAGCATGCAATTTTTGACCAGCTCCTTCCATAAAGACGGGGCATTATATATAGTGAGTGACTCAATTATCGCACCATAAAGCGCCCATGAATCAACACTTTTAAATGAAAATCCATTTCCCAAATTTGTGTTGGGATTAAAATCATCGACAATATCATTGAGTCCACCCGTCCGGCGGACTATCGGAACACATCCATATCTCATTGCCTCAAGAGCTATAATTCCACCCGGTTCAAATATACTTGGAATTAGCATCATATCGGAGCCTGCAAATATTTTCCGGGGCATCGTAAAATCAGGACGGAGATGAAGACCAACCTGCATCGGAAATTTTTTCTGGAGGACAGTTAATTCAAGTCTATACCTCTCCGTACCGCTGCCAAGGACAACCAGCTGCACATCAGGTCTTTCCTGGAAAAGATGCGGCAGTACTTTAATAATTAGATCTATTCCTTTCTGCTCAACCAACCGGCCGCTGAAAGATAGAAGAGGACTTTTTGTATCAACAGGTAAATCAAACAACTTTTGTAATTCTTTTTTATTGTCTTTCCGCGCGCGAATACCTGAGCTGACATCATATTGTTTTTTTATTAACTTATCTGTTTTGGGATTAAATTTATTTGTATCAAGTCCATTGAGTATCCCTGTAAGCTTGCCACGGACAACTTGAAGTTCATCGCTCAAGCCCGCAGCGTATTCCGGGGTCATCACCTCAACCGCGTGAGTCTGGCTTACTGTGTTAATGGCATCTGAATAAAGAAGTCCCCGTTTCAGCGGATTTTGGGCCTGAAGTTTTGGTGAAAGTATAGGAGCCAGTTTTGATTCTCCATTATCATAGTCTTCCTTTACACCGTAGCGGAAATCGTAGTTTCCCTGCAATGAAAAATTATGGACAGTAAAAACAAAAGATGTTTTATTAAAAACATGTGCATATCTTGAACTCCTTCTTGCAAAATCAACTAGATATCCAGTATGCCAATCATTACAATGGATGATATCAGGCCACCAATCAGTTTTTTCCCGGGTCTGATATAGCCATTCAAGCGCTCCTTTTGATAAAAGCGCAAATCGGATGTGATCATCTTTATAACCGTAAACATTGGCACGGAGTTCATAATATTCTCGGTTCTCAAGAAAATAAGCGGTAATTTTTTCCTTCTTATCTTTGTATGATTTTACATTGCAAATCAAAGTCTTTCCTGTATCAGGTGTGTCTTCAACAGGCAGAACTAATTGGCTAAATTCCGTTGAAAGCTCCCACTTTTTTTTAGGAAGCGTCTCATCCATCGTCCCGTATTTTGGAGTAAATACACGGACATCATGACCCAACTTTATGAGGGATTGAGGCAAAAAACGCATAACTTGGGACAATCCTCCCACAGATACAAAAGGGGCAACTTCAGCCGAAACAAATAGAATATTCATGACTACATAATACCATAAAAACTAACTTGAAACTTGATTTATCGAAATTCTATGATAATATAAGTTTATGGCTATTGAGAGAAATGTGTCTTCGCAAACCCCACCTGCTTCTCGTGTTATTGAGATGCCAGGAATAAGATTAGGTCGAAATTTAAGTGATTGGCTGGGATTAAAACCCAATAGCCCAGGACTTAAAAGACTTAAAGACGATCTTAGAGAAGTTGACCAGACAGAAAGAAACGCTCGCTTACGTACTAGGCCAGCTAGCGAAACCGTAATAATCAGGTCAAAAGGTAGATAGGCACCCCATAACCCCATAACTTATCCCGGACAATAATTCATGCTATAATTATGCAGTATGACGGCGTTTGATATTATTGATAAATATATAAAATTTTTTGAAAAAAGGGGGCATAAAAAAATCCCCAACTCTCCTCTTGTGCCACTTAACGACCCGACAACACTTTTTACCAACTCCGGCATGCAGCCACTCATTCCATATCTTGCTGGGGAGCCGCATCCGCAGGGGAAAAGATTTGTTAATGTCCAGAATGTTTTTCGGGGTCAAGGAGCGCTTGATGACATTGATGAAGTCGGCGACAACAGGCACCTTACTTTTTTTAGAATGATTGGCAATTGGTCACTGGGTGACTATTTCAAAAAAGAACAGCTTAACTGGATTTTTGAATATATCACAAAAGATTTGGGAATTGATCCGAAGAAAATTTATGTTAGTGTTTTTGATGAGTATAAAGAATTTCCAAAAGATCAGGAAGCAATTTCAATCTGGACTGAAATATTTAACGGAATTGGGTTGGATCCGAAAAGCAAAATATTTCCCTATGGTCCCGAAAAAAACTGGTGGTCAAGAGCGGGAGTACCGGAAAACATGCCCTCAGGTGAATTGGGTGGACCTGATAGTGAAATTTTTTATGACTTCGGAGCGGAATTAAAACTTCACGAAAATTCTCAATATAGAAATTATAAATGCCATATCAATTGTGACTGCGGACGTTATCTCGAAATCAGTAATAATGTTTTTATGGAATTTATAAAACAAAACGATGGCAGTTTTGCCAAGCTTCCCCAAAGGAATGTCGATCATGGAGCAGGTGTTGAGCGGTTGTTAATGGCGGCTGAAAATCAATCCGATGTTTTTTTAACTTCCTTATTCAAACCTGTTATTCAATCTGTTGAAAAACTATCAGGCAAAAAATATCAGGAAAATATTCGCGAAATGCGCATGATCACTGCGCATCTCTCATCAAGCGTATTTATAGTTAACGCAGGCGTAAATCCCTCAAACACCGAACAAGGGTATATTTTAAGGCGGTTGATAAGAAGATCTATTGACAGTATTAATAAATTGGAGGGAAAAAACCTGCCTGCCGGCAGGCATGGTCTAGATCAAATTATTGAAATAATAGTTGACCAATATAAAGAAACAGATCCTGACCTAGTAACAAATTTTGAAAATATTAAGAATACAATTCTTGAGGAAACAAATAAATATCAGCAAAGCTTGACGAGGGCCCAGTTATTTTTGATTAAAAAATATCCACCGTCCAAACAAACTGAAGACGAACTAATGGGATCAATTGAAATTTCAGCAGAAGATACGTTTATTATTTATACAACTCATGGACTATCTCCTACACAAATTAAAAGCCTAGGATACACTTTTGATGAAAAAGCATTTGCTGAAAAGATGAAAGGTCATAAAGATTTATCAAAAGCGGGGGCAGGACAAAAATTTAAAGGCGGGCTTGCAGACCATCAGGAACGGACAATCATGGGACACACCGCAACTCATCTTGTGCATCAGGCGCTTCGTGATATGTTTGGAAAACAACTTCACCAGACAGGATCCAATATCACAACCGAGCGGGTAAGATTTGATTTTAACTTTGACCGTAAGTTGACGGATGATGAGATAAAGCAGTTGGAACAAACAGTGATAAAAAAGATAAAGGAGAATTTACCGGTTCATTTTGAAATGATTCCGACAGAAACGGCCGGAAAAATGGGGGCAATCGGATTATTTACAGATACTTATCAAGATACATCCAAAATTTATTTTATCGGAGGCGATTCCAAGAATCTGAGAGAAGTATATTCAATTGAGTTCTGTGGAGGACCTCATGTTGATTTTACATCAAAGTTAAAATCGTTTAAGATTATAAGGCAGGAAAATATCGGTAACAAACAACGGAGAATTTATGCAACTGTTGGTCAATTTTGATTGAAATATAAATTTGTATGAAGCTGCCTATTCCATTTTTAAATAAAAAGGGTAAAGACAAAGGGTATTACCTGGCGCTTATTTTGGATTATGAAAAAACAAGCAGTGTAATTCTGGAAGAAGAGGAGGGGAAACTAAAAATTGTCGGTAAACATACTGAGCACTTCGAATTAACTCTGGAAACCATCCCGCAAGATGAACTAATAACGCTCATCGACAAAACTATCTCAAAAGCGGAGGAAGTTTTACCTCCAAATATAGAAACTCACAAAACAATTTTTGGTGTAAAAGAAAATTGGGTAGATACTGAATCTAAAAAAATAAAAAAAGAATACCTTATAAAACTCAAAAAAGTATGTGATGAGCTTGATCTAAATCCAATTGGCTTTATAGTAATAAATGAAGCTATTGCAAATTTATTGGCGCATGAGGAAGGATCTCCTCTATCGGCTATTTTGATTGATGTAGGCAAAAAAACAGCTCACCTCACCCTTTTCAGGGGGGGAAAAGTAAGTGAATCGATTTCAGGCTTAATTGCGCACTCTATTCCTGCGACAGTTGATTCACTGCTCAAAAATTTTACCGCTGCAGTGCTACCAACTAAAATTCTGCTTTTCCACACAAAAGATGCCAAGGAATTGTCTCATCATTTCATAAATCACGAATGGAGTAAAAGCTTACCTTTTCTACACCCGCCGCTTGTAAGCGTTTTACCCAAAGACTATGATACCCGAGCGGTAACATATGGAGCCGGCCAACAAATGGGATTTGAGATACTCGGATTGCTGGAAAAAGTACAATCTGACGAAAATTTACTGGATAAAAATGATCAAATCCAAGAGGAAAAATATATCGAGCCTACTACCCCATCTCCTGCGGAGCCCGGCAATTTTGGTTTTGTTCAAGATCAGGATATTGCCAAACAGTCGGTCAAAGAAAGTGTGGTGGAAATTGCAGCAGATGAAGCTATTGATCAATCGCCGAAAATTGAAGTACAAAAAAATGAAACTATTTCCGGTGAAGAATCTAATGTAAACTTAAATGGCACAAACGCTGAAATAAATACTTATGAAAACGATAATACCCCAAAATCCAAAAGAGAAAAGAATAGCACGTTCGCGGGTGCATTAGCTATGGTGCCCCAATTTTCATTTCCAAGGATAAAAAGCGTTTCTAATTTTTTTGCCAAAAATAAAAGCTTGAAACTTCCTCTTATAATTATTGGCGCTATTTTAATATTTGTTGTCGCTTTATCCCTATTTTATTTTTATAGCGTAAAAGCTCAAATAATCCTAACTGTTAAACCCAAAATTGTTACACAAGACTCCAATGTCACTTTTTCAACAACAGGCGCGAATGATTTTTCCAAAAATATCATTGCCGCGCACAGTATTTCAACGGATATTGACGGCGAATTATCCACTCCTGCAACCGGTAAGAAAGACGCAGGAAATAAAGCTAAAGGCAGTGTAACCATTTATAATAATTCTGAAAACCCTGTCCAACTTAGCAGCGGGACAAGTCTTAAATCAAGTAACGGAATAATTTTTACAACTGATAAGGATATAAACATCGCGTCAGCATCGGGTGATATTTTTTCAGGAACCAAACCGGGAACTGCTCAGGTAGGTGTAACTGCAAAAGATTTGGGTACTGAATCAAATCTTCCATCAAATGCAAAATTTGCGATCGGCAGCAACAGCAGTCTTGCCGGAAAAAATGACAGCGCTTTTTCGGGAGGAAGTAAAAAGAATATAACAGTTGTAAGTGCAGCTGATCTTGCAAAATTAAAATCGGACTTACCCAAAAGTCTTGAAAAAAAAGCAGCGGATGAGCTTTCAAAAAAAATCGGGCCCAGTGAGACTCTTCTTCCGGGTTTCTCAAAAATCACATTAGGAAAAACAAAATTTGACAAGGGAGTGGATGATGAAGCAAAGGAAGTTAAATTAGTGGCAACGGTGAGTTTTGATGGGATGAGTTATCAAAATGATGATTTGGAAAACTATGATAAATCTGTTTTAAAAGATCATTATTCACAAGACATAAGCTTTGCTGACAAGAGTTTGAAAAATGAAGTTAAAGACTCAAAAATAAAAAATGACAATGAGATTTCTGCAAAGCTTAAAATCACTACTGGCCTTCTTCCAAAAATTGACAACAATGAAGTAGTTAGCAAATTGAAAAATAAATCTCCAAAAAATGCAAAAGAGATTTTGAATAGCCTTCCCCAAATTGCCGAATCTGAAATAAAGTTCTCTCCAAATATTTTGTTTCTATCCAGTCTTTTCCCGATGCTTCCTAAGAATATAAGCATAATTGTTAAACCCAATGAGTAATCACGTTTACAAAAAAACAAAGAAAAAAAATGTCAAAAAAATGGTGCGCTTCTTAGGACTTGGTATTTCTATTATCGGTTTTGTGATCGGATTATATATATTTTTTCCATTGCTATCGTGGGAGATTTACATAAGTCCTGAATTTTCAACTAAATCTTACGCTTCACCAATTCCTAAAAATACAATTTTAAGTAAAGATTATATGGGAAGTCTTATTGCGAACACCACAAATAATTTGTCCGGAATTGATTATAATAATGCTGCAAATTGGCTTCCGCCTACATATAAAGAGACATCTACTGTTGAGAATGTGTCAACTTATTTTATATCTATACCAAAATTGAATATAGAAAATGCGATTGTTTCAACGGTTGATACGGATCTTTCCTCTCATCTTGTCCATTTCCCGGGCACTGCGATTCCGCCGAATAAGGGAACTGCTGCTGTCTTTGGCCATTCAACGCTACCTCAGCTTTATGACAGCAAAAATTACAAAACCATTTTTGCCAATATACATCAACTCAGCATTGGAGACAATATTATCGTAAGTGCAAATAATACTTTGTATACATATAAAATTTTTACTATGCTAATTACCGAGCCTGAGGATACGTCCTATTTGACACAAGGCTACGATTCAAATTATCTTGATATTGTTACTTGTACACCCCCTGGTACGACTTGGAAAAGATTGATAGTTAAATCAAAACTCGAAAAATCATAAATATGGAAGAAAATTCTCAGCAATCAAAATTTATAATTTTTTTACGTAAGATTTGGCCGTTTATTTACCGTGTACTTAATTCTACTTTTTATTTCATTTTAGGCATTATCAAGTACTTCTTTAAAAACGCAATTGCCATGATAAAAGGCGAATAATTATTATGATTGATCAGAAAGCAGTTGATGCCATTCAAACCAAACTAGGCGGAAAGAGACTAAACTACCAACAAATTTTCGCGGTCATGGATGAGATTAGCCGCCATCAATTGGGCACAGTTCTTACGACTTATTTCGCAGCCTCAGGATACGCACAAGGATTTAACAATGAAGAACTCTATTTTCTAACAGAGGCGATGATCAAAACGGGCGAAACACTCAAATTCAAAGGTCTGGTTGCCGACAAACATTCAATAGGAGGAGTACCTGGTACCAGAACGACCATGATCGTCGTGCCCATTGTTGCTGCAGCAGGATTTACAATTCCCAAAAGCTCAAGCCGCGCAATTACAACTCCTGGCGGGACTGCGGATGATATGGAAGTCATAAGTCCTGTGACATTTGATAAAGAACATATTTATAGAATTGTCGATAAAACAAACGCATGCATCGTATGGGGAGGAGGAGTCGATATAGCACCAGCGGATGATGAGTTGATAAAAGTAGAAGAACCACTAGGCCTTGAGAGTTTTGATAAGATTTTGGTTTCAATAATGGCAAAGAAAATCGCTTTCGGGTCAAATCACATCGTTATTGATTTACCATACGGCGAACACGTAAAGGTTCATTCACTTAGGGACGCTGAAGAGGTCAAAAGAAAATTTGAGTATTTGGCTCATAAATTCAACGTTAAAATAAAAATTTTAATTCATAATACAGAACAACCGGCCGGCCGGGGAATCGGCCCTCTTCTTGAAGCGCGGGACGCAATGATGGTTCTTGAGCAAAATCCTGATAGACCGGTAGATCTTGAGCAAAAAGCGGTGCATCTTGCAGGCGCCCTCTTGGATCTTTGCCTAAAAGATGCATCAAACTCCCTAAATAACAGAATTAAAAAAGAATTTGGAACAGGACACAAATGGGCTGAATACATCTTGTCCAACGGGCATGCTCATTTGAAAATGAAACAAATAATAAAAGCCCAAGGCGGTGAATCTGGTATAATGAGCAAAGATATGAAACCGGGAAATCATTCACATGTGGTTTTATCCAAAATACATGGTGTCGTTAAAAAAGTAGATAGCAGATATATAACCGCAATCGCCAAAATTTTGGGCGCGCCAGCTCAGAAAAAAAGCGGTATATATCTTGATAAAAAAATTGGTGAGGAAGTAATAGCCGGAAAACCTATATATACGCTTTATAGTGAAAGCGCTTACAATCTTAAAGAGGCGGTAGATTCACTTAAACAATTTCCTATATTGGAGTATTGATTGGATTATGAGAAAATTTTCCTTTTTAATAGTATTTTTAGTTTTGATTCTAGGAGGAATACTTGCTTGGTGGGTCAATGCTACTGCTGCAGCTGATATATCGGACAAAAGTCAAAAAACTTTTATTATTAAAAAGGGTGAAGGAGTCCGGGAAATTGCCAGCCATTTGAAATCTGAGGATCTCATAAAAGATCCTGTTATATTTTTTATAGTTGTCAAGAAATTCGGACTTGATCAAAAAATTCAAGCCGGAGATTTCCAATTATCCCCCTCAATGAGCGCTGTCGATATCGCAAAAGCTCTCCAGGTTGGTACATCTGATTTTCATATTGTAATCCCAGAGGGTAAAAGAGCACAGGAAATTGCCGATAAATTGAGTGAAAGATTCCCAACATTTCAGGAAAGTTGGCGCGGCAAATTAATTATTTATGAGGGATACCTTTTTCCAGACACTTACTCATTTCCCAAAGAATCAACAATTGAACAAATCATAGATATTATGAGAGCCAATTTTGAGAAAAAATATAGTAGCATAAATGCAGGTAGTCAAAATAAATTGTCCAAAGATCAAGTAGTTATAGTCGCCTCTATGGTAGAAAGAGAGGCAAAACACGATAAAGACCGCCCGATTGTGGCCTCCGTTGTCTTAAACCGTCTAAAGCAAGGAATGCCTCTTCAGATTGATGCAACAATCCAATACGCCCTAGGTTACCAGCCAAGCAGCAAAACATGGTGGAAAAAAGAACTGACTTTTGATGACCTCAAAATTTCTTCACCATACAATACCTATGAGCATAGTGGACTTCCACCGGGTCCGATTTCCAATCCGGGTATTGATGTTCTAAGCGCCGTTCTTAATCCTTCCAACACAAATTATCTTTATTATATCTCAGATAAATCGGGACAAAACCATTATGCAAGAACTCTTGAGGAACACAACGCAAATATAAAAAAATACGGACTCTAACTCCTGAATCTCCGAGGCTTTATCAGATAAAATTTAATTTTTTAATTTAATTCTTATTCAATCTAAAATATCTTTTTACTTTTGTTTTTGCTGAAGCCGCTTTATCTTCTTTCACAGTACTTATTTTTTCCTGCTTTGATTCCTTTGCTAACTTAACTTTTTCACTCTCAACTGGCGCAATATAATCTTCCCCTTCTATAATCTCTTCATAGTCTTCTTTAGTATCTTCAAGTTTTTTTTCAAATTCGTAATACTTTTCAAGTCCTTTATCTGCCAGATCTTTAACTATTTCCCGACCTTTTTTTGTGGTAAAAATAAGCGTTGCAACACCACCAATAATCACTCCCATTAAAAATCCATTGCTTGGCGGTTGGTTGTGATTATGATTATGTCTGTCTTCCATATTAAAAATTTTCGCTCCGCCGCTTATCCAAGTCTTCTTTATCCCGTCCAATGAAACCCTTCGCAAATTTCAATACTGATAATAAAGACCCAGCCTTAAAACCCACAAGTACTGAAGAGAGTGCTTCAAGCGGTCCTTCGATATTTTCCGTAATTGAATTTGCATTATCCAAAATTCTGTTTGCTTTTTTGACAGTCTTTCTAAGTTCTTTTAAGATAAAAAATATCTGGACTCCCAAAATAACTAGGAGAGTTGTTAAGATAACAATAACAATTAAGAGGATTATTTGGACAGGATCTACCATAGTCTATATACGTTACCTTATGAAAAGTGGACTGTCAAGCAAAACAATTAGAATCAATTGTATTCATTTGTAGTCATTCTGGAACAGAATTTATATTATTTCACAATCAGGTTTACAGTTTGAGAGGACTCTTTACCCAATCTGTTTTTTGATTTTATTATTATTGTTGTTTTACCTGGGAAAAGTGTAATTTTTTTAACAAACACTCCACTATCTTTTACAAATACCGGATTATTGTTTATTGTAACTATACCGTTGCTGCTTGTCGTACCCGCTACCTCAACATCACGCGAAACAACGCTTCCTTCTTTTGGTGATGTAATATGGATTGAAGGCGCGAATAACATATCCCGGGTTTGGAATAAGAAAAAACCGGCTAGCATTAATAGAATTAATCCTCCAACAACAAAACTTCTTATATTGACTCGTTTTAAAGGAATGGTCCGCGAATTTGTCATTCCCTCAGGCAATACTTTCATTGCTCTTTTTTCATCAAAATCACGTTTGAAAAGTGCTGAGCTTTGGATTTTTGGAAGTCCGAGGAAATCCGCATAATTTTGGACAAAGCCTTTTGCATACGCAGGAGAAGGCAACTCATCGTAAGCTTCGCGCTCAATGGCAGCAAGAAAATCGCGCTTGATTTTGGTGGCAACCGAAACGTCATCAAGCGTCAGCATACGCCTAATTCTTTCGTCTTTCAGTCTTTGCCCAAACCTAATCATATCATTAAAAATCTAATACCTAATATCTAAATCCTAAACAAATACAAATGTTTCAATTACTAACTGCAAACGGGTTTTGATATTTGAATTTAGATATTATTTAGAAATTAGTAATTAGTATTTAGAAATTAGTTATTGCCCTCCCTGCTGTTGTGAGGCTAGAAATTCCTCAGCGTTTCTGACCAATACATCCCGTGGTTTTGAACCTTCTGCCATTCCGACAATGCCCATCTCTTCAAGCTGATCAAGAATGCGGGCAGCTTTTGCGTAACCAATTGACATTTTCCGCTGCAAAAAAGATGCGGATGCTGTATTGAACTGACATACAACTCTTATCGCTTCCTCAAGCTCTCCATCCTTTCCTTCCTGAGCAGCTCCTCCTTTTTTAATTATTAAGGGCTGACTTGTTACTTCTTCTGTATACTCAACAGGGTAATTTTTGGATTTGAGAAAATCAACCAGTAGTTTTATTTCTTTTTCAATATATGCGCCTTGAATACGGGTGGGCTTTGCCTGATCAGGCGGTATATAAAGCATGTCCCCACGGCCTAGGAGTTTTTCAGCACCAGGGGAGTCAATTATTACGCGGGAGTCAATCATTGACGAAACGCTAAATGCTATACGAGCTGGCACGTTGGCCTTTATAAGACCTGTGATGACGTTAACTGATGGTCTCTGGGTCGCAATCACCAAGTGAATACCGGTTGCACGGGCCATTTGCGCAAGACGCGCTATTGCATCCTCCACCTCAACCGGCGCAAACATCATAAGATCGGCAAGCTCATCTATAAAAATAACAATATAAGGAAGTGCCTGAAATCCTGAAAGCTCGTTATAAGAATCAATGTTACGCACTCCCCGTTCTGCAAAAATTTTATACCTTTTATCCATCTCACCCATTGCCCATTTCAAAGCGGAAAGGATCTTATCCGACTCAACGATTACAGGTGTCAAAAGATGCGGAATCCCATTGTATCCTGTGAACTCAACCCTCTTTGGATCAATCAGAATAAGACGGACTTCCTGAGGAGATGCTCTAAATAGAAGACTTGATATGAATGAATTGATAAGTACTGATTTTCCGGATCCCGTCGTACCGGCAACCAAAACGTGTGGCATTTTTGCGATATCTACAACGATCGGACTACCTGATACATCAAGTCCCAAGGCAACTGTAAGTTTGGATTTTGATTTTTGCATGGCGGCTGATGCAAGCATTGTTCTAAGCGTCACTACCTCAAGCGATCTGTTAGGTATTTCTATACCAATTAAGTTCCGCCCCGGAATAGGTGCTTCAATTCTGATCTGACCGGTTGGTGCCTCTGTTGCCAGCGCCAAATCATTGGTAAGAGAGGTGATCTTTGAAATTTTTGTACCTTGCGCAATCTCAAGCGCATACTGCGTAACGGCAGGACCCAAATTGACCTCGGCTACGCGGGCCGCTATTCCAAAACTATCAAGCGTTTTTTCAATAGTTCCGGCAATCTCCTTGATATCTCCCCGCTCGGCTTTCTTCCCGGGTTCCTCAGACAAAAGAGAAAGAGGTGGATATTCCCAAACCCCGGGTGTATCTCCGCCCAAAACATTACTTACTAGCGTCTGAGGAAGCATTTCAAGCTCCTTTTTTTGTATTACCGGAGGCTGATTAATTTTTGGAGACAATGGCTCTTCCTCTCTCTTTCCGCCTTTTATGGTCATTGGCTTATTTCTATCAAACAAGTTTTTATCTTTTTTAAAAGATGAAAATATTTTTCTTGGAATTAATTTATTTAAGGTACTGAAAACGCTCCCGATAAAACTAATCATCTCATCAATGGATGTATCCAAAAGAACAATAATACCGACAAGAATTCCTGTGATAAAAACCATGTCAGCACCAGGCACTGTAATAATCTCTTTAAGAATTGAGAAAATCCCATTTCCTATAGAACCACTCTTTGTGAGTCCTATGAGCGAAACAAAAAGCAGGATATATCCAATTGTTACATTCAAACGTGATAAATAGAATTTTAGATGCAGGAATAAGAATCCTATGAGAACCAAAATAAGAGGGGCCAAAATCGTCAAGGATCCGAACATTTCATTAAGCTTATTTGTCAAAACGGTTGTAGAATCTGTAGGCTTGATATAGACCAGAAGTAAAAATACGCCGAGCAGGAAAAATCCTATACCAAATATCGTATAGATTGTTTTTGTTTTGAGTTTTAGCTTAAACGGTTTCCTGCGTCTTCCGCTACTTCGTCTTCTCTTGGGCATAAATTATATTATAGAGCTTTATAAATGAGTAGGCAAATAGATTTTTCTGAAGAAAGTAGAATAATTGAAGATTGAAGCATCAATTCGTATTATATCATAAAGTCCTATAGTTGTCAAGCCGGAAACTAAATTTATACCTCTATTACTACCGGCATGACGAGAGGACGGGTACGGAATTTTTTAAATAAGTGTTTTTGTGCTGTTTCGCTTACCAAGCGTCTCAAATGCACCCAGTTTGTAACCCTACTTTTGTTCGGCGCTAGCACCCTTTCCAATTCCGAGGTTATAGAATCAGTTATTTCCTTAGAATCAACCAGTGAGGATCCACGGGCAACAATGATAGGCTTCTCAGCAAGTTGCCCATCCTGCGCTCGGATCTCAGCCATTACTATCACAATTCCCTCCTTTGCCAATCTCTCGCGGTCGCGGATCACAAAATTCTCTACCTCCTCACCTGATACCTGATCAACATAAATATTTCTGATTCCGATTTTGTTTCCGAGTCTTACCGAGTTTTTGCTGAATCTCACTTCCTGGCCGTTCTCAACAAGAAAAATATCCCGCTTATCATATCCCATATCCTCAGCCATTGTTTTGTAATAACCCATGTGCCTATATGTTCCGCTTATCGGAAGAAGATATTTGGGCTTGGTGAGCGCGACAAGTAGTTCATGATCACTTTTGGATCCGTGTCCTGAAACATGAAAAGAACCGCTTGGATCTGAATCAATAACCCGAGCGCCTCTTTTGGTGATAGCGTCCACCAATGAATTTACATTTATCTCATTTCCAGGAATAGTGTCACTTGAGAAAACAACGGCGTCGCCCGGGCCAATCCTTACGTCTTTATGCTCGCCATTGGCGATTCTTGTCATTGCTGAATTTTCCTGTCCTTGGGAACCGGCAACGAGTAAAACCAGCTGATTGCCTTTGAATTTTCCCACATCTCTCATATCAATTTCAGTTCCCGGTTTTATTTTCAAATACCCCAAGTTTTGGCCGATTTCTTTGACTTTAAGAATTGACCGTCCGACAAAACAAACTTTCCTGTTTACACGCTCTGCAGCTTGGATTGCTTGATTAAGTCTTGAAATATTTGAGGAATAAGTGGTTATCAAAAATTTTCCCCTAACGTCGCGCATTGCCCGCTCAAAATTCTGCCCCAGCTTCCCCTCGGACTTTGTGTGTCCCGGCCTGTCAGATCCCAGACAATCAGACATAAGGCACGTCACGCCTTCATCAGCTGCCTTCATCATCTTGATAAAATCAGATCTTTTTCCATTTGCCGGAGTCAGATCAAATTTATAATCACTCCCATGAAAGAAATTCCCAGCAGGAGATTTGATGAAAAAGTTGGCGCTATCCGGCACAGAATGAGTAACATGTATAAAAGAGATGATAAATGGACCGATCTTGACATCCGGATCTTCAAATTTTACTGTTGAAACTGAAAAAGGGAGATTGTATTCTTTAAGTTTTGCATTAGTCAGCGCTGCTGTCAGGGGCGATGCATAAATAGGGAATTTCAAATCATCCCGGCCAGTTGGCATCAATTGAGGCAGAATAAATGGAGTACCTCCGATGTGGTCCTCATGACCATGTGTGAGAAGCATACCGATAATCTTTTTCTTGCCTGTCTTTATAACATCAAGTAAATATGTGATGTCAGGAAGAAGAAGATCTACGCCAAGCATCGATTCATCAGGAAATCCAAGCCCGCAATCAACGATGAGGATCTGATCTTTATAATCATAAACATAAAGATTACGCGTAACATCTTCGAGGCCTCCAAGCGCTATAAAAGAAACAGAATCCGGAGTAGGCAGATTTGGTGATTGTAAATTTTGTGGTATTGGTGGTGGTGAAGGTATCTTATTCTCGTCCATGATTTACTTAATCATAATTATAACATACATCTTTTCAGAAAACTCAGATGATACTCAGAAAAAAAGACATTCAGATAAATCAGAAAACGCCAGATTTCCAGTTTTTATGAAGAGTATTTAATCTTTTTGACAAAACTTTATATTCTCCGGCAAGCTCCTTTGATTCCTGAAATAGTCGAGGAACTATTATTGCAACTGTCCGCAGATGACTAATTAATTCATCGCTTGATCCGATTGCAATTTTTAAAAACCTCTTGAACTCTGGAGCTGATGATCTTTTTGCCCACCCTTCCGCAGTGTTTGCAGGTATAGATTTTCCACATTTTCTACATTGTACTATCGTGTCATATTCAGATTTAGGTAGTTTTTTTAAAAACTCATAGAGTTTTCGTAATAATCTCAAAGATTCTCCATAAACCTCCAGATCAGTAACATCTCTAATCATGCTCTCATCTTATCAGACTTTCCGAAAATTCTGAATATCCGATCTTCAGGCCTACCGAGTTTTCCGAGTATTCTGAAAACAATACAGTTTAATTCTTTACAAACTCCTTATTTCTTCTTAACAGGGTGACCGCCGAAGGCGGCCCGAAGAGCTGCTACCATTTTGGCAGCAAAGGAGTTCTGGATCTTCCCATCTGTCTCTGACTCTGTTCTTATTTTCTGAGACCTATCAATAATATCGATCAATAAATTATTTTTCTTCGCTTCTTCAATTGTCCAGATTGTTTCTCCTGATGCCGAACCAATGACACCTGCGAATGTATCCAAATGCGGATCGCTCTCAAGCGCTTCGATCGTGCGCTGCATCATAAATCCTGAGATCAACGACCCACTGTCATAAATCTTGGCTACTTTTAGTAAATCCAAATCATAAGATGATTTTTCCATCACGCCAAATCCTTCACCAATTGACTGCATATATCCATACTCTATAGCATTGTGCACCATTTTTACATAATGTCCCGCTCCACCAGTTCCGAAATACTCATGTCCTCCCTGAGACTTTGCGAGAGAGCCCAGAATTGGAGTTATATAATCGTAAGCAGATCTATCTCCTCCTGCCATAAGAGGATAACCTGTCTTCTCAGCGACCACCCCTCCTGATACACCAATTCCCAGGAAACGCACGCCCTGACTCTTGAAATTTTCAAAATGTCTGTCAGTATCGCTAAATTTGGAATTTCCTCCGTCAATTACGATGTCATCTTTCTCAACAAGCTTCTCAACTTGGGACAAAATCCCCTCAGTTGATTCTCCTGCAGGCAGCATAAGCCATACAACGCGGGGCTTTTCCAAACTTTTTACCAACTCTTCAATAGTCGGTGCTGACTTCAAATCCGGAATATATGATTTGAGAGCCTCAACCGGCTGAGGCGAGCGGTTCCAAACTGTTACATCATGACCTTCTTTGAGAAGCTTGAGAGCCATCCGGCTTCCCATTTTCCCAAGACCGATAAAACCTAATTTCATACTTGAGTAATTATACAGTAGATAAACATAAAATTAAACACGCATGAGAAATAAGGTTTAGAGGAATAAATTCAGGATAACAAATTATTTTTAATATTTAATTTTTATTACCACTCCGGTAAAAATTGTTTTACATTCTCATTGGTTATTTTTACAGTTTGGGCTTGACCCAGAACTATTTGCGTGGCTGCTTTGCGGCACATTCCTGTAATCAATCTATCAAGTCCACGGATGCCGGGATCATATCCAAGCGGTCTGATAAGTCCCTCCCAAACAGTTGGGTCGATAATCAATTGCTCAGGAAGCAGACCTGTAAGCGTCATTGTTTTGGGAAGTACATAATCCCTCCCGATCACTGTCTTTTCCTCATCATTGTAGGAGGGCATCTGAATAATCTCAAGACGGTCAAGAACGGCTGTCGCGACGCTTGAGACGTTGTTGGCTGTTGCGATAAAAAGAGTGTTTTGCAAATTGAAAGGATAATCAACGTAATGATCTGTGAAGCGCGCATTCTGTTCAGGATCCAGAACCTCAATCAAAACCCCCATGATATCGGCTCTTGCGGTATCTGTCACACGGTCCAATTCATCAAGAAGAATTACAGGATTCTTAGTGTTGCTGTGAACCAGACGCTTTATAATCTGTCCGGGCTCAGCATCCGGAAAGTAACGCGACTGTCCCCGGAGAACTCTGGAATCAGCCATTCCTCCAAATGGAATTCTTTCAAAAGCCCGTCCCAGTGCTTGAGCCAAAGAGTAAGCAAATGTAGTTTTTCCGGTTCCTGCCAAACCTACAATACAAAGAATCGGGGACTTGATAATATTCCCTGTATCCCCATAATTTTTAATATTTAACATAAGAGTTGCTATGTATTCCAACACTCTTTGCTTGAGCGGCCCCAGACCGTAGTGATTCTTATCCATAATTTCACGGGCTTTTGTCAGATCAAGTATATCTTCGCTTTTTTTATCCCATGGCATACCTATTATCCAGTTGACATAACGCTGTGTTGATTCATATTCCATGATGTAGGTAGAGCTTAGGAACCCTGCAGATGAGCGGATCATAGCAAGACGTGAAATCCTATCAATCAATTCTTGCTTAAAATCAGGAGGAATAGGAGCATTTTCTATTTTTTCACCAAGAGAGCGGATCTGATCAGATGACTTTCCATGATCCGATATCTTTTGAGTAGCCCCAGATGCCCCATTTATTTCCTGCTGGGTGGTGTCGTTATTGACCATCTGTGCTGTATTTATGTCTTCCAGTTTGCTCAATGCAGCACTATCTGCAGCGTTTTGAGCAGCAATACTGCTATCTGAATTCATCGGGATATCCCCGCGCGCAGCGGCCGCCTGCTCTTCGGGATTGACAACAGGAGTGGGCGTGGCAACTGGTTGATCTGTAGATGGAATTGCAGGCGTTTGAGCAGTAGGATCCATATACCTATATTACACTATTGGGAAAAGACATTGCAAAAGATTGAAGATCTAACTTATCTACTAAATCTTTTTTTCGGGGGGAATTTGCGGCCTCCTGCCGCTTTTGCAGAACTTTCACGTCTTAGCTGCTGTGACAATGGATGATCTGATTTCGGAGCTGATCCGGAATCTCTGTTGAATGATCTGTCGCCTGAATTTCTATTATTAAATGGTCTATCGTGAGATGCTCCGCTAAATCTGTCACCCTGGGGTCTAGATTGGAATCCTCCACCGCCTTGGCCTTCATCTCTAGGCTCTCTGGGTCTGTCAAATCCCTGGCCCGGAGGGGCACCATTATCATCTCCATCAACAAGCATTGTTAGATTTATCCGACCTTGCTGATCACGCTCTTCCACTTTTACCTTTACAGTTTGCCCGACTTTTACAACTTCAGATGGATCTTTTACAAAAGCTCCCCTTTTCATTTTACTGACATGTACCATTCCCTCACGTCCGGGTAAATATTCAACGAAAGCTCCGAAGGGAAGAATTCTTTTCACTGTTCCCTCAAATTCCTCACCCGGTGTCACGTCCCGTGTCATACCCGTTATCCAATCAACTGCTTTTCTGACTGATTCCTCAGAAATTCCTGAAACACTCACTATTCCGTCGTCATCTACATCTACATCTGCACCGGTCTGGGCGATAATAGCTTTAATATTTTTGCCCCCGGGTCCGATAATTTCACCGATCTTATCAACCGGCACCTGAATTTGCTCAATCTTCGGTGCGTATTCAGAAACGTCTTTTCGTGACTCCGGGATAGACGCGAGCATCTTTTCAAGAATCTGCATACGTGCAGTCTTGGCCCGGGCAAGAATCTCAACAACCTGTGCATCAGTTAATCCGTCTATTTTTACATCAAGCTGGATTGCTGTAATTCCCTTTTCAGTTCCGGCGACTTTAAAATCCATATCTCCTGAAAAATCTTCAAGCCCGATAATATCTGTCAACAAAACATATTTGTCTCCCTCACTCATCATCCCGATTGAGATTCCGGCAACAGGCGCTGTAATTGGCACCCCTGCATCCATAAGAGCAAGTGTTGAGCCACAAGTTGATGCCATAGAGCTGGATCCGTTTTGTGACAAAACTTCCGATACAACTCTTATGGTGTATGGAAAGTCTTGCTGCGTTGGAATAACTGCTTTAAGAGCCCGCTCCGCCAATGCTCCGTGTCCGATTTCACGCCTTGAGGTAAAACCCATTCTTCCTGCTTGTCCAAATGAATATGGAAGACCTGAGTAATGATGAATATAGCGCTTTATCTCCTCACCTTCTGCTGATTCAATAAGCTGCTCAAGTCTTGGTGAACCCAGTGTCACGATGCTCAAGGCTTGTGTGATTCCACGCTCAAAAAGCGCTGACCCGTGAGTTCTTGGCAAAATCCCGACAGTCGCGCCGATTTCGCGGATCTCGTCAAGTCCCCGCCCGTCAACGCGTTTTTTCTTACTTACTGTCTCTGAACGGATTATCTTGAACATGACATATTCCAAAGCTTTTGCAAGCATTTTTTTGTCAACTTCTGCTTTGGGATCTTTAGCTTTTATATCTTCTGTAACACGGGTAATTAATTCAGCTGTTTCATCGCCCGCTCCTTCTTTACTGACACGTGATTTGATGAGGGAATCTATATCTTTTTTGTATGTCTTTTCAAAAAGGGCAATCGCATCCTGAAGCGATTTGTCTTCTTCAACTACTATTTTTTTCTGTCCTGCTTTTTTGACAAGCTCCTCAATTCCTTTCAGAACTTTTCTTGTCTCATCATGCGCTTTCTCAATAGCCAAAGCCATGACGTCTTCTGTCACTTGCAGCGCTCCTGACTCAACCATGACTGTTTTTTCGCTGCTTTGTGAAACAACTACATCCAGGACAGAATGCTCTGCCTCAGTTGTCGTTGGATTTGGGAGATATGCGGCTTGTGCTCCATCTTTATCTTCAATATAACCCATTCTCACAGCGGCAACAGGACCGTTCCATGGAATCCTGGACATTGCCAAAGCTGCGCTGACAGCATTAAGAGCTAGAATGTCAGCTTCATTCTCTGAATCAACTGATAAAACAGTGACTATTACCTGGACTTCGTTTTTAAATGACTTGGGAAAAAGAGGTCTTATGGAACGGTCAATGAGTCTGCCTGACAATATAGCTTCATCGCTTGGACGTCCTTCTCTTTTCACCCAGCGGCTGCCTTTGATCTTACCTCCGGCATAAAGTCTTTCAACATAATCAACACTCAGTGGGAAATAATCAATATCGGCTCTTTTTCCGCCCTCAACGACGGTTGCAAGAACTACTGTGTCCCCAAGCCTGGCAAAAATCGATGCTGTTGCCTGCACGGCAAGCTGGCCTGTTTCAAGGGTCATTTGTTTTCCTGCAAATTCAAAACTTACTGAGGTTTTATTGTCTTTCATTTATATTTCTGTTCTTTCGTCCTTCTTGGTTGCCATCCTGATCTTTTCAGAATCTGGAGATGCTGAAGTTAATCCAGCATGACAATTTTTGAAGTCAGAGTCAATCCTTCATCCCGATCTTTTTCAAGATCCCGTCAACACGTACTTCGTCAACCTTTTTAAGAAAGTTGATAAGTCTTCGTCTCTTGGCGATCATTGAGAGAAGTCCGCGTCTTGAGTGCACATCGTGCGCGTGATCTTTGAGATGCTCGGCAAGCCTGGTGATTCTTTTTGTCAGAAGCGCTATCTGCACCTCGGGCGATCCGGTATCTCCTTTGCCTGTCTGATATTCATTTATGATTTCCTGTTTCTGTGTAGTGCTAAGCGGCATAAATTATCTTTACTTAATTCTTATTGAATGCATTATAGCAGGTATTGAGTTTTGGTACAAGTAGGAAGGATTTGTTTCCCGTATTAACAGGTCAACCCATCTAACGCCTAGGTCTTCGAGTAAGTCTTACAGCGTCTTCAGGCAGAGGCAATCCCTCCTTTACTGGGGGGGTATCATATTTCGCTTTTCCTCTCTTAACCAACTGTTGCACTGGCCCACGTACTGTCTGTACTACAGTTCCTATAGCTTGGGCTATCGCCTCTACGCTTGTACCAGGATTCCTTCCAATATGGTTGAGTACAACTTGACCTGTATGCCTAGAAGATACTGCATTATTCGTCACGGCTACATTGGAGTGACGCAATATATTATAAATACACGCGCCGTCTGATGTGTTTCCGGTATTTCCGCAACTACCATCATTGTCATCACGTTTCGGGCATTTTATGGTAGGGTTTCCATCACCATCTATAGTAAGGGAAAATTTTACCTTCTCTCCAATCCCATAGGCACCAAAGCAGCTTCCATTTGCCCTACTAAGATCTGCTTCACTCATATTGTGGATTATAAGTAATTATTTGGGAAATATCAATGCTTTATTTATGGTAGATTTAAACCTCTGAAGAGCCTTTGTAGACTTTTGGGGCGAGCCAATCAGTTGGCGTTTCTTCATCATCAACTATATCTGCATCTTGCACTTGATTATTTACCGGCTGATTTTGAGGTTGAGATGCTTGTCTTTGAGGTTTTGCTTGACCAGCTTGGGCTTCCCGTGCTTTTTCTTCTGCAACTCTTTTTTGCAGGTTTTCTTCAAACTTTATTCTGTCCTGCTCACGCTTATCCTGAGCGTTGCTGAAGGTTTTTTCCTGTCCGGCTACTGGATTTTGTGCGCGTTTTTGTGGCTGTTGCTGTGGCTGTTGCTGAGCGTTTCTTTGCTGAGGTCGTGCCTGTTGCTGGGCTTGTTCTTCAGGTTGTCTTATTCCCTGTCTTGCGCTTGCGGATGCTTCCCTTTGGGCTCCTTTTTTCATAAGAAGCGCTGCCATTTCAAAAGCAAGTGAGCTTGTTTTTGTGTCTTGAAAGTTCCCGGTTGCACTGGAAATACCGTTGAGTAAATTCTGCGCGCTATCCTGATCTATGTTAAGACCAAGAGACAAGGCGAGATCAGCAACTGCCTCACTAAGGGATGATAACTTTGGAGATATCAAAACAATATCACCAAATTGCTCATTATCCTCTTTGTTATCTATATTAACTATCTTTATATCCAGATTTTGTGTATCAAAAACAGGATCCAGATCAGCTAGGTTTTTGGTACCGACTGTAAAAACAAGGTCAAGATTTGTGCTGCCTCTTGTGTATTCTACGTCTTTTTCATCAAATGTTAATCCCTGTTCAGAAGCTTTGACAATTATATTTAGATATCCTTCCTCAAGAGTATAAGATACTTTTTCAATCTCGCCTTCTGTATAAGGAAATGATACCGTCAAATCTCCTGTTCCGCCACCACTGCCTTTTAGTGTTTTCTCAACTTTATTGATTCCTACAAGTGAAGACACCTCAACCAGAGGATCCTTTGGAGATGCTATAGACACGTTTTTACCGGAGCTTTTTAGTATAAGATAGAGTGATAGGGCCGCTGCCATTTCATCCACAGATGGATTAATTGGAGCTGTTATCCCAATACTGTTGCTTTGAGCAATAGTATCTTTGATTTGTTGTATTGTATTATTATCCATATTTTATATCTATTTCTGCCACCAGAAAAGATTAACTATGGGATAGTATCACATCTCCTACCATTATGTCAAGGGGGTTGTTGAGAACTGCTCCTGCCTCTTTTCCGCTCTCAACTTTTGAAGTTGGCTCTTTCCCGATTCTCAAAGAAACAATATTGGTTTCACCGACTATTGATTCACCCCGCATTATCCGGACGCGGTCACCCCGTGCAAGACGTCCATCAGTTATAGACACACCGAATGCAAATGTTTTTTCGTAGGGAAATTTCTGAAGTATTTTTGCTGTACCGAAAATTTGTTCCATTTGAGAAAATAATTTTCCCTCCTGTGCATCTTTCACTTCTTCCAATAGCTCATAGATAATTTCATAATTTCGAAGAAGTATTTTTTCGCTCTTTGCCATAGTCATTATTGCGGGCTTCAGCTTGGTATTAAAACTCAGGATTATACTGTGAGTCGACTTGGCAAGGATAATATCCGCATCACTTACTTCTCCTGTCTTCTGACCAACTATCTTAACTCCCTCAGGCAAGGCATTGGCAATTGCTTCAAGTGAACCCTGAGTATCAGCTACCAAAATAACAGAAAGCCCCTTGTGTTCCTCATCCCTTTTATACATAACTTCTTTCATAAGAGGCGCTTTTTCTTCCGCAACGACAGCTTGCGCTGCATTTGATTCGTGAGTTACTATACTTCCAACTTCAGGCACTTTCATAAATCCAAAAAGCTCGACTGCATCACCAACTGTTGCTTTCTCAACCGGCTTGCCCATGTCATTGAGCATGGTCCTTACTTTAAATGTCTGGCCTTCGGCCTTGAGTACATCCCGCGCCACAACACTCCCGTTTTTTATAACAATTGTCGCTTTTGGACCGATTCTGGAATCCAATTTAGCCTCAATGACAATTGCCTGAAAAGGATTTGTCTCTGAAACTTCCTTTACGTATTCCGGCTTTTTGTGCATATCAAACATAAGAAGAATCAGATCCAGAAGCTCTTTGATGTTGCTTCCTGTCTTGGCAGATACTTCAATATACGGCACATCTCCACCGTAGCCCTCAAGCAAAATCCCTTCTTTGGAAAGATCTTTTTTACTTTTTTCAGGAATAAGATCAGGCAAATCTGCTTTTGTCAGTACTACTATAAAGGGTGTCTTGGATTCTTTGAGAATTTCAATACTTTCTTTTGTCTGGGGTTTTACACTATCAGCGAGGGAAATTATAAGAAGAACAATATCAGACGCTGTGGCGCCGCGTCCGCGCATTTTGGTGAAAGCAGCATGCCCCGGGGTATCAATAAAAGTAATTTTCCGGGTTTTGCCGTCATGGACTATCTCTACTTGGGATGCTCCAATTTTCTGCGTGATACCTCCTTTTTCCCGCTCTGCCTGTGATGTTTTTCGGATTGCATCAAGAAGTGTTGTTTTGCCATGATCAACATGACCAAGAACTGCTACGACAGGTGGGAAATGGGAGTTATTTGTCGAAGTTGAATTGCTCTTCTTATCCATAGTTTGTATCCTAATCTAATTTTTAATTTAAAATTTTTAATTTTCATTGAATTTTCACTTCTATTCTTGTCCTCCCGAATTTATTTCGGGATCCATGCGATTTATATGAGATACTGAAACAAGTTCAGCATGACAAGGTAATTTCAAATTTCAAATTGAAAATTCCCACGTTATTCATTTTTCCTCTTCTACTTTTTCCTCTTTTACTTTTTTTGTTTTGGCTGGTGCTTTTTTGGCTTTTGCTGCCTTTGGCTTTGCTTCTTCTTTTTCTAAATCTTTAGAGTCTGCTTCAACTTTCGTCTCGCCCACCGAAGCCTTTGACGAAGGCTTGGTCTCTTCTGCCTCAGCCGCGTTTGACGCAGACCCTTCTATCTCTCCCGCTTCCTCTTTGCCTTCTATTTCAATTCTATATCCTGTAAGCTTGTGTGCGAGGCGTACATTTTGACCTTCTTTGCCAATCGCCAAAGACAATTCCTCAGTAGGTACAAAAACCCGCGCAATTTTTTCCTCTTCATTAATCTCTACCCGTACATTTTTGGCTGGAGACAGAGCTTGAGCGATATATGTCTTTGGCTCATCTGCCCACTGGATAATATCGACTTTTTCAAGTCCGCCCAGTTCCTGGATAATTGCCTGGACCCGTACGCCTTTTTGTCCGACACAAGACCCGACAGGATCAATACCCGGTTGTGCGGAAAAAACGGCGACTTTGGATCTATTTCCCGGTTCACGCACAATTGCTTTTATCTCAACACTTCCTTGGGCTATCTCAGGAACTTCTCTTTTAAATAACCCCTCAACCAAACCGTTTGCTGCCCGTGATACCACTATCTCGTCACCCTTCATTCCCTCTCTTATATCAAGCATGTAAAATCCGAGCCGCTGATTTAGGTGGTATTTTTCATTTGGTACTTGCTCAGAAAGTGGCATGATGGCCTCAGTTTTTCCTATGTCTACGATGATGTTTACTCCCGCAAACCGCAGAACCATACCATTTATAACTGTACCTATTTTTACACGGTAGTCTGTAAAGATAGCCTCTTTTTCTTTTTCGCGGATTTTCTGCAAGATTACCTGCTTTGCTGTTTGGGCAGCGATCCTGCCAAATCCAGGTGGTGTTACATCTTTTCCATTATGCAGGATGTGTGCTTCGCCTGTATTTGGGTTCAATTCTGCATCAAATTCTTCAATCTCAACACCCGAATGATCCTTGCGGTACGCAGCCAAAATAGCGTTCTTGACGGTGTCCAAAACAACATCAACATCAACCCCCCGCTCGGAGGCTACCTGATTAAGCGCTAATGAAAATTCTGATCGTTGTATGGCTGGCATAATTGGTCTACAGTATAACAAATTAAGCTCAATCTAACAACCTTGACTTTTAAATCAATAAACAGTATCTATCGTCATTCTGGGGAGAAGTGAAGCGACGACTCCAGAATCTCTCACGTTATTATTTGATCGTATAAATCTTTAAACTCTGGATTAAATTTATAAATCATATTTAATTTTTCTGCTCTATTCATATCTTTGATTTGTTTCTCTCTTATTATGGCTGAAGTTATTCCGTCCAGAACCTCATAATAAACCAGCATATGTAGATTGTATTTTTGAGTAAACCCTTTTACCTGATTATTTTTGTGTTGATAGATTCTTCCTATTAGATTACTAGTAACTCCTGTATATAAGGTTTGACTAATATTTGACATGACGTAAACATAACCACCTTTCATATTAGAGATTCTGGACAAGCCAGAATGACGATTAAGACCTATGAAACCGTAAGCTTAAGCGCCCCTGTACCGTCGATTGAGAAAGTAGCTGTTTTTCCCCTATCAAGTTCTTTTGTCAATTTTTTCTGCGCGATCATGTCTTCAATATTGTCCTGAATATAGCGCCGTAATGGGCGGGCGCCAAATTCCGGATCAAAACCTTCTTGGCCGATTTTTTCAATCACGGCCGGCTCAAAAACCAACTTTATGTCCTGCTCCTCCATATCTTTTGTCAAACTGTTAAGCATCAATTGCACTACTTGTGTGACCTGCTCCTCACCAAGAGGTTTAAACGTTATCACATCATCAAAACGGTTAAGCAGTTCGGGTTTAAATATATTTTTTGTTTGAAGATGCTCAAGAAGCTTTTTCTGAAATTTTTTATCTATCTTTGTTCCTTTTTCTACCTCCTCACGGATAAATTCAGATCCTGCATTTGATGTCGCGATGATTATTGCATTCCGGAAACTCACCGTTACTCCCTTATTGTCAGTTAACCGCCCGTCATCAAGAACCTGCAAAAAGAGATTGTGGATCTTGGGATTGGCTTTTTCAAACTCATCCAGAAGAACCAAGCTGGCAGGATTATCATGAATCTTATCCGTCAATTCCCCCCGCTCATCTCCCTGCCCGGGGGGTGCTCCCAAAAGACGCTTTATTCCATCCTCTCCGGTATATTCACTCATATCAAGCCTTATCATGTTTTTTTCGCCTCCGAAATAAAACTCTGCTAGTGTTTTGGCAGTCTCCGTCTTCCCGACACCTGTTGGCCCTAAGAAAAGAAAAGATATAGGCCGCTCTGTAGTAGTCACTCCTGATCTGACTCTCCTCATGGCCTCCGAAATTGCAGTTACAGCTTCGTTTTGCTCAATCACGCGGTCATGCAGACGTTCTTCAAGATGCAAAAGAAGATCTATTTCCGCACCAGTTGGAACTCCTATCGCGACATGCGACTCTTTCTCAACCTCATGAACAACATGCTCTTCTAGCACAATTTTTTTATGAGTATGCTCAAAATAAGGAATTTCCCGATCAAGGGAAACTTTATTGGCAACTGTCTCAAAAAGAGCCATAGCGCTTCCAGGTAACGCCTGGTCTTGAACAAATCTATCCGAAAGCTCGACAGCGCTGGCAATACTTCTATAACTTAAAATTACATTGTATTTTTTCTCAATGACCCGGGCGCTTCCCATTATCATTTGTATTGCAGTATTTTTATCAGGTTTTTTTAGCATAATTACTGTGAATGCTTCTTTGAGAGGATTTTTTTCCATAAAAGTCTTGTAACTGCCGGTTGTCATGGAGGCAATAAGGGGAAGATTACCCGTTTTGAGATATGGAAGAAGCGCTCCTGAGAGATCTAGCCCATACGAAGTAGCACCCAAAATATTTTGAAAATCAGGAACATACAGCAAGATATCCTGCGCATGGGAAATTTCAGCGATTATTGATTGAAGCCTTTCCTCCAACTCTGACCTATTGGTAGCACCCGCTGTCAATGCGCCGACCAAAAGTTCCAAAATCCGTTTGTAATTAAGATACGCTCCCAATTCTCCCTCGAAACTGAAGTAGGCAAGAGCGCGTACCAAATTCTCTTTTCCAGCCCCGATATCCCCAACCAAAAGCACATTATTATTTTCTACTTTTATCAAAGCTTCAATCATTGTCTTGAATTCATTTTCCCGCCCGCGTATAAGTGGAGTATATTTAAGCGCAAAAGAGGTAAATAACGCTGTGTATTTTTTTGTTTCAGGTGTCCACCCGGAAACGAGACTCTCCCCGATTCCTCCTCCCTCAAAACGTACACGGAACTTTTTGGGGCTTTCCTCATCAGGATATTCAAGTCTGATCCATTCGGAAATATTGTATAAGTCTTCAGATTTAAGTTGCTTTGCAAAAAGCAATTTTTTCTCGGGTTCAATCAGAAAAAGATAAGCAACGAGTATATCAACTGTTGTGACAAATTTACCCTTAAATGTACTTGCTGTATCAAACGCGCTTTTTGCGAGAGTTTCTTTATCCAAATCCACAAACGGCAAATCCTTTTGGGTTATGTTGGCTTTTTGCAGAAATAGTTTTACCTGAGGATATTTAATTAACTTTTTAATAATTCCGCTTGTTTTTTGATCTGTAACAAATGGGGACAATGCATGCATGGTAAAAGATTGATAGATACCTGCCTTGCCGGCAGGAAGGTCCTTGCCTGAGTTTTTAGAAATAAGAAGAGTTGGCCTGCTTTTGCTTATCTTGAAGTGAAAAAAGACTTCAAACATAACAAATAGATTAAAAAGAAATAATGGAAATTTAGGAGAAATATTCTGCGCAAATAGATTAAGAATGGTAAAGAGTAAAATTGCAAAAACAACAAGCCGTATGCTCCGTATTAGGGCTCTGCGGTAGTAAAGATATATTTTTACGTGATCAATCATGTTTTGTCTAATAAAATAACAAACCCGCCGTTAATATCGGAAAGGCAAGAAATAAAACTAATACCACGATTTCAAATACCAAAAGGGGAATTAATAGAATAACATCGGCTATGATAAAAAAAGTTTTAATTATCATGCCCATAGCCCTTGAAAATCCGACCAATCCTTGTCTATATTCATTTTTTAAAGGTTTGAAGAATGTCCTTAGAAATAAGGGAAGTGCAAACATCTGAAAAAAAGCTTTATTGAGTGATACGAAAAAACCGATGATTTCGCGGGGGCTTTCGATATACCAAAATTTCAAAAAAACAAAAGGCAGAAAAAGATAGTTATTCATGTGACTAAGCGTAATTCTAGTATATTTGGTATATTTTTAAATTACAACTGAGGGATCATTGAATTGTAATATTTGCGCAAAGCATGCCTATCTCCCTATCTCCATCGTGTGCAATAATTCTGGCCTTGTAGTTTCCCGAAGACAATGACAGCGAACTTACGTGCCAAATATACTCTGCTACGTAGCTGTCTTTTTTTCCAGCGCCGTAGTGCTTAAAACCCGGAGTGCCGGCTTGATAAGGCTTGAAATCATCGATGGATGGACCATTGGGACCCTTTCGCTTAGGATCATAGGTACAAGTAGAGGAAGGATAAAATATTCCTTTAATTTTATTCGGGTAAGATACTTTGTCTCCAATAGTAAGCGATGGCTCAAACGGAATGTTTAAACTTTTTCCTGTTGAGCAGGTATCCAAGATACCAGTGTTTCCTTTTTTTGTTATTTCTCCGGTTGCCGGATCAACAACTTCACCTATTGAAACCATTGGGGGATTTTCATCGGTAAACCATACTCTGATATCTCCTCCTGCCCCAACTGATTTATCATATCCGGGATCAAACCCGATAATCATCGTATCCTCTTGGTTAATAGCGCTATGTTCACAGGTGGTGGGAGTTGTGGTCGGAAGCGGAGTAGTGGGAACAGGCTTGTGTCCTGAAAACGTATACAGTTGAAGATTTTTCTTATCTGATTGCGGCACAAAAGGATCAATTATCACTTCTTGCCAACCCTGAGAAGGTGCCGGAGACAATTGAGATGAATCTGATTGAGGTGGCACAGGTTGAGCGGTTGGCAACTTTCCACCCATCATCTCAAATGCCAATGCGCCAACTATCAGCATGATAAGAACTACATAAAGCGTACCGCCTCCTGCGCTTCCTTTATCTTCCCAACTAATTTTCATATCTATACCAGTATAAAGATTTTTAAAAAATTTTGTCAACTTGTTGACACATGGGACAAAGTTCTTTTATAGTTAGAATTAAGCGTATATGAAAAAGCAATATATATATTTAGCAATAGCCGGTGGATTTGTTGTGGTTGTTTTCGTGATACTTGTGGCAATACAATCTGCATCAGAAAAAGCATCTGAACAAAAACAAATAACGCCAACGTCTCCTGAATCTAATACTGAACAAAACTTAAATACAAACAAAACCCAAGCAGACATTAATCAATCTTCGCCTGGAAACAATTCTTTGACACCCGACCAAGTGGTTAAAAACTTTTATTTATCTTACAAATCATCTCCAGACTTATTGTCATCTGGCGGTTATAAAAAGGATAAACGCGTTTCACAGGAACTCATAAATTTTGTACAAGCCCAATACGATGGGAAAAATGATCCCATTTTTTGTCCTGCCAATAGAGTAAAAGATTTTATTGTTGATACCCCGGAATACAGTGTAGACGGGAATGTAGCATACGTCACAATCCGGGAAAGTGCGCAAGGCGGCAAACAACTTTATGCAGTTGAGCTTGACAAAATAAATGGTGCATGGCTTATCGCAACTACCCAGTGCCTTTAAACTGTCTGACAGATCATCTTGTATTCACAATTTTTGCAGAACATTCCCCCTGTACACTTAAAGTCACTTGTTTCAATCTCTGAAACTATTTTCAAGATTTTTTCTTTTGCCATTTCAAGCTCTTCTTTTGAGCGGGTGGTTGATACTTTCTGATTTGATTCTAGATAGTGAAGAGTCAAAACAACCTCATCAGGTGCTTTTCCAAAAATTGAGTCATGCACTTCTGTCGCCGCCAGCGCGTAAAATGACAACTGCAAATCATCTTTTGCTTTTTTGGGATCCAACATGTTTTTTCCTGTTTTATAATCAATTATTTCAATTTTTTTGTCAGTTAAAGCGTCAATACGGTCGATCCGGCCCCCAACTTTTACCTGCCTACCGGCAGGCAGGCCTGCCTGTCCGTTAGGCAGGCTTTTTAACCAAAAACTAAATGGTGTTTCGATACCCACAGTATTTGGTTTATCGCTCTTATAATTTTTCCAGAACTCACCGAGTATTTTTCCGGCCTGTGCATATGTTTGCAGCTCATGAGTTTTGCTGCTGTAGCCCTCATTTATCCAGTTCTCTTTAAGAATACTTTTTACTTCTGTGTCGTTAATCTTACTCCCTGCTCTCTGAGAAAGTAAAATGTCACGAAGGCTGCTATGAACGCTAATTCCATAGCTTAATGCAGGCGCCGGAGGCGATGGAAAATTGAGAATATAGCGGAGTTTGTAATGAAGAGGACAAGTCAGAAAAGTTGCAATTTGTGAATAGGAAATATAATTAATTGCTAATGGCTGATGTCTAATTGCTGATAGTTCTTGTTGTTTTTCAGAGGTATTTTGAATGTTTGCGTTAACAATCTCAAGAAGGGATAGCTGTTGCACAGGCGGCTGATTAATTTTTTTATTTATAATGCTTTTGACTACATCCTCACCTAATGCTTCGGCGATAAACGGTGAAAGTTTCCGCTCTCTTTTGGCTTCTCCATAAAACTTACTAGCCGCGAGAAACAAATTATCTTTTGCCCGTGTAATTGCGACATAAAAGAGCCGTCTTTCTTCTTGAAGCGATTCATTGCCTGTCGGGAGAATTTCTTTGATCAAATCAGTCGGCACCGGAATTTGCTCTTTTCTGTCACGTGATGGGAAGCGCTGTATAACAAGATTCACGACAAATACAACCGGAAATTCAAGACCTTTACTTGAATGGACAGTTAGTATATTTACTGCGTTATTCTGTGTCCAGTCGATGTCAGCTGCAAGCGGACTCTCACCAAGCTCCATTGATAGATCTATCCAATCAACAACCGCAAAAACAGATGCATCATCCCGGTTACTTGCAAAATTTTGTAGCTTTTCAAATAATTTGGCTACATTTTGTGCCTCTTTTTCAGTCCTTTGAGACTGCGGATCAAGATAATGACCCAAAAGACCTGAATCTTCAAAGAAATAGTAAAGAATTTGCCCGGCTGTTTCCTTCGGAACCTTAGCAAGATGACGTTTCATCATATCTGTAATCCGCTTGATTTTCTCTTTGCCGTTGGCGGTCAAACTGGAATCTTCAACATTTTCCATAGCTTCAAAAAGAGAAAGATTATTTTTCTTGGAAAAGTTAAGCATAGCGGCAATGTCCCGCGCTTCTATAGCAAAAATCTGAAGGGTAATTACTCTATATAAAGAAGCTGTATCTTCAAAATTTGCCAGACTGTGAAGATATGCAATCAGATCTTTAATTTCCGACTGTTGAAATAAATGCCCAGGCCCCAAGAATTGATAAGGAATGCGCCGCCTCTCAAGAGAGCGCTGAAAAGGAGTTGCGTGGTCATTGGCACGGACTAAAATTGCAAAATCACTATATTTGTAATTGGATTTTGAAAGTTCGATAATCTTTTTTGCGACCTCCTCTGCCTCATCCTCTGCTTTATTTGTATAGATAAACTCTGGTTCTGTGCCTTTAATTTCGCGTTCTGACACAAGCTTTTTATCAATTTTTTCTTTAACCTCAAGCCTATCCGGGTTGTTATTTTGAATTAATTTATAAGATGCATCCAATATATTCTGGGTTGAGCGGTAATTCTTATTAAGAGTGACTATTGCCGCATCAGAAAAATGAGATTTGAACTGAAGCATGTTGGATATAGCAGCCCCCCTCCATCTATAAATACTTTGATCATCGTCGCCTACAACAGTTATATTTTTCTTTTCGCCGGCTAAAAGTATTGCAAGTTCATTCTGCGCGTAATTTGTATCCTGAAATTCATCAACCAAAATGTATTGGAACAATTCTTGATATTCGGCCAAAATATTTTTACGTGTTCTGAAAAGCTTAAGCGTATTACTTATCAAATCTGAAAAATCCATCACGCCTTCTTTAGCCTTTAAATCCTCATATTTTTTAAATGCGTTTGCCAGCTCCAGTGTTTTCTTAATCTCATCATCATTTCGGATTTCGGATTTCGGATTTCGGATTTCCTCAGCATACTTTAAATACTGCTGAGGGTTAATATCATCATCCTTAAGGCGGGCGAAGTGATTGAGCATTCCCTGTAGAAATTTCATCGGATTCCCAAGAGGTCGGAAATACTCCAGATCAAATTCAAATAAATGTTTTCTTAGGAAAAGCAAACTTTCAGCTTCAGTTAACAACTGGAATCCGGGATTTAGACCAATATGTATTGCTTCTTGCCTCAAAATCCGATCTGAGAACGCATGGAACGTTTCAATCCACATCTGTGTATAGCCAAAAGGCATTATCTCATCAACCCTCGCTTCCATCTCGGCAGCTGCTTTTTCAGTAAATGTAAGGGCAAGAATATTGGAGGGAGGAACCTTTTTTTCAAGAATCAGATTTTGGATGCGCTTTGTAATAACAGTTGTTTTGCCGGTTCCGGCACCGGCTATTATAAGAAGAGGACCACTACCATGACTTACAGCTCTCTGCTGCTCCGGATTTAACTTGTACTCTGCCATTGCCCCATTTTAGCACGCTTTTTACTCTACAACCACTTTCCCTCGTCTGGATGGATGGAAATGGTCGTGGTATGTGTAAGTTCCTGCTTTATCAAAAACTAACTCATGCTTAGCCCCATCATCAAAAGTACCCATGTTTAAGGGCGGATAAAGAAGATGAGTTGGATGATTGTCTGAATCAACAGTTGCGCTATCTCCACTCTTATTTACCCATACAACTTTATCTCCTTTTTTAACTGTGATTGTTGCAGGTTCAAAACCGCTTGCGCTCAATGTAACTGTGTCTTCTTTTTGAGACATTGCCTCTGGTTCCTTGGATGGTGATTTTTCCATCGCAGATGGAGAGCTGGATGGTTTTTCAGTCGTTGCGCTAGGTGTAACTGTTGGCGTAACAGCTTTATTTGAGCTGCCTTTGACAATTACAAATCCCAAGACGAGTAAAACGATAACTACCAATGCGATTAAAATATTTTTATTCATATACTCACCTCCTTTCACCGACCAAGAGATTAAACTTAGGCGGTTTGTATGCGCTAATATTACATAAATATTGTATTGATAACAAGGGGTTTATTTATTTACTAGATCTGCAGCTTATCTGACCCTTTCCTCCTCGGGCTCAACTGGATTACCAAAAGGATCGGCGTCTCTTTGTAAAATCTCGTTCAGCGCGCTCATCCCGGCGCTTACACCAGCCTGTGGCGTAGAAGATGGGGGCTGAAAAGCAGATCCACCACTTGGTTGTTCTACTGTAGGCGTGCTAAGAGACGGAGTAACCGGTACTGGTTGAGGAACTGTGCCTTCCTGTAAAACCGCCCCTTGAGCGGCGGGATCCGGAGTTAATTGAGTGGCAGCTGCCTCTTCTTGCTGACCCATACCAAAAGGATAAGCCTGTTCAGGATTTTCCTGCGTTGGTTGATCTACAACACCCGGCGCAGATTCGGCATTTAATACCAATAATGCTACTTCATCATTCTGAGCCAATGCAGCCTCCAACTGATTTTTAAGCTGAATCAAAGCATCGTCTGAAGTTGTATCGTTAATGGCCAGAATTGATGCCGCCAGAGCGTTGCCTTTTTCGCTGGCCTGAGAAATTTTATCATGCAAGGCAATAAACTTCTCCTTCTCAATTGGTATTTGTGCGCTAATTGGATTAACTATTAGAAGCAATGTTTCTTTGAGTTTTGCCACCTCTTCTGTTTTTATGCCTGCCTCAATAGTATCTAAAATTTCAATCGCCAAAGGATCACCTTGCGCCTTTGCACTTTCAAGCTGAGTTTTCAATTGCTGTATATCCGAGTCAGGAGTTATGTCTGTGATTGATAAGATTGGTTTTGCCAATGCATTATTTTCCTGATTTGCAGTAGTGAGCTTATCATATAATGCGCTAAACTTATCTTTATTGCCCGGTGCCGCAAGGTAGAGAGGATTTATTACCTGTTGCAGGGTTTTCTTAAATTTTGTAACCGGAGCTGCATCGTGAGTTATCTCAGCTTCTTTGACATTTTCCGCACCCACTATGGCCATTATATCGGACGCAAGCTGATTCCCTTTATTTTGCGCTATTTTCAGATCTTCCAATATTTTTTTAATCACTTCATCAGATGTGCCTTCGTTTACCGAAAGGATTGCTTCCGAAAGTTTATCTCCCTGTTTACTTGCTGGAACCAATTCATCATGAAGTCTTGTATACTTATCTTTCTTGGCAGTATCTGATATGGCGCCGGGGTTATTTATCTCAAGGAGTGTCTTTTTTAGATTTTCCGATTCATTCACACTATCCTGACCCTTGGAAAATGTAAATTCATTGTTGGTATCATTGTAATCAACAACGATAGTATCCCCGGCCTCAAATTTTTTGGAAATGATCTCAAGAGCAATTGGATTTTCTATAGCTGTCTGGATCAAACGCCTAAGAGGTCTGGCGCCATATACCGGATCATAACCGTCTTTTGCGAGTTGCGCGACACCTTTTTCGGTAATCTGAAGAGTAAATCCCTGCTCTTTTAGAAGACCTGCTGTTTTGGCAATTCCCAATCGGGCAATTCCTGCCATATGCTCCTGAAGAAGGGGTTTGAAAATCACAACATCGTCAAAACGGTTAAGTAATTCAGGCCGGAAAAATTTGATTAGCTCCTGCTTGACAACTTCTGAGAGCTCTTTAAATGTCTTTGCGGATTCTTCAGCTGATTTTTTCTCCTTGGAATCAACCTGGCTAAGCTTTTCCTGAATCAGCGAGCTCCCGATGTTTGATGTACAAATGACAATAGTGTTTTTAAATGATATTGTATTTCCTTTATTATCCGTAAGCCGTCCGTCCTCAAGAAGCTGGAGCAAAATATTGAAAACATCAGGATGAGCTTTTTCTATCTCGTCAAACAAAACAATGGAATACGGCTTTTTCCTGACCGCCTCTGTCAATTGACCTCCCTCTTCATATCCGACATACCCCGGAGGCGCTCCGATAAGCTTCGCCACTTCATGCTTCTCCATATACTCTGACATATCAAGCCTTGCCATTGCATCATCACGGCCAAAGAGAAGCTCGGCGAGTGTTTTAGCAAGCTCTGTTTTACCGACCCCAGTAGGGCCTAGGAAAACGAACGATGCAATCGGCCGGTTAGCAGCAGCCAAACCAATCCGTCCGCGCCGGACTGCTTCTGATACAGCAACAACTGCCTCCATCTGATCTATCAATCTATGGTGTATTCTGTCTTCCAATTTTAGAAGCTTTTCCGATTCATCCTCAGTCAATTTGGTAATTGGAATTCCTGTCCATCCGCTAACCACTTTTTCAATATCAGTTTTTTTAACCTGATTATCGCCTCTTTTACCTTCATCCGCCTGAAGGTGTACCTCAGACCCTGCTTCATCAAGCAAATCCACAGCTTTGTCTGGTAGATAGCGTTCCCCAATGTATTTTTTGGAGAGTTTCACGCATTCCATCAGAGTATCATCAGAAATAGTAATCTTGTGAAATTTTTCATACTTTGGTCTAATAACTTTAAGCATCTCAAAAGCGTGTTCCTCAGATGGTTCCTCGGCTGTAACGGGCTGAAAACGGCGCTCAAAAGCTTTATCTTTTTCAAAATTTCTTCTGTATTCAATAGTTGTTGTAGCGCCAATTAACTGTAAATGGCCTCTGGCAAGATGGGGTTTTATAATGTTCGCAGCATTCATCCCCTCCTCACCTGTTCCCATGAGGGAGTGAATTTCATCAATAAAAAGAATTATCTTGTTGCCTGATCCCAGCACTTCATTGATAACTCCTCTTAGTCTTTCTTCAAATTCTCCGCGGTGAGAGGCCCCGGCCACCAAAGAGGCAACATCGAGCTGAAAAACTCTTTTTTCGGCCAAATCTTTTGGAACTTGTCCTGCTACTATTTTTTGTGCTAATCCTTCAACAATTGCGGTTTTACCAACCCCCGTCTCACCAATTATAATCGGATTGTTTTTTGTCCTACGCAAAAGGATGTGAATGATTCTGTCAATTTCTTCGTCACGGCCGGCGATTGGATCAAGTTTACCCGCTCTTGCTTCTTCATTCAGATCGACTCCGTATTTTTCAAGAATGGTTTTTTTGCCAAAATTTAGATTGGGATTTTTTGAAACTTTTTCAACAACTGCTTCTTTCTTAAGACCGCGGGACTCCAAAGAGCCGGATACGCCAAACTGCGGATCAAATAATACTATCAATAAATCCTCAGGTGTTACGAAGTTTGATCCACGCATTTTGGCATCTTTATACGCCTGATCAAAAACAGCCATCGCTACTTTACTGAGAGCCGGCTGGCTTCGAAAAACTCCCATTACTTCCTTCGACTGTATTTCTTTGGAAAGAGCTCCACCATCAGCTTGGAATTCGGAGAGAAGCTTATAAACCTGCTCATCATACAATAGACCAAATATAATTTGAGAAGGCTCTATAAATTGCTGCTTAATCCTTTTTGTCTCCTCCTGCGCATGTGTTAGGACTTGTCCCGCCCTTGGATCGAGATGAGAAAGAGCCGATGTATCAGCCCGCACGGCCGGATTATTTATAGATTGAGGTGCGACACTCACTGGTTGTTGGTTAACTGCTGAATTCTGAATACTGAGATCATGATTGGGCGCTTGCGTTGACACAGGACTTGGGGAAACAGGCTCTTGAGATAAAGGCGCCGAAGCAGGAGCTTGCGCTAATCCGACAACCGGTGGATTCTGATCCGTTATCGGCTGGGCAGGAATATTGCTTGCATCTGCTTCGTCCGGCTTTTTTGAATTAAAAAAAGTTCCAAACATAATACAATTATCTTCTATTAAATACTAAATTCCGATAAATAACAAGTCAACATATTTACATAAACTGACTTGTAAATTTATTTCTTTTCTTCTTCATCAGGAACTTCCTCACTCATTGCTTTATCTTCAGCCTTTTCATCTTTTTTTACAGCAACCTGGACTGATTTATCTTCCTCCGCATTTATAGCTGTAATTGCTTCCTTTGCCGCATCCAGTTTAGTTTGAAGATATTGAATCATTTCAGAAGTTGAGAAACCTCCTAGAAGAAGGAATGGCAATATACTTGAAACTTTTTTTAGTCCCGTGTTTTTCTTTTCTGCGTCCGGTGACTGCAAGAGCCCAATTGTGTCTTCAATATCGAGGGCATCGTTATTTATCCATTCTAGTCTTCCTTTAACATCTTCTGTAAATCCTGAGGGAACAAAATACTGCATATATGCTTTCTTCCATAGCTCTTTTGCCTCTTCGTATTCTTCAGGCTTTACTTCCTGCAAACGGCTTACGCTGGATAAAGCGAGTGGTTCTGAAACTTGCGCAAGAATTGTCTTTGCCGTTTCGTCACCTTTATTTCCTGCATCTACAAGTTTTTTGTGCATTTGAGTAAGGACAATGTCCGGAGTTTTAGAATTGATTGATAGTAATGAGGCAGCTAAAGAATCGCCCTTTTTACTTGCATCGTCTATTGATTTTTTGATAGTTGTATAGGTCTTTTTATCAACTTGCGATTTTATTTCAGCAGGTGCAAGAATCTGTGAGATCACTGATCTCAACTGCCTTGCTCTTGAAACATCATTTACTGCGGACGTCAATTGCGGAAGCGCGGGACTTCCTGCATTATTACCTATGCTCAGTTGTTCCTTAATATTTTGAATATCTGACATCTTGGTGGTGTCGTTTACCGAAAGAATACTTTGGGAAACGGTACTACTATTTTGTTTAATTTCATTTTCAAGATATTGGTGAAGCCGGGTGTAATAATCACGGTCTTCACTAGACTCTAAGTTTTGTGGATTCGCAATTTGTTTGAGGATTGTTTTTAGTTCAACAAGAGTCGCATCAATGTCCGATGTTGTCTGAGTTAACCTCGAAACAGCAGAAAGAATTGTGGATGCCGTAGCATTGCCACTTAGGCTTTCTTCCCCAAGCTTTTCACGGAGAGTCTCGTATTGATTCCGCTCCGCTTCAGACTGAATAGATGCAGGATTTCCAATTCTCTCGAGCACTCCGTGCATTTTTTCTATTCTTTCAGACTCGGTTTTATCTTTTGTAAGATGCCTCATTTCGTATTTCACGATGTCTGTTAATTTGGGCAGCTCAAGATTGGCCATATTTAAAATATCAACCGACGCATTAGGAATGACCTTGGAGCCAGCTTTTGCAGAAGCGTTACTCAAATCCGAACCATCTGTATCATCTTCTGATGACTCCGGGATAGTTGCTGACATAGTCTGCTGGGCAGTTGCGGTCTTTTTTACCGAAACCGAAACTTTATCTTCTTCTTCCTGCGTCAATTCCACAGTTACCTCTTTTGCAGCATCCTGTTTGGCTTTAAGATAAGAAATAATTTCCGTCTGTGAGAAACCGCCAACCAAAAGGAAAGGCAAAATGCTTGAGACCTCTTCCATTCCCTGAGCAATCTTTTCATCATCCTTTGAATCCAAAAGTCCGATAATACTGTCTATCTTTGCTATATCATCCTTTACCCATTCTTCCCTTGTCCCTGCCATTCCTTGAGGAACCTCAAGATTTTTGTAATTCTCTTTCCACATATCCTTTACTGCTTGGTAGTCTTCTTTACTTACAGTTTGGACTCTGTTTGCAAGAGGCAATGCTTCTTTCTTCTGTAACGCATTTGCAAGCTGTACTCCAACAGGTTCTCCCTTTGTCTTTGCATCCAATATCTTCTCTTGGAGTTTTTCGATTTCGGCTGAGGATGTTTTTTCGTTTACCGAAAGGATAGAAGCAGCCAAAGTGTTGCCTTCTTTTTTCTCTTTCGTCAGGGATTCATTCAACTTCGATAGTTTTTCCCTGTTGATAACAGATGTTGCTCCCGCAGCAGACGCGGCTTGTGGATTGGCAATCTGAGTAAGCATACTCTTAATCTGAGATGTTGATGCCTGACTACTTCGTCTTGAAACTGTACTCGCAGCGCTTAGAATAGATGTTGCCAGAGTATTTCCCTTAGTACTTTCCTGTGTTAGTTTTTCCCGGATTTCAACATATCTTTCCTTATCGCTGGTTGACGTTGCCGATTCCGGATTGCCGATCTTGATAAGATTGTCCCTGATAGTCAAAGCTTCTTTCTTAGTAGAGCTATCGCGGGATATGAGGGATGTATCATATTTGGCAATATCGCGCATCGTTGGAAGAGACATGTTCGTAAGAGTTAATACCTGAGCCTTGACCTGCGCCGATGGCATAAATGCGGTTGTTGAGAATTTAGAGGAAGACACAGGAATTTCCCGGGCTGTACCGGTCGGAGCGCTCGGTGGAACCGGCATACTGAATTTCTTGGTGAATGGAAGATTTATAGTCGCTCCCCCGCCTGCAGGAGGATGTGATGATGGAGATGGTGGCACTCCCTGCCTATTATTAACCATATTAATCATGTTCTTCATTACTGCGCTATCTCCAACTCCCAAATTGGATGCATAATCAAGAAAAATCTGCAAAAGTATCCATGGCAATATTATTACTCCCCACAACATAAGGAGGGATACGACATACAAAGCAAATGTTTCTGTGAGATTGATGCTATTGCCGAGGGTTACAAATTCTTTGGGTCCGCCCAAAAGAATATTAACGGCTGTCGGGTATACAATAAGGTTTGGGTCGCTATGGGAAACCGTTGTAAATACTAGTGGAATTCCTGCTCTCCATAACGATACGAGCCCTTTTAGAAAAATGGCAAATAGTGGAGCATAAAGTAACCAGCGGAAGAATTCTCCAATCCAGATTTTACCGGTATTTCTAACTGGATAATATAGTAGAAGAAGTGGAAAAATTGGAGATACAATTATAAAAAGCCAAAGAATTACTTTTCTAAGAAAAAGTAATCCAACCATCACAAAGTAAGTAAGGGCTGTTAATTTGGTAAGAAGTAGAGTGATAAAAGCCGATTCTGTATTTTTATCCCCCAATAACCTAAGGCCTTGGAAATCCTGATATTTCCATCCTACATACAGCAAATCAGCATTCGAAATACAGTCAGGAGGGCAAGCTCCTGAATGAGACCGCAGGAAAAATCCCTGAATTACATCTACAAATTGATAGAAAAATTGAAGAAGCGCAAAAGAGAAAAATATCAATATGATAACCGCAACAAACCGCGGCAGAAAACGCATAACGGTAATACTGCGTCCGCGGGTCACAATAATTATGATTGCCGTTGCAAGAATAACTACAAAAAGAAGCGGTACAACGATATATGTAACGGTTGTTAACCAGACCGCGGCAATAGGATTTTTACTATCATCACACTGTCCGCTAGGAAGCTGTTTTACGCAGACCCAATGATAATTTAGAAGTGTGAAGTTTAATAGATTACCCGACCTTGCTGCGTTTTTACCGATAAATGTGACCTCAGGATCTATAACCCATTTGTCATCAGCAGTAACAGGTGCTTTATCTATCGTAACGGGATCAGCATGAACTTTATGCGGAAAAATGAAAAGTATAGCAAAAAAACTAATACTTAATAAAAAAGCGGGCAGAAATTTTTTCATATCTAACTATTGAAAACCTGGAACCTTCAATATACCCCCTGCAATTGTCTGAATAATAACAAATCCAAAAATTGCAAGAAGTAATCCCCCAATAGCGTAAAAAATCCAGGATTTTCCTGACCGCACGCGCTGAGGATCACCTTGCGATGTCATGATAGTATAACCGCCGATGATGATTGCGATTAGGGACACAGCTCCTACAAATGCCAAACCAATACCATAGAATTGCTGAACAAATCCGATCGGATCATTTTTAAAACAACCAAAGTCAGTACTTACCTCGTTTACTCCGCAAAGTGCCATACTTTAACAGTAGCACAAAAATACTTCAATAAACAAGCATGCTTAACATAAATATTGAGGTAAATCCGCCTTGTAACTAATCAGTGAATTTTTCCAGAAGTTCTTAGTTTTGTGAGTGTAATAACTATCTTAAACCTAAAAATAAAAGTAATTATTTTCTTAATACTGGGAGTGGATAAGCAACTGGAGCCACATAAACCCGGCGGTGAGCTACACCGGGATCATTATAAATTGTCGGCGGATCATTAGGATCAATCCGCCCAATAATTATCGCATTATCAGCATTGGGCTCATCCGGGGAATCGCTGCATGCAAATATTTCTGAATAAAGAGGCAGCCCACTATTTGCATTTTGATAGGCAAGATCAATCTGCAAATGCTCTGAAGGGTGTCCAATTCCAAAACCAACTCCATCAAGAGTTCCTCTTTCCAACTGCCTACTCCTAATTTCCTGCTCCCACTCTGCTAATTTCTCACTTTGCTGGTGGAATGACAAGTTATTGCTACCAGGGATAACTAACCCTGCTGTTCGTACGGCAACATTACGAACTTTAGGCGATCCGGCCGGCAACTTCATACGTTTATCACCTTTTTTAATGCGTCCAGGCGCTTCCTCCAATAACTGCTCAACGGTTTTTGACTCTATGTCTACAAAAAAATCAAAACCTACTCCTTTTAACCCTACCATCTGCTCTTTAGAAAATTGCCTAGCGCCCAACTCTTCCTCTACAGGAAAGCGTTCAGGCCCACCTGCTTCTCTAAAAAGACGGGCAAGTCTTGCGAGTTCTTTCGCCCAAACAGGATGTGTACCCCGACCTCTTCCTGCTAAGTCCTCCATTTCCATTGCCATAGAACTGTTTTATATCATACTATGAGCCTTTTGTCAATTATAGGATTACTTTTATGTGGAGTTTTGGAGCTTTTCCAGGAGTTCTTTTTGTTGACGTGTTAGTTTTTTGGGGATTGTTATCTTTATCCTGACATAGTGATCTCCCCGCCCATTTCCCTGCACATGCTTTACCCCCCTACCCGCGAGGCGGATTACAGTCTCAGGCTGTGTACCGGCAGGTATCCGGATTTTTACTTCCCCATCAATTGTCTCAACCTTCATCTCACCACCAAGTGCTGCCTGAGGAAAAGAAATCTCTTTTTCTGAAACTATATTATATCCTTCACGTCCAAATTTATCACTTTGACCTACATCTATTACTACGTCGTAATCACCAAATCTTATGCGAGATCCGCGGTCTACGCCTTGGGGGATTTTTATCTTCTGACTTTTTCCTTTTATATTTACCTGTTTTTCTGCGCCATGGACTGCTTCATCAAAACTAATTCTCATAGAATAAGAATCCCGTCTTTCATGCGAACCGAATGGAGACGCTCCGCCAAAAAACTGCTCAAATATTTCAAAAGGATCCGAGAATCCTCCAAAGTCAAAATTTGCTCCATTTCCACCTGCCGAATAGGTATATGAAAATGGCCCATATTGTCCGCCCTGCTGCCCGCCAGCTGGTCCTCCTGCTCCGCCAAATCCTCCTTGCTCAAAACCTGAATGTCCCACCTGATCATAAGTTTTCCTTTTTTCCTCGTTGGATAAGACTTCGTAGGCCTTGGTCACTTCTTTGAATTTAGCTCCTGCCTCTTTACCTTTATTCCGGTCAGGATGATATTCCAAGGCAAGTTTGCGGTAGGCCTTTTTTATCTCATCGGCCGATGCCGATTTGGAAACTCCAAGTACACTGTAATAATCTTTGTCTGCCATATGCCTATTATACTAAAAAAACGCTTCCGCGCCTAAAAATTAATGCGATCAACTTACTCCAAACTTTATTCTACAACTTCCCCTTCAACAGGTTCGTCTTTATCCTTTTTGTCCTTTGTCTCTTTTGTACCATCTGTCTCCGTTTTGCCCTCTTTTTCCTCTGTCTCAATTTCCGGCTCTTCTTGCGCTTTTTGTCCCTCTTGATATGTAGCCTGCCCTATTTTTTGAAGTGATTCTGAAAGTTCGTTGGTTTTTGATTCCAATTCCTCTTTTGCACCACTATCCAAAATATCTTTTAGGGCTTTGATCTTTTCCTCAACTTCTTTTTTGATATCTTCTGCTAATTTATCGCCTGCGTCCTTCAGCGATTTTTCAGAAGTAAAGATAAGTGAATCCGCGTGATTGCGTGCTTCTATTTTTCCTTTTTTCTCCTCATCCTCTTTGGCATTTACCTCAGCATCCTTGGTCATTTTCTCAACTTCTTCTTTTGAAAGCCCCGTTGACCCAGTAATTTGGATTTTGTTCTCCTTACCGGTTGCCTTGTCTTTTGCGGACACATTCAAAATCCCGTTGGCATCCAAGTCAAACGTGACCTCTACTTGTGGGACGCCACGGGGAGCAGGAGGAATACCTTGCAGATCAAATCGGCCCAAAGATTTATTGTCTGCTGCCATTGGTCTCTCTCCCTGCAGAACATTTATTTCAACCTGTGTCTGATTATCACCAGCCGTTGAAAATGTTTGAGATTTCGAGGTCGGGATTGTTGTATTGCGCTCAATCAAAGGAGTTGAAACACTGCCGAGAGTTTCAATCCCGAGAGTCAAAGGTGTGACATCCAAAAGCAATACGTCTTTGACCTCACCGCCCAAAACTCCTGCCTGTACGGCGGCTCCGATTGCGACAACTTCATCAGGATTGACTGAACGGTTGGCTTCTTTACCAAAGAATTTTTCAACTGCTTCAGCCACTTTAGGCATGCGGGTCATTCCACCAACTAAAATAATTTCCTCGACATCTGACACTTTAACTCCAGCATCTTTGACTGCTTTTTCTAAAGGAATTAGTGTTTTTTGGATCAGATCATCAACGATTTGCTCAAGCTTTGAGCGGGACAAACTCAAGGTAAGATGAAGCGGTCCGTCTTTTCCCTGGGTAATAAACGGCTGATTTATTGATGCTTCCTGACTGCTTGAAAGTTCAATTTTTGCTTTTTCTGCTGATTCTTTCAGTCTTTGAAGCGCTTGGGGGTCTTTTCTCAGATCAATTCCGTTTTCTTTTTGGAATTCATCCGCGAGATAATTAATTATCTTTTGGTCAAAATCATCTCCTCCAAGATGCGTATCACCATTGGTTGATTTAACTTGATAAACGCCTTCTCCAAGCTCAAGAATAGAAATATCAAATGTTCCCCCTCCCAAGTCATAAACTGCTATCGTGTGGGCGTTTTTCTTATCCAGTCCGTATGCAAGCGCGGCTGCAGTCGGCTCGTTAATGATACGCAATACCTCAAGACCCGCGATTTCACCGGCTTGCTTGGTTGCCTGACGCTCACTGTCATCAAAATATGCAGGAACTGTAATAACAGCTTGTGTTACTTTATCACCAAGATACGATTCCGCATCTGCTTTGATTTTTTGGAGAATTTGGGCTGAGAGCTCCTGAGGAGTAAATGTTTTCCCCTCAACTTCAACAACTGCCATGTCGTCGCGCCCGGCCTTAACAGTGTATGGAAGCCATTTGATATCTTCCTTAACTGTTTTATCGCTAAACTTTCGCCCAATTAATCTCTTGATTGAGAAAATTGTTCTTTTTGGCTTAAGAGCCATCTGGCGCTTTGCAACATCACCGACAATGTGTGAGATCGGATCCACAACTGAGGGAATTGTGTTACGTCCTTCAGCCGAATGGATAACTTTGGGACTTCCACCCTCCATTACTGCAACGCATGAATTTGTTGTTCCTAAATCTATTCCAATTATTTTTCCCATATTATTTTATTCCTTTCCTACCTTTACTTGCGCCGGACGCAAAACCTTTTCATTCAATACAAATCCTGAGCGCATTTCTTCTAAGACTTTATTCTCTTCTCCTGAGTCAATTGCTACTGCCTCCATCAGATGAGGATCAAACTCTTTTCCGGCCGTTTCTATTTGTGTTACTCCCTCCGCTTTCAATACATCCAAAAATTGCTTGATAGCGACTTTCAAACCTTCACTTCCGTCGTGATGATTTGCAAGTACTAGTGTATCCAAAACTGATAAAATTCGCAAGAGCAAATCTTTGTTCGCTGCCAATATCAAATCCCGTCTTTCCTCACTTACCCGTTTCTGCAAATTTTGATAATCTGCAAGCGCTCTTTTATAGTTATTGTCAAATTCCACAAGCTTTACCCTTAAATCTTCACTTTCCGAATCACCTTCTTCACCTGCTTCTTCCACAATTGCGTCTGAATCAATCTCGTCTGCTCCATCTATATCTTCTATTTTCTTTTCATTTTTCTTTGTCATTGTTATTAGTTATTAGTATTCTGCTTTGCAGAATTACCACCCCTTAGCGCTCTCTCTAATCATTTCTCCAAAATAACGCACAGTTGGAATTATCGAGGTATATGCAAGTCTAGCCGGCCCCAATACTCCAATTCTGCCCTGAATATTTAAAGGTGTTGCATATTCGGTGAAGATAAATCCATAAGGTCCTTGCAGGCTATCTCCAAGCTCATCTTCAATCAAAACATGAATCTCCGAACCGCCCTGTGTATTTGCAAAAATATTTTCAAAACAATCATATTCATCCAGCGCCTCGAGTAAATTCTTTGTGACATCGATATCAAAAAATTCCGGCATTTCCAGAATATTTGCATAGCCGGAGCAAAATATATCCCCCTCATTGGTAGTTGCTATTGCCAGGGCATTGGTTTTGGTAGCTAGAGACTTTGTTGTTTCTTTCAAAAAACGCTGCATTTTATCGCGGTAATCCCAAACTTTTTCTTTCAGTGCAACTTCTTCAACGGTTGAAAGCTCTTTTTCCTTCATCAGCTCACGTACATAGAATTTAAGCCCCGAACCTGTCGGAACACGCCCAGCTGATGAATGCGGTTTTTTGATGTATCCATATTCTGCAAGCTTTACCATTTCATTTCGGATTGTTGCCGGACTGGCGCTAACACTATGTTTTTTCTCAATAGTTTCAGATCCTACCGCTTCTGCAGATTCGATGTATTCCTCAATGATACTTTTGAGAATTTCAATTTGGCGTTGAGTTAGATTATGCATAAACTTAATTTGGATTAGCAATAATATACCATGAGTGCCAAATCTTGTCAAGTCCAAGATAATGTGATACGCTAAACTAAGAAAAATACTTGTATGAATATTGGAGTTCTTCAACCATTACCGCCCCGTGGAACCATAAATGTGAGCCGTGGCATGAAGTACAGTCCCAAAGGCAATCTATACAAAATGAGCATTGGGCATGTTGGCGAGGACAATAAACCTGTCCGGAATTATGAGGTTTGGGCTACAAAGGAAGCGATACAAAAACACTTTGATGGAATGACAGGTGAACCAAAAGCTTACCAGCTTCAAAAATTTGCGAGAAGAGTCTACGAAGACCGGCTCCGGGTATCAAACCACAATCCGTCAGAAAAGGCTGTCCTCGTCAGTACGACACAAAATATCCACGGCGATCCGGCTATGTGGCCAAGCTCCCTCAATGATCCTGAAGTAAAAATTTAATACTTTTGAACTCAGTAGTAAGCAACTCAACTGTTGCAAATTTCAGATAACAAATATCAAAACATATACTTTAGCCTATTGTCATAGACCAAAGTGTATGATATTATAAATTTAATCAAGAGTGATGGTAAGAGTTTTGGCTCGATGACCCATCCAGCAACCGATCCTGATTAAATCGGGAAACGGTGCTAAACCCAAACCCATACGGGAAGGATTAGCCACGTAGAAATACGTAAGGAAATAACTAATAACTCCCTTTTGGGGAGTTTTTTTGCTTAATCTCAAAACAAACAAATTTGATGAAGATTTTTTAATCTTATAAAAAATTAAATAAATAACAAATGACTGACAAAGAGAGACGTAGATATAGCCAAACATTACAAGAGCTTAAAAAAAACAGAAGAAGAGAAAGAAACCTCAAAAGGACTGGGGCAACTGTTCCAACTGTTTTATTTGAGCGCAGAGCAGAATTAGAGGATAAATTACAAAAACAAGATAGAAGATTACAGTCAAAGTAACTTTTCTAGAAAAACTGCGGCATAAACCTTGTCTAACTTCCCTGCCTCTGATACAATTTTCATGAACCTATGAGTAAATTTTATATTACCACCACTCTTCCATATGTCAATGCTGAGCCCCATATTGGTTTTGCGCTTGAGTTGGTCCAAGCAGATACAAATGTCCGTTACTTAAGATCTCTTGGAAATGATGTTTTTTTCAATACAGGGACTGATGAACACGGACTCAAAATCCACAGAAAGGCCCAGGAAAGTAAAAAAGATACACAGAAATATGTTGATGAGTATGCAGAAAAATTTAAAGATCTCAAAGGCGCTTTGGGATTGGTAGAGGATGTCAATTTCATAAGAACTACTGCTCCATTTCACAAGAAAGCAGCACAGGAGTTCTGGAAAAGATGCCTTGAAAGTGACGATATTTATAAAAAGGCGTATAAAGTAAAATACTGCGTTGGCTGTGAACTGGAAAAAACAGACTCCGAACTTGTTGAGGGACGCTGTCCGATACATCCAAATGCTGAAATAGAAATAATTGATGAGGAGAATTATTTTTTCCGGTTCTCTAAATACCAAAAACCTCTTTTGGAACTATATAGAAAAAGACCGGATTTTGTACTTCCTGATTTCCGTTTCAATGAAATAAAATCATTTGTAAAACGAGGCCTTGAAGATTTCAGTATCTCAAGACTTAAAAACAAGATGCCATGGGGCGTACCTGTTCCTGGTGATGATGACCATGTAATGTATGTGTGGTTTGATGCGCTGGTTAATTATATTTCGGCAATCGGCTGGCCTGAGGATTTAGAAAGATTCGGGCAATATTGGCCGGTTATTCAGCTCGCAGGAAAAGATAATCTCAGGCAACAGTCCGCCATGTGGCAGGCAATGCTTATGTCAGCCGGAATTGAACCATCAAGACAAATATTGATTCATGGTTTTATAAATAGCGGGGGCCAAAAAATGAGTAAAAGTATTGGAAATGTAGTTAATCCATTTGATCTTGTGAAAGAATATGGAACAGATGCGCTGCGTTATTATTTACTTCGCGAGATTCCCGCATTTGATGACGGAGACTTTACTCTTTCACGCTTTAAAGAAGTTTATAACGCAGATCTTGCCAATGGGCTGGGAAATCTTGTCGCCCGTGTTGCCAAATTGTGCGAAACAACTGACTACACAGAAACTGGATCAAAAAACAAAACAACTGAACATATACTGACGGATGATACTTATATAAAAGCACTTTCTGAATATAAATTTAATGATGCGCTTTCCTTTCTGTGGAAAAAAATCACAAAGGTCGATCAATACATACAAAGTGAAAAACCGTGGCAATTATTAAAAACAGACCCGGAGCGGACAAAAAGTGTACTTGCCCACTGCGTTGACCAGATTCAGGAAATTGCAATTCTTCTTCAACCTTTTATGCCCGCAACTTCGGAAAGTATTATCGAACAATTCAAAGGCCCAAAAATCAAAAGTCAAACTCCGCTATTTCCAAGAATAACATGATCGACGTTCATTGCCACCTTCAGTTTGAGGCTTTTGAAAATGATTACAAGAAAGTTATTCAAGATGCATTCGCGGCGGGAATTACAAGAATAATTAATGTCGGAACCCGCGTAGAATCAAGCCAAAAAGCGGTAGAATTTGCTGAAAAATATCCTGAGCTTTACGCAATTGTTGGCGTCCATCCGCATCATGCAGACAAACACAACCTCGAATCAGATTGGATCGAAAGACTAAAAAAACTCGCCCAAAACAAAAAAGTCTTGGCAATTGGGGAGATAGGATTGGATTATTATTCGTATCAATCAAACGACATTGTAGATCCAGTTTTACAGAAAAAAATGTTTATTGATCAGATAGAGCTAGCGCATCAACTAAAATTGCCTCTTCAAATTCATAACCGCCATGCAGGGCACGATATTATTGAAATTTTAAAATCTCATCAACATTTGTTGCTGAATAAACCAGGTATGTTCCATTGTTTTGCAGGAGACACGGAAACTCTAAAAGCGGCTTTGCAGATGGGTTTTTGTATAGGATTTGACGGGAACATAACGTATAAAGGCTTAGCGCCGGGTGAAACCGTTTCTCTTTCCGAGCTGGCCAAACTTACCCCTCTTGAGCGGATCGTTATTGAAACAGACAGTCCCTATCTCACACCCATTCCTTTTCGCGGAAAGCGTAATGAGCCCAAACATGCTATAATTACAGCAGAATTCTTGAGCAAATTAAAAGGTATATCGTTTGAAAAATTGGTTGAGCAAACAGACAAAAATATTTTTAGTTTCTTTAACCGGTTAAAATAAATTTTTACTTATGACAAACTTCTTCAATAAGATATTTACAAAATATCCAATAAAAACGCGGAGAGCTTTGGAAGTCTTTCCGGGATTTATAGCTTGGACAGTTATTCTTTTCCCTCTTTGGGGATCTTTTTTTATCCCAACGCTTCTTGCCTACTTCATTCTTTTCTTTGATGTTTACTGGCTTTTTAAGTCTTTCTCTTTGGTACGTACTGCTTATTTGGCATCAAAAAGAATTAAAGTTGCAGAAAAAGAAAATTGGTTTGAGAGAGCAAAAAAGTTTCCAGATGTCCTAAAGGTACATCATGTACTAATAATTCCCAACTACAAAGAAAAGGCCGAAAAAGTAAGAGTGACACTTAATGTACTTGCTAATCAATCATTCCCAAGAAAAAATTTACATATAGTGCTGGCAATGGAGGAACGGGAACCGGAGGCAAAAGAACGGGCAGCAATTTTAATCAAAGAATTCAGTCATATCTTTGGAAGTATCTTCGCAACCTATCATCCGGATGTTGCAGGTGAAACAAAAGGTAAATCATCAAATGAAGCATACGCTGGACGGGCCGCATATGAAAAATTATTTCACAATGGCAGCCTTGATTTGGATTATACAACTGTTTCATCGGTTGACGCTGATTCTTTGTTTCACAAAGAATATTTTTCCTATCTAACTTATAAATTTCTTGGTGATAACAAGCGTTATAATAAATTTTGGCAGTCGGCGGTTGTTTTTTACAATAACACCTGGCAGATTCCGGCCCCCACCCGAATCCTTTCATTCTTTGGAAGTCTCTGGCGCATAGCTCTCTTAGTCCAAGGAGATAGACTCATCACGCAATCAACATATTCGCTTTCATTCAAGCTTTTACGCGAGGTTGGCTATTGGGATACTGACGTAATTCCTGAGGATTACCGAATATTTTTTAAATCATTTTTTATGAAAAAAGGTAATATATGGGTAGAGCCGATATTCTTAAAAACATCTATGGATGCGGCCCAGTCAACCAGCTACATGAAAAGCCTCAAAAATAAATACATCCAGGAACGTCGCTGGTCATGGGGCGTATCAGACAATCCCCTTTTTATCAAATGGTGGTTTACGGTACCTGAAATGCCGTTTATGAGAAAAACAGCGATTGTTTATCACGTTTTGCTGGATCACATTCTCTGGCCGGCCAATTGGTTTATAATCACGATTGCAGCAAATCTTATGGCAATTATAAATCCCGTATATTCACGGACTGCACTGGGGTTTAGTCTTCCCCGAATGGCTGGTTTAATTCTCAATTTTTGTCTTGTTGCGTTATTGGCGATGATGTATTTGGAGTACAAAAATAGACCTGCAGATGAACATTTACCACTGTACAAAAAGATTCTTTTCCCCTTTGAATTTCTTCTTATGCCAGTTGTTGGATTTTTTCTCTCCTCACTCCCTGCACTTATCTCACATACTCAGTTGATGTTTAATAAGAGACTTGAATACAAGGTAACTGAAAAGGTTTGAAGAATTTTATTTATAGCCAAATTGATTTAGTCGGATACCTAATAAAATGAAAGCCCTAAAAATTCTAGAAAAAAGCAAATCCTTCTGGTACTTACTATCTTTATCTTTATTCTTTTTCATACTGCGTCTTCCCTCTCTTATAGAACCTAACTGGTATGGCGACGAAGGAATATATCAGGTAATTGGACTTGCTATGAATAGAAACCGTATGCTCTATTCCCAAATTTGGGACAACAAACCCCCTCTTCTATATATCGTCTACGCATTTTTTCACGGTGACCAATTTCAGGTAAGACTTTTTTCTTTAATCAGCGGCCTTCTTGCGGTAGTAGTATTTTTTAAACTTACCCAATTACTATTTAAACAATTAAAAGTTAGTATAATCTCAACAATTCTTTTTGTTTTACTTTTTGGGACTCCGCTTCTTGAGGGAAACATTGCCAATGCTGAAAATTTTATGCTGCTACCAATCATAGCCGCTGGATACCTAGTTTATAAAATTTCAATAAAAAACTATACGGTATACGCTATTCGCAATACGCTAATACTTGCTGGGTTACTATTGGGAGTTTCATTTTTGTTTAAAATAGTTGCTGTCTTTGACCTGGCAGCATTTTGTCTTTTCTTAATCATTGTTAGTTTCCCGGATAAATTTTCAAATTCTTTTTCTAAAATAAAATCTTTTATTGAAAAAGATCTAAAACCTATTCTCATATTATTATTTGGCTTTATTATTCCTCTATCTGTTACTGTTTTATATTTTTTGATCAATCATGCTTTTTCGGATTTTACACGCGCTGTATTTTTTAGCAACGTTGGATATGTTGGGTATGGTAATAAATTGATTATTCCTCAGGGGCTTTTAATACTCAAATTACTTGTGCTTGCATCAGTTACTTTTTTTGTTTTCTTGAAGAGAAAATTTATGAGCGAGGCTTCAATATTTATTATCATATGGTTTGCTTTTTCTCTTTTCAATACTTTTTTTTCCGGACGTCCATACACTCACTATACTCTTGTGACTGCGCCTAGCTTGTGTCTTCTGATCGGACTAATGGTCACGGTGAACAAACAGAGAGAAAAATTTATTTATTTATTAATCCTTATCTTTACAACCATTATTTTATGCGTGACTTTTAAACCAAATGTAAAAAAATCGGTTAGTTATTATGAGAATGCCGTATCTTTCCTAATGAACAAAAAAGATGTAATTTCTTACCAAACTTTTTTTGATCACAAGACACCACGTGATTATGACATTGCCTCCTTCATAAGAACCCACACATCATCCACGGATAATGTATTTATTTGGGGAGACAGTGCACAAATATATGCCCTATCCGGAAAAATTCCTCCTGGCAAATATACAGTTGCCTATCACATAACTCAATCTCAAATGGCTTTTTCACAAACTCAATCAGATCTAAATACTGCAAATCCTAAATATATTATTACTTTTCCGGAATCCCATGCAATTCCTTTCTCTCTGTCACAATATGGTGCTAGGTTTGTTTTTAATGACGTCGTTATTTATGAAAGGACCTTATAAATTAATTTTAGAAGATAAGATTACCAGATGGGGCTTGATACTTTCAGGTATTTTTTTGGTACTTGGAATTATATCTATTGGAATTTATTATTTCTCTCTACCTCCTCTGCTGCCCCTTTTTAATCAATTACCCTGGGGAGAAAAAAGACTTGGTAGCAGACCGGAAATATTTATTCCTGTTCTTCTGGCAATTTTATTTTTAATTATTAACTTTATAACATCAGCGCGATTGTATAAAAAAACCCCGCTTCTTTCCCGCATGTTAAGCATCACTACACTTTTAGCATCCCTTTTGTCTTTTATTTTTATCGTCAGGACAGTATATTTACTAATATAATGACATTTCCCAATGATTTCTTTTTTCTGCCATTTTTAACTGCACTTGCGGGAACAGCTCTTGCGACCCCAATTGCTATTTTTTTTCTTAAAAAACTAGGTATTGTTGATGATCCAAAACTTCACAAACACCCGGCAATGATTCACAAAAAAGCTGTTCCCAGAGGAGGAGGCATACCGCTTTTCATAGGAATTCTTATTGCGGGACTATTTTTTCTCCCAATCACAAAAATTACTATTTCTCTTTTCACGGCCTCTTTTCTTGCCCTTTTTATTGGTGTAATTGATGACAAACTTAACTCTAAGTCGAGAGATGTTTCGCCATACTTCCGTTTTCTGATAAATATTGCCACAGCTATTATCATTGTTGGGAGTGGAGTAAGTATTCATTTTATCACCAATCCTTTTGGCGGCGGAATCCTGCATTTAGACGCTATGAGGCTTCCAATCTTAAACTTTCTACTCTCGGATGTATTGTCAGTCCTATGGCTTATCTGGGTTATGAACATGATAAATTGGAGTAAAGGCGTTGATGGTCAAATGCCGGGAATTGTTGCCATATCAGCAATTGTAATTGGAATTTTAAGCCTCAAATTAAACCCTACGGGGCAAGGCCATTCAATTGATGCGCAACTGTCATTTATTATAGCAGGAGCCTCTATGGGATTTCTTTTGTACAATTTCTACCCTGCCAAAATTTTTCCGGGCTACGGAGCGACAAGTATATATCTATTACTGGGAGTCGTATCTATTCTTTCGAGCGCAAAACTGGCAACAGCAGTTCTTGTCATGGGGGTTCCTCTTGTAGACTTTGTTTTTACTATAATAAGAAGAATTGCCGATAAAAAATCTCCATTTCATGGTGACGATAAGCATCTTCATCACAATCTGCTAAAACTTGGCTACACTCAGCGGCAAGTTGCGTTGTTTTATTGGTGTCTTTCTGCTATATTGGGATTAATTTCGTTAACTCTTGATGCAAAAAGTAAGGTATTTGCTCTTATTATGTTAACTGTGGTTACAGGCGGAATATTACTATTCCTGCATTCTGTTATCGGGGATCCGGGAGATACAAATGAATAACATGTTTCGTGAAAATTTACGGCTTCTACGTCCTCGTCAATGGATAAAAAATTTTGCTATTTTTGCTGCCTTGATATTTAGCGGGCAGCTCTTCAATCCTCTGATCTTTCAAAAAGTTTTCTATGGCTTTATTGTGTTTTGCGCGATGAGTAGCGCTATTTATGTAACTAACGATATTTTTGACGTTAAAAAAGATAGACTTCATCCGTTTAAAAAATACAGGCCTCTTGCTCAAGAAAATATATCCATAAAAACAGCCGTGCTCATCGCTGCTTTACTGGCATTAAGTTCCATCTTTTTGAGCTATTTCATTGCACCTGCATTTTTTGTAATAACTGTCGTATATTTCCTATTACACCTGTCCTATTCGGCCTTTCTAAAGCAAATTGAGATTATCGACATCCTGACACTTGCCGGGGGATATATTCTCCGCGTTCTGGCTGGAGAAGTTGTAAGCGGTTTTCATATCTCGGCCTGGCTTCTTATGACCACAATTGCGCTCTCTCTCTTTCTGGCTATCGGCAAACGCAGATCAGAGCTTACACTATTGGCGAATTATACCGCTTTAAAAATTTCAACAACCAGAAAAACACTTTCACACTATACAGAAAAATTGCTAGATGCTTATATTTCTATATTTGCAACATCCGCATTCGTCTTTTATTCCTTGTTTACCTTTATTGAAAATCCACGTGGGCGCCAGTTCACAACAGATCTTCTTCCCGCAGATATTCTGGGGACATATCTACAGCGCAAATGGCTTATGATCACTATCATACCTGTTGTGTATGGAATAATGCGTTACCTGCAGCGGATCTATGAAAAGCATGAAGGAGAGTCACCTGAGCGGGTTCTTTTCTCAGACCGCGCACTTCTAACCTCTGTTGTCATCTGGGGATTACTTGTAGTGCTTATAATCTACTTCATCAAAGCCTAGATTTTATTATCAAACAATTTATTTAATTTTGTTTCGTTTATGTCCTCCCATCGGTGAACTATAAATTCTGCATTAATCTCATCTAAGTACTTTAGATATTCCCTCTCCTTGCCTCTGCCAAATCTGTAATGCTCTTGAAATATCACAACATCTCGAACATATCTCGCTACTTCTTCTTCTATTGGACCGTACTGAGTAATACCTCTATAAGAGACTATGAAATTCTTTGCTGTAGGTGAACTATTAATAAAATCTCGAAGACTTGGAACGGAGCTATCATTCTGTTTTTCATCTTCTTCTTGAGGATGAGAATGAACTAATACATCAGCATAATGAGGCATTGTCCATGTAGGCACACCTCGATCGCTTGCTTTAATAATATACCAAGCAGGTTTTATTAAAACTAAACCAGTTTCGTCCACTCTCGTGGTTAACCACCGAAGAAAACCTATTTCCGGCGGAATCGGCATTCGTCCTATCTCTATTTTTTCATATGGCCTCTCTAAAAAAGACCTTGGTTCAACAAATGGATGCTCTGTTTCTTTTCTCACGTGGGAATTATATCATCAGACAGCAAATCAAATAGCTATGAGAATTATTGCTTTCTCGCATACTGACTACTGATCCAGCCTGTTCTACCTTCTTTCAATTTTAATTTATTTTAACCCTAGTTATTACGATATTGTCTATTGTTTTTCATTTTAGTTATGATATAATATCATTATGGGACGTGAACACGCCAATCCAATTTTTGGTTTTCCTGGACTTTTCTCTCCACCGATACCGCGAGCAGAATATTTAGCGAAACCTGCAAATAGTGACAACGATGAAGAAGTAGGCTTAGAACCCAACGGAAAAGGTGTGTTAGAAGCAAATAATATACTGCCTCGATTAATATCTAAATTTTCTCGAAGAGGTAGAAGAGATAGAAATTCAGCAGGCGGCAAATTAGAAGAAGGCGTTCCCGTAAAGCTACAACTATACAGAGTCCAAGTTGGCCAGCCAGAAAGACAACAAAAATAGAAGCAATTTAAAGTTTGTCAGAATTAATCAATTAATGCTTTCATTTACTGCTTCCTCGCATACTGACTACTGATCCAGCCTACTTTCCCATCTTTCAGTTTGATTTGAAACCACCCTGCCTGCTCGCTGACCACTTCATATACGTCGGGTGACGCCACTCTTGAAATCTCCGAGGAACCAATTGACGCGCTATCTCTTACCCGTAAAAAGCCTGTTGGCGTCTCAAGAATAGCTACCTTGCCAAGTGCCGGAGGTGGAGAAGCGGTTGGAGCAGCTGATGCTGATTTTGATGCTTCCACCGGCTCCCCACTTGTACTTAAATATATTGTAACTGTAAGCTTATAACCAAGCGGTGTGCGGATCCTAACCGTTTTTTCTTTATATCCTTCCTTGCCCACCTGTAAAACGTGGTCTGATTCTGTAGGATTTTTGTAGAGTATTGGGGTATCTCCAATCTGATTATTATCAAGAAAAATATTTGATTTAGAAGGAATTGAAACAACCAGAAGCTCTGTTGCCTTCTTGTCATCAAGTGGTGTCAATGAAATTACACTTCCTGAAGAATCAGAGTCCTTGCCAAATTTTCTGTCAATCACTGTCAAAACTCCTTCTGAAATTTTTATTTTCTCCTGAAACTCTGATAAATTTTTATCTTTTGGCACCAAACGGATGATATAATCGCCTGATTGCTGCATGTCCACTGCCTCACATTTACAAAGCGGAGTCTGTCCCAAATATTTATCGTTCAGATAAACTTTACTTTCAGGAGCGGATGTTACCTGCAAAGCGCCTTTTTGAGAATGGGATTTAATAAAATATTGAAAAAGAACAAAAAACAAAATTCCAAGAATAAGAGCTGAGACAAGGATAATAAATATTTTTTTCATGAGTATAACAATGTACCTTTCATCTTATCAAACAGGTATAAAATTGACAAACCAAATTTTTATTAAGAAGACAAAAAGTTCGGAGTAATCATGCACCAAAAATCCACCCCCATTTATCTGAGGTGGATTTTTATATAAATAAATTCGAAAAAGACCTACTTGTAATAAGATTTAATCTGGAATAATAAGTAAAATCCGATAAGAGCTCCTATTATTGCAGATACGATTGCACCTGCTACTAGTGAGCTAATAATATTCACTACCTCACTCCAAAAAAGCATTTTCCATCCACTCGCTTTACGGGCCTTTGTACCAGGATACGCTGCGAGCAAAAATACTGCTGCTACCAGCGAAAATAAAACTGTAATATAACCGCTGCCCAGTGATGAAACTTCATGTGCTCCGCCTATTGCTGCAAAAGGTGCTAAGAATGTAAATACTCCCAAACCTGCGACTGCAACAATGATACCTAGTATTCCAAAGATAAGGCAAAGAGCAGGAGTGATCTTAACAATTCCTTCACGTCCATTTGTAGGAAGCGCAGGTGCTTTTTTGAAAAAATCTTCCAGTGTGTCTATAAAGCTATTTTTTGATTCATGTACCATAATTAATCACCTCCTTTAACCGCCAAATTCTTGTAAAGCGGGCTCGAACTGATTTAATTATCAAATAAACTTCTCCCCAAATGCAATAGACAAAATTAATCAATTATAAAGCTGTTTCAATTACTGATCTGAGATTTTCAAGAGCTCGCCGGCGGTGATTATATTTGTAATTTTCCTTGTCGCTAAGTTCTTCATAATACTTATTTAATTGCGGAATAATAAACACTCGGTCCCAGGGATATCCTTGAGTGTCTGAATTTGGATATACCTTCTCTGTTAAAATTCCTTTTATTATTCCTTCGCTCATGTGAGTCTCTCCATTAATAGATAATGCTAGGACTGCCCGCAACTGTGCTTTTCTTTGATCCTTAGGAATTGCTTTTATTTTCTCGAGGATGAATTTTTGATAATGCTCATCATTTTTCCCAACTCCGTCCCACCTTTTCGTATGTACCCCAGGCGCCATTTTGTAAAAAGGAATTTCGACTCCACTATCATCTGCAAGGGTAGTCAAACCTGAGAGTTTAGCATAGAATTCTGCCTTTGCAGAAGCATTTTCTTCAAATGTTTCGCAAACTTCTTCAAAATCTTCTGTGATACCCAAATTTTCAAGGGTTACTAATTTAAAAGGTAAATTTTTTAGAAAAAATTTATAATCTTCAAGTTTTCCTTTGTTAAAAGTGGCGATAAGAAGTTTTTGCATTGAGGTCTCTAAAATTCATTAAATCTTTTTTTTATAAACTTTTTGCCGGCTGACAAAATAAGCCATGCTGCCTTTGGTCCGTGGTCTTTTCCAAGAAGCGATAAGTAGATTGCGGCAAATGTTTCCTTACCGTTTAATCCCAATTCTTTACCTATCTCATAAATCCGTGTCTGAAATTCTTCAGGATCCCATTTTCTATCAATCTCTGCTGAGATTTTTTTTAATAATTCTTTTTGCTTATTTGTTAAGTCTTTTACTGCTTCTGGCAAAGCTTCTTGCAGCTCAAACTTTTCCGATTCAGGCGCGTATTTTTCAAGCCATACTTTTGCATATTTTACCCACTCTTCCAAACCCTCTTCCCTAATCTTATCCGCCATATTTGGCATCTGCACCCACTGGGCAAGAACGGAAAATCTTACAGTTGGCGGTTTTTTAATTTCACCAACTTGCGACAGTTCAAAAACTCTTGCCAAATTCTTATCAATCTTATCGAAGTAAGCGTCTGCTGCTTTTTGGTAATCATCAAATAATTTTGGCACAGTATCTTTTTCAGTCGGATCAAAATTTGTCTGTTGTTTAATATCCATTTTTACTATCAAGAACCGGGCTAAATCAGGAGGAAGTATTTCCAATATATCTCCTGCCGCAAAACCATGACCTTTTGATGAAGACATTTTCCGGCCACCTATCAACATAAATTCGTAACTGACCGGATATGGAACAGGGCACTTCAGCACTCGTTCTGCAACTTGCGTTGCCAAATCGTGCGACCCCCCACGACTCATATGGTCTTTACCCGCTCCCTCAACCGTCACACCAATTGCCTGCCACTTTACCGGCCATTCAACTTTCCAAGGCATTTTTCCTTTCATACCTTTTTCATCACTAAATGGTGATGTTTTCCCCTCATTTCCACATCCTTTAGTCCATTTTGTTGCGGCAACAGGACAACGGTAATAAACAAATTCCCCGTCCCAATTATAAACCCGGGTTGTTGAAACTTTTCCGCATTTCTCACAATAAACCTGAAACGGATACCAATCAGTTGCAATCTCTTTTTTATACATTTCTTTATAGATTTTCCTAATTTCTTCTGAACTATCCAGAACGCGTTTAATTCCTTTATTCATTTTGCCTGATGTATACAAATCCTTTGTCCAGATTATTTCGGGATCAGACCCGAGCTTATTAAACGTTTCTTTAAATTCAAAGGCATAATATTGGGCGAAGTTTTCAAAACCTTTTACAGGTGATGGAATTTTAAAAAGAGGCATACCGAGATACTTCTCAAATTTCTCCCGGGGCAAATATGATGGGATATCATCCATCGGATCGTGATTTTCAAAAACGTAGGTGTACTTTGCTTTAACACCTTGGTCTTTCAAGGCTTTATAGACTAAGTCATGAAAAACAACGCCAAACAAAGACCCAACGTGAATTCTTCCCGAAGGCGTCTTCATATCATCAACCCATTCAAGAGGCAATTTTCTTTTTTTTAATTTTTCAGCAACTTCATCAGCCCAAAACATAGATTTTCAATAACTTACTCCTCAATATTCATAAAAAGCGGATCCCCGTCCACTCTATCCGATTTACTCAACTCGGCTAATACTTTCTCTATGACCTTGACCGGGGCCGGTTCGAGTGTAATAATATCAGGAACAAACCTGACCTTTCCTATATCGTAACCGTAATCTCCTCTCTGAATTGAATCATCAATATTTAGTCCATGCTGAGACAGAATCCCTGTAACCGCATAAAGGCTGCCGGGTTGATGCTTGAGATTAACACGTATATAACCCTTTTGTTCCATCTTTTCGTGTTTTATGTAGCTGACTTTTGAATTAAGATCCGGCAATTCATCCACAACTCCCCTTTGCATATTGTTTGCCAACCGGAGAATATCTGAAACAACTGCGCTTGAAGTCGGATTTGTACCGGCACCTTTACCGGAGAATGTTTGAGGACCGGCAAGCTCTCCCTCAACGTAAACTGCATTGACCTCATCCCTTATTGATGCCAACGGATGATCACGGCTTATCAAAGCAGGACCAACACTTAACTCAACATCACCGTCTCGCCGCTCGGCTATTGCAAGGAGTTTTATCGCATATCCCCGTCCTCCTTCCGCTACTTTATATTTATCCGCAAAGTCAATATCCACAGGAGTAATTTCTGTTATTCCGTGTGTTTGGATCTTTTCGGGATCAACTTGCGAATTAAAAATAAGGGAGGCGATAAGTGCCAACTTGTCCCTGGTATCAAACCCGCCTGTATCGAGAATGTGATCAGCTTCGGCAAATCCTTTTTCTTGTGCTATTTTTATAGCGGTATTAAAGTCCAATCCCTGTTCCATTTGCGTAAGAACAAAATTTGTAGTTCCATTTAATACTCCTAGAACCCGCTCAATTTTTTCTCCCTTGTAACGGTTAAGGGTATTAATTATGGGTATTCCACCTCCAACAGCCGCTTCAAAAGCAAGATCCACATTGTTTTCCCGTGCAACGTCAAATAATTCTTTAGTAAAACGCGACATAACTGCTTTATTGGCAGTAACTACACTTTTTCCTTTTTCTATGGATTTGATTATATATTGCTTTGCAGGATCCAGCCCTCCAATCAACTCAACGACGATGTCTATTTCCGGATCGTTAAAAATATCATCAACTTTGTCCGTCAGCTCAACATCTATTTCTCTTTGCTTAGTAAGGTCCCGGACTGCAATCCGCTTGAGATGGATATTGAAGTTTTTTCCATGTCCTTCTTGGAAATATCTTACAACGCCTTTTCCGATATTACCAAAACCAATTAATCCAACATTAACTTGCTTTTTTTCTTTTGCCATAATTTATATATAACCTTTTGCTTTTAATAACTCTGCTGCCAATACTGCGCCGCCTGCTGCACCCCTTATTGTATTGTGGGACAACGCAACAAATTTATAATCAAGAACTTGATCATTTCTTATTCTTCCAATGCATATTGTCATTCCTCTTCCGGTATTGCGATCTAGATTGGTCTGAGGTCTATCTTCCTCTTCAAAATATTTTAGAAATATCTTTGGGGATGATGGCAGATCAAGATCCGCAATTGGATTTTTATAATTTACTAGTGCGCTTATCAATTGATCTTTAGTCGGTTTATTTTTAAACTTCACACTAACCGCTGCCATGTGACCGTCCGTTACAGCGACCCTAATACATGTTGCTGAAATAACAGGTAGTTTTGCATTTTCAATTTTTCCATTTTTTATTTCTCCCCAAATCTTCAAAGGCTCTTTCTCACTTTTTTCTTCCTCTCCACCTATGTATGGAATTACGTTGTCAATTATTTCGGGCCAAGTCTCAAATGTTTTTCCAGCACCCGAAATCGCTTGATTTGTCGTCACTATAACCTCAGTTGGTTCAAACTCGGACCATGCATGAAGAACCGGAACATAAGATTGAATCGAGCAATTGGACTTTACTACTATTCCTCCGCTTTTCAATCCTCTGTTTGTTCTTTGCGTATTAATAATTTCTAAATGCTCAGGATTTATCTCAGGAATTATCATAGGAACATCTGGAGTCCACCTGTTTGCGGAATTATTTGAAACAACAAAAACGCCTTTAGATGCATAATCCTCCTCAATTTTTTTAACTTTTTCACTATCCAAATCAAGGGCCGAAAAAACGAGCTGTACATCTTTACTGATAGTGTCTATATCATCCTCAACTGCTAAAACCTTTATCGATGAAATATTTTGGGGGATTGGATTTTTTGAAAACCATTTTCCGGATACTGCTTCTTCATATGTTTTACCGGCAGAGCGGGGTGATGCAGCCAAAGCTTTTATTTCAAACCAGGGATGATTGGAAAGAAGCTCGATAAACCTCTGTCCGACCATACCTGTTGCACCCAAGATTCCAACGGAAATTTTCATATCAATTTGTGCTCCTGAAGAATTTTTTTGAGGATTAATTTATTTGATTCTTCCATTTTTACAAGAGGCAAACGAAAAACCTCTTTTATTTTTCCCATCATTGAAAGAGCTGTTTTGACGGGTTGAGGATTTGACTCGATAAAGTTAACGTTCATGAGATCAAGCCATTCAAAATGCAATTTTCTTGCTTTCTCCCAGTACCCAGCCATCGCTGACTGAGAAAGTTGTGTCATTTCCGCAGGTATCTCATTTGATACAACAGATATAATTCCCTGTCCCCCAAGTGCCATCATGGGAAGAGTAATAAAGTCATCTCCCGCAAGTGTAGAAAAATCATCTGGCACTCCTTTTAGGATATTCATTGCTTGCTTGATATCCCCCGCTGCCTCTTTCACACCTACAACTTCTGGAACTTTTTTTATTATTTCAAACAGCATCGGAGCTGTAACATTCAAAGCTGTACGGCCTGGCACATTATAAATAAGTATTGGGAGATTTACCTTGTTTGCAATTGATTTATAATGTGCTATAAGTCCGTTTAGAGTGGGTTTATTGTAAAAAGGAGTTGCATGAAGAAGCATGTCGGTTCCGGCCTCTTTTGCTATTTTTGAAAACTCTATAGCTTTTTCCGTGTCATTACTTGTTGCGCCTGCTATAACTGGCACGCGGCCCGCTGTTTCCTCAACGACAGTTGAGACCACCAGTTTATAATCGGCAAAGCTCATTGTCGCTGCCTCCCCTGTTGAACCGCAAGGAACCAAACCATTGATTCCGCTTTCTATTTGCCAGGAAACCAAATCTTTAAGCGCTTGTACGTCAATCTCTCCATTTTCCTGAAATGGAGTAACAAGCGCTGTAAGTGTGCCTGTAATTTTTTTCATATTATTTATTTACCTCATTAAATATCTCACTAAAATCATACAAGCCCTTTTTATCTTTTATAAATTCTGCCGCGACAACTGCTCCTTCAGCAAATCCTTTTCTTCCCCAAGCTTGATGAATAAGTCTTATCTCGTCTGCCTTACTATCAAATGCGATTTCATGACGCCCGGGATTTCTTCCACCCCTAACTGATGCGAAATGCAGTTCTTCGGGTTTAACAGGTCTATCCAATTTTTCAGTTTGCAATATTTTTTTGCTCGGATAATTCTTGAGTATAATTTCCCCAAGCTTTTTTGCCGTACCGCTCGGGCTATCTTTTTTACCAGTGTGATGAGTTTCAACACCAAATACATCATATCCTTCAAACCTGTTAATCTGATTACTTGCGTATTTTATAATATCAAAAAAGATATTTGCGCCAATTGAGAAATTTTGTCCGAATACTAATCCAATATTTGCTTTTTCAACAAGTTTTTCAACTTCCGATAATTGATCATACCAACCTGTTGTTCCAACGACCATATTTATGCCCAGTCCTGAAACTTGTTGAATATTTTTTAGAACTATTTCCGGTGACGTAAAATCAATCGCCACATCCGCATTTTTTATTCTGTCGATATCAAGAGTATCGCTGGTCGTTCTAAAACTCACAGAAACAATCTCATGTTTTTTCCCCGCGCGAACAACTTGCTCAATTTCCTGTCCCATTTTTCCGTAACCTATTAATGCTATTTTCATAATTTTAATAATAATTCATTGTGCAAACTTTCAACTGCTGTCTCAATTTTAGAAGATTCTATAACCACACTTATATTAATATCCGTTGCTCCGAGTGAGATCATTTTAACTCCAATTTTTTGTGCATCTAGAATAGTAAATATATTTTTCATGATATGGGGAATTTTTACGATTCTATCCCCGACTAGAGATACTATACCAAAGTCTGGCAGATTTGCAACAGATGTAAATTCTGAAAGCTCCTGTAGCGCCAATTTTAGGTTATCCTGATTATCCATAGTTACAGAAACACTTACTTCCGAAACACTCACCAAATCAATAGATACATTATGTTTTGAAAAAATTGCAAAAATACGAGCCAAAAATCCTTTACCAAAAAGCATATCTGCTGAATAAAGATTGATAAGCTTTATATTTTTTTTTGAGGTTATTGCTTTAATTTCGTTCACGGATAGGGAATCTTTTTGAATAGTTGTCCCTGAATTTTTGGGATTCATTGTATTCATAACCCGGACAGGAATACCTGCTTTCATTGCTGGACGAAGAGTACTTGGATGAAGTATTTTTGCCCCAAAATAAGCAAGCTCTGATGCCTCTTTAAAAGATATGTTTTTTATAAGCTTTGCTTTAGATACGGCACGCGGATCAGCCGAAAAAATCCCGTCAACATCTGACCAAATCTGAACTTCTGAGGCGTTGAGAGCAAACCCTATTATTGAAGCGCTGTAATCAGATCCTCCGCGTCCCAAAGTTGTCGGCTCTCCCTTTTCTGTTGCTCCGAGAAAACCGGTGATCACCGGTACAATGCCCGCGTTAAGTAACGGTTCGATTATTGTTTTAGTTTTTTTGGCGGTTAGATCAGGGATAAACTCTGCAGATCCGAATTCCCGATCAGTAACAATCAACTCCGTTGCAAGTACTTGTTGGGACTTTATCCCTGATTCGGTTAAATAATGCGCGATAATATATGAAGACATCATCTCCCCATGCATCAGAAGAGAATCCATATCTGCTTTTGTTTTACTTTCTTGAGATGCAATAGCTTTTAGACTGTTTAGACAGCTATCAATATATCCCGTAAGTTCTGTTGGACTTATTTCCCACAAAGAAGCTATCAAATCAAAATGCGCTGCCTTGATTTTGTTAAATATCTCATCAAATGTCCCGAAATCGGCATCAGCAAGCGCGACAAGCATATTGGTTACCTGACTAACCGCAGAAACAACAATCACCGGATTTTTTTTTATTTCCGATTTTACTATCCGACAAATTGTCTCAACGCTTTTCGCGCTCCCGACTGATTTTCCTCCAAATTTTGCAACTATCATATGTTTTATAAATTCTTAAAATCCAATGTTGCGAAATAATCATCTATGGTTTCTGCCCTTCTTATCAGTTTTACTGTTTTATCAGGACGGAGCAATAATTCAGCTGATCGAAGTTTGCCATTATAATTAAATCCCATTGCGTGTCCGTGAGCACCTGTGTCGTGAATCACGATAAGATCTCCAATTTCAATTTTTGGAAGCTTTCTATCAATAGCAAATTTATCATTATTCTCACATAGCGATCCGACAACATCATATGTCTCTGTACTGGGGCTATTTTCTTTACCAAGCACTGTCTCATGATGATATGCTTTGTATACTGCAGGGCGCATAAAATTCGCCATTGAAGCGTCCACTCCTATATATTTTTTGTATATATTTTTTTGATGTATAACTTTTGTTACTAAATATCCATATGGCCCTGCAATTACTCTACCATTTTCCATAACCATGCTAAGCGACGCCAATTTATTTTTAACGATTTTTTGCTGATATAATTTTTTTATACCTTGTGAAACAAATTCTAGATCCACTGGATTTTCTGTAAGCTTTTGAGGAATTCCTATTCCCCCTCCTAAATTAATAAATTCAAATTTTATTCCTACTTTTTTTGATATTTCAACGACCAGATCCAAAAGAAGCTCAGCTGTTTCAACGAACGCGTTTTTATCCAATTCATTTGATGCAATCATCGCATGCAAACCAAATCTCTTTACCCCTTTTGTTTTCATTATTTTATATGCATCAAATAATTGTTCACGCGTCATACCAAATTTCGCATCTTCAGGATTGCCAATAATAACATTACCTTTATGTTTTCTAAGTGGTCCAGGATTGTACCTAAAACAAATAATATTAGGGATACCTGCATATTTTTCCAAAATTTCAATGTGAGTTATATCATCAAGATTTATTATCGCTCCCATGTCATATGCTTTCTTAAATTCCCCATAAGCCGTGTCATTGGAACTGAACATAATTTCATCACCTTTAAAACCGAGCTTTTCAGCTAAGATAAGCTCCGGCAGGGAGCTGCAATCCAGTCCCATACCTTCTTCTTTAAGAATTTTAATTATATGAGGGTTTGGATTAACTTTTACAGCATAATAATTCTTGAATCCCTCAACCCAATCAAATGCTTTATAAAGTTTGCGAGCATTGTTAATGATCGCTTCTTCATCATAAATATGAAATGGCGTGGGATATTTTTTTATAACTTCTTCAATTTGCGCTTTTGTAAAAGGAATTGTTTTTTTCATATTTTTAATTTCTCCTCTATACTTTTTACCGCTTTTTCTATGTCTTCCCTATGTCCAAATGCCGAAAGTCTGAAGTAGCCTTCGCCGTGAGGGCCGAAAATAGAGCCCGGTGTTCCGACGACATGTGCCTCATCCAGCAATTTATCAAAAAATTCCCATGATGTTAGTTTTCCCGGCGTTTTAATCCATATATAAGGAGCGTTTTCTCCGCCAAAAACTTCAAATCCCAGATTGTCAAAAGCGGTTTTTATAATTTGTGCATTTTCCATGTAATACGCAACTATTTTATTACACTCTTTCTGTCCTTTATCTGATAACACTGCTAGTGCTCCTTCCTGCGCGATATTTGATGCTCCATTGAACATTGTCACCTGTCTTCTAGCCCACAAAGCATTTACTTCACCTTTTTTTGCATCCTCTCCAACCAAATCCATTGGTACAACTGTCCAGCCAACCCGGACACCGGTAAAGCCGGAAGATTTTGAAAAGCTACCCACCTCAATTGCACATTCTTTAGCTCCCTCAATTTCATAAATACTATGTGGCAAATCATTATTCCTGATGAATGCCTCATAAGCTGCATCATAAATGATAATTGCTTTATTTTTCAGCGCATAATCAACAAATTTTTTTAATTGTTCTTTTGTAAGAACTGCACCTGTTGGATTATTGGGACTACACAAATACATAAGATCAACTTTTATTTCCGGTAGGTAAGGTACGAAATTATTCTCTTTCGTACATGGAAGATAAACAAGGCCTTTGTATTTCCCATTTTCATACTCTCCGGTTCTTCCGGCAATTACATTTGTCTCAACATACACAGGGTAAACCGGATCTTGAACTGCCACTACACTGTCAATTGAAAAAATAGATTGAATGTTTGCGGTATCCGGCTTTGCGCCATCACTTATAAATATTTCTTGAAAATCAAGTATAATACCATTTTTAGAATACTTTTCCGAAAGCGCTTCCCTAAGTCTATTATCCCCTGTTTCCTCTCCATAACCGGTATATGTTTTGACATCAGAAAGCTTATCAACACCTGCCTGAAGCCCACTAATAACACTCCCTGGCAATGGCTCGGTTGTGTTGCCTATGCCCAGTTTGTATATCTGGCTACCCGGATGTTTTACTTGAAAAGCTTTTGTTCTTTTGTTAATTTGAACAGAAAGATAGCTAGATTTTAATTTTTGAAAGTTTTTATTAATTTTTGCCATAAATTTTTTATTAAAAAACCCTCCGGAGAGGGGTGTTTCTTGTGAATTTTGATACGCAAAGAAAACCCCCTAAGAAAGGCGCTTCTTTGTTTCTGAGCTGAATTGTATTTTTCTTATCATATTACTTACTATTTTATCAGATACATGTGCTCGTGACAAGTTTTAATTTACTATCTCAACCTCAATCTCGAGCTCGAATCCAAAAGTATCTTGGAATTTTTGCTGAACATGTGCAATTATCTGGAGAACGTCATCAAACTTTGCCTTGCCTAAATTTACAATAAATAACGCGTGCTTTTCTGAAACTTGTGCATCTCCTATTTGATAACCCTTCAAACCTAATTTTTCAATCAGACTTGCAACTGCCACTTTTCCATACCATTTTTTTTCAACATTTTCGCGTAGATCAGGATAGATTGACAAAACTTTTTTTATTTGCTCCTTATCTCTCAGATTTTTAAACACAGATCCGCAGTTGGCATATTCAAGAGGATGGTGATCTTTTCTGAATTGCTTATTTTTATCGTAAACTTCCTGCGCTTTTTCTGTGTCTTCTTTACTACCTTTTTGTAATTTAAAATAGGCGGTAATGACTACCATTTTTTTGTGTGTCTTGACTATGCTTCCGCGGTAAACAAATTGCAGTTCTTGATTGGTTAATGTTTTGAGAACCGGCTGTTCAGTTGAGTAATCCAAAACATCAACAGATACGATGCTATCTTTTATCTCCCCGCCAAATGCGCCGACATTCCCGCGTACTGCAGCGCCCACAGTTCCGGGTAGTCCCCCTGCCCACTCAAGACCCAGCAAATTATTGTCAAGCGCAAACTTTATAACATTATCCAAAATTTCACCGGCAAAACACTCAACCAACCCATCTGGGTTAACTTTAATCTCATTTGCACTATTGCGCCCTTGCCCTATCTGGATAACCGCCCCATCAAAATAATCATCTGTAAAAATCAAGTTTGACCCAAGACCTAGAACGAAAACTTTGTTAATATTTTTTGTTTTTATAAACTCAAGAGCGTCAATTATGTCCTGTTTATTCTCGCAAGTTATAAAATACTTTGCAATACCGCCTATTTTATAAAATAGAACGTCTTTAAGAGGAAAATCATTTTGAATTTGCATAAGGAATGTATCTAATTATACTAAATTTTCTTCTCCCATGTGTGGGGGCGGACAAGAACAAGCGCGTTATCTTTATCGTGTGTTAATAGCTCTATTTTAAATCCAGCCCCGGCAAACAACTCAAAAATATCATCTTTTGTGAATCGCCTCGAAATAGCCAACCTTATTCTTTGTCCCTCATTAAACGATAGGAGATTTAATCCATAAGTCTGTCCCCAATCTCTATCGAATTCAAGTTGCATTTCAATTTGACGTCTTTGCTTGTTGTATGATGCATAAATTTTTGCATCTTTTGAAGTTATTCCTATTTTTTGAGGCACACTCCATAACCAGTCTTTAACCCTCTCACTGTTATATGATTCCAAAGGAATATTGTTTGGGTTATAGAAAGCAAGACCAACTAATAGATAATCCTCCTCAGTCATACTATCCCGTAAATTCATAAGTACCCTATGTGCATCTGGAAGATTACCGATCGTATTTCCCAAAAATAAAATAAGATTATTATTTTGATATCTCCTTTGCAGATAATATGTCTGCTGTGCAATATTCCCGTTTTCAAAGTCCCCTATGAATGTTTCATGGGGTAAATTTGGAAATGACAACTCTATATTACTTGTTGCAATCGCAAGCATTCTCGAACTTATATCCAATGCGAAATATCCTGAGGTACTTTTATTTATATTATTTATAAAAAATGCTGCTTTTTTTCCATCCCCTGAACCAAGATCTAATAAATTGAAGGGTCTTTTTCCCAAAAATGATGAGAGCTTTTTCTTATTATCTAGGATAATATCAAACTCTGATCCGCCTCCAACATTGGGAAATGACAGTGAAACATATCTTTCGGCTCCTATGCCAATATACTCAAATTTGAGAGGAATCTCGCGTCTTCCGACAAGTGCTGTTATCAGCTCTGCTTCTTGGGATTCTGAAAGAAATTGCGTTCTCTTTTTGTTGGACTCGATAAACTTGATTACATCCGAGTGCAGGACCCTCCATTCTTTTCCAATCTTGGATCCCGGAAATTTTCCGGATCTTGCCCAGCGATAAATAGTGTTGGGATCAACTTGAAGTAATTTCGCCGCTTGTTTGATGGTAAGTATCTGTTTAGGCATGAAATGGATTATACCATGTCATACAATGAGATACAATGGAGATATTTAATAGTTTTGTGTCACTTTGATTTTGGTTAGGTAATTTTTGTATGCGGAGACTATATGGTCTTTGTCTTTTTGCTCGAGTTTTCTGGTGACTTTGCCCGGAATTCCCATGACGAGCGATTCTGTTTCAATTTTTGTCTTGGGTGTTAGGACACTTCCTGCAGCGATTATGCACCAATCCGCAATCTCAACTCCATCAAGAATAGTACTATTCATACCGATCAGCACATTGCTGCCTATTTTTGCTCCGTGAATTACTGCGCCATGACCGATTGTCACATTTTTTCCAATCTTTACTTTTCCATGAATTGTGACATTATCCTGAACGCTTGTATTTTCCCCAATTATGATTTGCCCTTCGTCCCCACGAATTGATGCAAAGGGCCAAACGCTGACATTTTCTCCGAGAGTTACATCACCTTCAATATTGCTTTTTCGTGGATAAAGTTCATGTGTGGTTAATAATCCTCAAGCGTTGAGGTATCACCAACTGGAAGTCCCAGTTCTTTTGCTTTCAAAACACGTCTCATGATTTTTCCTGATCTTGTCTTCGGCAGTTTATCAATATAATCAATTTCCCGCGGATATGCGTGTCCCGCAAGATGTTTTTTTACATGCAGTTTCAGCTCTTCCTTCAGCTCTTCAGTCTGCTCAACTCCGGGCTTTGTAACAACAAAAGCTTTGATTATCTCGCCCCTTACCTCATCAGGCTTTCCGATAACTCCGGCCTCAATTACATGAGGGTGGGAAACGAGAGCGCTCTCAACCTCAAATGGCCCGACCCGCTCACCTGATGTTTTGATCACATCATCGGCACGGCCGACAAACCAATAATAACCATCTTTATCCCGGAATGCTTTATCTCCTGAGATGTACCATTTGCCAATAAAATAGGAATCAAACTTTTTTTTGTTGTTCCAGATTGTTTTCATAAGCGAAGAGATTGTGGATGACAAAAGTGCCAGATGCCCTTCCTCACCATCTTCAAGTTCTTTCCCATTATCATCAATAATTGCAGCTTTTATCCCGGGCAAAGGTTTGCCCATAGAACCCGGTCTTACATCCATAACCGGATAGTTAGTGATTGATATTCCCCCGAGTTCTGTCTGCCACCAAGTGTCATGAAATGGCAAACCGTAAGCTTCAAGTCCCCACCAAATCGCTTCAGGATTTAGAGGTTCACCTACACTAAAAATTTCTCTTAATTTCGATAAATTATATTTTTTGGGAGACACATCTGATCCCATCAGCATCCGAACGGCAGTAGGAGCTGTATACCACAGGGTAACTTTATAATCCTGCATAATCTTGTACCATGCATCAGGGCTAAATCTTCCTTCAAACAATACCTGAGTTACCCCCAATCCCCAAGGTCCAAGGGTTGCATAAACAACACCTGTAACCCAACCGATGTCGGCAGTACACCAATATATATCATTTTCCTGAACATCCAGAACATATTTTGTAGTAACAATTGCCTGAAGAATATCATAGTGAGAGTGCATTACTCCCTTTGGCGTCCCTGTAGTGCCAGATGTATATAACATATATGAATAATCATCTTTTTTCATATGCGCTATCTCAAAATCATCCGGTGCAGCATCCATTTCTTTTTTATAATGAACAATATTTTTTCCCTCCAGCAGGTCATCCCCCCCCCGGTCAACGATAATTATTTTCTCTAAATCAGGCAAGTCCTTCCAGATCTTTTCAATGCGTGGATATAAAGCGGAGTTGGTGATCACTACTTTTGCACCGCTGTCTGATAGACGGTCCAAAAGCGCCATTTCCTGAAAAGCTGAAAACATAGTACCGACAACTCCCCCCATTTTTAAAATCCCGAGGAATGCAACATAGCGCTCAGGAATTGGAGGAAGAAAGATAAAAACCCTATCTCCCTTTTTAACATTTTTTGAAACAAGAACATTTGCAAATTTATCTATAAGTTTTTTTAAATCAGAGAACGTGTATTTTTCTTTCTCACCTTTTGCTCCTTCAAAAAGTAAAGCAACCTTGTTTTTCCGCTTGCCTTTTGCATGACGGTCAATGCAATTGTAGACAATATTTAGAGTGCCGTCCGGAAAAAATTCTATTTCTTCTTTTGCTGCGTTTTCCCAGGAAAAGGATTTATAAGTTTTATCGTAATCGGAAAGATTGGGGGATTTAGCAAATTTTTTAAGATCTTTAGTTATAATTTTTCCTTTGTCACTCATATAATTTTTTGTTTTTCCAGATCCTTGTATGCATCCATTATACAATAATTAGTAACCATAGAAAGACCATAATCCTCTGCGAAATCTTCAGCTTCCGGACTATTTACACCATCTGCAAGCCAGACCGTTTTTATGCCTCCCCGCTCAACAATTTCCCTCATATGCGCTATTGCATCCGCAGGCTTTCTGAAAATATCTACTATATCAATATGAGTATCTATCGGAATTGATGTAAAAGTTTTGTATGATTTCTCACCCAGTACCTCCTCAACATTTGGATTAACCGGAATGATCCGATATCCTTTATTTTGGAAATATTTCGCTACCCGGTTACTGTGTCTCTCGGGATTATCTGACAAACCAATAAATGCAATTGTGCGGGCACTTTTTAAAATTTCATTATGATTTATTTCACTTACTGTCACTTTTTCTGACTGTTTTCCTAACCATTGCCAATTTTCAATTTCTGCTGGCTCACAACCATTTTTCACAATATAATCATGGTGATCTGACAGAGCTTTTTTGTATTTATTAATCAACACTTCTTTTTTCTCATGCGTTATGACTTCCTCTTTTGCCATAGTCTCAGCAACTTCAATTGCCAAATGATATCTGTCTGTCCTGTTTCGGACTAACAAATCAAAAGGCGTCGTTGTTCCTCCCCATTCGTTATATCCATGAACTGAAAAACGCTGAGGATTCTTGACACCAAACAATATTGACTGCATGGCTTCAGGATATCCATGAAAGTTGACAATCACCGGCTTATCAACTGTGAAGTATTTTTCAGCCTCAGGAATTTGAGGATGAAATTCATCCTCGCATTCACAAGCAGCCTGCAGGCGGGCAATATTTACAAATCGAATTCTAATCTCTGAAGCATCCAACTTAATCGTCTCAATTGCAGCCATTGCCTCTTTGGTCACATAATCTCCAACTCCAACCAAAACAATGTGTGGATTCTCATCACTCGCAAATTCCCACGTAGAAAGACCCTGCTCAAGTGATTTTTTTGCTTGTGCATATGTCAACCAACGGGGTTCTGGTGTTTTACCGGCAGTTATAATATTTATCTGATTTTTTGAAGCCATTGTTTCGTCAAGTGTTGCTAGCATACTATTATCATCAACCGGAAAATAGGCTTTGATAAAATCATTATGCTTCTCAAGCATGCCGGAGATAAACCCCGGATTCTGGTGAGAATAACCATCTCGTTCCTGCCTCCAAACGGTTGAGGTTATAAAATAATTAAGACTGGGGATATCCTGTCTCCATGGCATTTTCCTTACATATTTAAGAAACTTTTGATAAGTGTGTGCCATGCTGGCAAAAATTTGCGCGAAAGCTTCATACGTAGTGAATGCAACATGTCTTCCAGTTAACGTATATCCCTGAGCAAGCCCGTGTAAGTTTTGCTCAGAAAGCATTTCCATGACCTTACCCGACCTAGTCATATCGCGATCCCCTTCCTCATGCGGCCAAACCCATGCCCGCCCAGTCACTTCAAATACATTATCAAGCCGATTGGAATAAGTCTCATCAGGTGACATCAGGCGAAAATTGTTTTCTTTTTTATTAAGCGTAAAAATCTCTTTCAGATAAACTCCTGCCATACGCATGGAATTTGACTGTATCTCACCTGGTGTTGCAACCGCCTTTTCTAATTCTTTACTTTTTGGCAAAATAAGAGGCTTGTATTTTTTTCCGAACATATGAGGATTGTCACCAATTAAAAATTTGTCTGGTGGAATGTTGTCCAGAATATCTTGTGAAAAGCCTTTCTTTTTATCAAACAATTCTTCGAAATGATATGACTTAAGCCATGCCTCAAGCGCTTGAAGTTCGTGTTCATCGCCTTTAACAGTAGGCATTACAACATGGTGTGAAAGAATAGTTCCTTCTATTTTTTGCCCCCTTAACTCTTTAACAGTTGTCATCCCTTTTGGAGTCCGCATAACAATCATTGGGAAACGGGGCTTAAATGGTGGATTAATACCCCGGGCAACTTGTTGGATATTTTTGATACGTTGATAGCATATCTCAAGAGTTTTATACATTTGCTCATCCAAATCTTTGCCTTCAACAAAAAATGGTTCATACCCATATCCGCTAAATAATTCCTCAAGCTCTTTATTACTCATCCGGCCAAAGATTGTAGGACCTGAAATTTTATACCCATTAACATGAAGGATCGGTAAGACAGCGCCATTGGTTGCAGGATCAATCAGTTTGTTGATATGCCACGCTCCCGCAATTGCGCCTGTTTCGGCTTCCCCATCCCCTATCAAACATGCAGCAAGCAAATCGGGATTGTCCAGAATAGCACCATAAGCGCTAGATAACGAGTAGCCTAATTCCCCGCCTTCAAGTATTAATCCTGGAGTCTCAGGACTGCTGTGGCTTGAAAATCCATATGGCCATGTGTACCGCTTTGAAATGTATCCAATTCCTTTTTCATCCCGCTTAGCCTCACTGTAGTACTTCTGCAGTGTTCCCTCAAGAAATAAATTTGCCTGAAGCCCTCCCATTCCATGGCCCGGCCCCAGAACAAAAATTGATGATTGCTTGTGCTTTTTGACAAGATGATTCAAATGCGCATAAACAAAATTAACCCCGGGACAAGTCCCCCAGTGTCCGGCAAGTCTCGGCTTGATATCATCAGGTTTTAGAGGCCTATCGAGAAGAAAATTATCTTTGAGATAAATTTGTGACACCGTCAAATAATTGGCGGCGCGGGTATAGGCTTTGATTTTTTCAATATCACGGTCCATATTTTAGGTGTTTGTATTATAAATCTTAGGAGTTATGAGGTCAATGTTTAAAAAAATATATTATTTTATCTCAACAATTGTGTAGACCATTTTGCCAGCAGGAGCTTCGACTTCAATATCATCCCCAACAGTTTTCCCAATCAGCGCTTTCCCAAGTGGTGATTCGTGAGATATCTTTTTATCAGTAGGATCAGCTTCCCACTCACCCACCAAAGTGAAGATTTCTTCTTTATCTTTTACCTTTACAGTCACTTTTGAACCCAGATCAACAATTTTTCCACCGTGGTGACCTGCATCAGTTATAACAACAGCTTGTTTCAAAAGCATCTCAAGCTCCTCAATTCTCCCATCAATAAATGCCAACTCCTCACGGGCCGCAGTATATTCTGCATTTTCCGACAGATCCCCCATCTCGCGGGCTGAGGAAAGTCTTTCAACAACTTCCTTACGCCGTGTCGTGACTAGCTGGTCATATTCTTTTTTAAGATCCTCCAAACCCTTTGGAGTCAAATAAATTTTTTTATTGCTCAAGCTCATATTAAATTATTTATAAAAAATCCCTCAACACTGAATGATGGAGGGAATAAATGAATAGCTAAGCTAATTCTGTGAAAGTATAAATAATATTCAGAAGTTTGTCAATAAACCTAATTGCCGAAGCTTTAGGTTCATTTTCCTAATGGTTTGTACCCTATAATCATTTGGGTGAAATGCAATGCTGCGATCTGAGACTTTTTCAATAGTTTGATGCCTCTTTAAATACCTGATCTGAGCCCATTTTAATAAATTGGTAAACGGCTTGAACTGGAGAAGAAAAGTAAATGTCTTAAAACAGTCATGAAGCGCGGAGTTTTTGCGCAAAAGGTAAGAGTGTTGTGGCTGAGAGTTTGGAAAAAATTTTTTTACCCAAGTATTTGCTCTCAGAAATTTTGAATATGTATTATCTCTTTCAAAAAGCGGTTTTACTTGAACAATCTCGTGAGCTATATAAATATCGCGCTTTTCTTTAGAAAAGTTTAGGTTGTCCTCATCAAGCATAAAATTAACGCAAATTTTATCTGCCGGATTACTATCTGTCCTTGTCCTTCTAAGTTTTAGCATTTGAAGTATCCCCAATATCCAAATCCTGGTAATAAAAATTGTTTTTCTTTTTACAATTACGAAAAAATCAATGTCATCCTGTTCTCCAGCGTCTAGCATAGCGAGCCCCCCGCTTATTCCAATAAATTGGATTGTCGGAACAAAAGATAAGAAACGCGCGGCTTTTTGCGCAATCAACAACTTCTTCGAAACCTCCGGAAGATTTTTCAGTCTCTTTTCAATATTTTTTATTTTTCCATCTAAGCAATAGTACTGACCGCGGCGACTAATGGATCCAACTTGTAATAAATTATCCAGTGCTTGCTCAAAGACATCTTTTCTTATATCTCTATCTGCTACTAAAAACTCCCACAGCTCAATACGACTCAGTGGAAAATCAAAAATATCGCTATATAAAAGGGTTTTTAGGATTGCTCGCCTCGCAGCAAGGCGGGCACGCCACGCTGAGTCAATGGCTTTCAAAACCTGTGCTTGATTATTGTATTCCATATTTTTGATAAACCTGTCCAACTCCCTTGTCTAGTGTCTCAACAACCGTTTGAGGCGAACTATTGTCACTGACCATTGCGTTCACAGTGTTTCCAAGATAAGTATTCACAAGAAAATTTATACCTCCTTCTCCATCATTTGTATCGCTTGCAAAATACGAAGATGAAGCGCTTTCAAGCTGAGTTACGAATGGATATACCAGCTTATTATCTTTTAATGAGGCTGCCAAGTCGCGCCTCGGGAAAGGTTCTCCAAATGGGCGGGTTTTGCTAACTGTACTATAAAACTTTTGGGCTGTTTCTTTCTTGCTCAAATACTGCATAAACTGCAATGCCGCTTTTTGATTTGGGCTTTTTGCGGATACACCCTCAACCCAATAACTTGCAAGAGTTGCTTTTTGACCGACAAGTTGCGGGACCGGATGAGTACTAAATGAAAGGTCCTTGTTGAGAGTTTTGATTCTAAATATATCCCATGAAAAACCAATGTACATAGCAAGATTTCCCCGGGCGAAAGCGAGAATAGATTCATCAAGCGTGCTATCCCAAACGGTATTATCTCCCTTGGCAAATTTAGTATAAAAATCAAGAGCTTCAATTTGGTTAGCTCCTGAAGATGGAAATTTCTTTATATCAACACCTTGTTGGATAAAAAGAAGAGAAATAATATCTGGCGCATGCGTTATATTCCCATATGTACCCAGGGCTGCCCCGGCAGTTTTTATTTTTTTTGTTTCCGGGTCTTTTACTGTAAGAGCGCGGGCTACTGTTATAAAATCGACCCAATTTGGGGGGGGTGAGACTCCTGCTTTCTCTAAAATATCTGTGTTAACAAAAAGTGCTAGAGAATCTGCACCCAATGGAATCCCATAAATTCCCCCATTTTGGGTTAAATCTTTTTGCATAACAGGATAATAATTCTTTTTAAATTCAGAGGCAGTTATTACATCTGAGGATAACGGCGATAATACATCAGAAAGCATTGGAACCCAGGTATTGTGAAAACGGAAAATATCCGGACCTGTTCCATTTTTAATCCGTGTCATAAGTTTTTCTCTATATTGCTTTGGGTCTTGTTTGATATATTCAACAGTAATGTTGGGGTGTGCTTTCTGAAAATCTGAAATTAAAGGCTGCATGGTTGCCTGATCCTCCCACAATCCCCACCAAACCAGTTTTGCTTTTTTATTGCCATTTCCTTTAGGGATAAAAATGAAAATAATAACAATTAGAATTATTAAAATAATTACGCCAATAATAATTTTTTTCAAAATTCCGCCTCCAGATATACCTGATCTTATCGGCGGCGGATCACTGGGTGGAACATCACCCGTATCTCGTCCCGGATTTGCTGATGTAACGGGGGCTACCTCAACATTCTGAGGCGTGTCAGCTGTCGTTTGCTGAGGAACTGTGTCTACTGGCTGCTTCACAACAACATTCGCCTGTGAAGACTCTTGAGCGTTTTTATTTTCAGGATCAAATACTACATTCTCGTCCATAATAGTCGATATTTATAGTATAATACCTTTACCACAAATATGGAAACGGTTTCATCAAAGCCTAAGAAGATAAAAGTTAAAAAAGCACCTCCAGCAAAGGAAAAACCATTCAAGAGGTTTGCAAAAATTACATTTTGGTTTGCATTGGGAATAATAATAGGTTTTTTCTTCTTTGTGAGCTTTATTTATCTTTCATACCGTACAAATTATACAGACAAGATTTATGAAGGTGTTTACGTAAACGGGACCGAATTCGGGGGTGATAGTCGGGAAAAAATAAAAAACTACTTTGCCAAAAAAAATAAAGACATTCAGGAAAGCGTTTTTACCCTTAGTTCAGATGACACAGTAGCAACAATTTCTGCAAAACAAATAGATTTCGGTTACGATGAGGATCTTTTGTCTCAGCAGGCATATACAATCGGCAGATCGGGAAATCTCCTTTCCGACATTAGTATTGTTCTGCAAGCATATGTAGGAGGAATACATCTTCCACCGGCTACCCATTATAAGGAAGAAAGATTGGATCAACTAATTTCACCCCTATCTAAAAAAATTAATACTGATCCCGTAGAAGGACTCTTTAACTTTGAAAACGGACGTGTTGTAGCATTCAAGCTCTCCAAAAATGGGAAAGGTCTTGATAAAGAAAAACTGAAGAGTGAAATATTATCAGAAATGAATACTATTGCCGCGTCAGGTAAACCTCATGTTTTTGTATTAAATATCCCTATAAAAATAATTGAGCCAAAAGTCTCAACTGAGAAGCTTAATAACTACGGCATTAAAGAGCTTGTTGCCGAGGGGACATCGCTTTTTGGGCATTCGATAGAAAATAGGATTTACAATGTTAACCTCGCAGCATCCAGAATCAACGGAGCGTTAATTAAACCAGGTGCAACTTTTTCTTTTGTCAAAACAGTCGGAGATATCACGTCTCTTACCGGATACAAGCAGGCGTATGTTATATCTGGCGGGAAAACTGTTTTGGGAGATGGAGGAGGAGTCTGCCAAGTCTCAACAACTCTTTTTCGTGCTGCGCTTAATGCAGGCTTGCCTATTGTCGAGCGCAATCAGCATGCCTACAGAGTCGGTTATTACGAAGAGGACTCACCGCCCGGGATTGATGCAGCGATTTATTCCCCCAGTGTTGATTTGAAATTTAAAAATGACACAGGTCATTATATATTGATCCAGACCGTTATAGATTTACAGGAGCAGCGTCTGACTTTTCAGCTATTTGGTACCAGGGATACTCGGGAAACAATAATTAATAAACCTGTAATTTTGAGCCAATCCGCAGCGCCTGAGACGGAATACCAGGATGACCCAACTCTTCCAAAAGGACAGACCAAACAAATTGACTTTGCAGCAGGCGGAGCCAATGTATACTTCACGCGGAGTGTCAAAAAAGACGGAAAAACAATTGCAGATGATAAATTTGTCTCCAACTACCGCCCTTGGAAAGCGGTTTACTTACGGGGCACAAAAGAGTAATATTCACATAAATGAGCAAACAATATAAAGATTTCCATCACTATAAAGGTAATGATTTAACAAAATTTGAAAAGGTTGAGAGAAAAGTAATTCAAATGATACTTGAATCAAAAATTCCTGATTCAGAAAGGGAGAATGGAATAATCTTTGAATTAAAACATGCTGCAGGATGTACGCAGATTGCAAGAATCCTCGCCCAAAAAAGAAATCTAAATGTAGAAATTACTGAAACAGCATCCACTCTTCATGACATATATGTAATTACGACCGGATCGTACAAAAATCACGGACCGAAGGGTGCCCCAATTGCTGAAAAAATTTTAAGAGATGTTGGAGGATTTACGGAAGAGGAAATAAAAACAATTTCAAATTCTGTTGCCCATCACAGCGAAAAAGAAATTATTTCGGATGATCCGTATGTAGAAATAGTCAAAGATGTTGACGTACTTGATTCTTCACTTTATAAAAATGCCGAAGGATTTTATAGAATACATAAACAAGCAGATATTTTTGAAGAGTATTTAAAGCGAATAAAAAAAGTGAGGGCAGAATTAGGTCTCAATCCGGAAGAACCGTTTAGATAAGATGTATATAAAAAAATTTGAAGACATTTCAAAAAATGATGTTACAACAGCGGGAGGCAAGGGCGCATCTTTGAGAGAAATGATAAATGCAGGTATACCTGTTCCATCCGGATTTGTCGTAACTACTAAAGCATTTAAAGATTTTAGCGATAAAACTTTTTCAGAAACATTTAAAAAAGAAGTCTTATCTGCCTTCGATAAATTAAAAACAGGAAGAGTGGCAGTCAGATCATCTGCTGTTGCCGAAGATTCCTCAAGCGCCTCATGGGCCGGACAACTCGAGAGTTATTTAAATGTAAGCCGGGAAAATTTGCTGGAAAATATTATACTATGTTTTGGCTCTATCAAATCCGACCGCGCAAAGGCATATGCAAAAGACAACAAAACAAAAAAGGATGATCTGGCAGTTGCTGTTGTTGTCCAGAAGATGGTTAATAGTGAGGTGTCAGGAGTAATATTCACAGCAAACCCAGTAACGGGAAATAAAGATGAAATAGTAATTGAGTCAGGATATGGACTGGGCGAATATATTGTACAGGGAATAATTACCCCCGATAATTACATTGTTGACAAAAATAAACTTTCAATCCTAAATAAAGACTTGGGAAGTAAAGATAAAATGTACGCTTTTGATGGCAAGAAAAACAAATCTATTAATGTTTCAGAAAAATTAAGAGATAAATTTTCACTTAATGATAACCAGGTTATAGAATTGACTAAATTGGGTAAAAGAATTGAAGATCATTATGGATTTCCATGTGACATCGAATGGGCATTTGAAAAAGGTAGATTTTATATCACCCAATCAAGACCAATCACTACACTTCCGGATCCATCAAACGTTAAAGAAAAAACTAATCTCCCGCCGTGGGACAACGAAATACTTTTTCGCTGGGGACCAATGCCTGGGAAAATATTCTATCTTTCAGATTATGTAGATGCTGCCTCACAGCTTAAAAAATATCTGGGTACAAGTTTTCCCGGAACATTATTACTTTTTCATAATGTACAAATGGTATGGATCTGCGTTCAAAAAGAAATGACAGAATCAGGAATGAAAATATTCACAGACTATGTTTTAAAGAACAAAAATATGATTAAGTGGCATCAAGAATTTGATATGGCAGTTGCGAGACTTGAGAATTTCCAAAATAAATTAGAGACTAATAAAATAGATACACTTTCCAAAACTGATTTAAAAAATATCATACAGGAATTTTATAAGTTGGCCGTTAATTTTTGGCTGCCGACAATTCCTGCTGAGTTAGGAAATTACGGGTCAACAGAAGTGTTAAAAGAAAATCTCTCAAGAATAATTAAAAATAAAAAAGAACTTACTGATGCAATCCAGATATTAACAACCCCTGAAGAGATCTCATACAACCAGCAGGAAGAAATTGATTTATCAAATGCAACAGATTTGGAAAAACATCTGAATAATTATTTTTGGTTGCAGAACAATTATTCAGGGTCCAAAATTTTGAACTTAAGTTTTTTTGAGAAAAGAAAAAAAGAATTGGATAAGAACTTAAAAGAAAAGGTAAAACAAAAAATTAAAATGTCGAAGGAGGAAAAGAAAAAAATTATAGATAAATATAATTTACCCGGTAATATTGTCAAAATGTCCAATCTTATTTGGAAAAATATAATTTGGCAGGATAAAAGAAAAGGGCTTTCGCTTCTCACCCATTTCTATAGATTCACTCTACTTAAGAGGGCATCAGTTCTGCTAAATATAAATATCGATATTCTTGAAAATTATTTTTACAAAGATATAATAACAGCCTTAGAATCAGGGAAGCTGGATACTAATAGTAGTCATGCATATATTGGAACAACTATAAAAAATAATTTAATGCTAGATGAAGCAGAAGTTGCATGGAATAATTTCGCAAAGGAACAAATAGGCACCTCAGAAAAAAATCAATTATTAGGCATCGTAGCAAGTAAGGGTAAAAAAAATATAACTACAGGAAAAGTCAGCATAGTTTTTGATCCCCAAGATGATTTTGAAGAAGGATCTATACTTGTCAGCCCGACGACAAGTCCTGAATTCGTTATATTAATGCGTAAAGCATTAGCTATCATAACCAATACCGGTGGACTTACCTCTCACGCTGCAATTGTAAGCCGGGAACTAAGTATTCCTTGCATTGTTGGGACGAAATCAGCAACAGAGATTCTAAAAAACGGTGATACAATAAAGCTTAATACCAACAATGGAACTGTTACGAAGATATAAAATTTATGGGAAAGATTATTAATCCACCTCAAGCAACTCAAATTAGCAACAAACTAAAATCCGGAGGGAAAAAGATAGTCCTTGCCGGGGGGTGTTTTGATATTCTCCATGCCGGACACATCGCATATCTCACAAATGCAAAAAAAGAGGGAGATGTCCTTTTTGTGTTTTTGGAATCAGATGAAAATATCAAAAAAATTAAAGGCCCGAACCGCCCGATAAATGCTCAAAAGGACCGCGCACTGATTTTGTCTAATCTCCAAATGGTAGATTACATTATTCCATTGCCGGTCTTTAAAAAAGACAAAGACTACGACGGACTGGTAATTTCCCTAAAACCTGCTATAATCGCTACTACAAAAGGAGATTCTAGTAAAACGCATAAAGAACGCCAATCTAGGCTAATCGGAGCAAGAGTTGTTGAAGTTGTTGAAACAGTCAGCAATAGTTCGACGACAAGATTAGTAAACATATTAAATGAATTATAATTTTGCACTTTGCATTTTGAAATTTTAACTTATCACAATGAGTATTAATAAACTTATCATAATTTTTGGAATTATCCTGGTTATTTTTGCGGGAGTTGTATTTTTCCAATTCAGTTCCAAAACTACCAAAAAAACGCCGGCCAAGCATGTCACAACTTCCACTACTACGACAAATGCGGCGAATACAGTAACCATAAATAACCATACTTTTAAAATTGAAACGGCTAAATCTTCAAAAGAACAGCAAGCAGGTCTGTCCGGAAGAAACTCACTGCCTGCTGATCACGGAATGCTCTTTGTATTTGATAAAACTGACTATTATAATTTCTGGATGAAAAACATGAAATTTCCGCTTGATATTATTTTTATCAAAGATGATAAAATCATATCAATTGAGAAAAATGCCACTCCTCCATCTGGAGAATCCAACCCTCCCATTATAAAATCAGGAGGAGATGTAAATAAGGTTCTTGAAATTAACGCAGGACTCTCAGACAAATACAATATCAAAAAAGGCGATAACTTGGAAATAAATCTATAATTTTGATAAGCCTCACCAATCGGCTATAATTGACCTCATGATAATCCTCGGAATAGAAACAAGCTGTGACGAAACTTCAGCTGCAATCATAGAAGGACAAGGAAGCAATGTGATACTTAAATCAAGTGTCATCGCTTCATCTTTTGCACTTCACACTAAAACAGGCGGAATTATCCCTGAAAACGCAGCGCGGGAACAAATAAAATTTATCCTTCCGGTTATTGAAGATGCTCTAAAAAAAGCTTTTGATACTTCTGATACCTTTGATACTTTTGCTACTTTAAACAAAATTGATGCAATTGCGCTGACTTACGGACCAGGTCTGATTGGTTCACTTCTTGTTGGGGTTGAAACAGCCAAAACAATCGGATATGTATTGAATAAGCCTATCATTCCAGTTAACCATATGGTGGGTCACATCTACGCTAATTTTATTAGTGCAAACTCAAAACTAAACGCTAGACGCTATATGCTAGACGCTAAAATTGAATTTCCGGCAATTGCTTTAGTTGTATCAGGAGGTCATACGGATTTACTTCTTATGACAGGACATGGAATATTTACACTCCTCGGCGGCACACGGGATGACGCGGCCGGGGAAGCATTTGATAAAATTGCAAGACTTATTGGTCTTCCCTATCCTGGCGGACCGGCAATTGAGAAAAAAGCCAAAAAAGGTAATCCCAAACGTTTCCGGTTCCCCCGTCCGCTTGTCGGCTCGACTGATCTGGATTTTAGTTTTAGCGGATTAAAAACTGCAGTCCTTCGGAAAGTTCAGGAATTAAACCGTTCTCAAAGCTTAAAGAATATTAAGCCTGATCCGCAAACAGTAAGAGATCTGGCATTTGCAACCCAGGATGCAATAGTTGATGTTTTAATTAAAAAAACTTTAAAAGCAGCAGTAAAATATAATGTAAGATCAATTCTAATTTCGGGTGGTGTGGCAGCCAATCAGTCACTCCGAAACGAGTTGAAAGTTAAAAGTGAAAAGTTAAAAGTTAAGATTTTTGCACCTCAAAAATCTCTCTGTACTGACAATGCAGCGATGATTGCTGCCTGCGGGTTTTATAACTATCACCCTGTATCCTGGAGAGAGATAAGTGCGGATCCCGAATTATATTTCAGTCAATAGGTCATCTATACTTTTCTAGGATTTATTTTTTCCATGAAACTTGATCATCTCTTTTACCTTCTCGACAAGTTGAGTTGGGACAATCTGCGCTTTAACCAGGTATCCATAAGCGCCATGCTTCATAGCTTCATCTATTAATTTCTCATCAGTAAGATTTGAAAGAAGAATCACCGGTATGTTTTGTGTTGCGGCACCTGCCTTTAGCAGCTGCAATACCTCAACCCCATTCATATTGGGCATTATGACATCAAGAAGTATCAAGTTCGCATCAGGATTATTTTTTGCAAGCGCAACTCCCTCCTGCCCATCTACTGCCGTAAGCACCTTGTAATTTGCCTTTTGCAAGGTAAATGTATAAATTTCCCGTATGAACCTGTCGTCCTCAATCAACAATATTTTTTGTTTATCCATCTCTATATACTAGCTATCTGGAAGAATTTTTTCAAGGAGTACAATTTGCAATTTCATGCTAAAATACATATATGAATAATCTACTGCCTATTTTAACCGTTATCATTCTTGGTTTTTTTGCAATAATATATTTCCTCAACAAAAAGTTATCTGATATAAAAAGTGACAAACCTGATACTGCTCTACTTGAATGGCTTAAATCAATGCAGGCATCGATTGATTCCAGCTCAGTTAGTACAGTCCGGACGCTTCAGGAAAATTCCAAACAATTAAATGACAGGCTGGATAAAGCGGCAGCTGTAATACGTGACGTCGGACATGAAGTCGGGCAGATGAGTGAGATAGGCAGGTCTATGAAGGAGCTTCAGGATTTTCTTAAAAGCCCAAAGCTCCGCGGCAATATCGGAGAGCAAGTCCTTAAAGATTTGATTACTCAAATTTTTCCAAAAAACAGCTTTAACTTGCAATATACATTTAAATCCGGGGAGAAAGTTGATGCTGCCATCAAAACAGATGCAGGGATTTTGCCAATCGATGCCAAGTTCCCCATGGAAAATTTTCAAAAACTTTCCAAATCAAAAACAGAAGAAGATACCAAGCTATATAGAAAAGAATTTGAGCGGGATATAAAAAAACACATTGACTCAATTGCCAGAAAATATATCTTGCCAGATGAGGGCACTATGGATTTTGCCCTTATGTATGTTCCATCGGAGTCAGTGTTTTATGAGTTGGTCAATATGGAATCGCTACTGGAGTACGCAAAAAACAGAAGAATATATATTGTCTCACCAAGCACACTTTATGCTCATCTTCAGACAATTCTTCTCTCTTTTGAAGGCAAAAAGATTGAGTCTGAATCCCGCCAGGTCTTTCAATTACTAAGAGCCCTCCAAATTGATTATGAAAAAGTTAATGAATCACTCGATACTCTGGGAAAACACATAGGCAATGCATCCAATCAATATATGAATGTTAATAAGGGCTTTACCGGCATGGGCCAAAAACTCACATCAGCAAAACAATTGAGTAGTGAGATTAAAAAAGAAATTGAGGAATCGGTAGAAGAAATATGACAATTATTCAAAAACCAAATCCCCCGTTAATTGCTGCCGGAGTTGGATTTCTTATTGGCAGATTTACCGCTGGAACCCTTCACAAAATTGGAATTACCCTATTTACTGCAACACTCATCATCTGGTCTTATCAGGAAATGACTAGCGGAATAAACTGGCTCCGCAAACTCCTCGGCGGAGTTATTCTATTAATAATGTTGATCAATCTCTTTAAGCGCATCTCTTAAATCTATTCTCACTTTCTTGAGAATTTAAGAATAGAAATACAAGAATTATACTTTTTGCAACCTTGCGCGTGCTGAAACTGACTTATAATCATGTCCTTCTCGCACAGAGGCAAAACCTCTAACCTTATATACTAAAGACCGGAGCGGATCTTCAGGTTTTAATAATTTACCAGTATCATCTACTAAAGCATCCCCACCTATTACTTCATCACCAAAATCTTGATAGAAAAACGCTCTCGCAGAATCTTGCGGCTTTCTTAAGACCAATAATGGATCTTCCGAATTTCCTACTGCAAAATGTCTCATGTTGTATATTACCTGCTTCTTATATTCATTTGGGACCATTGCAGAAATGATAACTGCTTTATGATCTTCAGGGTTAACCATGCTCCCATCAGCAGTGATTACTTGCAATTTGTCTTCTCCGAGTAAACCCAACTTATCCAAAGCTTTTCTGGATTTTTCCGCAACAACCGGAACAATTTCAATACACTTCACCGGAGTTCCAAATTGGCGATACAATCCAATCGCTGTGCCCGGCCATCCGGTACCAATATGCATAATCGGTTTTTTATTGTCTGCACCTACAGCTTGTCCTTCCATCAAGGATAATCTGTCATACGTTGGCTGGAATGGATAATCGTCAGGGCTTGTTGCTACTCCTGAAAGAACATCATCCATCATCCGGTCATCTACCGCTATTTCAAAATCACTGTGCAGAGCTCTTAGCTGCTCCCTCTGCCCTCTTGTATAGGTCGCTGCTAACCGTTTACCAGACCCTTCTGTAACAGCTCGACCCACAATACCTTCTAACCGTTTCCCAGCTGCAATAACTTCATTTACGTTAGTAAGATCAGTATCAAATAATTCATCCATCTCTGGGGTAAATTTATTCTCTGGATCCAATACTCTTCCTTCTGGTTGTGTAAACCTCTGCCAAGGAGTGTTAACTTTGTGATCTTGCTCTGCAAAATCCATGTCAGCTTTGGGATCTAATTCTTGATACACATATCCCAAAGCCTTAGCAGGATCAAATTTTTTACATGTATAGATATCAAGAGTAAACCAATTATTTCTATCAGGAAAAACATACATCTGCGCGCCAGAATCATCCCACATTACAGCCCCGTTTACATCTTCCGGCGGTCTATTGCCAAGCCGCTTGAAAGTTTCCGAATCGTAGGAATCAGGAGTTTTTACATGAGGACCATTAAATATATTCATTCCGCAGACAGGTCCGAGTCCGACTAAAAATTTATTAACATGGGTTGCGCTAATATCTGCACCGGGAAGCAAATGACCTTTTATAGAAAGTTTTTGCATCGGTGCCTCTTTACCTTCTAAATCTCGCCCTGATTGTACTTCTGCTGAAGTAGGCATATGTCAATAGTATAACATACTGTTATTGAATAATCAAACTATAGGATCTTAGACTTTAAAAATAACCCCAGGAAGAGAGTAAGCCAGATTCTGTTTCTCAATCGCAATTTATCTCAATGATGATATAACTCATCTTGCCCGCCTATTCGGCGAGGTGCCCTCAAGCTTTAGGTACTCGGGTAAAGCGCCTCAAACGTACCAATTCGGAGGTTGCAGCAGGTGGGATTGCCCGTTTCATATCCACTCGTCTCTGTTGCTCTCAAATCTTGTCAATTCAAGATCTGTTTCAAGCTTCGTTTAGTGGAATAAAAGCTTGAACACTAGTTATCACTAATCGGAGCGTAAACTCCATCCCCGACCTTACACCTGTCTGGACTTTCCTTACTACATCTCTTGATGCAGTATAGCGATCCTTCTTCCTGGGATCGGTCATATTTTACCCCAAAATAGTATTAAAAACAATCTTAACTACTCGCGCTTGAATATTGCGAAAGCGCATATCTCCAAAAATACAAACTTAACACCAATAATACTCCCCCTACTAAAAAGGCCGCTATAAAACTTGTTGTAGAAAGAATTCCGAGAATTGCCTTGGCGGGAAATGAAATCATAATTCCGACCGGGACAACATATGTGATAAAAAATGATACAGGATCTCTATAAATTTCGACAGGGAATCTACCCATACTTGTTAGATCCCTATAAATCCATAGCGCACTATCCACTTCTGTAGTTATTATTCCAAGGGCGGAAATGGCTATATGAATAGCTCCGGCAATAAGCATAGTGTTTAGGATGAGCAGGATATATAATAATACTCCGGTTGCCGTAATCCCTGGAATATTAGATGAAGAAAAAATTAATAATCCAATCGCAATGAGAATAACAAAACTGTCAAGAACGTCAGCTCCTCCAAACATTACGCGGAACAACGGAGACAAAGGCTTAATCAAAAAATAATCAAAATCCCCTGTTATTACGTATGATCGGAAACGGTACACTTCCCTCATCAATAATTGTGGAATCGTATCTATTAAATTGAAAGTTGCATAGAAAAATATGACCTGCCAGATATTATACCCTGCAATTTGCTTAGTTTTAGATACAACAACAATAATAAAAACTAGCATCAAAACAATCCGGATTATTTTTCCCAAGAAAAATATAATAGATCCAAAACGAGATTCAAATGCAGTTTGCGCTGATTTGATTGTAAGTAACCACCAAACTTTAAAATATTTATTTGCCATAAGCTGCGTAATCTCTTAGTCCTTTTCTCCAAACAAAATTTACCAAAAATAACAATATAAAAATCCATGTGATTGAAATTGATAAGCCCAACAAAATTGATTGTTGACCCAATTTTCCAAGATACACTTTTACAGGAAAATATATAAGATAGGAAAATGGAAGAGCCTGAAAAACGACAAATATCGGTTTGGGGAGAATATCCAATGGAAATAAATTCCCGGCTAAAAAATTAATTAAAACCGCAAAAATGAAACGTGGCGCCCAGACCTCTTGGCTCCAAAAGCCAATGCTGGCAAGAAGTATATTAAATAAAAAGTAAATTAATATACCAAAAAAAATTGCTGTAATACTAAAAAATATTAAGCTAGGATCTTGCTGCAGAAAAAAAGGAGGTTTTAGTATTAGTACTATTATAGTAAATTCACAAATTGTAAAAATGATATTCATCAGCTTGTCTCCTATATCTTTTGCGAACCAGTAACCGAAATAATTTAATGGTCTTATTAAAAAGTTTGAAAGATCGCCTTGAATAATATCTTGCCCCATACCAAAACTTCTGGTGGACAGAACAAATGAGCTTACAAAATATGAACCCAAAATATATGTAAGCATCATAGATGATGAATAGCCAAAAAATTGTCTCCCAGATGGAATGAGCGAGGACCAAAGAAAATATGTAGTCAATAGATTTAGTACTACGCGGGCCCGCCACATCGCAAAATTGAGACGGTATGTAAATATCTCAATTGTCATATTTCTTGCAACCAAAATATATTTTTTCATATTTATCCGCTCGCGCTTGTGTAATAACGAAGCGCAAATTTCCAAAATTTCCTGGATATAAATAATAACCCGCAAGCAAAACCCACTAGGATAACAACATCGAGTACAGATAATTTATGGAGCAGGGCCTTAGTAGGGGTGCTCACAACAAGTGTGAACGGGAAAAATAAATAAAAGACAAGTATCTTCATAGCGTTTAAAATTTGGGGAGGATAGCGCGTAAGTGCATCTGTTGAATATAGAATCTCATCAAGATTGTAGATATCCGGAAGCCAAACCGTTAATGTCATTACCAAGAACCAACAAGCATACAATAGAATTAGTCCAATGATTGCAAGTATGAAAAAACTCAAAAAACTCAAAAAACTAACTACTGCATTTGATTGGACAATTACGATATAAGTGTAAATGCACGCAATAACAGCGCGGATAATTACATAGAGGCTTATATGCTGCGTACTGACAGCGAACTGCGTATCAAGCGGTTTTAGAAGAACACCATCCAATTCTCCATACCTCATCAATTTTGAAAAGTTTTCAAAATTACGGGAAAACAACATTCGGAATGTACTTCCGACCATAATATTAAAAACTCCGATTAGAATAAATAATTCTGCGCGGCTCCAACCGAATACCGAAGAACTCCTGGCGCTCAAGATATAAATTGATACGATAGAAAAAACTCCCCAGGAAAGACTCCCGAAAAGACCGGTAAATAAGTCTGCTCTATTTGCAATACTGCGCCTGTAATTAAGCTTGATAAGTAATAGGTAAATTTGAAAGTAATGTTTCATATTTAGTGTCCCAAATCCGTAAATCGTATTAATGCTTTTTTCCACTGAAATCTAAAAAAAATTACCAACATGCAGAGCCAAATTATCTGAGATGAAATGACGGAGAGCATTGACAGTACTGATAGCTTGCCCTGAATAGCAATTACCGGAAAATAAATAATATACGAGAATGGTAATAAATAAGCTGCTTTTTCAAGAATACCGGGTAATAAATTTACCGGCACAATAAAACCTGCAAAAATTAATATTATTACATCAGTCAATTCATGTAGACCTCGGGTATCTGTGGTCCAAAAGGCTACAATAGCAATGATCATTTTGAAGGTAAACGAAATCATATATGCAAGGACAAAGATTATTATAATTAAAGCTACTTGCATCAATGACAAGTTTAATCTTAAAAAGTTTCCAAATATCGCTGACAAACTGAAATAAATTACTACTGCTAATAATCCTTGAAAAATACGGTAAGGAATTTCGTGATAAAATCTTTGCCAGTAATATGAGAAGGGTTTTAGAAGGCGCCCGGCAAGCTCGCCTTTTTCAATATCATCCCTAAGAACTGGCATCTCAGGATGAGTCATTAATAAAGCCGGAGCAAGAATTAGTAAAAAATAATAACTCGTAACCGTTGACAATGTCCAACCGCCAAGCGAACTATTTTTTGAAAATACTCCTCTTATAAAGGCTAAGAAAAGGAGAGAATTAAAAACATAAGTAAAAACATATACTATGGATCTACTGCGGTGCGCTAAAAGATCTTGAAAATGTAGTGAAAAAATTCTGACATAACGCATAGTTTTATTTAGAATCTAGGGGTTAGGGTTTAGCGTATAGGAAAAATAACTAAACGCTAGGTGCTAGACGCTTTCTTGGTAAATACATCCCTTATAATTTCTTCTATATTTGCTTCTTCGATGTTGAGATCCTCCACTGAAAAATCCTCAAGCAATTTACTTGCAACGTGATTTGATTTTTCCCGGGGGACTGAGAGAATAACTTTTGGTCCATCAATCTCCAGAACTTTTCCCAGCTTTTCCAACTTATTTTTTTCAACCGGCTTTTGAAAAATAACACTCAAAGTTTTGTTCTTAACATACTTTTTGACAATGTCCTCAAGCTTTCCATCATAAAGAATCTTTCCATGATCGATAATAATTATCCGTTCACATAGCTGCTCAACATCCTTCATGTAATGACTAGTCAAAAGAATTGTTGCATTGTAACGCTCGTTATATTCTTTTACAAAATCCCGAAGCTTCTGCTGCATTACAACATCGAGTCCTATGGTCGGCTCGTCAAGAAAAAGGATCTTTGGATTATGAATAAGAGCTGCTATCAACTCACACTTCATTCTTTGTCCCAGCGATAATTTGCGGACTTGGACTTGGAGAATATCCTTTACATCCAAAAGTTCAACTAGCTCGTCAAGAGTTTTTTTGTAGACTGAATCTGATATCTCATAAATCTCTTTATTGAGAAGAAATGAATCAATCGCAGGTAAATCCCACCAAAGTTGATTTTTCTGGCCCATGACGAGTGAAATTTTCTTTAAGAACTCATGCTTTCTATTAAATGGAGTAAACCCCAGAACTTCAACTTTTCCGCTTGTCGGATACAAAAGACCTGATAAGCATTTAAGAGTAGTCGTTTTACCTGCACCATTTGGCCCTATAAAACCGATCAGCTCCCCCTCCTGAATTGAGAATGAAATATCATCAACCGCCTTGGCATCGTAATATTTACGGTTGAATAAAGACTTAAGGGAACCTGACAATCCAGGCTCTTTCTGATGGACTCTATAATATTTTGTTAAGTTTTTAACATTAATTATCATAAAACAAGTATACCAAAAAGAAGCTTCCCATTTGCAGGGAAACTTCTCTCTATTGTCAAAATTAAATTATCGAACTGCTTTCTTAAGTGTTTTTCCGGCAGTAAATCCCGGTGCTTTACGTGCTGCCAGAGTCATCGCTGCTCCTGTCTTGGGATTGCGTCCCACTCTTTGCTGGCGGGATCTTATGCTGAATGTCCCAAATCCTGTAAGTACGACTTTTTCTCCTCTTTTCATTGAATCTCGGATTGTGTTGAGTGTTGTTTGGACTGCGTCCCTTGCGGCTTTATTGGTAAGATTTGCTTTTTTTGCGACTATTTCAATTAGTTCTTTTTTTGTCAAAATAAATCACCCACCTTTCGATTAGCGTCTAGCTTCTAGCGGTTAGGGTCTAGTTATTTTTTAGACGCTAGATGCTAAATGCTATACGCTAATAATTCCGATTAGATTAACAATACAAGTTAATTGAAGACTTGTCAAGAGATAGATGTTTCGGGGAAAACGGCGCGGAATTCTCGGATTGCAGTTACTTTTACCTCTCCAGGTACTGCTTGGGATTTACTTACTTCCTCCTGAATTTTTCTGGACAGAAGAACTGTTTGGTCATCATCAAGCTTTCCTGGATTTATGATTACCCGCAGTTCCCGTCCTGCTTCAAAAGCATAAGCATCCTCAACTCCTTCATAATTTTTGGCAATTTGCTCCATTTCTGTAAGCCTCTGGCCGTACTTCTGAAGATCCTCGTACCGTGCTCCCGGGCGGGACGCTGAAATCGCATCAGCAACGTGGACTATTACGGATTCAACGCTTGAAAACGGCTTATCCTCATGATGTTCCCAGACAGCATTTACAATGGGTTCCGGGAAATTGTATTTCTTCAAAAGCTCAACTCCCAATTTCACATGTGATCCGTCTCCTTCAATTATTTTCCCGATGTCATGGAAAAGGCAACCAATTCTCACGATGTCAACATTGGCGCCGATCTCATGAGCGATGTGCACACCCAATTTTGCAACTTCCAGAGAGTGGACCAGTAGATTTTGTCCGTATGAAGTCCTGTATTTCATCCGCCCAAGTAAAGGGTAGAGATCAACCGGCAAATTAAATATTTGGACTTCTGAGGCCAATTTTTGTCCCTCCTCAAACATTATTTTTTCTAGTTCTTCTTTTGTCTGCTTTACAACTTCCTCAATTCGGAAAGGCTGGACTCTTGTGTCTTTTAGAAGTTTCTCAAGTGATCGCCTGGCCACTTCACGCCGTATCTGATCAAAACTAGACAGCCTGATAATCCCCTCTTCATCCAAATCCACATCCACACCAGTTGCCTGTTCAAACGCTCGTATATTGCGTCCCTCTTTTCCGATAATTCTTCCTTTTATATCTTCTTCCTCAACTTTGATTACAGAGACAGTATATTCGGGAACAAAACTCAGCGCTCCGTGCTTAAGACTGTCTACTACAATTTCCTGCGCTTTTTTATCTGCAGTTGCTTTTGCCTCTTCCTCTTTTTCTTTGATGATTTTTGCCATTAAAGCGCTTGCGGCTTTTTCAGTTTCTTCAAGAAGTTTTTTTGTGGCCTCATCTTGCGTGAGACTTGCGGCCTTTTCCAATTTTTCTATATATTCGCGCCTTTT